>NZ_JBXWRM010000003.1:0-291148 GCF_059612905.1 Ruegeria sp. YKSD163
ATCGTTTGTGGACATGAAAAAGGCCGCTCCGGGGGAGCGGCCTTTTCTGTTTGTCACCCTTGTGCGCTTGGAAGATTTTCCTGCGGAAAATCTCCTCGAGCAACCAGGCGTGTCTCGGGATCACCGATTATTCGATGATCTTCGACACGACGCCGGCGCCGACAGTGCGGCCGCCTTCGCGGATGGCGAAGCGCAGGCCGTCTTCCATCGCGATCGGCGCGATCAGCTCGACGGTGAAGCCCACGTTATCGCCCGGCATCACCATCTCGGTGCCTTCGGCCAGCGTCACGGTGCCGGTCACGTCGGTCGTCCGGAAGTAGAACTGCGGACGGTAGTTCGCGAAGAACGGGGTGTGACGGCCGCCCTCTTCCTTGGTCAGGATATAGGCCTCGGCTTCGAACTTGGTGTGCGGGGTCACCGAACCCGGCTTGCACAGCACCTGGCCGCGCTCGACCTTCTCGCGGTCGATACCACGCAGCAGCGCGCCGATGTTGTCGCCGGCTTCACCGCGATCCAGCAGCTTGCGGAACATTTCCACACCGGTACAGGTGGTGGTTTGGGTGTCCTTGATGCCCACGATCTCGATCGAGTCGCCGACATTGATCACGCCGCGTTCCACACGACCGGTCACCACGGTGCCGCGGCCCGAGATCGAGAACACGTCTTCGATCGGCATCAGGAAGGGCTGGTCGACAGCGCGCTCCGGGGTCGGGATGTACTCGTCAACCGCGGCCAGCAGTTCACGGATCTTGTTCTCGCCGATTTCCGGATCACGGCCTTCCATCGCCGCCAGGGCCGAGCCCGCAACGATCGGAATATCGTCGCCGGGGAAGTCGTACGAGCTCAGCAGCTCGCGGATTTCCATTTCCACCAGCTCCAGCAGTTCCTCGTCATCGACCTGGTCGACCTTGTTCATGAACACCACCAGCGCGGGCACGCCAACCTGGCGGGCCAGCAGGATGTGCTCGCGGGTCTGCGGCATCGGGCCGTCAGCGGCGTTCACCACCAGGATCGCGCCGTCCATCTGCGCCGCACCGGTGATCATGTTCTTCACATAGTCGGCGTGGCCGGGGCAGTCGACGTGGGCGTAGTGACGCGCTTCGGTCTCGTATTCCACGTGGGCGGTCGAGATGGTGATCCCGCGTGCTTTCTCTTCCGGCGCGCCGTCAATCTGGTCATACGCCTTGAAGTCGCCGAAATATTTCGTGATCGCTGCGGTCAGCGTCGTCTTCCCGTGGTCAACGTGGCCAATCGTGCCAATGTTGACGTGCGGTTTATTACGCTCAAACTTTTCCTTTGCCATTGCAAAGCTCCTTTTTTCTCTTGCCGGTACGTGCAGGCACGCACCCTAAGGGTTGACAGGGTGCGTGGTTTCCCACGCACCACCGATTACGCGTATTTCGCCTGGATCTCGTCCGAGATGTTCTGCGGGACCGGATCGTAGTGGTCGAACAGCATGGTGAACTGGGCACGGCCCGACGACATCGAACGCAGGGTGTTGATGTAGCCGAACATGTTGGCCAGCGGCACGAAGGCGTTGATCGCGATCGCGTTGCCACGGCTTTCCTGCCCGGACACCTGACCCCGACGCGACGTCAGGTCACCGATGATGCCACCGGTGTATTCCTCGGGCGTGATCACCTCGACCTTCATGATCGGTTCCAGCAGCTTGGCGCCGGCTTTCTTCATGCCTTCGCGCATACCCATGCGGGCCGCGATTTCGAAGGCCAGAACGCTGGAGTCAACGTCGTGGAACTTACCGTCGATCAGGGCGACCTTGAAGTCGATCACGGGGAAACCGGCCAGCGGACCGCTATCCATGACGGACTTGATGCCCTTTTCCACACCCGGAATGTATTCCTTGGGCACGGCACCGCCGACGATCCGGCTCTCGAAGGAGTAACCTTCGCCCGGCTCGGTCGGGGTGATGACCAGCTTGACCTCGGCGAACTGACCCGAACCACCCGACTGTTTCTTGTGGGTGTAGGTATGCTCGACCTCTTTCGAGATGGTCTCGCGATAAGCCACCTGCGGCGCACCGATGTTGGCCTCGACCTTGAACTCGCGCTTGAGACGGTCCACCAGGATGTCCAGGTGAAGTTCGCCCATGCCCTTCATGATGGTCTGACCCGATTCCAGGTCGGTTTCCACGCGGAAGGACGGGTCTTCGGCGGCCAGACGGGCCAGACCCTGGGACATCTTTTCCTGGTCGCCCTTGGTCTTGGGTTCGACCGCGATCTCGATAACCGGATCGGGGAAGGTCATGGTTTCCAGAACCACCGGATCCTTGGAGTCACACAGCGTGTCACCGGTCGTGGTGTCTTTCAGACCCGCCAGCGCGATGATGTCGCCTGCAAAGGCTTCATCGATTTCCTCGCGGTTGTTCGAGTGCATCATCATCATACGACCAACGCGCTCTTTCTTGCCCTTGGTCGAGTTCAGCATGGTGTCGCCCTTTTTCAGGACGCCCGAGTAAACGCGGGTAAAGGTCAGCGAGCCGACAAACGGGTCGTTCATGATTTTGAACGCCAGGCCCGAGAAGGCCATGTTGTCATCGGCGCGGCGCGCGATGTTACGCACTTCTTCCTCGTCACCGGGCTTGAACCCCATGTAGTCAACAACGTCCAGCGGGCTGGGCAGATAGTCGATCACGGCGTTGAGCAGCGGCTGAACACCCTTGTTCTTGAATGCGGAGCCACCCAGAACCGGCACGAAATGCAGCGCCAGAGTGCCCTTGCGCAGCAGTTTGCGCAGGGTCGGCACGTCGGGCTCGTTGCCTTCGAGGTATTCCATCATCGCGTCGTCGTCTTCTTCGACGGCCGCTTCGATCATCTTGCCGCGCCATTCTTCAGCCATGTCCTTCAGGCTGTCGCGAATCGGGGCCTTGACCCAGCTTGCGCCGAGGTCTTCGCCCTGCCACAGCCATTCTTCCATGGTGACCAGGTCAACCAGGCCTTCCAGCTCGTTTTCCGCGCCGATCGGGATACCGACCGGTACCGCGCGGGCGCCGGTGCGGTCTTCGATCATGCGCACGCAGTTGAAGAAGTCGGCGCCGATCTTGTCCATCTTGTTGACGAACACCATGCGCGGCACCTTGTAGCGGTCGGCCTGACGCCACACGGTTTCGGTCTGGGGTTCGACACCGGCGTTGGCGTCGAGCACGCAGACGGCACCGTCGAGCACGGCCAGCGAACGCTCGACTTCGATGGTGAAGTCAACGTGGCCGGGGGTGTCGATGATGTTCAGGCGGTGCTTGGGGGTGTCGGCGGTCTGGCCGTCCTCGGTGCGCTCCCAGAAGGTGGTGGTCGCAGCCGAGGTGATGGTGATGCCGCGTTCCTGCTCCTGCTCCATCCAGTCCATGGTGGCGGCGCCGTCATGCACCTCACCAATGTTGTGGGATTTGCCGGTGTAATACAGGATACGTTCCGAGCAGGTCGTTTTGCCTGCGTCGATGTGAGCCATGATACCGAAGTTCCGGTATAGGTTCAGCGGATATTCGCGTGCCATTGGTCTGAGCCTCTAGAATTACCAGCGGTAATGGCTGAAGGCTTTGTTCGCCTCGGCCATCTTGTGGGTGTCTTCGCGCTTCTTCACGGCGGTTCCGCGCGACTGGACAGCGTCCAGCAGCTCGCCGGCGAGGCGTTCTTCCATGGTGTTTTCGTTGCGGTTGCGCGCGGCGGCGATCAGCCAGCGGATGGCCAGCGCTTCGCGGCGCTCGGGGCGCACTTCGACCGGAACCTGATAAGTGGCACCACCCACACGGCGCGAGCGGACCTCGACCGAGGGTTTGATGTTGTCGAGCGCTTCGTGGAACACTTCGACGGGGGCGCGCTTGATCTTGTTCTCAACGCGATCGAAGGCGTTGTAGACGATGCGCTCTGCGACCGACTTCTTGCCGTCGATCATCAGGTTGTTCATGAACTTGGTCAGAACCTTGTCGCCAAATTTGGCGTCGGGCAGGACTTCGCGTTTTTCTGCGGCGTGACGACGGGACATCTCGGCCTCTCCTTCTTATTTGGGACGCTTCGCGCCGTATTTCGAACGACGCTGCTTACGGTCTTTGACGCCCTGGGTATCCAGAACACCGCGCAGGATGTGGTAACGCACGCCGGGAAGGTCTTTTACACGGCCGCCGCGGATCAGAACAACCGAGTGTTCTTGCAGGTTGTGGCTTTCACCGGGGATGTAGGAGATCACTTCGTACCCGTTGGTCAGACGGACCTTGGCAACCTTACGCATTGCCGAGTTCGGTTTCTTCGGAGTGGTGGTATAGACCCGGGTGCAGACGCCGCGCTTCTGCGGGCACTGTTCCAGGTGCTGGGACTTCGAGCGTTTTACTTTCGG
This sequence comes from Ruegeria sp. YKSD163, assembly GCF_059612905.1. Lineage (NCBI taxonomy): Bacteria > Pseudomonadati > Pseudomonadota > Alphaproteobacteria > Rhodobacterales > Roseobacteraceae > Ruegeria > Ruegeria sp. YKSD163. The sequence goes on from NZ_JBXWRM010000003.1 coordinate 4,345, forward strand.
CTGCCGCGGTTTGCGGATCAGCTGTTGGATCGTTGGCATTCCGGTCTTTTCCCCGTTTTGCAACACACATGTCATGCACGCGCGTTGCGTGCGGCTTCGGTTTGGCGCACCTGCGTCTTATGCAAGCGCAAAATCCGCGAACGTTCCCATTCCGAGGCGAACGTCGCGGTTGGTTATCAGAGGATCGGGACAACAAAACTGTCCGGACCTTGACCACGTCTATTTGAAATCGGTCGTGGGGCGGCCCACGGCTTCCGAGATAGCGCGCGTAATAGGGGGAGTCGGCCAGAGTGTCAACAGCCCACCCCCGGTTGCCAAGGTCGTGGCAGACTGCCAAACTTGTCCGGCAGTGTCGAGAAGGTTTTGTCTATGGACAGCAGGGACATGCAGGCCATCGGTCTGTGCCGGTTTTCCTATCCCGCGATCGGCGGCTTTCAGGTCGATCATGAGACCACCGAAGAGCGTATCGCCTATCTGTATTCCAACGACCGTCTGGAAGAGCGGTTCCGTCTGTTCGAAACCTCGGCCTTGCCCTGTCTGCGCGAACAGACGGATCAGAATTTTGACCTGATCGTCGTCATCGGCGACAGCCTTCCAAAAGAGCACCGCGACCGGCTGCACGACCTGACGGCGGATGTACCGCAGGTGCGGATCGTGACAGAACCACCCCGCCCCCAGCGCGAGGTGATGAAGGAAATACTGAACAAGGCCCGCAAGGACCCGACCAAACCCTGCCTGCAATTCCGCCATGACGATGATGACGCGATTTCGGTTGATTTCATCGAACGGTTGCGCCGCACCCTGAACGACTGCGGCGGGCTGGTGGCCGGAAACCGCACCGTCGCGGTCGATTTCAACCGGGGATACCTGGCCGAGATTGACGCCCCGGGTATCACCGCCAAAGAAACGGTCCGCGCGCTGTATGTCGCCGCGCTGGGCATGTATGTGAAAGGCGGCTGCAAACTGACGATCATGAACTTTGCCCATGAGAAGATCGGCCGCTTCATGCCGGTGATCAGCATTTCAGACGCGCCAATGTGGGTGCGCAGCCTCAACGACTATAATGACTCGCGTCAGAACAAGAACAAGCCGGTGTCGCTGGAACCGTTGAGCGAAGAGCAGGCAGCCGATTTTGCCGCCCGCTTCGCTATCCGCGAGGATCACGTCAAACGCGTCTTTTCAGGGGGCTGAACATGCAGGTTCTGGGTCTTTGCCGGTTCAGCTATCTTGGCCATGGCGGCTTCAAGGTGATGCACGAAACGCTGGACGAGCGGCGCGCCTATCTCTATGCGCCTACCCGGATGGAGGACCGTTTCCGCCAGTTCGAGGCAATCACCCTGCCCTCGGTCGCGGGACAGACCGACCCGGATTTCGAGTTTCTGGTGGTGATCGGCGAATGCTTTCCCGACAGCTACCGGGCCCGGCTGGAGGCTCTGGTGCGGGATGTGCCCCAGATCCGCATCCGCGCCTATCCACCGCTGCGCCACCGTACCGCGATGGCGCAGGCGCTCGACGATCACCGCCACGACATCGATGCGCCCTGCCTGCAATTCCGGTTGGATGACGATGACGGCATGGCCCGCGATTTCGTCGCTCGCTATCGCGAAGTGGCCGCAGATACCGAAGGGCTCTGGCGCAAACACCCGGCCGTGGCGGTCGATTTCAACACCGGCTACGTGTTTCGCTGTGGCAAACGCGGGATCGAGGTCAGCCCGTTCCAGTTCGCCTACAGCGCCATCGCGCTTGGGGTGATCGTTGCCCCCGGTCATCGTGAGGGCATCATGCATTTCGGTCATCACAAACTATGGACCGTCATGCCGACGATCACGGTCCCCGGCGAGGACATGATGCTGCGCGGCCATAACGAATTTAACGATTCCCGCGCCAAGCCGGGTGCCAAACAGTTCCGCTATCAACCGCTTGATGCGGACGAGGAGGCCTATTTCAAGGCCCGCTTCAATGTCGACAATGCCCGCGTGCGCGAGATCTTCTCAGCCCCGATGCCGTGACGCCCGTTCGCGGAACAGGGTAAAGAGCCCGGTCGCCACCACCAGCGCCACCCCGGTCATGGTCAGCGGATCGGGCCAGTCGCCAAAGACGAGCCATCCCAGAACCAGCGCCCAGATCAGGCTTGAATAGCGAAACGGCGCGACAAAGCCGACCTCACCGATCCGCATCACCATCACGCTGAACAGATAACCGCCCAAAACCAGCAGCGAGGCCGCCAACAGGCCCAGGGACAGGTCCGTTCTCAAGGGAATCCAATCCACTGTCAGCGACCCTACGAGCCCGAAGCACATCACCGACACGGCCGTGGCCAGCGTGACCGTCAGCGAAGGCACCTGCGACGACATCCGCCGCGTCACCAGGTCACGCGCGGTGACACAGATCACCGCCGCCATCGCATAGATCGCATGAAGCGTGAACCCATCCGGCCCCGGTCGCACGATCAGCAGCATGCCACAAAACCCAAGCCCGATCGCCAGCATCCGCCGCCAACCAACCTGTTCGCCAAAGAACAGGGCCGCCCCGAGTGTCACGGTCAGCGGCAGCATTTGCAGCACCGCCGTCACATTCGCCAGCGGCATGTTCAGAAGCGCGGTGAGAAAGAAGTAGGTGGCGCCGATCTCGGACAGGCAGCGCAATGCCACCAGCATCCTGTCGCGGCGGCCAAACCGCAGGTGGAGCGCCCCCAGATGCCGCGCCATGATATAGATCCAGACCGCCGACAACCCGCTGCGCAGGACCAGGATCTGGAACAGCGGCATCTCTGCGCCAAGCAGTTTCACAACCGTGTCGTTGCAGGTGAATGCCGCCATGCTCGCCATCATCAGAAGCGCGCCGCGCATATTTGGTGACATATCCTGGCCTCGCCAAATGGAATAGGCCGGTACCGGTTTCCGAGGCCGCGCACTGGCTGCGTTTCATTTCTGGCGAGGCCAGAACGAAATGGCAAGTCGCCACATTTCGGGTCCGCGCCTATTCGCGTCGGCGGCGCCACCACAACCAGAGATGCAGTGAGATACCCGCCAGATAGATCAGGATCACCGCCGCCAGCAACGCTCCGGTGCCCCAGGCGGCCAGCACCAACAACAGCAGCGGTGTGCCCAGCGTGTTGCCCAGGTTGCCCATCTGCGCCAGCGCCCCGTTGGCCAGCGCGCGATCCTGGCTCGAGGCATTGAGCGCGGGAATCGCGGCAAAGCTCGCCCCCTGCACCAGCCCCAATGTCGCAAAGAGCATCACGCACAGAACCGGTGTCGGCACCCCCAGCCAGAAACCCGACAAAACCAGTGCCGAAAGGCCAAACCCCGCGATCACCACACCGGTCGCAGGCAAGCGCCGCAAGAGCGGGGTAACAACCAGCAGTGCCACCGCGATACTGGTCAGGGGCATCACGCCCACGATGGTTGCCCGCAGGTCTTCCGGCAACAGCGGTGGCAGGATCGCCACCAGCGAGACGAAGGTCAGCGTATAGAACAGCCAGCCCACAGCCGGCGCAGCAATGCGGGGCGACCCATAGGCCGACAGGTGCCGGGCGAGCAGGTCACGCGGGCGCAAGCTGTTTTCCGCGTCGGTTGCGGTCTCGTCGGCAGGCAGCAGTCTCCAGACCGCAGCCGCCAGCACCGCCATAACCCCCCCGTGGCACAGGAACAGGCCCGCCACCCCATGCGTCTGCGCCCAGGGCAGGCCGATCCAGGCGACCAGCGCAAAGGCGACGCCAAAAAAGGTGCTCCACAAGGTCATGGCAAAGTTGCGCAGCGGCACGGGGGCAATCTGCGCGATCAGGGTGGGTGCGGCCACCACGATGGCCAGATGGGAAAGCCCCTCGATCATGCGGCTGGCCAGCATCAGTGCAAATGCTGGCTGCGTCGCCTGCCACAGCGACATGAGCGCGCCCAGGGCAAGACCCGCCACCAGCAACCGGCGACAGCCATAACGCGCGGTCAGAAGGCCCGCGACCATGCCAAAGAGAATACCAAAGACGCTGATCACCGAGAGCAGCCAACCCTGCCCCGCGCCCGCATCGGGATAGAGTTGCCGGACCAAGTCAAAGGGTACCGCGATCTTGGCAAATTGCCCCGCCGCACCAAGCCCTGCCAGCCAAAGCAGCAGGATCAGGGGCAAGGGGGGCAAGGTCAGTTTCGGGCGCATGATCCCGCGATACCCCGCCAGGGCATCACGCGCCACGTATTAATTATGCGGGCTGTGCGCCTGCGAGCAGAGCCGGACCGGCGTGCCGTCGGAAAGATAGAGCCGCTCCCACAAGAGGCCGCCCTCGACCACGGTCAACGCGTCATAAACCCGGCGGCTGGTATGGAACAGCCGGGGGTTCGGCGTCTGGCTCTCCCACCAGTCCGATCCGTCCAGCGCCGCCTCGGCGGCCTGGATCTCGACCGTGGCATAAGGCCAGAGCGATTGTCCCAGCAGGGCCCGCTGCGATTGCCGCCATTGCCGCGCGCGGGACGGGGAATAGGCCAGACAGACATGATTGGCCTCGTCCACAAGATGCAGGCAGTCCGATGAATGTTCCACCAGTCGACGCAGCACCGCATCGTCGCAGACATCCCGTGTCAACAACTCCAGCGCGCGGCGGCGGGTTGCCCCGTCTGGCAGCTGCGTCCCCGCCTCCCAACGCGAAACGGTGGCTTGGCTGGTATCCAGCGCCTCGGCCAGCGCCGCCTGTTTCATCGACCGCGCCCGCCGCAAACGGCGCAGCCGGGGGCCAAAGCCGGGCAAATCCCGGAGCATGGGTTCGGGCATGTCGCACCTCCTGCGCCGCCCATTCTACGCCTGACCACACAAAGAAAAACCCCCGTGCGCGGCACGGGGGTTCTTTTCGTTCACATGCGATCGGATCAATTGCGGCTTTCCGGCGTGTCGACCAGAGTATCGAGGTCGTCGTCCACGATCTCGGCATCCATGATCGGTGCGGCAAGCGCAGCGGCGGCTTCGGCCTCTTCGCGACGAGCGGCGATGACCACGTTGTCGCGCTGGGTTGCGATATGGCGCATCTGCTGCGTTGCTCCACCGGTACCTGCCGGGATCAGACGACCGACAATCACGTTTTCCTTGAGGCCGACCAGCTTGTCCTTCTTGCCCTGAACCGAGGCTTCGGTCAGCACGCGGGTGGTCTCCTGGAAGGAGGCCGCCGAGATGAAGGAGCGGGTCTGCAACGAGGCCTTGGTGATCCCCAGCAGGATCGGCTCGCCCGAGGCCGGGCGACCGCCGCGGGCGATGGTCTTTTCATTGGCCGCGTCGAATTCCTGCTTGTCGACATGTTCGCCCTTGAGCAGCGTGGTGTCACCCGAGTCCGAGATCTCCCACTTCTGCAGCATCTGACGCACGATGACTTCGATGTGCTTGTCGTTGATCTTCACGCCCTGCAGACGATAGACCTCCTGCACCTCTTTCACCATGTAATTGGCCAGAGCCTCGACGCCCAGGATCGACAGGATGTCGTGCGGGGCCGGGTTGCCGTCCATGATATAGTCACCCTTCTGCACGAAGTCGCCTTCTTGCACCGGGATGTGCTTGCCCTTGGGTACCATGTATTCGACAGGTTCCATGGCCTCGTTCGACGGCTCGATCGAGATGCGACGCTTGTTCTTGTAGTCGCGGCCAAAGCGGACGTAACCGTCGATCTCGGCGATGATCGCGTGATCCTTGGGACGACGGGCCTCGAACAGTTCCGCCACGCGGGGAAGGCCCCCGGTGATGTCCTTGGTCTTGGCGCCTTCGCGCGGGATACGAGCGATGACGTCGCCGGCCTCGATGACCTGGCCATCTTCGATCGACAGAATCGCGTCCACCGACATCGGATAGTGAACCGGGTTGCCCGCGTCATTGCGGACCGGTTCACCATCACTGTCCACCAGGATGATCTCGGGCTTGAGATCGCTGCCTTTCGGCGCGGCCCGCCAGTCGATCACGATCTTCTGGGTCATGCCAGTGGCCTCGTCGGTCTCGTCGCGGACAGCGATGCCCGAAACCAGGTCGACATATTTGGCGGTACCGGCCTTCTCGGCGATGATCGGCAGGGTGTAGGGATCCCATTCGAACAACTTGTCGCCACGCTTGATCTGGGCGCCGTCCTTGACGAACAGTTTCGAGCCGTAACCCAGCTTGAAGCTGGCACGTTCCTCGCCCTGCGCGTCCTTGATCAACAGCTTCATGTTGCGGCCCATGACCAGGCTTTCGCCTGCGGCATTGACCAGCAGCTGCGGGTTTTCGAACGCGATGGTGCCGTCCTGGTTCGCTTCCTGGAACGACTGCTGGCCACCCTGGGCCACGCCGCCGATGTGGAAGGTCCGCATGGTCAGCTGGGTCCCCGGTTCACCGATCGACTGCGCCGCGATGATACCGACAGCCTCGCCCTGGTTCACCATGGTGCCGCGCGCCAGGTCACGGCCATAGCACATGGCACAGACGCCTTCCTCGCTTTCGCAAGTCAGCGGCGAGCGGACCCGCGAGGTCTGCACACCGGCCTCGTGGATGGCATCGGCCATCCGCTCGTCGATCAGCTGACCGGCGGCCACCAGCACCTCTTCGGTGCCCGGACGCAGGATATCGTCGGCGGCGACACGGCCCAGCACGCGCTCGGCCAGCGAGGCCACGACTTCGCCGTCGTTGACCGCCGCTTCGGCGGTCACGCCGCGATCGGTGCCGCAATCATGCTCGCGCACGATGCAATCCTGCGCCACGTCCACCAGACGACGTGTCAGGTAACCCGAGTTCGCCGTCTTCAGAGCAGTATCCGACAGACCCTTACGGGCGCCATGGGTCGAGTTGAAGTATTCAAGAACGGTCAGACCTTCCTTGAAGTTCGAGATGATCGGCGTCTCGATGATGTCGCCGTTCGGCTTGGCCATCAGGCCACGCATGCCGCCCAGCTGTTTCATCTGGGTGACCGAGCCCCGCGCACCCGAGTGGGCCATCATGTAGACGGAGTTCGGCTCCATCACGGCACCGTTCTCGTCACGCTTGTCCGCCGAGATGGTGGACATCATCGCTTCGGTGACACGGTCGTTACACTTGGACCAGGCATCGACAACCTTGTTGTACTTTTCGCCCTGAGTGATCAGGCCGTCCATGTACTGCTGTTCGAAATCCTTCACCTGGTCGCGGGTCTCATCCACGATGCCCCATTTGTCATCGGGGATCACCATGTCGTCCTTGCCGAACGAGATGCCGGCCTTGAACGCCTCGCGGAAGCCCATGGTCATGATCTGGTCGCAGAAGATCACCGACTCTTTCTGGCCGCAATAACGGTAGACGGTGTCGATCACCTGCTGCACCTCTTTCTTGCGCAGCAGACGGTTGACCAGTTCGAACGGGGCTTTGTTGTTCATCGGCAGCAGCGCGCCCAGGCGCACACGGCCCGGGGTGGTTTCGAACCGTTGCAGAACTTCGTTACCCTCGTCGTCGATCTGCGCGATCCGCGCGGTGATCTTGGTGTGCAGATGCACCTCGCCCGCGTCCAGCGCGTGCTGAACCTCGTCGATCGAGCCAAAGATCTTGCCTTCGCCGACCATGCCTTCACGTTCCAGGGTCAGATAGTAGAGACCCAGGATCATGTCCTGCGAGGGAACGATGATCGGTGCGCCGTTGGCGGGCGACAGAACGTTGTTCGTCGACATCATCAGCACGCGTGCTTCGAGCTGGGCCTCAAGGCTCAGCGGCACGTGCACGGCCATCTGGTCACCGTCAAAGTCGGCGTTGAAGGCCGAGCAAACCAGCGGGTGCAGCTGGATCGCCTTGCCTTCGATCAGGATCGGCTCGAACGCCTGGATGCCCAGACGGTGCAGCGTCGGCGCTCGGTTCAGCAGAACCGGATGCTCGCGGATCACCTCGTCCAGGATATCCCAGACCTCGGGTCGTTCCTTCTCGACCAGCTTCTTAGCCTGTTTCACGGTGCTGCTGAGGCCCTTGGCCTCTAGCCGCGAATAGATGAACGGCTTGAACAGTTCGAGCGCCATCTTCTTGGGCAGACCGCACTGGTGCAGCTTGAGTTCAGGTCCCGTCACGATGACCGAACGGCCCGAGAAGTCGACCCGTTTCCCCAGAAGGTTCTGGCGGAAGCGGCCCTGCTTGCCCTTGAGCATGTCAGACAGCGATTTCAGCGGACGCTTGTTGGCACCGGTGATCACCCGGCCGCGGCGGCCATTGTCGAACAGGGCGTCGACCGACTCTTGCAGCATCCGTTTTTCGTTGCGCACGATGATATCGGGCGCGCGCAACTCGATCAGGCGCTTCAGGCGGTTGTTGCGGTTGATGACGCGACGATAAAGATCGTTCAGGTCCGAGGTCGCAAAGCGGCCCCCGTCCAGCGGCACCAGCGGGCGCAGTTCCGGCGGGATGACCGGGATCACGGTCAGCACCATCCATTCCGGGCGGTTGCCGGATTCCAGGAAGCTCTCGACGACTTTCAGCCGTTTGATGATCTTCTTGGGCTTCAGCTCACCGGTGGCCTCGGCCAGATCGGCGCGCAGCTGTTCGGCTTCGGCCTCGAGGTCGATCTGGGACAGCATCTCGCGGATTGCCTCGGCGCCGATATTGGCGGTGAAGGCATCCATGCCATATTGGTCTTGGGCATCCATGAACTCTTCTTCGGTCATCAGCTGACCGTAGGTGAGATCGGTCAGGCCCGGCTCGGTGACCACGTAGTTTTCAAAATAGAGGATGCGTTCCAGATCGCGCAGCGTCATGTCCAGCATCAGGCCGATGCGGCTGGGCAGCGATTTCAGGAACCAGATATGCGCAACGGGCGCGGCCAGTTCGATATGGCCCATACGCTCGCGACGCACTTTTTGCAGCGTCACCTCGACACCGCATTTCTCGCAGACAACGCCGCGATATTTCATGCGCTTGTACTTGCCGCACAGGCATTCGTAATCCTTGATCGGGCCAAAGATACGCGCGCAGAACAGGCCGTCACGCTCGGGCTTGAACGTGCGATAGTTGATGGTCTCGGGCTTCTTGATCTCGCCATAAGACCACGACAGGATCCGCTCGGGCGATGCCAGAGAGACCTTGATCTCGTCAAACACCTTGGGCGGTGTCAGCGGATTGAACGGGTTGTTGGTCAGTTCCTGGTTCATTTGTGTACCTCAAATTCGTGCGGATGATGGGGGGAGGCCCCACATTTTTCGTCGGAAAATGTGGGGCGAGAATTTTCGGCGAAAATTCTCAGTCCTCCACCTCCGCATCCAGGAGTTCCATGTTCAGGCCGAGGCCGCGGACTTCTTTCACCAGAACGTTGAAGCTCTCGGGAATGCCCGCCTCGAAATTGTCCTCGCCCTTGACGATGCTCTCGTAGACCTTGGTCCGGCCGGCCACGTCGTCCGACTTCACCGTCAGCATCTCCTGCAGGGTGTAGGCGGCGCCATAGGCTTCCAGAGCCCAGACCTCCATCTCCCCGAAACGCTGACCGCCGAACTGCGCCTTGCCGCCCAACGGCTGCTGGGTCACCAGGCTGTAGGGGCCGGTCGAACGTGCGTGGATCTTGTCGTCGACCAGGTGGTGCAGCTTGAGCAGATACTTGATGCCCACGGTGACGGGGCGCGCGAACTGTTCGCCGGTACGTCCGTCGAACAGAACCGACTGGCCCGAGGTATCGAAACCGGCGCGTGTCAGCGCGTCGTTCACATCCGCCTCTTTCGCACCGTCGAAGACCGGCGTTGCGATCGGAACGCCACGGGTGACGTTGCCTGCGGCCTCGACCAGCGTGTCCTCGTCCATGCCCGAGATACCCTCGGCATAGACGTCCTCGCCATAGGCGTGCTTCATCGCGTCGCGCACCGGGGTCAGGTCGCCCGAACGGCGGTATTCCTGCAGCGCCTCGTCCACATTCAGACCCAGACCGCGCGCGGCCCAGCCCATATGGGTTTCGAGGATCTGACCGACGTTCATCCGCGACGGCACACCCAGCGGGTTGAGGCAGAAATCGACCGGGGTCCCGTCTGCGAGGAACGGCATGTCCTCCATCGGCACCACTTTCGAAATCACACCCTTGTTACCGTGACGGCCGGCCATCTTGTCACCCGGCTGCAGCTTGCGCTTCACCGCGATGAAGACCTTGACCATCTTCATCACGCCCGGGGGCAGATCGTCGCCGCGACGCACCTTTTCGACCTTGTCTTCGAAACGGGCATCCAGGGCGCGCTTTTGCAGTTCGTACTGCTCGTTCAGCGCTTCGACGATCTGGGCATCCTGCTCACCTTCCAGCGCCAGCATCCACCACTGACCGCGGGTCAAGGTTTCCAGCAACTCTTCGGTGATCTCGGAACCCGGCTTGATGCCCTTGGGGCCCTTGACCGCGGTCTTGCCCAGGATCAGCGACTTCAGACGCGCATAGATGTTGCGGTCGAGGATCGCCAGCTCGTCGTCCCGGTCACGGGCCAGACGCTCGACTTCCTCGCGCTCGATCTGCAGCGCGCGCTCGTCCTTGTCGACGCCGTGGCGGTTGAACACGCGAACCTCGACCACGGTGCCGTAATCGCCCGGCTTCACGCGCAGCGAGGTGTCGCGCACATCGCTGGCCTTCTCGCCGAAGATGGCGCGCAGCAGCTTTTCTTCCGGGGTCATCGGGCTTTCACCCTTGGGCGTGATCTTGCCCACCAGAATGTCGCCCGGCTGCACTTCGGCACCGATATAGACGATGCCCGCCTCGTCGAGATTGCGCAGCGCTTCCTCGCCGACGTTCGGGATGTCGCGGGTGATCTCTTCCGGCCCCAGCTTGGTGTCGCGGGCGGCAACTTCGAATTCCTCGATATGGATCGAGGTAAAGACGTCGTCACGCGCGATGCGTTCCGAGATCAGGATCGAGTCCTCGTAGTTATAGCCATTCCACGGCATGAACGCGACGACAACGTTCTTGCCCAGAGCCAGTTCGCCCATATCGGTCGAGGGACCGTCGGCGATGACCTCGCCCTTGGAAACCTGCTGACCCACTTTCACCAGCGGGCGCTGGTTGATGCAGGTGTTCTGGTTCGACCGCTGGAACTTGCGCATGCGGTAGATGTCGACGCCCGCATCGCCCAGTTCCAGATCCTCGGTGGCGCGGATCACGATCCGCTGCGCGTCGATCTGGTCGATGATGCCCGCACGCTTGGCCTGAATTGCCGCGCCCGAGTCGATGGCGACCTTTTCCTCGATCCCGGTGCCGACCAGCGGCGCCTCAGCCCGCAGAAGCGGAACCGCCTGACGCTGCATGTTCGAGCCCATCAGAGCGCGGTTGGCGTCGTCGTTTTCGAGGAACGGGATGAGCGAGGCGGCGACCGAAACCAGCTGTTTCGGCGACACGTCGATCAGGTCGACGCTTTCCATCGGGGCCAGCGTATAGTCGCCGGCCTGACGGGTGTTGACCAGCTCGTTCACGAACTTGCCATTCTCGTCCAGGGTGGCGTTGGCCTGCGCCACGGTGTGGCGCATTTCCTCGGTCGCGGACATATAGTGCACCTCATCGGTGACCTGCCCGCCCTTGACGACGCGGTAGGGGGTCTCGATGAAGCCGTATTTGTTCACGCGGGCAAAGGTGGCCAGCGAGTTGATCAGACCGATGTTCGGACCTTCGGGGGTCTCAATGGGGCACATCCGGCCATAGTGGGTCGGGTGAACGTCGCGCACCTCGAAACCGGCACGCTCGCGGGTCAGACCGCCCGGCCCAAGCGCCGAAAGACGACGCTTGTGCGTCACCTCGGACAGCGGGTTGGTCTGGTCCATGAACTGCGACAGCTGCGAAGAGCCGAAGAACTCGCGCACGGCGGCAGCGGCAGGTTTCGCATTGATCAGGTCCTGCGGCATCACGGTGTCGATCTCGACCGAGGACATGCGCTCCTTGATGGCGCGCTCCATCCGCAGCAAGCCGACGCGATACTGGTTTTCCATCAGTTCGCCGACCGAACGCACCCGGCGGTTGCCAAGGTGGTCGATATCGTCAATGTCACCCTTGCCGTCGCGCAGTTCGACCAGCGCCTTGATGCAGGCGATGATGTCTTCGCGGCGCAGGGTGCGCTGCGTGTCTGCGGCATCCAGATCGAGGCGCATGTTCATCTTGACCCGGCCCACGGCAGAGAGATCATAGCGCTCGCTGTCAAAGAACAGGGTGTCAAACAGGGCCGAGGCGGCCTCGACGGTGGGCGGCTCGCCCGGACGCATGACGCGGTAAATGTCCATGAGCGCGGTTTCCCGGTTCATGTTCTTGTCCTGCGCCATGGTGTTGCGGATGTAGGGACCGACGTTGATGTTGTCGATATCCAGCACCGGGATGTCGGTGACGCCGTTGTCGATCAGCTCCTTGACGGTGCCGCCGATCAGATCGCCATCCTTGTCATATTCCAGCGTCAGCTCGTCACCGGCCTCGACATAGATCGCGCCGGTTTCCTCGTTGATGATGTCCTTGGCCGCGAACTTGCCGACGATATGCTCGAACGGGACCAAAAGGTCGGTCACGCTGCCTTCTTCGATCAGCTTCTTCACCGCGCGCGGGGTGACCTTCTTGCCGGCTTCGGCGATCACCTCGCCCGAGGCGGCGTCGATCAGATCATAGGTCGGACGGGTGCCGCGCACACGCTCGGGGAAGAACGGAGTGACCCAACCGCGCTTTTTCTCCAGACGATAGGAGACTGTCTTGAAATAGGCATCCATGATGCCTTCCTGATCCAGGCCCAGCGCATAGAGCAGGGTCGTCACCGGCAGCTTGCGGCGACGGTCGATACGGGCAAAGACGATGTCCTTGGCGTCGAATTCGAAATCCAGCCACGAGCCGCGATACGGGATGATGCGGCAGGCAAAGAGCAGCTTGCCCGAAGAGTGGGTCTTGCCCTTGTCATGGTCGAAGAAAACGCCGGGCGAACGGTGCATCTGGGATACGATCACGCGCTCGGTGCCGTTCACGATGAAGGTGCCGTTGGGCGTCATCAGGGGCATGTCGCCCATGAACACGTCCTGCTCCTTGATGTCCTTGACGGATTTGGCGCCGGTATCCTCGTCGACATCGAACACGATCAGGCGCAGCGTGACCTTCAACGGGGCGCTGTAGGTCATGTCGCGCTGCATGCACTCCTCGACATCGTATTTCGGCTTTTCCAGCTCGTATTTCACGAATTCCAGCACGCTGGTTTCGTTGAAATCCTTGATCGGAAAGACCGACTGGAACACGCCCATGATGCCTTCGCCATCCAGAGGCCGAGGCGCATCGCCGGAGTTCAGGAACAGGTCGTAGGAGGATTTCTGGACCTCGATGAGGTTCGGCATTTCCAGCACTTCGCGGATTTTGCCGTAATATTTGCGAAGACGTTTCTGGCCAAGGAACGTTTGAGCCATGTCAGATGTCACCTTTCAGTTTCTCACCGGTCAAGGGCACCGCCGGGCCCCGGCGCCTTGACCATTCGAGACGGAGCGTTTCGGATCAATTCATGGCCACCGTCCCGAGTGGCGGCCTCCCGATCCGTGAACCGCGCCTTAGAAAACACCCCCCCGCAGGGGTCCTTTCTAAGACAGGTTCGGCTGGACCCGGATTTCCCGGGTCCAGCCTCGTAGTTTCGGAGCGCAACCGGAATTTTGCAAAAATTCCGGCCCGTTTTCCGTGTCGGAAAACGGCTCCTGACCGATCGGCCTTAGGCCAGCTCGACCTCGGCGCCAGCTGCTTCCAGCTTTGCCTTGATCTCTTCGGCTTCTGCCTTGGCAATGCCTTCTTTGATCTTGCCGCCGGCTTCGACCAGATCCTTGGCTTCTTTCAGGCCCAGACCGGTGATGCCGCGAACTTCTTTGATCACGTTGATTTTCGAAGCGCCGGCGTTCTTCAGGACGACGTCGAATTCGGTCTTTTCTTCTTCGGCCGCTGCGCCGGCGTCGCCGCCTGCTGCTGCAACCATCACGGCGCCGCCAGCTGCGGGCTCGATGCCGTATTCATCCTTCAGGATGGTTTTCAGTTCCTGTGCTTCCAGCAGGGTCAGACCCACGATGCTTTCTGCGAGTGCTTTCAGATCAGCCATTTTATCAGCTCTTTCCGTTTACAGTGTGTGTTCCAACGTCAGGGCACATGCCCCACGCAGATCATTCAGTGCCAACCGCTTACGCAGCTTCCGCCTTCTCGATGATGGTGGAAAGGATGCCAGCGATATTGCTTGCAGGTGCGCCAATCGCGCCAGCGATGTTCGAAGCAGGTGCGCCGATGCAGGACACGATCTGAGCAATGAGCTCTTCACGCGACGGCATTTTCGACACGGCTTCGACGCCGGCACGGTCCAGAGCGTTCTCGCCCATTGCACCGCCGAGGATCTCAAATTTCTTGTTATCCTTGGCGAAGCCCTCGGCCACCTTGGCTGCTGCCACGGGGTCCTCGGAATAGGTCAGAACGGTCATACCCGTCAGCAGGTCGGCCATGCTTGCACACGGCTTACCCTCAAGGGCGATCTTGGCGAGCCTGTTCTTGGCAACACGCACAGACCCACCCGCTTCGCGTGCACGCGCGCGCAGGTCCTGCATCTCGGCAACTGTCAGACCGGCGTAGTGAGCAACCACCACGACGCCAGAGCTTTCGAAGATCTGGCCGAGTTCCTCGACCACTTTCTCTTTCTGGGCTCTATCCACAGTTCTCTCCAAATTTGGGATGGTGAACATCCCGGCTCATATTTGCCGGGCTCTCACCCGGCGTTCATGTCCGTTTTACGGGGTGGAGCCAAATAATCGCCCGAGGGTCGAGCCCCCGATCTCTTTGGTCTGTACCCGTCTCAGGCAGGAGATTAAGGCCACGGATGCGGCCACCCACCGTCTTGGACGAAACAAAATAAAGCGCACGACGAATCGCACGCTTTACTTCGCCCCCTCTCTTAGGCCAGAGCGATGGGGTTTCCAAGGGGTAAAACGACCGGTCGCGGGCTCATCCGGCGGGGAACCGCGCACCAAAGATTCGCGCCGCGGCCCCATCCACATCGATCGGCAGTTCCAGGCAAGCCCCCTCGGCCCGCAGCCGGTCGAGCCGCACCGGGTCGACCCCGTGCAGGTCACCATGCAAAGCGCGCAGGCGTGTCTCGGCATCGGGCTCGCCCAGCAGCACGCGGATCCGTTCGGTCAGCGGCACCGTGAACCCGCTCGACACAAGGCGCCAGTCAAGCTTGGCCCGCCAGACTTCGTAGTCGAGCCCGATATGATGCAACAGCGCCGCCGCCCCGCCGCGCACCGGCACAAAGGCTTCGGCCAATTCGCCGCCGCCCTGACGTTGCGCCCAGTGCTGGCGCAGGAACACGTTCTTTAACCCGCAACGAATGAAAGATTTGCCTTGTGGATGTCCAATCAGCCCTTTGCGGCGCGGTCCGAACAGCGCCGCGCTATCGCCATAGACCCGGCGCGCGGCGTCGCGCTCCATCGGCAGGCGATAGATCTGGCCCGCCACCCCATCAGGAACTGCCACGATCTCGGCCGTTTCTACACGGATCGCCTCGACCTGGGTCGGCTGGCCCGAAAGAAAGGCAGCTATCCCGCCGTTCGACGCCCACATGAACTCGTCGGCATCGACATTCAGCAACCATCCTTCGGTCTGCCGCCTGTAAGCCCAGGTCAGCGCCGCATTCTGTCGCTTGGTAAACCGGGTTTCCGGCGTCAGCCCCAGATCGGCCCAGAACTCGGGCGTACACGCGACGCAGTCGATGCGCGGATGCGTGCTCAGAACCGGTATCGCAGGGTCATGCGGATTATCGAACAGCAAGGTAAGCCCCTCGGCCCCGGCTTCGAGATACCAAGCAGCGAAGCGAAGCGTATCGGGCAAAGGTTCGTTGAGAATGGCACCAACGCGCCAGGGCGCCGTCATCCCGCGTTCCGATCGTTCATCACTGCCTGCCTCATTGATATGCTGCTCTTTTCCGCCGCGTAGCCTATACCGCCCACCCGCGGCAAGTCAAAGCGGGCCTGGCGCGCGTTGACCCCGGCAGAGGCCATTGTTAGCATCCCGCCATGCGACGGGCAGCCCCGCCCAAGACAGTGCAACTCAAAGGGCGGAGGCCGATGACCGAAGCAAACGGTTTCTCACTTCTGACCTTTGTCCTGCAACCGGCGCATTGCACTATCCTGCGCGACTGGATGGGGTTTTTCGATCAACCGCCGGATCGCCTTGTTGTACATGTCGGCCAGGACCCGGCCATCGCCAAGGATATGACCGACCTTGCAGACGCGTTTGGCGCCGAATTGGTGATTGCGGGACAAACCGATCCCGCCCAGACGACCGAGAACGAGACCAACCTCTTGTGGCAACAATTCGATCTGATCGGCGACGATCTGGTCTGTATCGTGCGGCTCGATACCCTACCCTATCGCGAGTCCAATCTGCCCTGGCAGGCCGAGTCAATGGAAGCAATGACCCGCCACGGAGCCCTTTTCCTGACAGGCTCGACCCTGCCGTTTCGCGCGGATACGCCCCTGCCCGGCACAGACCTGATGCGCACGCAGCGGTTCAGCAACTGTTTCGCGATCCTGCCCGCACAAGTGTGGCGCGAGGCGCAGCGGGCTCAGCAAAGCGATGCCGATGCCTTTGGTCGGTTTGGCTCCGAAGCGGCGGTGGAACTCTACTGCTCGGAAACCGGGGCCTTTGGTCTGCGCCTGATCAATCGTCCCGAATTGCGTGTGTTTCATTGCCAGGAATGGGGACCGCGCATGGCTGAGGTGCGCGCGTCCTTTCAGGCAGGCCGGGGCATCGCCCCCTTTCTAAAGGGGTATCAGGATGATTTCATGGGCGCCCGGGCTCGGTTCTACATGGAGAAACGCCCACCCCTGCATCGGCGCGCGCGCATTCTGCTGGGGCGGTGGAAACGCAGTTTGCTGGGGCGGGCGGGCTGAACCGGAAAAAGAAAACCCGGCACTGCGAGAAACAGGCCGGGTTCCCTTGTCTGTATCTGGCGAACAAAGCCGCCAGTCTGACCGCTTAGTTGCCCGAGGCGCTCGCCACGTCAACCGACACACCCGGACCCATGGTCGAGCTGATCGCGATCTTTTTCAGGTAGGTGCCCTTGGCACCGGCCGGTTTGGCCTTGGCCACAGCATCCACAAACGCGCGAACGTTCTCGACCAGTTTGGCCTCGTCGAACGACACCTTGCCGACGCCTGCATGGATGACACCGGCCTTTTCGACCTTGAACTGGACTTCACCGCCCTTGGCGTTCTGCACGGCCTGGGCGACGTCCATGGTCACGGTGCCGACTTTGGGGTTCGGCATCAGGTTGCGCGGGCCCAGGATTTTACCCAGACGACCGACAACCGGCATCATGTCGGGGGTCGCGATGCAGCGATCGAACTCGATCTTGCCGGACTGGATGGTTTCCATCAGGTCCTCGGCGCCAACGATGTCCGCGCCTGCGGCCTGGGCTTCTTCAGCCTTGGGGCCACGAGCAAAGACAGCGACGCGCACGGTTTTGCCGGTGCCGTTGGGCAGGCCGACAACGCCGCGAACCATCTGGTCGGCGTGACGCGGGTCAACACCCAGGTTCATTGCGATCTCGACGGTCTCGTCGAACTTGGCCGAGGCGGCCGACTTGACCAGCGCAACGGCTTCTTCGACCGACAGCTCTTCCTTGCCAGCAAAGGCTTCGCGGGCAGCGCGGGTGCGTTTTCCAAGCTTTGCCATCTTATTTCACCTCGATGCCCATGGACCGGGCAGAGCCCAGGATGATCTGCATTGCGCCTTCGATATCGTTGGCGTTCAGATCCTTCATCTTCGCCTCGGCGATTTCGCGGACCTGGGCAACGGTGACGGTGCCGGCGGTCGCGCGCGAGGGGGTCTTGGAACCCGACTGGATCTTGGCGGCCTTCTTCAGGAAATAGGACGCGGGCGGCGTCTTGATGTCCATGGTAAAGGACTTGTCCTGATAATAGGAAATCACGGTCGGGCAGGGTGCGCCCACTTCCATGTCTGCGGTCTTGGCGTTGAACGCCTTGCAGAATTCCATGATGTTGATGCCGCGCTGACCCAGCGCCGGACCAACTGGCGGCGACGGGTTAGCCTTGCCTGCGGGCACCTGAAGCTTCAGCGTGCCGATCAGTTTCTTGGCCATTGGCCTTCTCCTTTTCAACTCCGCCGGAACGCGATCCGGCAGATGCTATTGATGTGGTCCGACCTCCGGGGCGCGCCCACTCCGTCTCCCACGGGATTCGCCGCCCAAGGGCGGCATCGGGTGCCGATAGACCGGAACGCCCGACAATGCAAGTGCCGCGCGGTAAAGGTCCAAGGCGCCGATGGTTTTAAGGGCAGCGCAGTCTTGCTGCGATCAGCCCTGTTTCGCGACCTGGGTAAAGTCGAGCTCGACCGGGGTTTCGCGACCGAAGATCGACACCGACACGCGCAGTTTCTGGCTGTCGTCATCGACGCCCTCGACCATGCCGTCAAAGCCTTCGAACGGGCCGTCGTTGACCTTGACGCGCTCACCGATCTCGAACGAGATCAGGGTGCGCGGCGCCTCTTCACCTTCCTGCACGCGGTTGAGGATCTGGTTGACCTCGGCATCGCGCATCGGCATCGGGCGACCCTGCGGGCCCAAGAAACCGGTGACCCGGTTGATCGTGTTGATCAGGTGATAGCCCTGGTCGGACATCTCCATGTGCACCAGCACATAACCGGGCATGAACCGACGTTCGGTCGAGACCTTCTTGCCGCGGCGCACCTCGATGACCTCTTCGGTCGGCACCAGCACCTCGTCGATCTGATCTTCGAGCCCGTGTTCGGCGACCGAGGCGCGGATCGTCTCGGCGACCTTCTTTTCGAAGTTCGAAAGCACGCTGACCGAATACCACCGTTTCGCCATGACCCTGTCGTCCTCGTCTTCTGGCCGGTCCGCGGGCGCGTCCCGGAGCATTTCTGAATTGCGGCCACCCATCGAGCGGCCCGCCGGAACAAAAAGCGGCGCGCAGCTCGAATCGCCGCACGCCCGTCCCGAAGGTACTGCGTGACCTAGCCCCTGATCCGGCGATGTGCAAGGCCGGATTGCGCCGCGGCGCGGGCCCTGGTCAGTTGAACATGCCCAGCAACAGTTGCAGTCCGCCCCGGATCGACAGGTCGACCAGCGCGAAGAAAACAGCCGTCAACGCCGCCATGATGAACACCATCACCGTGGTCAGCAGCACCTCGCGGCGGGTCGGCCAGACGACCTTGGACACTTCGGCGCGGACCTGCTGGATGAACTGGATCGGGTTGATGGTGGCCATATGCCTGACTTCTCTCTGCTTGCGGACTATCGGCACATAGCCGGAGCAGGCCGCGAATTCAAGGCCGGTTCGGCACCGTCTGGGGCGGGGTCAGATAGTCGGCGTCGCTCACCTTCTCCAGCCAGTTGGCGACCTGACCGTCTTCGGCCTCCTGAATGGCCAGATGCACCATGCCGGTTTCCGGGCCGGCGCCGTGCCAGTGCTCCTCGCCGGGCGGGATCCAGACCGTGTCGCCCGCGCGGATCACGCGCGGGGCTGCGTCGCGTAGTCCGACCAGGCCGCTGCCGGACAACACATACAACGTCTGGCCCAGCGGATGAGTATGCCATGCAGTACGCGCACCCGGTTCGAACCCGACCCGCAGCGCCCGCACCCGCGCGGGCACCGGCGCCTCGACCACCGGATCCTGCCAGACCGTGCCGGTGAACCAATCCGAATTCGCCTTGCGCGTCGGACGGCTGCCATTCTCGTAGATTTCCATCTTGTCCCTCCCATTCGGTTCCCACTCTGGCGCAGGGCGCGGCGGGGTCAAGGCTTGGGCTTGTCGTCCCAGTCCCCCGACAGGATCCGGCGCGCATCGCCTTCGGGATCGTCATACTGGTCCGACCGCACGGTGTAGACAAAGGCCAACAGGCCCACCGCGCCAAGGATCAGCGATATCGGGATCAGGATCGCCAGGACTTCCATCAACTCACCTCAGGCGCAGGGCGTTCAGGGACACGGTAATCGACGAGGTCGACATCGCCAAGGCCGCGATCAGTGGCGAGCAGAGCCCCGCCACCGCAAGCGGCACGGCAATCACGTTATAGACAGTGGCGATGCGGAAGTTTTCGCGGATACGTTTGGTGGCGCGGATGGCGGTATCGCAGGCCCCGGCAATCGGGGACAAGTCGTTGCCCAGCAGCACGATATCAGAGGCGACGCGCGCGGCGTCCAGCGCCGAGGCGGGCGAGATCGACACATGGGCGGCGGCCAGAGCGGCGGTATCGTTCAATCCGTCGCCCACCATCAGCACCCGCTTGCCCGCGTCGGCCAATGCCTGCACCCGGTCAGCCTTGTCCTGCGGCAGGGCCTCGGCCATCCAGTTCTCGATCCCCAGACGCCGGGCCAGTGCCTCGACCGCGCCGGTGGTATCGCCCGAAATGAGCAGAACCTCCTTGCCCGCGGCTTTTAGGCCCGAGACGGTTTCCTCGGCCCCCGGGCGCAGCGCGTCGGAGAACAGAAACGCCACCGGCGCCCGGTCGCCGACCGCCAGCCAGGCCGAGGTCTGCGCGGCCTGCTCGGCCCCGACCCAGGCGGCGCGGCCCAGCCGCACCCGTTGTCCCTGCCAGACACCTTCGGTGCCAAACCCCGGCACCTCGGTCACATCGTCGATCAGGGCCGGATGCAGCCCCGCAGCCCGCGCGGCGCGGGTGATCGCAACGGAAAGCGGATGCGAGGACGCCTCTGCCAGCGCCAGTGCGACCTCCATGTCGGCGCGGCGGTGATCGCCCAGATTGGTCAGTTCGGGTGTGCCCGCCGTCAGCGTGCCGGTCTTGTCGAACACGACCGTGTCCACCTCGGCCAGACGTTCCAGCGCGGTGGCATGCTTGATCAGCATTCCCCGCTTGAAAAGACGCCCCGAGGCGGCCGTCGTCACCGCCGGCACCGCGAGGCCCAACGCACAGGGACAGGTGATGATCAGCACGGCGGCGGCGATGTTGAGCGCGGTGCGCACATCCCAGCTGTAGAGATACCAGCCGACAAAACTGAGCGCCGAGAGGATATGCACCCCCGGCGCATAGAGTTTCGCGGCGCTGTCGGCCAGCGAGGTATAACGCGAGCGCCCGCTTTCGGCGATGGCCACCAGATCGGCCATGCGGTGCAGCGAGGTATCCTGCCCCACCGCGCTGGCGCGGATCACCAGCGGACCGGTCAGGTTGACCTCGCCCGCGCTGACCACAAGCCCCGGTTCGGCAAAGATCGGCAGCGTTTCGCCGGTGAGCAGCGAGCGGTCCAGTTCCGAACGCCCCTCGACAATCTCGCCATCGACGGGCATCCGCCCGCCGGGGCGCACCAGGATCAGGTCGCCCACCGCCAGTTGCGCAACGGCGACCTCGGTTTCGACCCCGTCATGCAGCCGGATCGCGCGCGGCACCTCCAGCGCGGCCAGTTCCTCGGCCGCAGACCGGGCCACGGCGCGGGTACGGTAATCCAGATAGCGACCTGCAAGCAGGAAAAAGGTCAGCGTCAACGCCGCATCGAAATAGGCATGCTCGCCGCTCAGCGAGGTTTCCCAAAGCGAGGTGACCAGCGCCAGAACGATGGCCAACACGATGGGGACATCCATGTTGAGCCGCCTGGCCTTGAGTGCCCCCCAGGCGCTAACAAAAAAGGGCTGGCCGGAAAAGGCGATGGCAGGCATCGCAATGGCGGCGGAAATCCAGTGGAACATGTCCCGCGTCGCGTCCGAGGCACCGGACCAGACCGAGACCGACAGCAGCATCACGTTCATCGAGGCAAAGCCCGCCACCGCCAGCCGCATCAGCAAGTCGCGCCCCGCCCGGTCGGTGCGGGTCGCGTTGAGCGTTCCGGGGTCAAGCTCGTGCGCCTCGTATCCGACACGCTCCAGCACCGGGATCAGATCGGCGGCGCGCAGCTCGGGCCCGGCCTTGATCAGGGCCCGTTTCAGCGTCAGGTTCACCCGCGCGTCCTCGACCCCCGGATGGGCCTGCAAGGCGCGCTCGACCGTCGAGATACAGGCCGAACAGTGGATGCCCGGCAAAGACAGCGCGATCTGCACATCCTCGGGCACCGGGCGGGCGGGCTGGGCCGGAACCGCAACACAGGCCGGACAGGCCGCGGGCGAGGGGCGGAGCTGCGCCGTCATCGGGTCAACCCTTCACATGCAAAACGACGCGTTGGATAAATTCGGTGCCGTCCTCGGCACGCGCCACCATGCGGATGTTCCAATTGCCATCACCCAGTTCCGCCTTGGCCACATAGGCCGTGCCGTCAAAGGCGAAATCGGGCGCGAAATCCTCTTGCACATGGGTGGCGCGACCCAACACCGCCTTCAACTCGGAAACCTCGACCGGTTTGCCCGCCTGGTCGGTGATCGACAGGACCACCAGACCACCGGTCGCATCGGCGCGCACATGCCAGCCCAGCGCCTCTTGCGCGTCGCGGCGGGTATCGAATTCCTGGCTGGCGACATAGGAGTTCTTAACCTCCAACCCCGGAAAGGTCTTGATCGCGCTATAAGCCAGCAGGATATTCACCCCGATAATGATACCGAATGCGCCGACAAAGACCATGGCGGCATGTTTGCCGGTAAAGGTGCGCTCAGCCATCTTCAGTTCCCCCGTCCGTTGAATGTCGTGTCCTTATAGGCGCGCTCACCGTTGCTCTGATCCTCGACCCAGATACGGACATCGGTACTGGCCGCTAGAGATGGGGCCGCGTCCTTGGGTGTCACGATATAGACCCGCTGCAAAAAGGCGGTATCGGCAGGAACGGCGACCTTGTTATCGGGCAGGCCCTCGAGTTCGATCCGCATCGCCGGATCGCCGACCACGGACAGTTGGAACGGGCGTTCCTCACCATGCTTGTTGCGCAAGCGCACGTCATAGGTGTTGCGGATCGACCCGTCCGAAAGGGTAACAAAGGTCGGGTTGCGAACCGGGGCCACCGTCAGGTCGATGTCGGACCGGATGAACAGCGCAAACAGCAACGCGAAACCGACCAGCGACCAGAGGCTGGTATACATGATGGTGCGCGGGCGCAGGATATGCTTCCAGATGTTCTTGGGCGGGTGACCGGCACGCTCGGCCTCTTCGTCCTTGAGCGCCATATAGTCGATCAGCCCGCGCGGCTTGCCGATCTTCTCCATCATGTCGTCACAGGCGTCGATACACAGCGCGCAGGTGATGCATTCCAGTTGCTGGCCGTCGCGGATATCGATCCCGACCGGGCAGACGTTGACGCAGGCCATGCAGTCGATGCAATCGCCCAGTTCCGAATCCTCCGTGCGCTTGCCCTTGCCGCGCGGCTCGCCCCGCCATTCGCGGTAGCCTACAACCAACGTATCCTCGTCCATCATCGCGGCCTGAATACGCGGCCAGGGGCAGGCGTAGATACAGATCTGTTCGCGCGCGAAACCACCGAAAAAGAAGGTAGTAAAGGTCAGCACCGCCATCGTCGTATATGCAATGGGGTGGGCATTGCCGGTCACCAGATCCCGCAGCAGCGTCGGCGCATCGGCGAAGTAGAACACCCACGCCCCACCGGTGGCGAGACCGATCAACAGCCAGGTGGTCCATTTGGTGATCCTCAGCCGCGCCTTGCGGAAATCGAGCTTTTTCTGGCGGTGCAGGCGCAGCCGGGCGTTGCGGTCGCCCTCGATCCAGCGTTCGACCAGGATGAAGAGGTCGGTCCACACTGTCTGCGGACAGGCATAACCGCACCAGACCCGGCCCAATGCCGAAGTGAACAGGAACAGGCCAAGCCCCGCCATGATCAGCAGACCCGCGACAAAATAGAATTCGTGCGGCCAGATTTCGATCCAGAAGAAGTAAAAGCGCCGGTTAGCCATATCCAGCAACACAGCTTGGTCGGGCAAGCTGGGACCGCGATCCCAGCGAATCCAGGGCGTCAGGTAGTAAATCCCCAGCGTTACCGCCATGATGAACCATTTGAGATTGCGGAACGTGCCCGATACGCGCCGCGGGAAAATGGGCTCTCGGGCGGCGTAAAGGCTGGGTTCTGGGGTCGACTCGCTCACGGACTCACTCCGGTTTTGGCTATTCTACAGCGCGACTTCTTCCAGATGCGCGCGCGGCAGACTTTGACATGGGTCAAAAAGCGTATCTGTGGCGCAGCTTTTGATGCTGCAATTGCATCGGGCGTTACGTCGCACACGGCCAAAACGTCCGAAAACATTGTACAAATGGCGCATCCATTCGCTGATCATCACGAAATAGTGATTGCATCCCAAGCCATTAACTGTTCCGCGCCCCTGTCACAAAAAAGATCCGCCGACCGGATTGGTCGGCGGATGCTTTGTGATTATGACTAAAGGCGCCGGCTGTTCAGGAAACGCGCGAACAGATCGAACAGCCGACGCCACCCTCCGGGCCGCGATCGCAGCCCGGAGGTATCCTTATGCTACTCGCCACCGCCCAGCTGGTGGACATAGACCGAAACCGCGCGGATCTGCGCTTCGGTCAAGCGACTGTCCCAAGGGGGCATCACGCCAAAGCGGGCGTTGTTCACCGACTCTGCGATCGCAGCGTAATCGCCACCATAGAGCCAGATGGCATCCGCCAGGTTAGGGGCGCCCTGCGCGCGGTCGCCGGTGGCGTCCTCGGCATGGCAGGAAGAGCAGTTGTCCTCAAAGACCACTGCACCGGCCGCCACCTGAGAGGCATCCTGCGGCTCACCCGACAGTGACATCACGAAATTGACCACCTGGTCGATTTCGGCGGCCTCCAGCAGCTCGTCACGGCCAAAGGCGGGCATCTCGGAATAGCGCGCATCGTCGTTTTCCGTGTTCCGGATACCGACAGTGACGGTTTCGTGGATCTCCTCGACCGAACCACCCCACAGCCAATCGTCATCCAGCAGGTTGGGGTAACCGACCGCACCGGCGGCACCCGAGCCGTGACACTGGGCGCACCAGGTCTTGAACACGGCAGACCCCGCCGACACGGCATAGGAGTTCAGATCCGCATCCGATGCGATCGCGGTCAGTTCGACTGACTCCAGCTTGGCATTGATCGGAGCGTTTGCCTCTTCCACTGCGGCGATATCGTTCGCGACATTGGCCCGCGTCGACCAGCCCATCACCCCGGCGGTGGCCGAGTTGATCATGGGCCAGGCCGGATAGGCAATGGTATAGCCGATGCCCCAGATGATGCAGAGATAGAAGGTCCACAGCCACCAGCGGGGAAGCGGGTTGTTGTATTCCTCGATCCCGTCCCAGCTGTGGCCGGTGGTTTCGACCTCTTGTTTCTGAACAGGTTTCTTGCTCATTGCCGCGCCTCCTTGAATGTGGCGGGTTTGTCGTTGCCCCGCAGGGGCGCTGCCGTATCGCCCTGACGGGGCGCAGGTGCGTCCGCATGCCGGAACGGGATGTTGGCGGTGTCGTCATAGGTTCTGGTCGATCCCGGGCGGAACACCCAGACCACCACACCGATGAAGAACGCGAACAGTGCAAGCAGCATCCAGCTGTCCGCGAACTGCCGGAGAAGGGTATATTCTTCCATATCTCCCTCCTCAGCGGCTCGCGTCCGGCGTGAAGGTCGAGAAATCAACCAACGTACCCAGCATTTGCAGATAGGCGATCAGCGCATCGGCCTCGGAGACACCCGGCTGACCGTCGAAGTTGCGCACATTGACCTTGTCGCCATAGCGTTCCAGCAGCCCGTCATAGTCGCTGTCGGGGTCGGCCTGGGCGGCAAAGTCGGCTTGCGCGGCTTCGATCATCTCGTCCGTGTACGGCACGCCGACGATCGCATTGGCGGCCATGAGATCACCGATATACTTGCCGTCGATCATGGTGCGTTCCAGGTAGCCATATTTGGGCATCACCGATTCCGGCACCACCGACTGCGGGTCACGCATGTGATCCACGTGCCAATCGTCCGAGTAGCGACCGCCCACGCGGGCGAGGTCGGGCCCGGTCCGCTTGGAGCCCCACTGGAACGGGTGGTCGTACATCGACTCCGCCGCCAGCGAGTAATGGCCATAGCGTTCGACCTCGTCGCGCATCGGGCGGATCATCTGGCTGTGGCACACATAGCAGCCTTCGCGAATGTAGACTTCGCGCCCTGCCATCTCGAGAGGGGTGTAGGGCCGCATGCCCTCCACCTTCTCGATGGTGTTTTCCAGCCAGAACAGCGGTGCGATCTGCACGATGCCGCCGATGGTCACGACCAGGAAGCTGAAGATCAGCAGGAGGGTCGCGTTGGTCTCGAGGATTTTATGTTTGTCGAGAATTGCCATTGCTCCGGCCCTCCTTATTCAGCCGGGACCGCGACGGACAGGCTGGCCTCTTTGGCCGGTGCCTTCCGAACGGTCATCCACAGGTTGTAGCACATGATGATGGCACCGGTGAGGTACAGGACCCCGCCCAGACCACGCACCACATACATCGGGAACTTGGCAGCCACGGTGTCGGCGAACGAGTTCACCAGGAAGCCGTTTGCATCCACTTCGCGCCACATCAGGCCTTCCATGATCCCGGTCACCCACATCGAGGCGGCGTAGAGCACGATACCGATAGTGGCGAGCCAGAAGTGGTAGTTCACCAGTTTCAGCGAGTAGAGACGATCCCGCTTCCACAGCACCGGCACCAGGAAGTAGAGCGCGCCAAAGGTGATCATACCGTTCCAACCCAGCGCACCAGAGTGCACGTGACCAATGGTCCAGTCGGTGTAGTGCGACAGCGAGTTCACTGCGCGGATCGACATCATCGGGCCTTCGAAGGTGGACATGCCGTAGAAACCGACCGAAATCACCATCATACGGATGATTGGGTCGGTGCGCAGCTTGTCCCAGGCGCCCGAGAGCGTCATCAGACCGTTGATCATGCCCCCCCAGGACGGCATCCACAGCACGACCGAGAACACCATGCCAAGCGTCGAGGCCCAGTCAGGCAGCGCGGTATAGTGCAGGTGGTGCGGACCGGCCCAGATATAGATGAAGATCAGCGCCCAGAAGTGGATGATCGACAGCTTGTAGCTGAACACCGGACGTTCGGCCTGTTTCGGGATGAAATAGTACATCATGCCCAGGAAGCCGGCGGTCAGGAAGAAGCCCACGGCGTTGTGACCATACCACCATTGCACCATGGCGTCCTGCACGCCCGGCCACACGATGACCGACTTCGAACCCCAGATGCTGACGGGGATGGTCAGGTTGTTGACCACATGCAGCATGGCGACGGTGACGATAAAGCTCAGATAGAACCAGTTGGCCACATAGATATGGGGTTCCTTGCGCTTGATGATCGTGCCCAGGAACACAGCCAGATAAGCGACCCAAACCACGGTCAGCCACAGGTCAACGTACCATTCAGGCTCGGCATATTCCTTCGACTGGGTGCCGCCCAGCAGATAGCCGGTTGCCGCCAGAACGATGAACAGCTGGTAACCCCAGAACACGAACCACGCCAGATTGCCACCCCATAGCCGTGCTGCGCTGGTGCGCTGGACCACGTAGAACGAGGTTGCGATCAATGCGTTACCACCAAATGCGAAAATCACTGCCGAGGTGTGCAGCGGGCGCAGACGGCCAAAATTTGCATAACCCTGGGCCCATTCGAAATTCAGCCCCGGAAAGGCAAGTTGAAATGCGATGAACGTCCCGGCCAGAAAGCCGACGACGCCCCAGAATGCGGTTGCGATGACACCGTAACGGACGACATCGTCCATGTATTCGCCCGAAAGGTCGAGCAGTCCGCCGGCCTCGTCGGTCTTGCGCAGCGTCCAGATGAACAGCCCACCGGAGACAAGCAGCACGATGACTGCATGCACCATGTAAGCCACGTCGCGCGCATAGTTGATCCCCATCGCCGCGAACAGCGCGATGAGACCAAGCGCGATGAGCTTGATATAGTTCGACATATTGCGTCCCTTTGCCTTGTCCCGCGCGATTCTCACGCCACGCCAGACGGATTAGACTGGTCGCTTAATTGAAGAGTTGAGCGAAATGCCGCTTTGATCTGCATCAAGACGCGACCCCGAAATGTGTGACACGCATATCTCAATTGAAACGCCCGGGCCGATCCGGGCAAAAATGCAGTCACGAGGTTCAAATGGCCTATAAATCCCTGTTGACCGTTCTGACCGATCCCAAGCTCGCCCCGGCTGCCTTGGCGCAATTGGTCGCCCTGGCCGAAGCTCAGGACGCCCATGCCGAGGCGCTATGCCTTGGCGTCGACCGGAGTCAGACCGGCTATTACTATGCCGGCGCCAACGCGCTGATCCTGCAAGAAACGCTGAACCGGGCCAATGCCGAGGCCGAAGAGGTTCTGAAACTGGCTCAGGATACACTGGGCAAGTCCGGCGTGCGCTGGTCTGCCGAAAGCGGCGTTGCCCAGATTGCCGATCTGGGTCGCCATGTGGCTCATCGCGCCCGGTTCTCGGACCTGGTGGTGCTGTCGCGCCCTTATGGCGAAGATCGCGGTAGTGAGGCAGAGCCGATCGTCGAGGCCGCCATGTTCGAAGGGCACGCCCCGGTTCTGGTCGTGCCCGACAACGCGCCAACGCTGAAACAGCCGCGCACCGTCCTGCTCGGGTGGAATGAAAGCGTCGAGGCGATGCGCGCGATCCGGCTGGCGATGCCCTTCCTGCGGGCCGCCGATCTGGTACGGATCGTGGTAATCGACCCCCCGCGCCACGGCCCCGACCGCTCGGACCCGGGCGGCCTGCTCAGCCAGATGCTGGCCCGCCATGGCGTCAAGGTGGAAATCGACGTACTCAGCAAAACGATGACACGGGTGTCGGACATCCTCAACCGCCACGCCACCGACACCAGCGCCGACATGCTGGTAATGGGCGCCTATGGTCATTCGCGGTTCCGCGAGGCCATTCTGGGCGGCGCCACCCGCAACATGCTGGAACAGGCCACCGTTCCCGTTTTCATGGCGCATTGAACCGGCGCGGGGCTACTCCGGTAGCCCCATCGCCCTGAGCAAGCGCGTATTCTGCGCGGTGTGCAATGCAGTGCGAAAATACTTGTGGTGGTCCTGAAACCGGGACACCGAGAATTCGGGTGACAGGTCCAAGAGCCGGTTAGCCAGTGCTTTTGCTTCGTCCATCCTGTCCAGTTCGCACAGCGAACAGATCGAATGGACATAAAGCACCACGACATTGGGATTGAGCCGCAA
The DNA here is from genome assembly GCF_059612905.1 of Ruegeria sp. YKSD163. Taxonomy (NCBI): domain Bacteria; kingdom Pseudomonadati; phylum Pseudomonadota; class Alphaproteobacteria; order Rhodobacterales; family Roseobacteraceae; genus Ruegeria; species Ruegeria sp. YKSD163. Next base: position 33,404 of record NZ_JBXWRM010000003.1, read on the forward strand.
TCCCTCGTTCGCGGCCTCTAGCGCCTCTTCAAACCGTCCGGCATCCCGATGAACGGCGGCGATGGCGACAAGTGCGCGAAACCACAAAGGATCTTTGGGGTTGAGTTGACGCGCGCGCGCCGCAAGCTCCAGCACCTTGTCGCTGTCGCCCTGCAACGCTTCGAGCATCGCGAGCGAGGTCCATGCCCAGGCAAAGCTTGGACAGCCTTCACATGCTTGCCGGACCAGCCCCATGCCCCGTTCTATCTCCAGGCCAAAAAAGGCAAGCGCGTACCCGGAATAAGCTGCCACCTCGAGATCTCCCGGGGCAAGATCAAGCGCTGCATTGGCGAGCTCTCCGCCTCTGGTCCGGTCGGTCTCTTGGGCATACCCGACACGCCAAGCCACGTTCAGAGTGTGGCACCACGCCCTGATCGCCATCGCCTTGGCATAGTCCGGTGAAGCCTTGATCGCTGCATCCAACAGATCGGCCGCCTTGGCCACCTGCGCCCGGTTCAGCGCTGCCAGCCCTTGCAGATAGTAATCATAGGCGCTGGCATTGCCCGGCGCGCTCTGGGCCGCGCGCTGCATCTCGGCCATCTGCACGGTGGGCGCCACAGCGGCAACAACGGCAGCGGTCACCTTGTCCTGCAAATCGAATATGTCCTCGTCGGTGCCGTCGAACCGCTCTGACCAGACCTGTGTACCTGATGCCGTGTCGGCAAGTTGGCCACTGACCCGGATCCGGTTGCCCTGGATGCGCATGCTGCCTTCCAGAACATATTTGACCCCCAGTTCCCGGCCGATCTGTCGGACGTCCATCGGGGTGCCCTTGTACGCAAAGGACGAGTTCCGGGCGATCACGAAAAGCCACGGAACCCGCGCCAACGCGGAAATGATATCCTCTGTCAATCCATCGGCAATGTACTCCGTTTCCGGATTAGCCGACCAGTTCGTCAAGGGAAGAACCGCCAACGAGGGTTTGTCATCGACGGCCTTTGGGCGCGCTGCAGGCGCATCGGCCTTCCGAGACGGCATCCAGTCGAACAGACGGATGCTGCGCGATATGTTCTTCAACGGCGGCGCGCCTGCATCCCGAAAAGCAATCTCCAATCGGCCGACCACTTCGTCGTGGACACGCTCCGAAACAGCGACGCCGCCTTTCGGTGCCTGGGCCTCGATTCGGGCCGCGATGTTCACGTCATCGCCGAAGATATCCCCATTCTCCGATAGGATCTCGCCCGAGTGAACGCCGACCCGCAAGAGCATATGCTCAGAGTCCTCCAAAGACGCATTTCGGTCCATCATCCGATGCTGGATGGCGGTCGCACAGCCCACTGCATCCCGGGACGAGGAAAACTCGGCCAGCAACCCGTCGCCCATCGTCTTGACCACGCGCCCCCGGTGCAGGCCGATGACCAATTCGATGGCATCCAGATGTCCGCGCGCCGCGCGGACTGCGCGTTCCTCGTTGCGGCCGACATGGGAACTGTAGCCCGCAAAATCCGCGACCAGCACGGCCGCCAACCGTCTCTCCATACGGACATTTCCCCGGTTCAAGGCACAAGCATCATGCCTTGCGGACCAATCCTATCAGGAACAGCAGGATCACGGCTCCGATCGTTGTATGCAGCACCGACGCAAGGAACCCGCCTCCGACTGCAAAACCCAAGGCGGGAAAGATCAAACCGGCAAGGAAAGCCCCAACGACACCGACAATCATATTCCCAATCAGGCCGAACCCACGTCCCGCCATGATCCGGCCGGATAACCATCCGGCCAGAACACCCACAATAAGCATCACGAACAGGCTTTCGAACTGCATGATCCCTGTCTCCCGAATTCTGAGGCCTTCAAGGGAGTAGAGCACGGATCAACGGACCGGTCACGACCTGATGTAGTGCATCCCTTGGAAGCGGCCCCGCATTTCGCGGGTCCTTGCGGCCACCGCCTCGGGGTCGTTGCCGGTCAGGGCTTGCGTGATCAGCCAGGCCAGTTCGGCGGCGTGGTCCGATGTCACCCCACGCCGCACCAGTTCCGGCGTCCCGATCCGGAGGCCGTTCATATCCCCCGAAATCGGTGCTATCGGCAGGCCGATACCGCAAGCCAGGAACCCCGCCCGGCGCAGCATCTTCGACGCGGCCTGACCGCCGCCGAACCGCGCCGCCTCGACCGCGAATTGGTGCGAGGCAGTGGCCCCTCCCGCCCCATGGAAGACCGGCATGCCCAGCGCCTCCAGTTCGGCGGCCAGCGCCTGCGCCAGATCGACCATGGCCTGGCCATAGGCCGCACCATGATCGACCCAGTCCAGCAGCGAGATCGCCAACGCCGCCGATTTCGCCGCGTCGAAATTGGCGGTCATGCCGGGAAAGGCGATGGCATCCAGCCTCTCAGCGATCTCGGCATCATTGGTCACGATCAGCCCGCCCGCAGGCCCGCCAAGACTCTTGTAGGTGCTCATCGTCATCAGATGCGCCCCCTCGTCCAGCGGGTTGGCCCAGACGCCACCGGCGATGATCCCGCATTGATGTGCCGCGTCGAACAGAACCTTGGCGCCGACCCGGTCGGCGATCTCGCGCACCGCGGCCACCGGATGCGGAAAGAGATTCAGCGAGCCGCCCACGGTAATCAGCTTGGGCCGGTGCCGCTCGGCCAGTTCAGCGAGCGACACCAGATCCAGACTGTAGCCGTCCACATCCACCGGCGCCTCGATGGTATTCAGTCCATAAAGGCCCGCGCAACCAGCCCCGTGGTGGGTGACATGACCGCCGATGCTGGCCGGCGGTGCGATGATCGTGTCACCGGGCCGGGTCAGCGCCATGAACCCATACAGATTTGCCAGCGCGCCCGATCCGACGCGTATTTCGGCATAGCGCGCGTTGAAAACCCGTGCGGCGAGTTCGGCGGCGATCACCTCGATCTCTTCGATCGCTTCCAGACCCATCTCGTATTTGTCACCGGGATAGCCCAGCGAGGGACGGCTGCCCAAACCACGCGCAAGCGCAGCTTCGGCGTGTGGATTCATCACATTGGTCGCGGGGTTCAGGTTGAAACACTCCACATCATGGATCACATGGTTTTTCTCGATCAGCGCCTCCAGACGCGCATCTATCGCGGCGCTGTCGGCGCGCGCAGTCGTGTCGGCGATCTGCTGAACGCGGGTTTCGCAATGGGCGGGCACCCAGGGGCGGGCGGCAAGCTGTGGCATGGAATCCTCCGTATCTCTGCCCGCAGGATCACCAAACCACCTCTTGCGCGCAAATCAGTTTCCGGGAAAATTAGGGTCAGAAAATCTAAGGCTTCCTGATGCCCGTCGCCCCGCCACGCCCCCGCCCCCTGCCACTGAATGCCCTGCGCGCATTCGAGGCCGCTGCGCGACTGGGCGGTTTCGCCGCCGCCGCCGACGAACTGGGCGTCAGTCCCGGCGCGGTCTCGGCTCAGATCAAGCAGCTCGAGGATATGCTGGGCGCGCCACTCTTCGACCGCAGCGCTCGGGGCGTCACCCTCACCGCTCTCGCGGCCGATGTTCTGCCCGATCTGACCGGCGCTTTCGACCGGCTGGCCACGGTCAGCCATGACCTTCGCACCGGCGCCAAGCCGCAGGTGGTACATGTGGCGGCCCTGCCCTCGGTCGCACAGCTCTGGCTGTCGCCGCGCCTGCCCGGTCTGCGCGCCGCGGCCCCCGAGATCGAGATCTCGGTTACCGCGATGGAACAGCCACCCGATCTGAAACGCGCGCCCTTCGATCTTTGCCTGTTCTTCGGCGATGGCCCGGGCGACGAGTTGGCCGCCGACACGATCACCCCGGTCTGCGCACCCGCTCTGGTGGGGCGGTTGAACCGGCCCGAGGACCTGCGCCACCTGCCCTGTCTTATCGACACTACATGGCATGGCGACTGGTCGTTCTGGATGGCGGCTGCCCTACCCGGCCAGACCTTTGTGCCGCGCGGTCCCGAGTTCTCGCTCTATGCGCTAGCGGTCGAGGAAACGGTGAACGGCGCCGGGGTGCTGATGGGGCATGAGGCGCTGATCTCCCCGTTTCTGGCGCGCGGGCAGCTGGTTGCACCCTTCGCAACCCGGGTCACCCTGCCGCACGCCTTGCGTCTCTGGGCACCACGCCCGCTGGCGCCCGGCTCCGCCGCCCGGCGCGTGGCCGATTGGCTGCGGCGCCAGAGTTGAGCCGCGGCCCACCCCCTTCATTTCGCGATAGATACTCCGGAGCGCGAGGCAAAGCCTCGCATATTTCCGGTCTCAGACCAGAAAACCGCCGTCGGTATCGTCGCCCGCTTCCTCCATCAACCGGCCCATGTCCGGGATGGTGACGTGGCGCTTGCCTTCGAGGTGAATCACCCCGTCCTTTTTCAGCGCCGAGATCTGGCGGCTCACCGTTTCCAGTGTCAGGCCCAGATAGTCGGCCATCGCCTCGCGGGTCAGCGGCAGGTCGAACACCATCGGCCCGCTCATGCCCCGCTTGGTCAGCGAGGCATCACGGCGGGCGATGATCGACAACAGGCTGGCGATCTTCTCGCGCGCGGTCTTGCGGCCCAGCACCAGCATCCATTCGCGCGCCGCATCCAGTTCGTCCAGCGTCATTTCCAGCAGCCGATGCGCGATATGCGGGGTGCGCGCCATCAGCTCTTCGAACGGTTTCTTGCGGAAACAACACATGACCAGATCGGTGGTCGCCACAACGTCATAAGGCGCCCCTTCGCGCCCCGGCCGACCGACAAAATCCGAGGGCAACAGCAGGCCCACCATCTGAGTGCGACCGTCTTCCATCGTCTGGGTCAGCGTGGCGATGCCGGAAACGACGGACCCAACGAAACTCATCTGATCGCCTGACCAGATCACGGTCTGCCCGGCCTCGAAGCTGCGATAGTACTTGATCTCTTCCAGCTCCTCCAACTCATCCGTATCGCAATGCGCGCAGACGGCACGGTGCCGGATCGGGCAATCGTCGCAGTTGGAATGGCAAAGCTGAGGCGAGGTGCTCATGGAATTCGGTCCTACTTGATCTGAGTCAAGGTCCTTCACGGACCGCTCTCATAACGGTACTCGCATGATAGCGAAATCACAATTGGCACGGCTCGGACTTTTTGACGCGAAAGTACCGAGATACACAAGCTACCCGACCGCCCCCCATTTCAGCAATGACGTAGGGTCAGATCGTTTTGGCGAGTGGATTTCGGGAATTTCCCCCGGCAGCGCGATCTCGCTCTATGTTCATGTGCCCTTCTGCCGCCGACTCTGCTGGTTCTGCGCTTGTCGCACTCAGGGCACCCAGACCGACAATCCGGTCATCGCCTATGTCGATACGCTCAAGGCCGAGCTTGCATTGCTGGCCGAGTGCCTGCCCGAGGGCGTGCACCTGTCGCGCCTGCATTGGGGTGGCGGCACGCCGACCTTGCTGAACCCCGAGTTGATGCGCGATCTGGCGCGCAGCATTTTCGACACGGTCCCACTGGGGCCCGAGGCCGAATTCTCGGTCGAGATCGATCCCAACGAGATCGACCCGGCCCGGCTGGACGCACTGGCCGAGGCGGGGATGAACCGCGCTTCGATCGGGGTGCAGGATTTCGATGACGAGATCCAGAAAACCATCGGCCGCATTCAGGGCTATGACGTCACCCGCGACGCGGTCGACATGATTCGCGCCCGTGGCATCTATAGCTTGAACGCCGATATCCTCTATGGCCTGCCCCATCAGACCCGCGCGCGCATGACCGAAAGCGTGCAGAAGCTCTTGTCGCTCAACCCCGACCGGGTGGCGCTCTATGGCTATGCCCATGTTCCTTGGATGGCCAAGCGGCAGCAGCTGATTCCCTCGGACGCGCTGCCGACGCCGGAACAGCGGCTCGACCTGTTCGATACCGCGCGGCGCCTGTTCATGTGGGACAATTACGCCGAGATCGGCATCGACCATTTCGCCACCCAGGACGATGGTCTGACCCGCGCGCTGAAGGCGGGCAAGCTGCGCCGCAATTTCCAGGGCTATACCGACGATCAGGCCGATGTTCTGATAGGTGTGGGCGCCAGTTCGATCTCTCGATTCCCACAGGGTTACGCGCAGAACGCACCGGCCACCTCTGCCCACACCGGCGCCATTCGGGCCGGGCGATTTTCAACCGCGCGCGGCCACCTGTTCAAGGGGCAGGACGTGATGCGCGCTCGCCTGATCGAGGCGCTGATGTGCGATTTCCGCATCGATCGGGCCGAGATCCTGCGCGATCACGATGTGTCCGCCGAGGAGCTGGATCAAATGTTCCGCACCGCCAACGAGGCGTTCGATGGCCTGCTGCGAATCACCTCGGACGGGCTGTTCATCCCGCAAGAAGCGCGGGCGCTGACACGGATGGTGGCACGGGTGTTTGACGCCTATGACCTCAGCAAGGCCGGGCACAGTTCGGCGATTTGATCGGTCATACGGCAGTGCGGCTTTCCCGCCCATTTTCGCCAAGGGACTTGACGGCCACGCGCCGGATTTCACACACTCAGGGCAGGGCGGGTTGCCCTGCACCCGACATTGGTTGGACCGGACGGCGCAGCGACCTTGCCGCTGAGGCAGGCTATTGATGCATCACAGGCATGCGATGCGACGGCATTCGTACGAACTCTGGTTGCGGAGCAGAAAACAGGATTGCAGCAAGAAAAGGGATAGCCTCCATGCGCGTATTCACCGTTCTCGGACCGAGCCAATCCGGCAAGTCCACGCTGGTCGAGGCCATCAGTCGCCTCGACAGCCGCCCGACCACATTCGACCTTTCCGAAACCGTGCATCTGCACGGTTTTTCTTATTTGGAGGAACCCTGGTGCGCAATCGACGTGGATGGCGGCAGCGATGCGCTGGCCTTTGCCGGCCCGGCCATGGCGATCTCGGACGCGGCCGTGATCGTGGTGCCACCCGACCCCGAGGCGGCGGTGCTGTGCGCACCCTACCTGCGACTTGTCGAAGAGGCCGGCATTCCGGCCTTTCTGTTCATCAACCGTCTGGACAACCCCAACGGCCGTATCCGCGACATCGTCGCGGCGCTTCAGGCCTATTGCACCCATCACATCGCCCTGCGCCAGGTGCCGATCCGCGAGGGAGATCAGGTGGTGGGCGCGGTGGACCTGATCTCGGAGCGGGCCTGGAAATACCGCGAGGGCGAACCCTCGGCCCTGATCGAACTGCCCGCTGCGGCGGTCGAGCGTGAACAGGAAGCGCGCGCCGAATTGCTCGAGGCGCTGTCGGATTTCGACGATCATCTTCTCGAACAACTGATCGAGGACCGCCAACCGCCCAGTGCCGAAGTATATGACCTGGCGGCCCGAGTGTCGCAGAATCACCAGTTGATCCCGGCCTATCTGGGCGCGGCGAGCCATGGCAACGGGCTGACCCGGATGATGAAGGCGCTGCGCCACGAGGCCCCCGAATTCGATATTGCCGCCGGTCGCGATGCAGCCAGCGAACAGGCGCGCGCCATCGCGGGATTTGCCGATGTCAAGAAACACATGGGCAAGATCGTGGTGCTGCGGGGCCTTGGCGATGGGGTAAAGGCGCATGAGGCGCTGGGAGGCGATACCGTCGGCAGCCTGATGGAACTGGACGCCCGCAGCCAGATCGGTGCGCTGGCGGCGGGTCAGATCGGGTTGGCGGTGAAATCCGAACACCTGCGGCCAGGCCATATCTATGACAGTGCCGGCGCGACGGAATTGCCCGATTGGGCACGCAGCCATCCGCCGGGTCACCGCCAATTGGTCAGCCCGGCGCATGAACGCGACGATGCCCGGCTGTCCGCTGCGCTGGCCCGAATGAACGAGATCGACCCGGGCCTACATGTTTCGTCCGACGACGCCACCGGCCATGCGGTGCTGGGCTGTCAGGGGCCACAGCACCTGCGCCGGATCGCAACCAAGCTGGCCGAGGACTTTGGCGTCGAGATCACCTCGGAACCGGTGGCGACGGCCTATCGCGAGACGATCCAGAAACCTGTTGAACACCATTATCGCCATCGCAAGCAATCTGGCGGTGCCGGTCAGTTCGCCGATGTGCTGCTGACGGTCGAGCCGCTGCCGCGCGGGGCCGGGTTCCAGTTCGACGAAGTGGTCAAAGGCGGCGCGGTGCCCAAGACCTATATTCCCTCGGTTGCGCAGGGGGCAGAAGAGGCGCTGGCGCGCGGTCCAGAGGGTTTCCCGGTAGTTGATGTGAAAGTGACACTGAAGGATGGCAAACATCACGCGGTAGACAGTTCCGATTACGCCTTCCGCACCGCCGGCAAGGCGGCGGTGCGCGAGGCGATTCCACAAGCAAAGCCGGTGGTGTTGCAACCCATCCTGCGAGCCGAGATTCACCTGCCTTCGGTATTTGTCGGCGATCTGGTACCGGCGATCAGCGGCCTCCAGGGTCAGGTGTTGGGCTTCGAGGCGCATCCCTCGGCCGCAGGCTGGGAGATCTTCAACGCCCTGCTGCCAGCAGTCGCCGAAGACGAGTTGCACCGGGTGCTGGCCAGTTCCAGCCGGGGCACCGGCTGGGTCAGGTTGAGCTTCGATCACTACGAGGAGTTGCGCGGCCCGGTCCCGAAACCGTCCCGCGAAACCGCAGCCGCAGGCTGACCGGAATTCTGCAAGAATTCCGGCCCGGGAAACACCTGTTTTCCGGGCCGTTTTCCGTATCGGAAAACGGCGACCTACCCTGCCGCCGCGATCAGGCTGCGGGTATAGTCGGTCTGTGCGTTGGTAAACAGCGCCTCGGTCTCGCCCATTTCGATCACATCGCCCTGACGCATCACGATGACCTTATGTGACATCGCCCGCACCACCTTCAGGTCGTGGCTGATGAACAGATAGGCCAGACCGTACTTGCGTTGCAGCTCTCGAAGCAGCGCCACGATCTGCACCTGCACCGTCATGTCCAAGGCCGATGTAGGCTCATCCAGCACCAGCAACCTGGGCCGCAGCACCATGGCCCGTGCGATGGCGATACGCTGCCGTTGACCGCCAGAGAACTCATGCGGGTAGCGGTCCATCGTGGCAGGATCCAGCCCCACCTCCCGCATCACCTCGGCTACCAGCTCACGCGGCGCGCGGTGGGGGTCGACCTTGTGGATCGCCAACCCCTCAGAAATGATCTGGGCGCAGGTCATCCGAGGACTGAGGCTGCCGAATGGATCCTGAAACACGATCTGCATGTCCTTGCGCAACCGGCGCAGCTCGCGCGTGGACCAGCCGCGTACATCCTCACCGCGAAAGGTGATGCCGCCCTCGGAGCCAATCAGCCGCATGATCGCCAGCGCTAGCGTTGTCTTGCCAGAGCCGCTTTCGCCCACGATGCCCAGGGTCTCGCCCGCGCGCACGGAAATCGAGGCGTCGTTCACCGCCTTTACATGCCCCACAGTGCGCCGCAGAAAACCGCGCTGAATCGGGAACCAGACCCGCAGGTGATCGGTGCGGGCCACCTCTTCGGCCCCTGAGCGCACCGGGTCGGGTCGCCCCTTGGGTTCGGCTGCCAACAGCTTGCGCGTATACGGATGCCGGGGATTGGCGAAAATCTCTTCGGTCCTGCCGCTCTCGACGATCTCTCCCGCCTTCATCACGCAGACCCGGTCGGCGATCCGCCGCACGATGCCCAGATCATGGGTGATGAACAGCATCCCCATGTTCTCCTCCCGCTGGAGATCGGCCAGCAATTCGAGGATCTGGGCCTGGATTGTCACATCCAGCGCCGTGGTCGGCTCGTCCGCGATCAGGATGTCGGGCTTGTTGGCCAGCGCCATGGCGATCATCACCCTTTGCCGCTGTCCGCCGCTCAACTGGTGCGGATAGGCATCGAGCCGGGTTTCGGGGTCACGGATACCGACCTTGACCAGCAATTCCAGAATGCGCGTCTGTGCCGCCTCGCCCACCAGCCCCTGGTGCAGGGCCAGCGATTCCGCCATCTGCTTGCGGATCGTGTGCAGCGGATTGAGCGAGGTCATCGGCTCTTGAAAGATAAAGCTGATATCGTTGCCGCGCACATCCATCAGCCGCTGCTCACTGGCGCCGATCATCTCTTGCCCGTCATAGGTGACCGAGCCTTCGACAATCGCGCTGTCCCCCAAGAGCGACACGGTCGAGAGCGCCGAGACCGATTTGCCCGAACCGCTTTCGCCCACCAGAGCAACGGTTTCCCCCCGGTTCACCGTGAAGGACACGCCGCGCACCGCCTGGCTGATCCGCCCATCCTGACGGAACGAGACATTCAGCCCTTTGACCTCGAGAAGCGCACTCATGAGAAGGTCTTTCTGGGGTCGAATGCATCGCGCACGCCTTCGAAGATGAAGACCAGCAGCGACAGCATGATGGCAAAGGTGAAAAACGCTGTGAAGGCCAGCCACGGCGCCTGCAGGTTCTGTTTGGCCTGCAAGGTCAGCTCGCCCAGCGACGGGGCCGAAGAGGGCAGACCAAAGCCAAGGAAATCGAGCGAGGCCAGCCCGCCAATGGACCCGGTGACCAGGAACGGCAGGATGGTGACCGTGGCCACCATCGCATTGGGCAGCATGTGGCGGAACATGATGGTCCAGTCGCTGACACCCAGCGCCCGCGCCGCGCGCACATATTCCAGGTTTCGGGCGCGCAGGAACTCGGCCCGGACCACGCCCACCAGAGCGGTCCAGCCAAACAGGATCGAGATGATGACCAGCATCCAGAAACTGCGCTGAAAGATCGAGAACATGATGATGATCACGTACAGGCCCGGCGTGGCTCCCCAGATCTCGATCACCCGCTGCATGATCAGGTCGGTACGACCGCCAAAGAACCCCTGTATCGCACCCGCGATCACCCCGATGATCGAGGCGGCAAAGGTCACGATCAGCGCGAACAGGATCGACAGACGGAACCCGTAGATCACCCGCGCCAGCACGTCGCGCTTGGTGTCGTCGGTGCCCAGCAGGTTCTGCTCGTTCGGGGGCAGCGGTGCCGCGCCTGGGCGATCGACCGAGGTGCGATAGGAATAGGGGATAGGCGGCCAGATGGCCCAGCCCTGTTCGAATCCCTCGGCCTGATAGGTGCCCGCCTCGATCTGTTCGATCACTCCTTCGGGATCGTCGAAACAGTCTTCGATGCCGCCGCTAGCGATCAGGCATTTCACCTCGGGGTCGCGATAGATCGCCTCGGTCTGGAAATCGCCACCAAAGGCGGTTTCGGGGTAGAATGAGAAGATCGGCATCCGCAACTCACCGCGATAGCTGACGAGGATCGGTTTGTCATTGGCCAGGAACTCGGCAAACAGCGAGACCCCGAACAGGATCGAGAACACGATCAGCGACCAGAAGGCGCGGCGGTTGCGGCAAAAATTGTTCCAGCGGCGCTGGTTCAGCGGTGACAGGCGCATGGCTCAGCCCTCCCGCCGCTCAAAGTCGATGCGGGGATCGACCAGCACATAGGTCAGGTCCGACAGGATACCGACCAACAGACCGATCAGGCCGAACACGAAGAGCGTGCCGAACATCACCGGATAGTCGCGCGCCACCGTCGCCTCGAACCCCAGCCGGCCCAGACCGTCGAGCGAGAAGATCGTCTCGATGATCAGCGAGCCGCCCAGAAAAACCGACAGGAACACGCCCGGAAAGCCTGAGATCACGATAAGCATCGCGTTACGGAACACATGGCCGTACAGCACCCGGCTTTCGCTCAGCCCCTTGGCGCGGGCGGTGATCACGTATTGCTTCTTGATCTCGTCCAAAAAGCTGTTCTTGGTCAGCAGGGTCAGCGTGGTGAAGGCGCCGATGGTATAGGCGGTCAGCGGCAGGGCAATGTGCCAGAAATAATCCAGCACCTTTCCCAGCAAAGACAGGTCCGAGAAATTGTCCGAGGTGAGGCCCCTCAGCGGAAAGATCTGCCAATAGCTGCCCCCGGCGAACAGCACCAAGAGCAGGATGGCAAACAGGAACCCCGGGATCGCATAGGCCGCGATGATCAACCCGCTGGTCCAGGTGTCAAAACGCGAGCCATCGCGCACCGCCTTGCGGATGCCCAACGGGATCGAGATCGCGTAGGCGATCAACGTCGACCACAGGCCCAGCGTGATCGAGACCGGCATCTTCTCCAAAACCAGATCGACAACGTCGATCTTGCGGAAATAGCTCTCGCCGAAATCCAGATGCAGATAGTTCCACAGCATCAGCAGGAACCGTTCGTGCGCCGGCTTGTCGAGCCCGTAAAGCTCCTCCAATTCCTTGATGAATTCCGGCGGCAGGCCGCGCGCACCGATATAGCGGTCGTTCACCGCATTTGTCTGGCTGTTCAACTGCGCGTCGTTGCCCTGGCCTGCGAAACCTTCGAATACATCGCCGCCGCCCTGCAACTGCGCGATGGCCTGATCCACCGGTCCACCCGGCACGAATTGCACCAGCACGAAATTGACCAGCATGATCCCAAGCAACGTCGGGATCACCAAAAGCAATCGTCTGAGGATATAGGCACCCATCGAGACCGCTTACCTCAACGCGCCCGAGGATTTCAGCGCTGCTGCACGGTCAGAATCGATCCACCACAAATCCTCGACCCCCAGCGCATAGGGTGGCAGGTTCTCAGGGTAGGCATACTTGTCCCAATAGGCCACCCAGTATTTACCCAGGTACCAGGTCGGCACCATGATCCGCTTGGCCCTCAGCACCCGGTCCAGCGCCCGCACATTCGCCTGCAACTCTTCGGTGGTCGAGGCTGCGACGATCCCGTCGATCAGCGGCTCGATATCCGGCCCGTGCACGCCCGACGGGTTGAACACAGAATAGGCGGCCGCCTCGCTTCCGAACTGCTGGTACAACCCGGTCGAGGGTTGCAGCGACATCGGGTAGCCGCCCATGATCATGTCGAAATCGCGGTCGCGCCGCCGCAGGGTGAACTGCGCGTCATCGACGCGATTGTACCGGGCGTCTATCCCCATGACCTTGAGGTTGTCGACAAAGGGCTGGATGATCCGGTCCAATGTCGGCTCGTCCGACAGGAACTCGATCCTCAGCGTTTCGCCCGCCGCATTGCGCCGGATCCCATCGTTCCCGACGGCCCAGCCCGCCTCATCCAACAGCTTCATCGCGCGGCGCAGGTTCTTGCGGTCGTTTTGACGGTCTGGACTGGAACTATGGGCGCTGACCGGCTCTTCACTCAGAACCGCTGGATCAAGGGCGTCGCCCAGCGCCTCAAGCACCTCGCGCTCGCGGCCTTGGGGCAACCCGGTCGCCTGCAGCGGCGTGCCCTGCCAGAAGGAATGGCGCTGCTGGAACAGACCATATTGCAGGCTGTCATTGGTCCATTCAAAGTTGAACGCCAACTGCACCGCCGCGCGTACGCGGATATCTTGGAACTGCGGCCGGTCCATGTTGATCACGAAACCGCTGGCACTGGGCACGTCGCCATCCAACAGCTCGGCCTTGACCACATGGCCCTTTTCGATGGCCGGAAAATCATAGGCTGTGGCCCAGCTTTTCGAGTTGTTTTCCTGCCGCAGCGTATAGTTGCCCGCCTTGAACCCCTCCATCGCGGCGATGGTGTCTGTGTAATACTCGACCCGGATACTGTCGTAGTTGTTGCGCCCGACATTCACGTTCAGATGCGCGCCCCAGTAATCGGGATTTCGGCGATAGGTGATGCGCCTGTTGATGTCGAAGCTGTCCAGCACATAAGGCGCCGAGCCGATCCCCTGCTCTAGTCGGGGTTCGTCCAGGCGGCGTTTCTCGGGGTCGGCCATGAACCAGACCTTGGAAAAGATCGGCGTACCCCCGACCTGGGTGATCAGCGCACGGCGCGGGATGTCCGGGGCGAAATAGAATTTGACACGGTGATTATCCAGCGCCTCGGCCTTGGGAATACGTTTCCTGACTGCCTCGGCATAGGATTTCAGCCCTTGCTCCAGCAGCAATTCGTGGCTGAACACCACATCTTCGGCGGTGATCGGCGTGCCATCGGAAAACCGCGCCTCAGGCCGAATGTTGAAAATCACCCAATCCTGGCTTTCGGGATATTCCAGGCTTTCGGCTACCAAACCGTAGTAGGAAGCCGGTTCATCATATGATGGCGTCAGCAGAGATTCGTACTGGTCCGCCGATCGCGCCGCCGCCCGTCCCTTGCGGGTGAACGGGTTGAGGTTGTCGAAGGTCCCTATCGCGGCATAGCTCAGCTCGCCGCCCTTGGGCGCATCGGGATTGACATAGTCGAAATGTGCGAACCCCGCGGGGTATTTCAGATCGCCGAATTCAGAGAACCCGTGGCTCTTGATGATCGTCTCCTCGGCGCGCGCAAGTCCAGCCAGCGCCAGCAGGACGATCCCTGCGACCAGCATCATCACACCGGGCCGGATATCCAATGCTTTGGCACGGGTGGCGGCGCGCGGGCGTATAGTCAAGGCTCTTCCTCCGGGTTGGGTTGGCATATCCGCCAATCTTGTTGCCGTTAGCTAATGGTCCAGCGAGGGCAGTTGCAAGTTTAGAATAGGTGAAGCAATCGTGAAGTCACCCCGACCGATGAAAAAGGCCGCTGCACGGGGCAGCGGCCTTTGGTCAAAACCGGTCTGTGTCGAGCGATTAGTTCGAAACGCTCTGCAGATAGGCAATCAGGTCAACCCGGTCGCCCTGTTTCTTGAGGCCCGAGAAACTCATCGAGGTGCCCGGAACCGCCGCCGAAGGCTTGGCCAGGAATTCATCCAGTGCCTCGGGCGTCCAGTCGCCGCCGTGGCCCTGCATCGCGCCGGAATAGCCGAAACCGGCAACCGAGGCGACCGCGCGGCCAACCACGCCATCCAGATGCGGGCCGGTGGCGTCCTCGCCGTTCACCTTGTGGCAGGCGGCGCATTTCTTGAACACTTTTTCGCCCTTGGCAGCATCCGCCGAGGCCATCAGCTCTTCAAAGCTGACGGTTTCTTCGGTGCCGCTGGCCTCTTCGGCTTCGGCTACCTCGATTGCATAGGCGGGCTCGTCGCCGTGGCCACCAACATGATAGACCGTCTCGGCCGCCCACTTGGCGAGAAGAAGCGCCAGGAAAGCGCCGAACAGGCCGGCAGCGGCCTTGGTAACTGTCATCGTGTCGAACATTGATCGCGAGTCCATTTCAGCTGTCTGGGCGGGTGTCTAAGGCTTCCCCTCGCAAGAGGCAAGGTATAGACACCGCGACCAAACGCCCAAAATGTAACTTGTTGCACGGAAACGACCCCATGACCCATCGCATCGCCTTTCAGGGAGAGCCCGGCGCCTATAGTCACGAGGCTTGTCGCAACGCCCGCCCGGACATGGAAGCGCTGCCCTGCCGCACCTTCGAGGACGTGATCGATGCGGTGCGCCGGGGCGAGGCCGAGCTGGCGATGCTGCCGGTCGAGAATACCACGTATGGCCGGGTCGCCGATATCCACCGCCTGCTGCCCCATAGCGGGCTGCATATCATCGACGAGGCCTTTGTTCGCGTGCATATCAACCTGCTGGGCGTGCCGGGTGCGACGCTGGACGATATCCGCGATGCCCATTCGCACCTGGTGCTTTTGCCACAATGCGCGGGTTTCCTGAAACAGCACGGCATCACCGGTCGGGTCAGCCCCGACAATGCCCGTGCAGCGCGCGAAGTGGCCGAACGCGGCGACAAGACCCACGCGGCGCTGGCCAGCGAACTGGCGGGCGAAATCTATGGGCTGAACGTGCTGGCCCGCCATATCGAGGATACCGACAACAACACCACCCGATTCCTGGTGATGTCGCGCGAGACAGACGATTCGCGCCGCGGTGATTACGGCATGATCACCAGTTTCGTGTTCGAGGTGCGCAGCATTCCCGCCGCTCTGTACAAGGCGCTGGGAGGATTTGCCACCAATGGCGTCAACATGACCAAGCTGGAAAGCTACATGCTGGATGGCTCGTTCTCGGCCACGCAGTTCTATGCCGATATCGTCGGTCACCCCGAAGACGACAATGTGCGCCTCGCGATGGACGAGCTGAACCATTTCACCAACAACGTCGAGATCCTGGGCGTTTACCCTGCTGCCCGGCCACGCAGCTGAAACGACCGCAAAGCTGTTAGATTCGCAAAGGCGCCCGCTCAGCGGGCGCAGCGGCCCTCGATTTCCTTGGCGAATTCGGCCATCCGCAGCTTGAACCGGCGGGACATGTTCTTGCGGGCCAGTTTCAGCGATTGCAGGAACAGGCGCGCGGACAGCGTGTTCGCCTTCAACTCGATGGAAAAGCTCATCCTTGTGCGGCGCGGCGACAGCGCCAGCAACTCGATCACCACATCGCCGTTGATGCCCTTGCTGTGACTGGCAAAGCGCATCAGCGACGGCGCGTCATACTGTTTCAGCACCACATGCATCTCGCGCGGCTTACCGCGCAAACGAAACCGGGTGTCCCAGGCCATGCCTGCCCCGATCGGGGCGCTGGCATCGACGCGCTGCACCTCGACCCCGCGGCGCATGGCCGAGCGCTCAAAGGTCTCGAATTCGGAAAGGATGGCAAAGACCTGCGCCACCGGCGCCTCGATGTCTTCCTTGCTGATGAACTGCATGATCCCTCGTCGGTTGTGATTTTTGCGCGAGTTTCCCCTTAATCCAACGTGTCCGCAAGCCAGTTCTGCAACAGGAAATGCGCTATCGCCCCCTTGCGCGCGGGCAGCAGGCGCGGATGCTCGCCGGCAAAGGCCAGCATCATGTCGCTGCGGCTGACCCAGATCGCATCCTCGATTTCCACCGGGTCGATTTTCAGGTCGCGCGACAGCGCCTCGCCCGCGCAGCCGAACATCAGAGAGGCCGGAAATGGCCAGGGTTGACTGGACAGATAGGTGACCGCGCCGACGGGCACGCCCGCCTCTTCGAGCACCTCGCGGCGCACGGCGGCCTCCAGCGTCTCACCCGGTTCGACAAAACCCGCCAGCAGCGAATACATCCCCTCGGGCCAACCCGGAGAGCGACCCATCAACACCTGGTCGCCATGGGTGATCAACATGATCACCACCGGATCGGTGCGCGGGAAGTGCTGGCCACCACAAGCCGGGCAGCCGCGTTGCCACCCCGCCTGCGATATTTCGCTGCGGACGCCACAGCGGGCGCAGAACCTGTGACTGGCGTGCCAGCCGATCACGGCCTTGGCGGTGGCGGCCAGTTCAGCATCGCGCGGGCTGAGCCGCGTCATGATCCGCCGCAATTCGGCAAACACCTGCCCCTTGGGCAATTCGGGGTGCTGCTGCTCGGATCTGTCCACGAAACCGCCCAACCCGGTCAGGTCCTGTCCCTCAGCCTGCCAGCCCGAGATGTCCTGAGCAAAAAGCGGCGCGCCGGTGTCATCGAGGCCCAGGAAAATCGGCGTCTCGGCTTCTCCACCCGGACCCTCGGTCACCAGCGGATGTGCCGGCGCGACCCAGGCCAGACGCTCAAGCCGCTCACTTTCGACCAGCAGCTTGCCGCGCCACAGAAGCAGGCAGCGTGCTTTGGGGTCGGCGGCCATTTGCGCCTGCGCCATCGCATCACCGCGCAGATGTGCCGCCCGATCCAGACCCGAGCCTCCAAACGTAACCTGCTCTGCGGTTTTCATGCCTGCCCTCTCTCGACTTCGCCCTGACCGGCTCACCGGTGGCACAGGGCTGCCACGGCGGGCGGCGCAGATCAATCGGTAACTGCCTGCACTGACGCCGGAAAGAGACAGGGTTGACACAAATCGTGATCAACTAACGCCTTGCCCTGATACGGTTTTTTCTATTTCTGAATAGGGTACTCTACCTATGGGAGAGTTTTCGCATGGACCGGGTAATGGAATTTGAATGGAACCTTCACATCAGGCCATGTCAACGGATGCCGTCGCAGAGGGCGGCGCTGAATTGCGCGTCCGCCTGCTGGCCACCACCGACCTGCATATGCACCTGACGGGCCACGACTATTATGCCGACCGTCCCGACCCGTCCGGAGGGCTGACCCGCATTGCCCGGCTGATCCATGCCGCGCGGGCCGAGCCGGGGGTCGACCTGTGCCTGTTGTTCGACAATGGCGACAGCCTTCAGGGCAGTCAGATGGGCGATGTCTGTGCCCACCACCCCGAGAACCCGCACCCGCTGATGCGGTCCTTTGCCTATCTCGGGTATGACGCGCTGGGTTTGGGCAATCACGATTTCAACTTTGGGCTGGAGGTTCTGGACCGGGTGCTGGGTCAGGCACCCTGCCCGGTGGTCTGCTCGAACGCCCACCGGCTGGACGGCTCACCCTCGTGGAAGCACACCGCGATCCTTGATCGCACGGTGCACTGCGGATCAGTGCAATCCCGGATCAAGATCGGCGTACTGGCTGCATTGCCTCCACAGACTGTGGAATGGGACTCGCATCTGCTGTCAGGGCGGATGCGCGTCGGGGGTATCGTAGAGTCGGCACGTGAAGCGGTGGCCCGCCTCAAGGCCAAGGGCTGCGACCTGATCGTTGCACTGGCCCATTCCGGGCTGGCCGAGCCCGAGGCGACGCCCGAACAGGAAAACGCGGTGATCCCGCTTGCCGCACTGGACGGAGTCGATGCGGTGATCGCCGGACATACCCATTTGCAGGTGCCCGCACCCGAAACCGGACCTTACCCCCATACGCGGATGACCGAGGGGCTGGTACATGGAAAACCTGTGGTCATGCCGGGGCATCACGGCTCGCATCTGGGGGTCATCGACCTCGATCTGAGGCTGGGAGCGCAAGGCCGCTGGCGGGTCGAGCAGGCACAAGTCTCCCTGCGCGCGGCCGTTGGCAACGAGGATGCGACGCTTGTGCGCCTGCTGGCCGCCGATCATGCAACCACGCGCGCGGTCGCCAATCAACCTGCCGGTCACTCGGACCAGTCGATGCACAGCTATTTCGCCTTCATCGCACCCGATCGCAGCCTGGCCAAGGTCGCCGCCGCGCAGGCCGCTGGCTTGCGCCCCTATCTGGTTGGCACGGCGCTGTCGGATCTGCCGATGCTGTCGGCGGTCTCGCCGCTCAAGGCTGGCGGTCGCGCCGGACCGGATCATTATACAGACGTGCCCGCCGGCCCATTGTCGATGCGCCATGTGGCCGATCTGCACATGTTTCCCAACGAGTTGCGGGCGCTGGTTTTGACCGGGGCCGACCTGCGCGAATGGCTCGAGATGGCAGCGGGCGTGTTCCACAGACCCGGTGAGGCGAAAGGCGCCGCCCTGCTGCGGGATGCCAGAGTTCCTGGGCACAATTTCGATATCCTCTATGGGCTCAGCTATGAAATCGACCTGTCGACGCCACCACGATACGATATCGGCGGCCAACTGATCTCGGACCGAAACCGTCGAATCGGAGCCCTGTTTCACGACGGCAAGCCCATCGAAGAGGGACAGAGGCTTGTCGTCGCACTGAACAATTACCGCACCAATGGCGGCGGTCATTTCCACATGCTGGACAGCGGTCAGCCTGTTTCCCTGCCGGGGCTGCGGATACAGGCCGTTTTGCGCGACTACCTGTCCGGGCGCCTGCCCCGCGATCCGCTCGAGGACGCGCCCCAACCCTGGCGATTTGCCCCGCTGCCGGGGCGGGCCGCCATTCTACGCACCGGGCCACGCGCCCGCGAACACCTGGACGAGCTTGCCGGGCGCGACATAGCCGATCTGGGCGTGGACGCCGAAGGGTTTCTCTGCCTGCGCGTCGGGCTTTGAGATCTTGTCATCCCGGCCCGACCCGCCTATATCGGGTCGCGAGAGGTTGGCGCGGGCGAGCGCCTCGCCAACCTGGTCAGGTCCGGAAGGAAGCAGCCACAACGAGTCCCGCTTGGGTCGATGTCCAGCCTCTCACTTGCACCGCCGCGCCTGCGGCACCCGGAATTCTGTAGCATGCGGAGGGATGTATGATTGTAGCAAAGACCCTTCGGGCAGAGCGGTTCTGACGACTCATACCCCTGCCTGAACCCGTTCCGGCCGGATGCGCGTGCGCCATCCGCCCGCCTTGCGTTCTTTCGCAACAGGCAGACCGATGTCTCTTACACTCCCGGACCTTGGATGGTCCTCTTTCTTTGCCGCGCAGGCCGCGGCCCATTCCGGCTGTACGCCCTATCGCCTGACAGCCATTCACCGCAGCGCCCTGACCGGATTGTCGCCCGAGGGCGAAACGCTGTTGATCACGCCGCCCGACCAGCCGACCGGCGCCTTTGCCGTGGGCGACTGGGTCCTGGCCGATCCCGAGCACCGCGTCCGGCATCTGCTCGACCGGCGCAGCCTGTTGAAACGGCGCGCGGCGGGAACCGGGGCCGAGGCGCAGTTGATCGCGGCCAATGTCGATGTGCTGTTCATCACCAGTTCCTGCAACGCCGATTTCAACCTGCCCCGGTTGGAGCGCTATCTGGCGCTGACCCATCAGGCCGGGTGTTATCCCGTTGTGGTGCTGACCAAGGCCGACACCTGTGCCGACCCCCGCGCCTATGTCGCGCGGGCCGAGGCGCTGGCGCCGTTTCTGACGGTGCTGGCGGTCAACGCGCTTGATCCTGCCGATCTGGATAGGGTCCTTTCATGGTGCCCCTCCGGCCAGACAGGGGCGCTGGTGGGCTCTTCAGGCGTGGGCAAGACCACGTTGATGAATGGCCTCACCGGTACGCAGGAGGCCACGGCCGGTATCCGCGAGGACGATGCCAAGGGCCGTCACACCACCACCGCCCGTGCCCTGCGGCGGACGGTCAACGGCGGCTGGCTGGTCGATACACCAGGCATGCGCGCTCTGCGTCTGCTGGATGCGGGCGACGGGATCGACGAGGTTTTTCAGGACCTCTCGGACCTCGCCACCAGCTGTCGTTTCTCGGATTGCGGACATGACAGCGAACCGGGCTGCGCCATCCAGGCAGCCATTGCGGCGGGCACGCTGGAACCCGCTCGCCTCGACCGCTGGCGCAAGCTGAAGCGCGAGGATGCGCGCAACTCGGAAAGCGTGGCCGAGGCGCGCTCACGCGACAAGGCGTTCGGCAAGATGGTCCGCGCGGTGATGCGCGACAAGCAGGGCCGGAACAAGGGCTGAACAGCCCCGGGATCGCCCCCTCCTCAGGGGGCGATCAGCCGAGGCCAGAGTGCGGCATTGCGCCGGGCAAACGCGCCCAGATGGCCGATGTCGCGCAGCCCGTGTTCCTTTGGCCGCAACAGGTGCTGCCGGGCAGTGTCGCCATAGAGTTCGGCCAGTCGCCAGACACATTCGGGTGGGATCGTATCGTCATCTTCGCAGGCAAAGAGATCGACTTGCGCGCCCGAGCGGCCCCAATCGGGTTTCGGCAGGCGGGTGCCTGTCTCGGGTAAATATGCGCCGGGCGTTGTGCACCAGCGCCGCCATTCCCAATAGACGCCCGGCGGCAGATCGGTGCCAAAGCCAATCGCGCGCCCCGGCAGATAGCCTAAGGTCTTGACCAGCAGGGGCGCATGACCAAACCAGAACAGCCGCGCCAGCGCCTGATAGGGCCAGGGGTGGTCCGAGTGATGCACCAGCCCGGAACAGACGCAGATCATGCGCGCGATGGGCTCGATCCCCGGTTGCAGTGGCCCCAGCATGGCGCCAACCGAATGGCCGATCACCCAGAGCGGCAGATCGGGAAACCGGCGCTGCATCTCGGCATAGGCGGCGGGCATGTCAAGGAGCGCCCAGTCGGACATGGTGGCGGTCGAGGCCGCAAGCGGCCCGGTCAGCGAATGCCCGAAATCGCGATAATCATAAGTCAGGCAGGCCATGCTCCGCTCGGTCGCCAGCCAGGTGGCGAAATGATGGTAATAGTCGCGCGGCACCCCGGTGGCGCTGTTGATCACAACAGCAACCCGGGGCGTGCCCACCGGCAGATAGAGCCGCGCCGAAAGCTGCGCCGGCCCGGATGAAAAATGAAAATCCTCGACCCTGACAGATGACTGCATATCCAGCATTGGGACCTCCAGATGACCTAGACCGATTGGTCTATTTCTCATGTCTGGACCAATCGGTCCAGAGCTGTCAATATCCTCGGCACATGACCCAACGTCCGCTTCCGACCAAAGATCGCCTGATCCGCACCGCCGCCCAGCTGTTCCAGCGCCGGGGGTATCATGGCGTTGGATTGTCCGAACTGCTGGCCGAGGCAGAGGCGCCCAAGGGCTCGCTCTATCACCACTTTCCCAATGGGAAATCCGACCTGGCACTGGCCTCGGCCACCTGGGCCTCGGACGAGATGCTGCGGCTGATCGCGGCCTCGTTCGAACCGGCCGACAGTTTCCATGACGGGATGCAGGTGCTGTGCGGCAAGGTCGCGAAGCTCTTTGACAAGTCAGGCCAATGGGATGGCTGCCCGATCTCGTCGACCCTGTTCGAAGGCCCGGACAACGCCGCGTTTCGCGCCCATGCCCGCCACCTGTTCGAAGGCTGGATTACCGAGGGCGCGCATCATGCCAGACGCTTTGGGCTAACCGATCCGCAAAAGATCGCCGAGACCATGTTCATCCTGCTGCAAGGCGGCTGGATGCTGGCCCGCGCCCGGCAATCCTCGGACGTGCTGCGCCGTTTGCCCGAGATGCTGCCGCGCGCGGATTAGAGCCTGTTGGTGTTGAACGTGTCGCAGCTTGCGACCCGGCCACTTTTATAGCCGCGATCGAACCAGGATGCCCGCTGCACCGAGGTGCCGTGGGTAAAGGTATGCGGTTGCGGCACCCGGCCCGCCTGCCGTTGCAGCCGGTCGTCGCCGATCATCCGGGCGGCGTTCAGCGCTTCATCCAGATCGCCGCGTTCCATCAGGCCCTGGACCGAGCGCGCCCAGACACCCGACAGGCAATCGGCCTGCAATTCCAGCCGCACGGTCAGCGCGTTGGCCTCGACCTGCGAGGATTGCCGGCGGGCCTGATCCACCTGACCGAGAATGCCCAACTGGTTCTGCACGTGATGGCCCACTTCGTGTGCGATTACATAGGCGGCGGCGAAATCGCCGCCCGCCTGCAAGCGCTGCGCCAGGGTGGCAAAGAAATCGGTGTCGAGATAGGCCTTTTGGTCGGCGGGGCAGTAGAATGGTCCGGTCGCGCCTGAGGCGCCGCCACAGGGGCTGGACGTCACCTGAGAGAACAGCACCAGCGTCGGCGGGATGTAGTCGCGGCCCAGTTGGTCGCGGAACACGGTGCCCCAGACATCCTCGGTCGTGGCCAATACGCGCGAGACGAATTCGCCCGCCTGCCGCTCTTCGGCGGTCAGTTCCTTGGGTGTGCTCTGGCTCGGGCCCGGCCGTTCGGTCAGGAACGGGGTGACGTCGATGCCGGTGAAAGCGCCAATAACCAAGAGCAGCAGAACCCCGCCGATACCCAGCCCGCGCCCGCCGATGGCCATGCCACCGCCACGTCGCCCGCGACGATCCTCGACATGCCTGCTGCCGCGTACTCCTCTCAACCGCATGCCGACACCCTTCTTCAGCCTGACTACTCGATACCGATACTAGCATCCCGCCGCATGGGGAAAAACACGGCACGAACACCCGGCTTGACTCCGGCCCGCAACACCCGCTACCGCTAAGGCGATGGTTCTCGGTGACACATGCGCCGGGATGAAAAGGGAACACGGTGCGGCCCCCTGGCGACAGAGGACCAATGCCGAGACTGCCCCCGCAACTGTAAGCGGTGAGCAATGCCGAAATGCCACTGGCCCCCGGGCCGGGAAGGCCGGCAAAGCCCGGACCCGCAAGTCAGGAGACCTGCCATCGCAACCGTAACTCGAACCCGGGCGGGGTGTCCGGACGGGATGCCTTGGCCCTGATCGGCCGGTCCCCGACACCCTGTTCCACCGCGCGGAGGGCGCAGGATGATCTGGACTACAAGAACGCATGAATTTGCCGCAACGCTCTGTCGCCGAACCGGCAGGCCCTGCCCCGCGCTGTCGGCATTGGCCGAGAACCTCGCCCGCGCGCTGCGTCAGGCTGAACCGATGACCGATGCAGGTTTCGCGATAGAGGGGCATTGCGAGATGCCCCCGTGTGGAGCAGGTTGCATGGCCCGCTACGCCGCCTCGCACAGCCGGATCCGCGTGTTCTGCGGCGTCGACGAAGACACCGCCCTGTCGCATCTGAATCGCTTTGCCGATGCGCTGATGGCGCCCGACGGAGCGGGATTTGCCGCCGGGCCGGGCCCGGTACCATGCGCCATGGCCGAGGCCCGGCCCCGCTGCGTCCACTCTGCTGCGCCAGTGCAAGCAACGGCCTGAAGGATCAGTCCCGGATAGCACGCCCAGCCAGCGCCCAGTCCATCTGGGCGTCGGTTTCCACCGCGCAGGGGCGGACCGACCGCAAATGCGCAAGCGCCGCCTTGGGCTCTTCGCCCGTCTCGATCATCAGGCGCAACGCCGCCATGCCCGACCGGCCACAGCCACCCTTGCAATGGATCAATACGCGCCCGCCGCCGTGCAGAGCATGCCGGGCCGATTTGCTGATCGCCTTCCATTTGATCTCGGCATCACGGCCAGGCACTCCGAAATCATCGACCGGCAGATGAGCCCAGCGGCAGGCGCGACTCTGGATATCAGCACCAAAATTGCGCGCACCGTGCTGCAGCATCTCGACCTCGGTCGTCATCGAGATCACCAGCCCAGGCGCCCAGGACCCGATCAGATCGACATCGCCGGAATAATCGCCCGACCGTCCCGGCAACTGGCAGATCGCCAATGTGCCGCCGCCGACTTGCAGCGCATAGAGAACCAGCTGCGCCATCTGCGGTTTCCCTTTCCGACCGACCATTGCCACGGGGCGTGGCGATCCTGACCCCAAGGGTAGAATGGCCTTTAACGCGGCGGTATCGCAAGACAAGATACCCGTGAACAGATCAAACAGCGCCGCGACGCGGGTCAGCGGTTGTCTATATACACGCGAATCTGATCCCGGGTCACGCCCTGAGCGCCGATCAGATGTGCCACCGGAATGCCGTTGATCGGGACCATGGTCCCGGTCTCGTCATCAAGCTCTTGCACGCTGACCCGTGTCTCTCCAACGGAGCCGGGACGCAGCAGCAAAGCTTCGCCCTTCAGGGTCAGGACATCTCGTGCCGTATCGAAATCGGTGATCGTGACAACGTCATAGCCATCCGCAACGCCGCTATAATTCTCGATCACCACCTGGTCGGCCCCACCCCCGGTGGTGACCAGGTCCCCCTCATCCACGACCAGGGTATCGCGCCCGACGCCACCCTTGACGGTGTCCGCCGTACCCAGGTCGCCGCGATCGTCCACCGAAACGATGAAGTCGTCGCCCTGCTGTCCGTTAATCAGATTAGAGCCGAAATTGTCGGATATCGCATCGTCGCCCGCGCCACTTGCAATCGTGTAATCGTCCCGAACGGCGTTACCTCCAACGGGAAGGGACTCGACGGAACAGATTCGTATACCCCTGTACCCGTCTGCATCAACCTCGAGACAGGGGAACGCACCCGCCATTTCCAACCCAATCCTGTTCCACCCCTGAAACAATCACACAGGCGGTGGACCTTCGCCCCTCTGCCCAGTACCGTCTGCAGAACCAGAATCCAGCCCCGACGAAAGCAGCCAATGTCCGACGCCTCTCCGACCCCCTATCAGGTGCTGGCCCGCAAGTACCGGCCCGAAACCTTTGCCGATCTGGTCGGGCAGGATTCGATGGTGCGGACGCTTAAAAATGCCTTTGCCGCCGACCGGATCGCGCAAGCGTTCATCATGACCGGCATCCGGGGCACCGGCAAGACGACCACCGCGAGGATCATCGCCAAGGGAATGAACTGTATTGGCCCGGATGGAAATGGCGGGCCGACCACCGAACCTTGCGGGACATGCGAGCATTGCGTGGCCATCATGGAAGGCCGCCATGTCGATGTGATGGAGATGGACGCCGCCAGCCGCACCGGCGTGAACGACATCCGCGAGATCATCGACAGCGTGCGCTATCGCGCCGCCAGCGCGCGTTACAAGATCTATATCATCGACGAGGTTCACATGCTGTCGACCAGCGCCTTCAACGCGCTGCTCAAGACGCTGGAGGAGCCGCCGGCGCATGTGAAATTCATCTTTGCCACGACCGAGATCCGCAAGGTGCCGGTGACAGTGCTGAGCCGCTGCCAGCGGTTTGACCTGCGCCGGATTGAGCCCGAGGACATGATCGCGCTGATGCGCCGGATCGCCGATGCCGAGGGGGCGCAGATCGCCGAAGACGCGCTGGCGCTGATCGTGCGCGCCGCGGAAGGGTCGGCGCGAGATGCGACCTCTCTCCTGGACCAGGCGATCAGCCATGGCGCGGGCGAGACCAGCGCCGAGCAGGTGCGGGCGATGCTGGGACTGGCCGACCGGGGACGGGTGCTGGACCTGATGGACATGATCCTGCGCGGCGATGCGGGCGCGGCACTGACCGAGCTTGGCGCTCAATATGCCGAAGGCGCCGACCCGATGGCAGTGCTGCGCGATCTGGCCGAGATCACCCATTGGGTGTCGGTGGTCAAGATCACGCCCGATGCCGCCGAGGATCCGACCGTTTCGCCCGACGAGCGGGCGCGCGGCCAGCAGATGGCGGATGCGCTGCCGATGCGAGTGCTGACCCGGATGTGGCAGATGCTGCTGAAAGCGCTGGAAGAGGTGGCAGCCGCTCCCAATGCGATGATGGCCGCCGAGATGGCGGTGATCCGGCTGACCCATGTGGCCGATCTGCCCAGCCCCGAAGAGCTGATCAAACGGTTGCAGGACGCGCCACCGCCGCCGAACCCCGGCGGCGGGGTGCGCGGCGGTCAGGGCGCGCCCTCCGCCAACGGGGTGAGCGCCAGCTATGCACCCGCCCCGCGCGGCGGTGGCGGCGGGCCTGTTGCGGCGCTGGCGCAGGATGCGCAAACGGCATTGGCGCGGTTTCCCACATTCGAGCATGTGGTCGAACTGATCCGCGCCAATCGCGACGGCAAGCTGTTGGCGGATATCGAGATGGACCTGCGATTGGTCAGCTATCAGCCGGGCCGGATCGAGTTTCAACCCACCGAGCGCGCCCCCACCGATCTGGCGCAGCGGCTGGGCAGTGCGCTGCAACGCTGGACCGGCAATCGCTGGGCGGTGAGCGTGGTGGCGCAGGGCGGCGGCAAGACCATCGACGAGGTGCGCAACGCCGAGAAATACGCGCTGGAGGAGAAGGCCCGCGAACATCCGCTGGTGCAGGCGGTGCTGGCACAGTTTCCCAAGGCGCGGATCACCCATATCGAGACCCCGGAACAACGCGCTGCCAAGGTGGTGACCGAGGCGCTGCCCGAGGTCGAGGATGAATGGGATCCGTTCGAGGACAGCTGAGCGCCGCCTCTCGAACGCGGAGCGCCGAGAATTTTCGACGAAAATTCTCGTGGTCGTCCGCGGCGATCGTCGACGCGCTTCAGACGAGCTTCTTCTGCATGGTGATCGAGGTGGGCCGATCGTAACCGGGATGTGCGGTCTCTCCGGTCTGGACAAAACCAAGCCGAGTAAAGGCGGCGTGGTTCTCCACCAGTTCCACCCGAGTTTCCAGCTCAACAACCGGCAGGCCCAGCGCGCGGGCGCGGGTCTCGGCCTGAGCCACCAGTCGGCGGGCCAGCCCTTGCCCTCGTAATTCAGCGTCCACCGCAAGCTTGCCGAGATAGAGCCGCCCGGGTTTGACCGTCAGGAACACCACCGCCAGCGGGGGTGTTCCCAGTGCCCAGATTTCGTGCCGCGCCGCATGATCCGCGACTGTTTCTTCAGTCAGACGATGCATTGACGAGGGCGGGTCGATCCGGCCATCCATGAAGGCAAAGCTGTCACGGATCAGGGACAGGACCACGCCAATCTGCGGGCTGTCCGGTGCGACCCGGTAGGGAGCGAGGTTCACAGCGAAGCCTCCGGGCGGAAATCCTCGGGGATGCTGTCGCGCCCTTCCAGTACCAGATCGGCCATGACCTGGGCCACTTTGGGCGCCATGCCGAAGCCGATCTTGAACCCGCCATTGGCGATGAACTGGCCGGGATAGAGCGGATGCGCCCCCAGCATCGGCGCGCGCGAGCGCGAGCGGGGGCGCACGCCCGCCCAGCGCTCGATCACCTCGGCCCCGTGCAATAGCGGCACCGCCTGCATTGCGCGGTCCAGAACCGTGTCCAGTGCCGCATCGGTGCCGTTCGGGTCATCGTAATCGCGTTCCGAGGTGGAGCCGATTGCCAGCGTGCCATCCGCGTGGGGCACGATATGCACCGTATCGGCAAAAAGCTGCGGCGCCTGTCGCCCGGCATCGAAGCGCACCAGCGCCGCCTGGCCCTTGACCCCACTGCCCACGATGCGACCCCGCCCGCGGTTCAACTCTTCCAGCCCGGCGATGCCGGTGGCGTGAATCACCCGCCCCCGGTTGGGCGCCTCGATCAGCACCTCGACTCCGCGCACCGCCAGCGCCGCGACCAGCGCGGCACAGGCGCGACGTGGATGCATGCGGGCGCTGAGCGTATCCTGCACCACCAGCCCAGTGGGTGAAGGCGGGCACCAGCCGCCCATCTCGCCAACCGGGCAGACCCGCCATTCGGCCCGCCCCTGCCACAGGGTACGGGCGTTTACCGCCCGTTCCTGTGCCAACGCCACGGCACGATCATCCGACAGCGGCTGGATGCGCCCGGTGCGGCCATAGCCGGGCGACACGCCGCCCGCCGCCTCTACTCCAGCCCAGAACCCTTCGGCCATCATCAGGCTGTCAAACTGGAACGCTTTCTTGGCATTCCAGTTCTCCGGCACATGCGGGGCCAGCGCGCCGACCAAGCCGCCCGACGACCCTGCCCCCGGCCCGAACGGGTCGACCACCTGCACCCGCGCCCCGCGCAAGACGCATGCCCATGCGATGGAAAGGCCGAAGATCCCCGCGCCGCGTATCGTCACATCGGCCATTGCCATCGCCCGTCCCTTTCGCCAGTGTCGCGCCGATTTCGTAGGGGATATTCGCATGGTTGACCAGCAAGCGAAACTCAGCTGGACCGAGGACCGGATACCGGTCTCGGACCGGTTCGACGATCCCTATTTCTCGCTTGAAAACGGTCTGGCCGAGACGCGGCATGTGTTTCTGGCGGGCAACAGCCTGCCAGAGCGGTTCAGACCGGGCTTTCATATCGCCGAGCTGGGTTTTGGCACCGGGCTCAACATGCTGACCGCCTGGGCCGCCTGGGAAAGCACAGGCATGACCGGCCCGCTGCGCTTTACCAGTTTCGAAGCCTATCCAATGACGCATGACGACATGGCCCGGGCGCTGGCCGCCTTCCCCGAGCTTGCCCTCTGGGTCGAAAGGTTTCTGCAGGTCTGGACCGGAGCGCCCTGCGATCTGGGCACACTGCAACTGGATGTGGTGCAGGGCGATGCGCGCCAGACCCTGCCGGAATGGACGGGACGGGCCGATGCCTGGTTCCTCGACGGCTTCTCCCCCGCCAAGAATCCCGAGCTTTGGCAAGCGGATTTGCTGGCACATGTCGCAAACCGGACAGCACCGGGCGGCACGGTTGCCACATACACGGCAGCAGGCTTTGTGCGGCGCGGGCTGGAGGCGGCCGGGTTTGCCGTGACGCGGGTGCCGGGATACGGCCGCAAACGGCACATGACGCAAGGGGTACGGCCATGACACAGGCGACAGGACGGGTACAGCAGAACAATATTCCCGCCGGTATCGCGCTGATGCTGGCCGCCACGGTGGTGTTCGCACTTCAGGACGGTATCTCGCGTCATCTCGCCTCAAGCTACAACACCTACATGGTGGTGATGATCCGATATTGGTTCTTTGCCGCGTTCGTGATCGCGCTGGCGGCCCGGTCGCGCGGCGGATTGCGCGCTGCCACCCGCACCTCGCAGCCGGGCCTGCAGATTTTTCGCGGGCTGCTGCTGGCGGGCGAGATCTGCGTGGCGGTATTCGGCTTTACCGTTCTGGGCCTGATCGAGAGCATGGCGGTGTTCATCTGCTACCCGCTTCTGGTGGCGGCCCTGTCCGGCCCGGTATTGGGCGAAAAGGTCGGCTGGCGGCGTTGGGCGGCCATCGGGGTCGGGTTGATCGGCGTGCTGATCATCCTTCAGCCGGGCATGGGCGTGTTCAACCCCTGGGCCGTGGTGCCGCTGATTTCGGCCCTGATGTTCGCGCTCTATGGTCTGCTGACCCGCTATGCCGCCCGGCAGGACAGCACCGCCACCAGCTTCTTCTGGACCGGCGTATCGGGCGCCGTGGCCATGACCGCCATTGGCCTGTGGTTCTGGGAGCCGATGAATGCCGCCGACTGGCGCTGGATGGCGCTGCTCTGTGTCAGCGGCGCCACCGGGCACTGGCTGTTGATCAAATGCTACGAGATGGCCGAGGCAAGCGCGGTGCAACCCTTTGCCTATTTCCACCTGATGTGGACCGCGATCCTGGGTATCACCGTGTTTGGCGAGACCCTGCGCAGCGCCGTCATCATCGGCGCCGCGCTGATCGTGGCCGCTGGCCTATTCACCCTGTGGCGCGAACGCGCGCAAAGTCGATCCCGCTAGTTCAGCGGAAAACGGCAACGGCAGCGGTTCCTTGCCAAGGCGCGCACGATAGACAGGCAGGCTCTCGGTCACCCGCATGATGTAATTGCGGGTCTCCTCGAACGGGATATGTTCGATCCAGTCAACGATATCCGGAGTGCCGCTACGCGGATCGCCGAACCGCTCCATCCAGCTTATCGGGCGATTGGGGCCGGCATTATAGCCCGCCGCCATCATCACCACATTGCCGTCGAACTCTCCGGCCAGTTCGGCCAGGTAATTGGCGCCCAGCTTGGCGTTATACTCCCAATCGGACGTCAGACTGTCGGTAGAGTGTCCGCCCAGAATACCCAGCGTGTCGGCCACCAGCCGCGCCGTCGCGGGCATCACCTGCATCAGGCCGCGCGCGCCCGCACCCGAAATCACCACGGGGTCAAACTCGCTTTCACGGCGTGCAATGGCCAGCGTCATTTCGGGCGCCATCGGCAGGTTCAGCCGCCCGACCGGGTGCAGCGGGTAATAGGCGCCGGTCAGCACCACCCCTTCTTGCGCTTTTCGCTTGGCGATCATCACCGACAGATGCGGTTCCTGCATCTCCAGCGCCATCTCGGCCAGCTGCGTCGCCTGCACCGGATCGAGGTTCTCGGCCAGATGGGTCAGGAACCGCTCAGCCAGATCACGCTCTCCGGCACGCAGCAACAGCAGCCCGGCCTCGAGTACGCTGGAGGACATGAACGCCGCCTCACGCCAGGGGGGCGTTGCGGGCGGATTGGCCAGGGCCGGATCGAACGGGCGCCCGATCCGCTCGGCCGCCAGCAGACCATAGAACGAGGTCTGATGCTCGGCCCCCATGGCATAGGCAGCATGGGCCTTGTCTGCATCTCCCAGCGCCGCATAGGCGCGGCCCAGCCAATAGCCCGCCCGCCCTTTCGAAATCGGCGAGTTGACCGCCGCATCGAAGCGCTGGAAATGGGCGACGGCCGCAGCTGGGTCGCCCAGCTTGGCCAAGGCAAGATACCCTGCCAGCCATTCCAGATCGGCATAGGCATAGCCCATCCCCGGTGTCATGAAATGGCGCGCGGCCATCTGATAGGCCCGCTCGTTGCGGTCCTGCCGCATCATCAGCCGCGTCAGCCGCGCGCGCGCCTTGCCCCACATGCCCGGCTCGCCCAGCGCCTCGGCACTGACCGAGCGTTCAAGCATCAGGTCGATGGCGCTGTCATCCAGCTCCTTTCGGTCACGCCAGACAAATCGGTCATGCGCCAGACCCGGCGACTGGGCCAAAGCTTCGGGAACGGCAGAGATCAGGGCATCTACACCGGGCACCCGGTCCTTCAACCCGAGCCGCGCCTGCGCCAGCTTGCGCTGATCCTCATCCACCAGCAACAGCATCTGCTTGGCGCTGATGATGTAACCCTCCCACAGCATACGGTCGAGCCGCGCGACATGATGCGGCGCCAGCAGTTTGCCGTAATTCTCGATATAATCGCGTTGCAGCCCGGCCCCCATGGGCAGGGTGCGCCAAGCCTTGACCAGTTCCGCTTCGGCATCGCCCCGCTGTCCTGTGGCCAGCAGCGCCACCGCATAGTTCAGCACGCCCTCGGCGGTCTGTGGCGGTGCGCCCGAGTAGAATTCAAGCACCCGTTCCGGCGGGGAAAGGGTGAATTGCGGCTCGGATTGTCGGCGCAGATAGTCAAGACCCGGCCAATCGCCCCGGCGGTTCAGAAACACCAGCGCATCGCCATCGGTCCCATAGCTCCTGCGCAGCCAGTGCCAGACGATGATGTCGCGCGACACCGAACCGCGCGCGCCCGCGACACTCAGCGCCTCGGTCCAGTTCTCGGCCCGCATTTCCCGCAGAGCAACCCGGAGATTCGCGGCAGCATCGGCCCATACAGGGCCGATTGCCGCGAAACACCAGAAAATCGCTGCCAGACTGATGATCAGAACGCGGGACATCCCTTGCATTTCCTGCCGAACCAAGGCTAGAGCCTTTCACGTTATACCTTGCGCGGCCCGGATCAATTCACTTTCCGGACCAAACGGGGCAACCGGCGGGCAACTGCCCGCTTACCACTCTATCTAGGGAGCGTTTTCCATGTTCAAAGGCTCGATGCCTGCCCTCGTCACCCCGTTCCGCAACGGCGAGCTGGACCTGGAGACGCTCAAACGGCTTGTCGAATGGCAGATTGGCGAAGGTTCGACCGGCCTGGTTCCCGTCGGCACCACCGGCGAAAGCCCCACGCTGACTCACGAGGAACACGAGACCGTTGTGGCCGAGGTGGTCAAGGCCGCTGCCGGACGCGTACCGGTGATCGCGGGCGCAGGGTCGAACAACACCACCGAAGCGATCCGCTTCGTGCAATTCGCCCAGCGGATCGGAGCCGATGCGGCGCTGGTGGTGACGCCCTATTACAACAAGCCCACCCAGCGCGGACTGATCGCGCATTTCACCGCGTTACATGACTGCGCCGAGATCCCGATCGTCATCTACAATATTCCTGGCCGCTCGGTCGTGGACATGACGCCCGCGACCATGGGCGCGCTGGCCAAGTTGCCTCGCATCGTCGGCGTCAAGGATGCCACCGGTGATCTGGCCCGAGTCAGCCAGCAGCGTGCCGCATGTGGCCCTGACTTTATCCAGCTTTCGGGCGAGGACGCGACAGCGCTGGGCTTCAACGCCCATGGCGGGGTCGGCTGCATCTCTGTCACCGCCAACGTGGCGCCGAGGCTTTGCGCCGAATTCCAGCAGGCGACGCTTGCCGGTGACTATTCCAAGGCGCTCGACTACCAAGACCGCTTGATGCCCCTGCACGAGGCGATCTTTATCGAGCCGGGCTTGGTCGGCGCCAAGTATGCCCTGTCGAAACTGGGCCTGTGCAGCGAAGAGGTCCGCTCGCCGCTGACCGGTCTGGAAGACAGCACCAAGGCTGCCATCGACGCGGCGATGAAGCACGCAGGGCTTCTGTAAAAGCCGGACAAAGAACCGGCGCGATACCTGGGCGCCGGGCTCCTGCTTCTTTCTGGTCAAAAATACTCAAATCGCGGCGTTGCCGCGCAGGCTAACGTTTGCCGTAGTAGAGCCCGACCACATGTTCCGCCTGGGCAAAGAACAGCCAGCGCGACGTGGCGATGCCGATTAGATGCGCGATCACTGCAATCAGGGCGAGCAGATGTTTGACGACCACGTCATGCACCGGCACCAGCAACAATAGCAGCGGCAGGACAAAGCCAAGGCCCACGGCCAGCATCCGCAGCTTTGCCGCGTGTTTGCGGCCGACGACATGCACGAATTCCCGCAGCAGATAGTTGCTGCCGGTATGCGGCGGCTCGAAGGCGCGCACCTTGCCGCGCGATCCCAGCCCGGTCGCGGTGCCGATATCGGTGCCCGAGTTCGCCAGCGCAGCGTCGCCCTGTTTCCAGTAGGCCAGTTGTACCGCAGCCGCGATCAACAGCAGCAGGATCGCGGCGGTGTTCTGGCCGGCCAGCAGCGCACCGCCGGCAAGGCTGAACGACAGGAACATCGCCGGTGTCAGGTTCATGTTCCAGCGCGGAATGGTCTTGAGCTGGGCATAGATCATCGACGTGGTGAACACCGTGATCAGAGATAGTGCAGCACCGACCCAGCCCAGCACAGCCCAGCGCTGGTCCAGAAAGATCACCCCGACGGCGTACAGCCCCATGACAAGCAGCGCCGCGACAGAGGCGCAGCCTTCGCGGCTGAGCCAGCTTGTGCGCCACTGGCTGAACGCCTTCCAGGCGCGCTCGGGGTGGCCGAGGTGGAATGTTGAGGCCAGCAGCCCGCCGACGGCCAGACCATAGGCAATGGCGAAGAAGACGAAGGCCACCCAACCGGATACGTCTGGCAGGCCAAGACCGAGAAAGGCCAGCAAGCCAAAGCCGAGTCCGGACAAGGTGGTAAAGATGATGACGGAAGGAGCGGGATGCATCAGAGTTTCTCCAAGGCCTTGTCGAGCCAGGCGATGAACCCTTTGGGTTCTTCGGCCACCGGCGCCAGCAGCGGCGCCAGGATGTCGATCTGATCCTCGATCCTGTCCTTGGGCCGCGGTGGCAGGTATTTGTTGACGGGCTTGGTGCCCATTTCAGGCATCAGGTCCATGCCGCCGCGTTCAGCCACCAGTTGTGACACCGCGCTGTCCGGATCACCCAGATCGCCGAAGTGACGCGCACCGGCCGGACATGTCCGCACACAGGACGGGACGCGGTCCTCTTCGGGCAGGTTTTCGTTATAGATGCGGTCGACGCACAGGGTGCATTTCTTCATCACGCCTTCGGCCAGATCCAGCTCGCGCGCGCCATAGGGGCAGGACCAGGCGCAAAGGCCGCAGCCGATGCAGTCGCTTTCGTTGACCAGAACGATCCCGTCCTCGGAGCGCTTATAGCTGGCGCCGGTCGGGCATACGGTGACACAGGGCGCGTCCTCGCAATGAAGGCAGGATTTTGGGAAATGGATCAGCTGGGCCTGGCCCTCGGGCGGCTCAACCTCGTAGGAATGTACCCGGTTCAGGAACGTGCCCGAGGGATCGGACCCGTAAGGGTTCTGATCGCTGAGCGGCGCACCATAATTCTCGGTATTCCACCCCTTGCAGGAAATTACGCAGGCATGGCAGCCGACACAGGTATCAAGGTCGATCACCAGCCCCAGCTTGCGGTCGGTCTTCTGCGGCAACTCCGTCATGTCACGCTCCAGCAACCACAGGCGAACGCGAGAAAATTCGACGAATTTTCTGGGCAATTTTCTATGCAGAAAATTGTTCCGCTCATTTTCCCACCTTCCATGTCAGCTCTTTCGGACCGGTTCCCACGGGCGATTTCAACGCGGGGAACTCGGGTTGGCTTTCAGCTCTCTCCTCAGGGCCTGCGGCCTTTTCGATTCTCACCTTGAGGTCGAACCACGCCGCCTGACCGGTCACCGGGTCGGAGTTGGCCCAGCGCAGCCCGTCGCCCATGGGTGGCAGCAACTCGTGGATCAGGTGGTTGAGCAGGAAGCCCTTGGTGGCCTCGGGTGCGTCCGGTTCCAGCGCCCAGGCGCCCTTGCGCTTGCCGATCGCGTTCCAGGTCCAGACGGTGTTGTCGTTGAGCGCGGCCATCTCCATCACCGGCACCACGATCTGACCATGGGGCGAGGTGACTCGCGCCCAATCGCCATCCTCAAGCCCCTGTTCACGCATGATTTTTGTCGGGACATAGAGCGGGTTGCGCCCGTGCAGCTGCCGCAACCAGGCGTTCTGGGTGCCCCAGCTGTGATACATCGCCATGGGCCGTTGGGTCAGCGCGTTGACGGTGAAGCCCTCGTTGCCGTGCTGATCGGTCTCGTACCAGATCGGCAGCGGGTCCAGCCGCTGACTGATCCGGTCGCGCAAGTGATCGGGCGGTTGCCGCTCGCCATGGCCTTCGGCGGCCAGCTGGAACCGGCGCATCGGTTCGGAATAGAGCTGGAACAGGTAGGGTTGCGGGCTGTCATAGAGACCCATGCCGACGGCCCAATCCTGATAGGCCGTGTTCCAGGGTTTGTAGTATCGTGCCGCGTCCGGTAGATGTTCGACAAAGAACCCGCCGTTCTCGATATACCGATTCAACTGGTCCGGGTTGACCTCACCCCGCCCGGCCTTGTCACCTGCCTCGCCCCGGAAACCGGCCAGCGGCCCGATGCCCGGCTTACGCTGGTGATTGACGATGTAGTCTGCGTAATCGGAGTATTTCGCCGCGCCGTCCTCGTCGGTGAAACCGGGCAGTTTCAGCTTGTTGGCCAGTTGCACCAGCACCGTCTGGAAGCCGCGCACATCGCGGTCGGGTTCGATCACCGGCCAGCGGATCGCGTCCGCCGCGCCGTCCGCCTCGCAGATCGGACGGTCGAGCAGCGAGATGCAGTCGTGCCGCTCCAGATAGGTGGTGTCGGGCAGGATCAGGTCGGCATAGGCGACCATTTCCGAGCTATAGGCATCCGAGTAGATGATCCGCGGGATGACGTATTCGCCGCTCTCGTCCTTGTCCGTCAGCATGTCGATCACGCCGCGCGTGTTCATGGTCGAGTTCCAGGACATGTTCGCCATGTACATGAACAGCGTGTCGATCTTGTACGGATCGCCGGCATGGGCGTTCGAGATCACCATGTGCATAAGTCCATGAGAAGACATGGGATTTTCCCAGGTAAACGCCTTGTCGATGCGGGCCGGGCTGCCGTCGGGTTTGAGCGCCAGATCCTCGGGGCCGCGCACGAATCCCAGATGCGGGCCATCAAGCGGGGCGCCCGGCGTGACCTTGCAATGGGGTTTGGGGTGCGCTTCGACCGGTTTGGGATAGGGCGGTTTGAAGCGGAAGCCGCCGGGCACCTCGACCGTGCCGAGCATGATCTGCAACAGGTGCAGCGCGCGGCAGGTCTGGAAGCCGTTGGAATGGGCCGAGATGCCGCGCATGGAGTGGAAGGAGACCGGGCGGCCCTTCATCACCTTGTGGGTTTCGCCCCGGAAATCGGTCCATTCCTGTTCGATCTCGAACGCTTCGTCAAAGGCGACGCGGGCAATCTCGGCGGCCAGCGCGCGGATGCGCGCGGCGGGGATGCCGCAGCGATCGGCCACTGCTTCGGGTGTGTACTCCTCGGACAGGTAGCGATTGACCGTTTTGTGCATCACCGTGTGGCAGGTTTGACCGTTTTGTACATGGGTTCCGGTCAGGTCCGGACGCACGCCGGGACGGTCGAAGGGGGCCAGTTCGCCGGTCGCGCGGTCGATCACCTGCACCTTGCCGTCAGCGTCGCGCAACAGCAGGCCGTGGTCGTCGGCGCCCGGGTTCTCGATCACCAGACAGGGCGCGTTGGTGTAGCGCGCGAGATAGTCGAGGTCGATCTTGCCCGCCTTCATCAGCACATGGATCAGCGACAGGATCAGCAGCCCGTCGGTGCCCGGCGTGATCCCGAACCAGTCGTCGGCCACCGCGTTATAGCCCGAGCGGATCGGGTTGACGCCGACCACCCGCGCGCCGCGCGCCTTGATCCTGCCGATGCCCATCTTGATCGGGTTGCTATCATGATCCTCGGCCACGCCGAAGAGAATGAACAGCTTGGTATGATCCCAGTCGGGTTGGCCGAACTCCCAGAACGCGCCGCCCATCGTGTAGATGCCCGCCGCCGCCATGTTGACAGAGCAGAAGCCGCCATGCGCGGCATAGTTCGGGGTGCCGAAATTCTGTGCCCAGAAGCTGGTGAAACTTTGCGACTGGTCGCGTCCGGTGAAGAAGGCCAGTTTCGACGGATCGTTCTCGCGGATCGGTTTCAGCCAGCCGGTCGCGATCTCCAGCGCCTCGTCCCAGCTGATCTCCTGGAACTCGCCCGAGCCGCGCGGCCCCACCCGTTTCAGCGGTGCGCGCAGGCGCGAGGGGGCGTTGACCTGCATGATCCCGGCAGAGCCCTTGGCACAGAGCACGCCCTTGTTCACCGGATGGTCGCGGTTGCCCTCGATATAGGCGACCTTGCCGTTCTTCATATGAACGTTGATCCCGCATCGGCAGGCGCACATGTAGCACGTCGTCTTGCGGACCTCGTCCGAGACATGCGGCGAGGTGTCGATCTGCGGCTGCTGAAAGGTCATTCCCTGTTCCCTTTTTTTCGCCAACGGTACTGCGCAAGAATGGATTTGCGAACCGTTTTCTGAAATTCGCCCGAATGCTGGGACGATGTCGTTCGTTTTGTGCTCTTGATTGGTAAAGCTATCTCTGTCCGATCGGCACATAGACCCGTGGTTCCGGACCGTCATAGAGCGTGAGCGGTCGGATCAGGATATTGCGCCGCAGTTGCTCGATGCATTGCACGATCCAGCCCGGCACGCGCCCGATGGCAAAGATCGGAACATAGAGGTCCATCGGAATGCCGTGCAGCTGATAGATCACGCCGGAATAGAAATCGACATTCACGTTCAGCCCGTGCCGCGCATAGGGTTGCATCGCTTCGACCACGGCTTGCAGGATGGCATACCATTCGGGCGCGCCCATCTCCTCACCCAGCTTGCGCACGCCTTCGCGCATGTGTCGGGCGCGCGGGTCCTCGGTGCGATAAACGCGGTGGCCAAAGCCGGTGACAGGTTCGCGCGCCTTGCGCTTGGTCCGGACATAGTCGGCAGCGTTTTCCGGGCTGCCGATCTCTTGCACCATCTTCATCACGTCCTCGGCGGCGCCGCCGTGGGCAGGGCCGGCAAGCGTGGACAGCGCGGTCACGATGGCGCCGTGCAGGTTGGCCTCGGTCCCGATGGTCACGCGGGCGGCAAAGCTGGAGGCGTTGGAGCCGTGCTCGGCATGCAGGATGAAATCGACATCCGCCAGCCGGGCCGCTTCGATCGAGGGTTTCTCGCTCTTGAGCATCCAGAGCCAGTTGGCCGCATGCGACAGGCTGTTGTCGGGGGCCACCGGGTCGCGCCCGTTGCGTATTGCCTCGTGCGCGGCGACCATCATCGGGATCTGGCTGGTCAGGCGAATGCCGTTTTCAACAAAGGCCTCTTCGCTGACCAACCGACTGCCCGGTTCCAGTGCCGCCAGCGCCGAAACAGCGGTTCGGAGCACATCCATCGGATGACCGTCTTTTGTGGCACGGATGATGTCGAAAACCGCAGGCGGCAGGCTGCGCGCCGCTTTCAGCCGGGAATCGAAATCAGCAAGTTCCAACTCGGATGGAAGCTCGCCATGGATCAGCAGATACGCCACTTCCTCAAAGGTGGAATGGGTGGCGAGATCGTGGATCGAATAACCCCGATAGCTGAGTTCGCCCTGCGATCCGTCGATATGGCTGACGCCCGAGCGCTCGAAATAGACGCCCACCAGGCCACGGTTGATCTTGACCTCGTCGCTCATCGCTGTCTCCCTTCGGTGACTGAATTGGAGGGGAAAATGACCGCACAGCAGCGCGCCATCGAAAAAGCCAAAGCCCGTGGGGCGCGGGTGGTGTTTCCGGAAATGGATGATCCGCGGGTAGCTGCGGCCGCAATGGAACTGGCGCGGCAAGGCCTGTGCGAACCGGTCGGTCTGGGTACCCCGTCGGAGGCCCATGTCGCGGCGCTGGTCGAGGCGCGCGGCGTGAAAGAGGCGGTGGCCCGTCGGATGCTGGGCAAACCCCTGTACCTGGCCGCCACCATGGTCGCCTGTGGCGAAGCCGAGGCAATGGTGGCAGGCGCGGACAGCCCGACCAAGCGGGTGATCGAGGCGGCCGCAATCGCGATCGGGCTGGCCGAGGGGGTCTCGGTACCTTCGTCGTTCTTCCTGATGCGGTTTCCTGACGGGCGCGAACTGATCTTTGCCGATTGCGCGGTGAACGTGACCCCGGACGCCGAGGCTTTGGCGGCGATTGCGCTTGCGTCGGAGGTGTCCGCGCGCGCGCTTCTGGGTTCTGCCCGCGTGGCAATGCTTTCATATTCAACAGGCAGTTCGGGCGCGGGCGACAGCGTGGACCTGGTACGCGCAGCGGCGGAGACCACCGGTTTCCTGGGGCCGGTACAGGCGGACGCAGCGCTGAACCCCACCATCGCCGCCAAGAAGGGGCTGGGTAGGGGCGATGCCAATGTACTGGTATTTCCCGATCTCGATGCAGGCAACATCGCGTACAAGCTGTGCCAGGAACTGGCCGGGGCACAGGCGCTGGGGCCGATCCTGCAAGGGTTCCGCAAACCGGTCTGCGACCTGAGCCGAGGCGCCACGGTTGACGACATCGTTGCGGCGACGGCAGTGACGCTGGCGATGTCCTGACGGCGCATCATGTAACCTCGAAGACCCGGATGGTGACGACGCTGGGGGTAAATCGGCAGCTCGCCACGAACACTCGGTCGGCAAGCCAACCATGCGGCCCGTCGGGGGCGTCA
Source organism: Ruegeria sp. YKSD163 (assembly GCF_059612905.1). NCBI lineage: Bacteria > Pseudomonadati > Pseudomonadota > Alphaproteobacteria > Rhodobacterales > Roseobacteraceae > Ruegeria > Ruegeria sp. YKSD163. The sequence goes on from NZ_JBXWRM010000003.1 coordinate 73,631, forward strand.
AACACCGGCGCGGTGCGGAAATAGTAGTCCTCGGACGGGATATCCTCTCCCGCATCGAGCCGGGCAATCACGTCGGCCTGAGCGACGAACAACCCGGTGTTGCGGACATAGATCGGGGTGCCGTCGGTGGCGAGGATGGCGTAGTGTGCCTCGACCGCGGAATTGCCGTCTGCGCGGATCAATTCGAAATCGGCGCCGGGCAGAACGGTTCCGTTGAGACGTTGACCCCGGACGGTTCCGCCGGTGATCGGGATGATCCGGCGATGACCGTTGCGGCCAGGCCCGCCGTCAAGCGGCGCGCCGATCTCTGCCCGGATTTCGAAGGCGGCAGCAAGGCCGATTGCGGCAGGTTCGGTCATGCGGCCTCCAGCAGGCGTTGCGCGTCCAGCGCGATCATCCGCTCTTCCTCGGCAGGGACGATCCAGACCGCGATCTTTGACTTTCCGGTATGAAGCTTCGGCTTGTTGCCGTGGTTGGCATCGGGGTCCATGCGCAAGCCCAGCCATTCCAACCCGCGCAGGATACGGGCGCGCACGCCAATGGCGTTTTCACCGATGCCGCCGGTAAAGGCGATGGCATCGAGCCCCTCCATCGCGGCGATCAGGCTGCCGGCATGGCGCAGCGTCCAGTAACAGAAGTGTTCGATGGCGAAATCGCTGTCGGCGGTATGGTCGAGCATCAGGCGGCGCATGTCCGACTTTCCACCTGAAAGCCCCAGCAACCCGCTTTCGTGGTTCAGGATCGCTTTTGTGCGCTCCAACCCATGATCCTCGACCAGGCGCAGCACGGCATTCGCGTCGATCCCGCCCGAGCGGGTGCCCATCGTCAATCCATCGAGCGGGGAATAGCCCATGGTCGTGGCTATGGAACAACCGTTCTTGATCGCACAAAGTGAGGCGCCATTTCCGAGATGGAAGGCCAGCAGGCGCGAGGGCAGCGCCTCGCCCGAGATTTCGGGCAGGCGGCGTACCAGCGAAGCATAGCTAAGTCCGTGGAACCCGTAACGACGGATCCCCTTGGTCTCGATCATCCGGGGGATCGCGTAGCGGGTCGCAACCTCGGGGTTTGTGGCGTGGAACGAGGTGTCGAAACTGGCGAATTGGGGCAGGTCCGGCGCCAGTTCGGCCAGCGTGTCTATGGCGGCGAGATTGTGCGGGTTGTGTAGCGGCGCCAGCGGCGAACAGGCGGCGATCTCGGCCCGCACCTCGGGCGTGATGCGCACAGGTGCCGTCAGCTTTCGCCCGCCATGGACAACACGATGCGCGGCCGCACGCAGGTCCGCAACCCGCACGCCCGCAGCCTCGAGGGCCTCGAGCACGGCAGCAAGGGCTGCGCGGTGGTCGATCAGCGGCCGTTCGGTCTTTTCCGAACCAACCTGAAGGAAGGACACGCCGCCGATACCGGCGGCGAGTCCTGATAGCTGCTCTGTCAGGTCGGGTCCGAAAACCGCGAACTTGATCGACGAGGACCCGGCGTTGAGAACGAGAATGCTGTCTTTGGCGCCGGGTTCGTGCATGTCGCTCAGACCTGCTGTTCGCGCATGTCGGCCTTGTCGATACCGGCCACGCGAACGGGTTTCTTCATGGCGTCGCGGCGGAAGGGTTCGCCCAGTTCCTGATTGATCATCGCCTCGATCAGGGTGGTCTTGCCCGCCTTCTGATCCTCGATGGCCTTGGCCAGCGCGGCGGTCAGCTCGTCCATGGTGCGCGCGACAACGCCTTGCAGGCCACAGGCCTTGGCGATGCCGGCATAGCTCACCTGCTCGTCCAGCTCGGTGCCGACGAAGTTGTCGTCGAACCAAAGCGTCGAGTTGCGCTTTTCCGCGCCCCACTGATAGTTGCGGAACACGATCTGGGTAATCGCCGGCCACTCTCCACGCCCGATGGCGGTCAGCTCGTTCACCGCGATTCCAAAGGCTCCGTCACCGGCAAAGCCGACCACCGGCACATCCGGGCAGCCAATCTTGGCGCCGACGATTGCGGGCAGGCCGTAACCGCAGGGGCCGAACAGGCCGGGGGCCAGGTATTTGCGGCCTTCCTCGAACGAGGGATAGGCGTTGCCGATGGCGCAGTTGTTGCCGATATCGGAGGAGATGATCGCCTCTTTCGGCAGGGCACTCTGGATCGCGCGCCAGGCCATGCGGGGGCTCATCCATTCGGGCTTGGCATCGCGGGCGCGCTGGTTCCAGGTGGTGCCCGGATCGTCGTCCTCATGGGTCATCTCGGTCAGCTGCTGCGCCCAGCGCGACTTGGTCTCGGCGATCTTGGCCTTGCGCGCGGCGCGACCTTCGTCCCCGGCGGTACCCGACAGCTGGTTCAGGATTCCGGTCGCCACCTTGGCCGCGTCGCCGATGATGCCCACCGAGACCTTCTTGGTCAGGCCGATCCGGTCGGGGTTGATATCGACCTGGATGATCTTGGCATTTGCCGGCCAGTATTCCATGCCATAGCCCGGCAGGGTCGAGAACGGGTTCAGACGGGTGCCAAGGCACAGCACAACATCGGCGTCCTTGATCAGCTCCATTCCGGCTTTCGAGCCGTTATAGCCCAGCGGACCGGCAAAGAGCGGGTGCGAACCGGGGAATGCGTCGTTGTGCTGGTAGCCAACGCAGACCGGCGCATCAAGCCGCTCGGCCAGCGCCTTGGAGGCCGCGATGCCGCCCTTGGAGAGGACCACGCCGGCGCCGTTCAGGATCACCGGGTTCTTTGCATCCGACAGCAAGGCCGCTGCCTGCGCCACCGCCTGTTCGCCGCCCGCGGGGCGCTCGAACTCGACAATCGCGGGCAGTTCGATATCAATGACCTGGGTCCACATGTCGCGCGGGATGTTCAGCTGTGCCGGCGCGCTGGCGCGTTTGGCGTTCATGATCACGCGGTTCAGCACCTCGGCCACGCGGGTGGGGTCGCGGACCTCTTCCTGGTAGGCGACCATGTCCTCGAACAGTTTCATCTGCTCGACCTCCTGGAAGCCGCCCTGACCAATGGTCTTGTTCGCTGCCTGCGGGGTGACCAGCAGAAGCGGGGTGTGGTTCCAATAGGCGGTTTTAACGGCCGTCACGAAGTTGGTGATGCCGGGCCCATTCTGGGCGATCATCATCGACATCTTGCCGGTTGCGCGGGTGTAGCCGTCGGCCATCATTCCGCCCGACCCTTCGTGGGCGCAGTCCCAGAAGGTGATGCCGGCATCAGGAAAAATGTCGGAAATCGGCATCATCGCCGATCCGATGATGCCAAACGCATGCTGGATGCCATGCATCTGCAGGGTTTTGACGAAGGCTTCTTCGGTCGTCATCTTCATGAGATCGCACTCCATGGTGTTCTGATTGGCCGGCCACAGCGGGAACCGGCATCTTGGTTAAAGGTTTAGGCGGAACCCGAAGGCATGCGTTAGGGCCAGAATGAAAACCGGGATAGGGCCAGACCCTACCAAGCATGACGGGCGATGGCGCCAGCGATGCGCTCTATCCCCGGCGCGATGCGGCTGGTCGGGATCGAGGAATAACCCAGGCGATAATAGTTCGTGGGCCGGTCCGGTCCCGAGAAGAAGGCCACTCCAGGCTCGATATGAACGCTTTCGCCGCGCAGAGCCATGGCAAGCGCGCCGCAATCCACCCCGACCGGAGCCTGCATCCAGAGCGACGAACCACCATAGACACCGCGCCCGGCAATGCTCAGGCCGTGTTGGGCGATGGCGCGCTCGATCTCTTGCCGCCGTTGCAGCAGGACAGAGGACATGCGCCGGATTTGCGCGTCGTAGTGGCCCAGCGACAGAAAGTAGGCGGCGGTGCGCTGGATATGACCCGGCGGATGGCGCAGCACCAGAGACCGCAGCGCGCGCGCCTCGCGGATGAACGGCTCGGAGCCGACCATGTAACCCAGTCGCAGACCGGGAAAGAGCGATTTTGAGAAGCTGCCGACATAGACGACACGCCCATCGCGATCGAGCGACTTCAGCGCCGGAGAGGGCGCACCCAGAAAGGCTAGTTCGAACTCGTAGTCGTCCTCGACGATCATCGCGTCGATCTCACGTGCCCGCTCCAACAGTGCGTGACGACGCGACACCGGCATGGTGGCGGTGGTGGGGCTTTGATGGCTGGGCGTGGTGAAGATCGCGTCGGTATCGTCGGGGATGGCATCGGGCGGCAGCCCGTCCAGATCGACGCGCAGCGGCACCAGATTGCAGCGCGATTGGATCAGCAATTCGCGTAGCGCGTAATAGCAGGGATCCTCGATCGCGGCCTTGCGCCTGCGGTTCAACAACACCCGCGCCGCCAGCCAGAGCGCATTCTGCGCGCCCAAGGTGATCAGGATTTCCTCGGGCCGGGCCGAGATGCCGCGCCGGGGCAAGGTGTGGCGGGCGATGAATTCGATCAGCAGCGGATCGTCCTGATCGACATAGTCGGCGGTGAGTGAGGCAAAATCCTTTTGTCCCAGCGCCCGCACCGCGCAAAGCCGCCAGTTGGCGTGATCGAACAGCGTGGGATCGGCCTGACCATAGATGAACGGATAGCGATAGTCGCGCCAATCCGCCGGCTTCTGCAATGTGTCTCCGCCCGAAAATTTGCGGGCGATGGCACGGGACCAGTCCACCGTTTCCTGGTCGCGTTCCATCGGGGCATAGCTGGGCGGGATCGGCGCGTTCTCGGACACAAAATAGCCCGATCGCCCGCGTGAGGTCAGATAGTCATTCGCCAACAACTCTGTATATGCCAGCGTCACGGTGATCCGACTGACCCCCAGATGGGTCGCCAACCGCCGCGACGAGGGCAGTTTCTCGCCCACATGAAAGCGGCCCGAAAGGATGCCCTCGGCGATCATCTGCTGGATTTGCGCCTGGAGCGTGCCCTGCGCACCCTGTTTCAGAAAGAATGTTTCGACCGGTATCGCCATGGGCTCACAATAGATTGGACTTATTCTGCTATCAATTTGGACTTATCGACCGCTGACAAGGGTCTTTGATCGGCTGGAGATACGCATGCATGCCATCTGGCCTTATCGTCCCGAACAGGATGCGTCTTGACGTTTGCAATAATAACTATAAAGCTAGTTTTGTAGTTATTTAGGGAGCAATCATGTGGGATGAAGCAGCAAGCGGATTTGCCGCCATGGGATCGGTGGCGCGGCTCAAGGTGCTGCGCACACTGGTCCGGGCCGGCCGACCCGGTCTGACGGTGGGCGAGATCCAGCAGCGCACGGACATGGCGGCCTCGACCTTGGCCCATCACCTCAAGGCGCTGACGGCGGGTGGGGTCATCGAACAGACCCGCCAGGGTCGGCAGACCATCAACCGCGCCCGATACGACCATCTTGAGGCGCTGGCGCAATTCATCATCGCGGAATGCTGCGCCGATCAATGCGGGCACGAAATAAAGGAGATAGACAATGGTTGAGATCACCTCTCCGCCACGGCGCGGGCCGGGCCGTCTGACGACGTGGCTGAAAACGCCCTGGGCGGTGGCCGCGGGGCTGATTGGCGCGGTGGCGCTGCTGGATCCCGCGCAGCTGGTCGCAGTTGTCCGTTTCGCGGCTGCGGCTCTGGCGGGGACCGCGCCCTATATCCTTTTTGCCGTGCTGCTGCTGGCCTGGCTCAAGGCGACCGGGGCCGAGGTTCTGGTAGCGCGCGCCTTCGAGGGGCGGGAAACGCGAATGATCCTGCTGGCGGCGCTGTTCGGCGGGCTGGCACCGTTTTGCTCCTGCGAGGTGATCCCCTTCATCGCCGGGCTGCTGGCGCTGGGAGCTCCCCTTTCAGCGGTAATGGCCTTCTGGCTCAGCTCGCCCCTCATCGACCCGCCGACGCTGCTGATCACAGCGGGCGCGCTGGGCTGGCCCTTTGCCATCGGCAAGGCGGTGGCGGCGGTCGGGCTGGGCCTGTTCGGCGGCTTTGTCGTGCGCGCCCTTTCGGCGGGAGACGCGTTGAGCGATCCGCTGCGCAGGGCCAAGACCTCGTGCTGTGGCTGCGGCGCCCCGAAACCGGCGGCCCCGCATTGGCGGTTCTGGACCGAGACCGAGCGCACCCGCGTCTTTCGCGCCGAATTCATCAGCAACGGGATGTTCCTGCTGAAATGGATGACGCTGGCTTATGTGATCGAGGCGCTGCTGGTCACCTATGTGCCGGCAGAGGTGATCGCTGGCCTGGTTGGTGGCGAGGGGGTGGTGCCCATTGCAACCGCCGCGCTGGTCGGCATGCCGGCCTATCTGAATTCTTACGTAGCGCCGCCGCTGCTGGCGGGGTTGATGGAACAGGGCATGACAGCCGGGGCGGCCATGGCCTTCATGGTGGCGGGCGCGGTCAGCTCGATCCCGGCGATGGCGGCGGTCTGGTCGCTGGTGAAACCACGGGTCTTTGCGCTGTATCTCGGGCTGGGGCTGACCGGCGCGGTGATCGCCGGTCTGGTGTTCCAGATGCTGTGATACGGCTACTGCCCCCCGCAATACTGGGGCAGTTTCAGCCGGTACCGCGGCGCGCCGCTGGTGACATAGACGCGTTTTTCAACACAGGCGGTGGTGGTCACGCTGGCCGCCACCGGCCCCTCGGTCGAGGTGATCGAAGTGGCATGTCCATCGGGCAAGCGAACAGAGACTAGCGCACCGTTGCGCAAATCGCCGTTGAGCGCGGTCAGAGAAAGCACTTCGAGCGTCAGAAACGCCTCGTGCTCATGGGGTTCTTCTCCCCTGCCGAACAGCAATAGCCCCCCAAGGATGGCGACGAACAGCACGGCGGCCGCAAGCGCGGCGCCGCGCGTGTGGAGAAACGCATAGACCGACACCGCCCGATGCGGGCCGATCAGTTTGGAAAGCACATCAAGCATGGATCGCCAAGCATGAAAAAGCCCCGACCACAGGGCCGGGGCGGTTCCGATCAATAACGGGTATCGTCGTCCTCGTCCTCGTCATCCTTGCCGCCCTTGGGCAGGTTGAAGAAGCTGTCGGCATCGACGATCGGGTTGTTGTCGTCCTCTTCGTCATCGCTGGTGTCGATCGGCTCGGACAGCGAGAAATTCTCCAGTCCCTCGATCGCGGTCGGGATGCGCGGGCCGGTATCCATGCCCAGCGACTGTTCGGTCGAAACCAGCTTGCGGCGCTCGTCATCGCTCATCACGCCGCCCTCGGCGGCTTTCTTGGCGGCTGCTTTTTGCACGACCGAGTCCAGTTCCGACTGGCGGCACAGACCCAGCGCAACCGGGTCGATGGGCTGCATGTTGGAAATGTTCCAGTGGGTGCGCTCGCGGATCGACTGGATCGTCGGCTTGGTGGTGCCGACCAGCTTGGCGATTTGGCCATCGGAAAGCTCGGGGTGGAACTTCACGAGCCACAGGATCGCGTTCGGACGGTCCTGGCGTTTCGACAGCGGCGTATAGCGGGGGCCGCGGCGCTTTTCCTCGCCGGCGGCGGCGGGGTTGAACTTGAGCTTCAGCTTGTGCAGCTGATTCTGTTCGGCCTTGTCGATTTCTTCCTGGGTCAGCTGGTTGTTGGCGATGGGGTCGAACCCCTTGACGCCCGCCGCCACATCACCATCGGCAATGCCCTGAATTTCCAGCTCATGCATGCCGACGAAATCGGCGATCTGCTTGAAGCTGATCGTCGTGTTGTCCACCAGCCAGACGGCGGTTGCCTTGGCCATCAGAGGTTTTGCCATGGCTTGTCTCCTTGCGAATACATCTCTCCCGTCGCCGGAATTCGGCTGCCCCGGGGTTTGGGGCGGTTTCCGTTGTCGGGGAACTCCGGCTGTATATAGTCGGGCCGGGCAGATAAGGAAAGAGCGAATGCGCTGGCTGATTCTCTGGGTACTGAGCGCGGTTTCGGCATTCGCCGATGGCGAGAAAGCGGGCCAGTTCGACTATTACGTTCTTTCGCTCAGCTGGTCGCCCAACTGGTGTGAGACCACGGGCGACGCGCGGGGCGAGGACCAGTGCAACCCGCGCTATGACCACGGCTGGATACTGCATGGCCTCTGGCCGCAATACCAGTATGGCTGGCCCTCCTATTGCCGCACCTCCGAGACGCCCCCCTCACGCAGGATGACTGCGGAAATGACCGATATCCAAGGTAGTTCGGGCCTGGCCTGGCATCAGTGGAAGAAACATGGCACCTGTAGCGGGCTGAGCGCGCAGTCCTATTTCGACCTCTCGCGCGAGGCCTATGACAGCGTCGTCCGCCCCGAGGTATTCCGCCGACTGGACCGCACCGTGCAATTGCCAGCGCGTGTAATCGAAGAAGCGTTCCTTAAGGCCAATCCGAAGCTGGAACGCGACATGCTGACGGTGACCTGCAACGGACGCTACATCGCCGAGGTTAGGATCTGCTTGTCCAACTCACTCAAGCCGGTGCCCTGCGGTCGGGACGTGGTCCGCGACTGCCGGACCGAGGACGCCTTGCTGCACGCGATTCGCTGAACCAGGCTCAATTCTGTGCCTTCTGGCACTCGCGCGCGTATTCCAGCGCTTTCGAGGTACCTTTGAGGTCGATCGCCATGACCTCCTGCCCCTCGACGCCATAGACCGTCATCACCTTGCGTTGGGCGATGGCATGTACGAACTCGCGGTCGGTAAAGAACACCGTTGCGCCGCGCACCTTGCCCTTGTTGGCGCCGATAGCGGTGGCCTCGAACCGCTCACCATCCAGATCAAAGGTGATGGGATAGCTGCCGCCATCCTCGATGGCGCCCCAGTTCTTGTTGAAAACGGTGAAATAGCCGCGATTGCCGGTCCGGTCATAACCCAGACGCACCACCGACAGGTCCTCGTAAACAGTCTGGATCAGACAGCCATTGCCCAGCGCCGGGTCGACCATCAGGTTCCAGCCATGCACGAACCCCTTGTCGATCAGCTCCTGCGACCAGGCGGCGGTGGCAGTGACGGCGGCGAGCACAAAGGCGAGAAGGCGGGTCATCGGGCTAAACTCCGGGGAATGAATGTCTGATCTCTTGGTACCCGCAAATCCGGGCGTACCAAAGGCAAAGATGCAGGTCGGGACACGAAGGCCGCTTTGCATTGCGGGCGCGTCTAGAGGTCCTTGCGCGCGCGCATGGCGGCCGAGATGGTGCCGTCGTCGAGATAATCCAACTCACCCCCGATCGGCACCCCCTGCGCCAGCGAGGTCAGCCGCACCCGGCCGCCCAACTGGTCGGCGATGTAATGGGCGGTGGTCTGGCCGTCTATGGTGGCGTTCAGCGCCAGGATCACCTCGGAGATCGCCTCGGCGGTGACGCGATCCGCCAGCCGGGGAATACGCAATTCCTCGGGACCGACCCCATCCAGCGCCGACAGGGTGCCGCCCAGCACGTGATAGCGGCCTTTGAAGACGCCCGAACGTTCCATTGCCCACAGATCGGCCACATCCTCGACCACGCACAGCTCGCCGGTGGCGCGGCGCTCGTCGGTGCAGATGTCGCAGATGTCGGAGGTGCCGACATTTCCGCAGTTTAGGCATTCGCGGGCGGTGGCCGCCACCTGCCCCATCAGATCGGCCAGCGGCGTCAAGAGCAGCGCCCGCTTGCGGATCAGATGCAACACCGCGCGCCGGGCCGAGCGCGGGCCCAGCCCGGGCAAACGCGCCATCAGCTCGATCAGCGCGTCGATATCCTTGGTCGATCCGGCCATATCCTGTTTCCCGTGCGATCCCCCGCCCTGACGCGATCATGCCCGCAGTTCACCACAAAGGGAACGCCACCGTGTCAGAACGGCAGTTTGATATCCTTGGGAAGGCCCATGCCTTCGGTCAGGGCGGCCATTTCCTCTTGCGCCTTTTCGGCGGCCTTGGCCTGGGCGTCCTTGATGGCGGCCAGGATCAGGTCCTCGACCACTTCCTTGTCGTCCCCGTTGAAGATCGACGGGTCGATATCCAGCCCCTTCAGCTCGCCTTTGGCGGTTGCGGTGGCCTTGACCAGCCCGGCCCCGGATTCGCCGGTCACCAGAATACTGTTCAGATCCTCTTGCATCTGAGCCATCTTGGTCTGCAATTCCTGCGCCGATTTCATCATCTTGGCCATATCGCCAAGGCCGCCGAGTCCTTTGAACATTGGGTGTCTCCTGCAAATCCGGTTTGCGCCTAGATACGGGCGCCGGTCCAGCGGCACAAGCCTATCCGGGCGCGGAAGCGCAGCCGGCTGTCTTTGGCCCCGTTCGGTGCTAGTCTTGCCGGCAACCGGATCGCGGGAGGAGGGCTGCCATGTTCGCGGTTGCAGATACGGATAAGCTAGTTGACGACGCGGTGATCACCCCGGAGGCCGCGCGCGAGATCGAGGCGCGGTCGCGGCAGGCGATGGTGACACTGGGCATCAACACGGTCCTGTGCCTGGGTATCCTGTCGGCGACCGGCGGGCTTGTCCTATGGTTGCAGGATCCGCTGGCAGTGGCGGTGGTGGGGCTTTTGTTGCTGGCGGGCGGGTTTGGCATTCTGTTGCGTAGCGGCGGCGACTTGCGGATGTTCGGCAATGCCGCAGCGCTGATCGGGGCCGGGATGCTATGTGGCGGCGGCACAGTCGAGCTGGTGTCGAACCATCCGCAGATCGCGGGTCAGGTGCTGAGTGTTCTGGGCGGGCTGATCATGGCCGGGGCGACACTTGCCTTTGTCCGTGATTTGGTGCGCGCGCCGTTCGTCACCGGGGCGGTGGCACTGATGGGGCTGGCGATGCATGTCGGCGGGCTAGGGTATCTGATTGCCGACAACGGGGTGTCGGGCGTGCCGGTGAGCCTGTTCTATCTCTATACGGCGGGTTTGCTGGTGGCGGGCGGATGGCTGCTGGACGTGCGGCTGATCACGGCGCTGGCCATAGTTCCCTTTGCCCAGATGCTGGATACCGGCACCTTTTACTTCCACGCGGCCTATGTGTTCTATTCGCCGGAATCGACGCTTTCGATCCTGCAAATGGCGGTGTTGTTGGCGGCCTGTCTCTGGGTGGCAGGGCGATACAGTGAGCGCAGCGCGCGGCACGCGCGCATCCTGGCGGTGCTGGGCTTTGTCGTGGCCAACCTCTGTGCGCTGGTTGGCTCGCTCTGGGGCGATGTGGTGGGCGAGACGGTATGGGGTCCGGCAGAGCCGCAGGTCTGGACCGAAGGCGCCTGGGATGCCTATTCCAAGGCCCGCGATGCCTATCGCGAAACCGCCGTGGTCATTTCCGACGGCGTCTATTCGGTGCTCTGGGCGGCGGCGCTGGTGACGCTGCTGTTCTGGTCAGCGCATCGCGGCAACCGGGGGCTGTTCAACGCCTCGCTCGTGTTCGGGGTGATCCACGCCTATACTCAGATGTTCGAAAGTTTTGGTGACGAGCCGCTGGCCTATGTCATCGGCGGGCTGGCCCTGATCCCGATCGCCTGGGGCATGTGGCGGTTTGATCGCTGGATCAAGGCCCAGGCCGTCGGCCCGACCGCCTAGACCAGCAACACCCGGTCGGCAGGCCGGTCAATTGAACCGAAAAGTGTGCAACAGCTGGCGTCAAATCGCCCTGCGCCCGAAGCTCGGACAAAACCGGGCTTTCCTGCGTTCAGCGCTTACCTAGGCTGAAAGGGCCAGACTGGCGCGGCGGCCAAGGTCGCGCCAGCCGGTATTAAGGCCTATTTCGCTTCAACGCTGTGCCTCGGCCCGCAGCTTGTCCATCAGCGTCTGCAAAGTCTGGACATAGAGCGCGCCGGTCAGTTGCCCGTTCTCGTCGAACTGGTTGGAACTGTCGGCCAGATGCACCTCGGGGCCTGTCACAAGACGCGGCTGGAACGGCACCATGAAGCCGCGCAAAACAGCCTGCGCGCGCTCGCCCCCGGCCCGGCCACCTGCCGCTGACATCACAGCAACCGGCTTGTCAGCCCAAGGCTTGCCGCTGGTCCGACTAACCCAGTCGAGCGCATTCTTCAGCGCGCCGGACGGCCCCTTGTTGTATTCCGGCGTCGAGATGATCACCGCATCCGCAGCAGCGATCTGATCGGCGAGGCGCAGCACAACCTCGGGAATGCCGTCGGCGGCTTCGTTGTCGCCATCGTAGAGAGGCAGGTTCAGATCGGCCTCGGTATAGGTCGCGGGTCCGAACAGACGCGCCGCTTCGCGCAGCAGCTTGCGGTTGGTAGAGGCGGCGCGCAAGGCGCCACTGAGGCCCAGCAGGGTGAGGTCGGTCATCGGGTTCTCCTGTTTCTGCGTCCCCTTTTACCTAGAGGGCAATCCCGCCGATCCAAACCCCTGACCCCGCGCAAGCGTTGTTCAAATATGCAGGGGTCCGTGGGCGCGATCGGCCTTGGCTCAGCCGACGATGATCACCTGCCCGGTCAATGCACCCTCGACGCTTTTGGCAAAGGCCCGACCCATCCGACCGGCGGCCGCCGATTCATGGCCGGGAAACCACGCGCCATAGCGCGGGACAAAGACGCGACTCCAGATCAGGTGGCTTCTGCGGACTGGTGAAATCACCGGTGCAAACGCAAAACCCCGCGCCATGCAGGGCGCGGGGTCTGCCTACTCGGGCTGTTGCCCCGATCAGTTGCGCGGGATCACCACGATTTCGACGCGTCGGTTCTGGGCCTTGCCCTCGGGCGTCAGGTTCGAAGCGATCGGGCTGTTCTCGCCCATGCCCAGGGTCGAGATCCGGTCATAGGTCACACCGCCCGCCTGCAGGATGTCGGCCACAGCACCCGCGCGCCGCTCCGACAGGCCCTGGTTATAGGCGGCCTCGCCGTCGCTATCGGTATGGCCGATGACCTGCACCGTCGATTTCGGATAGCGGACCAGATGCGCCGCGACCTTTTGCAGATCCGACCGCAGAGCCGGACGCACTGTGGCGCTGTCGGTGTCAAAGGTAATGTCGTTCGGCACGCTCACAACCAAACGGTCGCCTGTATTGGTGATGGTGATGCCGTCATTGGCCAGTTCCTGCCGCAGTTCGGCGGCCTGCTTGTCCAGCTGGTTGCCGATCAGACCGCCGCCCGCGGCCCCGATGGCCGCACCGGCCAGTGCACCCAGGCCCGGATTGGAATCGTTGGCGATGGCACCGACGCCGGCCCCGAGAATGCCGCCGATCAACGCGCCTTGCTTGGCCTGCCGATTAGGGTCGGTATTGGTGCTGAGCGAGGCCGGGTCTGTGCAGGCGCCCAGCGCCAGAACGGCCACCAGTCCGGTGGCGAGTGTAAGCTTTGTCTTGGTCATGGGTTCACTTTCTGCTCCTGGTCCCGCTTGCCGCGAGATTTGTTGCTTTTGTCCAAGTATATCACTGGGCGGGGCACTACAAACAAGCAACAAAGCGGTGAAATCGGCGGTTCCTTGCGCATCGCCCTACCGCACGCTGGCCGTGGCGGCCTCGTCCCAGCCACTGTGTTCCTGCCAAAGCTGGCGCAGGGCCGTCGCCTGCGGGGCAAAGCTGTCGGGCAGAAGGTCGCAGGCCCAGATCCGGTCAGTACGGAAATGGCGAAACCCCTGCCGCAATTCGCACCAGCCTGCCACCATAGTGCAATCGAGGTGATAGATCAGCCCGACCGGGCGCAGCACACGCAGCGTCTGGGCGCCCTCGCCGCTGCGATATTCGATCCTGATCTTGCGCGCCTCGCGCACCGCGCTGCTCAACAGCGCGATGGGGGTGCATCCCTGCCCGGGATCGTCGGCGGGCGCCCCCCAGGGCGCCACCCGCAACCAGTCCGCCGGATCGTGCAGCGCGTCGATCTTGGCGCAGACCCGCTGGGCGGCCTGTTGCAGGGCGCTGTCGCCGGTGCGCGCCAGCATCGACAGACCGACGCGCAGCGCCTCGACCTCTTCCTGATCGAAGTTGAGCGGTGGCAGGTCATAGCCACCGCGCATGACATAGCCCAGACCCGCCGCGCCCTCGATCGGGGTGCGCATGGCCTGAAGTGCGGCGATGTCGCGATAGACGGTGCGTGCCGAGACCTCGAGCCGCGCGGCCAGATTCTCGGCTGTGATGGGCACGGTGGCGGCCCGCAGGATCTGAATGATTTCGAACAAACGGGTGGAACGGCGCATGAGACCCTCTGACTTGCTGCTGACAGCCTAGCACATCCCCCTGACAACGGGGTGTCAGCAGGCTTCGCGTTCAATGATCTCCACACCGGCAGTTACAGGAGACCGACCATGCCAAGCCGCGACAACCACGTGCTGATGGCCCTTCGACCGGAGCGTTGGAGCAAGCCCAAAACGCTGCGCAATTGGGAGATCGAGAGAGAACTTGCCGCCCGCCGCGAGGCACCGCCAAGGCGGCTGCACCAGTTGCGCTGGATGGCGGCGCGCTGGCGCTAGGCCTCGCTGCGGGCCGCTTCCCAGGCCAGCATGGCGCGTTTCACCGGCAGGCCCCAGTGATAGCCGCCCAGGCCGCCGGATTTGCGCAGGGCGCGGTGGCAGGGGATCAGCCAACTGACCGGGTTGCGCCCCACCGCCGTGCCCACCGCGCGTACCGCGCGCGGTTGGCCGATGGACTGGGCCAGTTCGCCATAGGTGGTGACCTGCCCCGAGGGGATGCGCAAGAGGGCTTCCCAGACCTTGATCTGCAAGGGCGCGCCGATCAGGTAGAGCGGCACCGGCTCCAGCCGGTCGCTGGCGGCGCCAAAGGCGCTGAGTGCCCAGGGGCGCAGGCGCATCGGGTCTTCGACGAAGGTGGCCTGTGGCCAGCGCGACAACAGGTCCGCCATCGTGGCCTTGGCCCCCGCCTCGGCGGCAAAGCCGATGCCGCAGATGCCGCGCTCGGTTCCCATGACCAGTGCGGGGCCAAAGGGGCTTTCGAACCAGCCCCAGTATATGGTCAGGTCCGCGCCCTTGCGGGCATAATCGCCGGGGCTCATCGCCTCCCACCGGACGAAGAGGTCGTGCAGCCGCCCGGTGCCCGAAAGCCCGACATTCTGGGCCGCCTCCAACAGGGTGAAACGTTCCTCGAGCAGCGCCTTGGCATGGCCCAGCGTCAGGTATTGCTGGTATTTCTTGGGCGACACCCCGACCCAGCGCGAAAAGATGCGCTGGAAATGCGCGGGGCTCATGTTCATCCGGGCTGCAAGATCGTCCAGCGACATGGTCTCGCCGCCTGCGTCGATCAGCTCGATCGCGCGACGGATAACGCCATAGTGATAACCCTCGTCTGCGGTCTGAACGTTCATGTCGCACCTCTTTGTCTGATCGGAGAGTAGCGCGCGGGCGCCGTTGCCGCGACCCGGAACCTGCGCAAACATTTTTCAACTGAGTTGGCGACTTGCTTTATCTGGTCCGATGCTGTTGGCATGACACATGAACCCGATCAGCTTTTTCAGGCGGTACAGGCCACGCGGCCCCTGCTTCGCAACATCACGGCAGCAGTGGAGCGGGGGAGCTTGCGCGAGGGTCTAACGGCGGGGCAGCGTGCCATCCTCGATGGACTGTCGCCGGCCCCCAGCGACACGGCGCCACAACTGGGCACGGCGTTACAGATGAAGCGGCAATATATCTCGCGCATCCTGCAAGAGGTACAGCGCTTGGGCCTGATCGAACGGCGCGCAAATACTGACCACGCACGGTCCCCTCGCTATTGGCTGACACCGAGGGGTGACACCATCATCACCGCGACCCGGGCTGACGAGATGGCCCGGCTGGCCCGGCTTTCGCAAGACTTCTCCCCCGCCGAACTTGCCACCTATCACAAGGTGCAGCTTGCCCTGACACGGTTCTTTGCAGACTTGGCCAAGAAGGTCTGACATGCCCGTTCTCTGGACTATCGCTGTTGGGCTATCTCGATCGCAAGAACCACATCATCGTCGACGCCGGGGCGAAACTGAGCCTGCGAATCCAGGGAAAGCTCTGACGCGCCTTTCGAACCGGCCGCCGTCACCCTTTCGAGGAAGAGGGCGGTGGTTCGGTCATTGACGGTTTGAAGCGGGGAGAGAGGCTTTCCGCACCGTCGGAGATATGCCCATGTTCGACCTTCCTTTCCAAACTCAGTCGGCAACGCAGACAACAGGTTTGCCGCCAAGCTTCCTGACCGCTTTCTGCAGATCAAGACTTGCCGTTTGCGCTCAAGACGGCTTGCAATGCGCCCGCGGCTCTCATGTCCGGGCAGGCACACCCCAAGGTACTGGCGCGGTTTTCCACGCTGGCCGAGGCCATGCAGGGGGCAATCGTTCACACCGAAGATATCACCCCTCATGACGCGCCGCGCATCCTGGCGATCCTCAATCGGGAGGGCCACCTCGTTCTGGCCGGAGCAACAAGTGATGGCGGGAGACCGAGCGGCGCATCGTGGCTTACTTCCGGAAACGTCGCATCGGCCGAAATCGGATCAACACCCGATACCGCCGTCGCGACGTCGGGCGTGCGTCTCTGCTCGCGTGTGCCGCCAGCGCCCCGTGTCCGGCGCATGCCCAGTACCGCGCCCCCCTAGGGGCGGCACTCTGGGAGCCGAGCCTGTCGGACAAGATCGGTTCCTGGCAACAGTGCTCGCGCATTGTTTGTATTGGAAATCTCGGCGCTGCTTTCCTGTCCCGGGCCTTCGTGACGTAGCTCTCAGGTTCTTCACGATCATCGTCGCTTCTCGCCATAGGTAATGGCGTTCGCCATAGAACCTCTACGTTCCACGCCTAGGCGGAAACCTGATGTGCACCAACGCCGCCATGCGGACGATTTCGGAGCTGTCCTTGTCGTTGCCAACTGCAGATGGTTTGATCGTGGCCCAGCGCCAAGAAATCGCCTTGCCCGCCCCAACCAAGTTTCCACTCACAGCGCCTACTCTGGCGATCCGGTAAAAGCGAGGTTCTCTGCCATCTGTTCGTCTAGTTCCAATAGATGACGGCGGGCGTTGGCGTGGGTGTGTTCGGCACGGCGCTGTGCGTCGGACAGCGCCGACAGTACGGCGCGCCCGCCGAAATGGGTTATGAAACGGCTGTAGCGCCCCCCGAATTCGGACAGCAACGAATCCTCGGCGGACAAGATCGCCTCGGTGCTGCCGGGGTCGCCCTGCCTGCCTGCGCGGCCCGAGAGCTGGCGGTCGATCCGACGGGAACTATGCTTCTCGGTCATGATGACATGCAGCCCGCCCGCCTTGCGCGCCTCGGCATCCAGAATGATGTCGGTACCGCGCCCGGCCATGTTGGTGGCGACGGTCACCGCGCCGGCCCGGCCCGCCTCGGCGACGATGGCCGCCTCGTCTGCGTCCTGCGCAGCGCTGAGGACCCTGTGCTCTACCCCGAGCGCGTGCAGCGCGGCACTTGCAGCCTCAGAGGCGGCGACGGTTCGGGTGCCGATCAGCACCGGGCGGCCTCGGGCCGATAGCTCTTTGGCGCGCTTGGCGACGCGTGCCCACTTGGTCGCGGCACGAGCCGAAACCAGGGTTTTCCAAGTCCGGCGGCGTGAACGCTTGTTCGTGGGGATCCGCACCACTGGCAGGTCATAAACCGACCAGAATTCGTCGGCCGCCTCGGTCGCGGTACCGGTCATGCCGCCAAGGTGGATGTAGCGGCGAAAGAAGCGCTGGAACGTGATCTGAGCGAGCGTGACGCGACGCGTGGTGATTTCCACGCCCTCCTTGGCCTCGACCGCCTGGTGCAGCCCCGCCGACCATGAGCGATCGGGCATGATGCGCCCGGTATATTCATCGACGATCTCGACCTTGCCGTCGCGCAGGATGTAATGTTCGTCACGCCTGTGCAGGTGAATGGCGCTGAGCGCGGTGCGCACCGCGTCCTCGCGGATCGGCGCTGGTTGCCATGCGGAGGGCATCCGACTGGCTTGATCCGCTAACCTGTCGCACCCCTTTCGGCCCAGTTCGACCGTATGGCGCAGCCGGTCGATGCGATAATCGCGCCCCTCTTTCATCTCGGCGGCAATGGCGTGGGCGGCACGGGCCGCTTCGGCCTCGGTCTCTGCATCCGCCGGGGGGACAGACAGGATCAGCGGCGTGCGCGCCTCATCGATCATCACGCTGTCGACCTCGTCCACGATGGCGAATTGCAAGCCGGGCAACAGCAGGCCGGTCCCCTCGAAATACGCGCGTGTGCGCAGGCCGATATCCCCTGACCGCCCGCCCATCGCGACACGGTCGCGCAGAAAGGTGAAAGCAACCTCCTTGCCTGAGGCATAAACGATGTCGGCGGCAAAGGCCGTGCGACGGTCATCTGGCGTACAGCCTGGCTCGATCGCAGCGCAGGTCAGGCCCAATCGGGTATAGAGGCGCTGCATGGTCTCGGCATCGCGACCCGCGAGGTAGTCGTTTGCGGTAATGACATGCACGCGCCGACCGGCCAATGCGGCAGCTCCCGCAGCAAGGGTGATCGCAAGTGTCTTGCCTTCACCGGTCTGCATCTCTGCCACGGCGCCGTTCAACACCGCGCGTGCGCCAAGGATCTGGGTCACATAGTGGCGCTGACCAAGTTCGCGCCCCGCACATTCGCGGATCAGCGCGAAACTTCGGGCCAACAGCGCCTCGCCCGGATGGGCGCGCGCCGCGCGCAGGTCGTGAGCCGCCCGGCGCACTTCGTCGTGGAGCTCACCATCGGACAATTCTGCAAACCTCTTACCGCGGCGCAGGACGCGCCAGGCGAAAAACCTTGTTGGCCGGGCGCGTCTGCGACGCCGTGGAAGGAGGGTGTATTTCTCGATCCAACGGTCGAGCTTGGACTTCGCCGGTTCGACGGGCGCGCGGGGATAAAAAGCGCCTGCTGCCTGTCCGGGGAAAGTATCAGACATTGAGGTCTCGCAAGAAAATCTGCCGCACCGCACGCAGCATTTGTGCCCCCAAGGGCGCAGAACCATGGTCGAAGCGCACCGAAACCCGTTCACCGAGCGAAGTCAGCGGGCGCCCGTCCATTGGCTCGACGTCCATGACAAAGATGGTTCCGACAGGGGTCAAGGGCTTGTCAGCCGTCGGATCGACGGGGATCGGACCACCTGCCTCGGTCGCCAAAGCTGCACTTGGCAGGACCGGGACAGCAGCGGGGGTGCCGCGGGTCAGTACCGCTGGCACCGGGTCCATGGGCGCGCTGGTCAGGCGCATCTGCACCGCCTCGATGCTGCGACGCACCAGATCGATCTTGGCCTCGGGTATGACCACCCTGACAACACCCGTCTGAGATCCGATAACCCAAGCCAGTTCTTCGCCCTTGCGGACATAGCGCCCCACAAGATCGTCGCCCGCCGGCAGCAGCAGCGTACCGGCCACTGACGCGGTCACGATCTGCTCGCCCCGCCGCTCGACCGCCAGCGCATGCTCTTCTTCGGCAAGCGCCAGTTCCTGTGCAACCATGTCGGCCCGCACCCTGTCGCTGGCCAGCGCATTGAAACGGCGCAACCTCAGTTCCTCGATCCGGGCCTCCATCTGCCGCACGCGAGCGTCCAGCAGAGGGTCGCTCACGCGCAGGATCGGATCCCCTGTCTCTACCGGATCACCGGGGCGCGCCAACAGTTCCTCGACAAATCCTTCCGCGCCGCTCAATGCCCGCGCGGCCTCTGGCGCGCGGATCACGCCGCTGACGATAGTGGCTGAGGGCACGGGCTGAACAAAGAGCGCCCAGACCACCGCCAGCGCCAGCGCCGACGTGACCATTAGTGCGCGGAACCGGTGCCCCTGTAACCGCTGGCTGCCAAGGACAAAGCGGATACCCCGCACCGCGGGGACAATCAGCAGCAGGACACCCGCCCAGAATGCCAGAAGCAGCCCGATCTCGAAGAACATGCCCGCAACCAGCAGCATGATCGTCAGCATGATCATGTACCGATAGACCAGCGAAAGAATTCCGTAGACAGTGAACCAGGTCGCCTCTCCGCGCGCCATAGCGGGTGAAACGGCGTTCTTCATTCCGAAGAGATAGCGCTGTGTCAGGTATTGCAGATGTTGGGTCGAACGGGTGCCGAGGTTCGGGATCTCGATCAGGTCGGCAAGGACATAGTAGCCATCGAAACGCAGCAGCGGGTTGCCGTTGAAGAACACGGTTGAGAGCCCGGCCAACAGCATCACGTTCATCATGGCCGCCCGCAGCAGACCCGGCTCCATCTGCACCCAAAGCAGCGCCGCGCCGCCAGCCAGAAACAGCTCGACCAGGATCCCCGCCGCAGCGACTCCCGCACGCTGCCATTTCGACCGGAACGCCGAGGAGGCCGAGGCGTCCACGTAAGGCACCGGCATGAAGACCAGGAACATGACACCGATCTCGTGCACTTCGCCGCCCCAATGGCGGACTGCATAGGCGTGGCCCAACTCGTGCACCGCCTTGACCAGCGGATAGACCGCGAGGATCAGCAGCAGATTGCCTGCTGTCAGTGCCCGATCGGCAATGTTGGACTGCAGCGCGTCGAGGTTCTGGAGCCCGGCGAACAGGCCCCCACCGACCACCGCCAGCCATACAACCACGCCGAACCAGGAAAAGAACGGCCGCACCAGCCATCCCGTCGCGCGAACGAAATTGTCAGGGTCCAGCACCGGCACCCGGATGGCGAGCGGGTTGCGAAGACTGGCGAGGCGCTTCTTGCGGGTATCGGACCGGCCACGTTGAACGACCTGCTCCATGTCGGGAGGGATCGCGGCGTGCAGCACGTCGGATCGGTGCAGCCGGATCAATAGCTGGATCACCTCGTCCTGTGTTGGCAGGTCGTCACCCAGTGCCTCGGCGGCGGCACGCCAGATCTCTTCCATCGTGCGCCGACCGTTCATCAAGCCGACAAGGCGCCAGGCAGCTTCGGACAGGCGTAGATAGGCGCCGCTGGCGTGATCCTCGACGACGTACCAGACCTCGCCCCGGAACACGGCGCGATGTACCTCGGCATGGGTACGAAGGCGCGGCGTCAGGTCGGCGACGCGATACCAGATCTGGCTGTGTAGCGATCTGCTCATGGCAGCCAGCGCCAGACCGCCATCCGCGCCCAGTTCCGCAGACCATGCGTCCAGATCAAAAGCAGCGAGCGTTCATCCACTGTAACCTTGGCGATTCCCTCCATGCCGGGACGCAGCAGGTCTGTCTGTTCGGACAGTTGCGCATCGACCCGGAACACGTTTCGGCCATCCTCGACCCCGGCGACAGATGTGACACGACCGGTTTCCATTCCGAACGTCTGCCCCGGCAACGCGGTCAGAATAACCTCACCGGCCAGCCCCTGTCCCACCAACGCAAGGTCGCGCTCGTCGACCGACAATACGATACGATAAGCGTCCAGCGGCGCGATCTCGTAGAGCACCTGCCCGCGCGATACCGGCGCGCCAACGGACTGATCCAAATCGCCCGACAGAACCACCCCATCGAACGGAGCGCGCAGTTCGGTTCGGGCAAGACGTTCCTCGAGCAGAGCAATTTCGGCCTCGGCCTGGCTGATCTGGGTGGCGGCAATACCGATGGCGGCACGGTCGCGCTCTGCCAGCGCGGTCTCGTACTCGCGCTGACGCTGGGCACGGACGGTATTCCAGCGCGCGATTTCCAGCCTCAGGTCGCGGTCGTCCAGCGTCGCGAGGATGTCGCCCTCGGCCACGATGTCGCCGGGGATCGCAGCGGCAGACGCGATGTATCCCTCCAGCGGAGACGCGACTACGCGGCGGATCTCGCCCTCGACCCGCGCGCCCGCAGTGATGTGAAAGGGCGCTGCAGTTGTCCAGGCGAACCACAATGCAACGCCCGACAGCAGGATCACCGCCTTCAGCCCCAGCTTGCGGGGGCCGAGGACGGCGGCGCCAATGCGGCCAATCTCTGCCAGCACCTTGACCGGCAGGGCACGATCGTTCAGCCGCTTTTCCTCTAGCACCGGGCCAAGGATACCGGCCACCGCTTCGACAAGGTCGACTTCTTCGTCTCGAAACGGGTTGTTGCCGCCGCGTTCCAACACCATCGCCCCTGTCACTCGGCCATCGCGGCGCAGCAAAACGGTGAGCACAGCGCGGGGAACGCCGGACCGGATCAGCTCCTGATGTGCGGCTGTCAAGGTCAACGTGTCCTCGCCATCCTGCGGCATCCGGATCGCATCACCCTGGTCGATGGCCTCGTCCATCGAGTCGGTGATCCGCTGGACAAGTTCCGAGGACCGCTGGAAACCGCCGCTGTGAGACAACGAGACAACCTTGGACCGTCGGCGGCGACGGCGGCCAAGCGCCACACGGTCGCAGGCGAGCCGATCGCAGAAATCCGTGACTGCCGTGGCGGCAGCGACGGACCAGCGCGGCTCGTCCAGGGTACCCGCCAACAACTCGACGGCGGCGCGTGCCCTGGCCTGGCTCAACGCGCCTTCGTTCAGGTCACGGACCACGAGACGAAGCTCGATGGCCGGAAGCGCCCATTTCACCTCGTCCACCACGCGGCGCAGGTCCAGATCGGCGCGGACGGCAAGCTGGATCGCGACCACGCCGAAGAGCGCGCCGTCGCGCAGCACCGGAACGCCCACCGCACAACAGGTCGCGCCACGTTCCTGAAAACCGCTTTTCACAATCGGCTTGCGTTGCGCGATGGCGAGGTCCACGGCAGAAGCCAGCCCTTCGCCCGGTTCTGCGTCCCTCGGTGCGCGGGCCGCCAGCCGGAATGGCCCTGTGTCGCGCGGGCCAAGCGCCAGTACAACAATGTCGGCGCTCAGGCGCTTGCATAACTGGTCGGTCCAGGCGACCAAGGCCGTCTGCTCATCCGTCTTGGTCGGGGATACCTGCGCAGACTCTTCGGCGCCTTCCACCGGACCAGCCGTCATTTCCAGGTTAGATCGCGTTTCCAAGGCTGTCTCCTTCAGGAACGATCCCGATGTTATGACGCAAAGTCAACGTTTTATAGTCCTTTGTTATGGCTACCTGGGCCGTTAGCAGGAGACCTGCAAAAAGACATCGGGAAGGCGCAAGCCGATACGGATGAGAGGTAGTGCCCCATAGGGCTCCGCGGTGCGAAAGGCCCCCCGCAGCTAGCGGAGGGCCATTCGCAAGGCGGGTGGCAAATCCTGCAATCGCACTCAGAGCGCGAAGTGCTGCGCCCCACCTGATGGGGGCGCGACGAACGCACCGGTTTCATCGTCATAGACCAGATAGTCGGTCACATCCGGCGTGGAGCGGTCGTCGAGCAGCCACGGAACGTAGATTCCGGACTGTGCGACAATATCCAGGTAGCTCTGGCTGCGGCCATGCTGATCCAGATCGCCTCCCAACTCGTTCCAGCCGACGAATACGTTCTTCTGGCTGTTCAGCGTGGTCATGCTCCCGCTCAAGAGAGCCTCGTTTGTCCAGGCGATGACCTGCGGTGCAGAGGCCGGATAGCCGACCTGGGCACTGGTGGCGTTCAGCAATGCAGCGACGGCGTGGCGCATCAGGGCGTTCTCGCCCCCTCCGTTCAGGTCAAGCGCATCGACCAGCGTCACATCTGCCAGGTGAGCATAGCTGACTGGAATGTCGAACACCGTACCCAGTGTCTGCTGCGGATCGTAGATCAGCATGCCATCCGAGGTAGCGGGCCACGCAGAAGCGCCGTTCTGGGTGGCGTTGTTCTTCCAGAAACCTGGTGTCAAACCAGCGGCCTGCCCCTGCTGCACGCCATGATGATGGGCCAGGTCGGTGTCGGTGATTGACCGATCCTCGCCCGCGAAAACAGCGGCAGCATTTCCGTATGCACCGATCGAGGCCGATGCATTGACAGCACCGTCCGAGGTGAACAGCCATGTCTCGCCGACATCCAGCATCCCGTCATTGTCGGTATCCCCATCAACATATATGGCGGCAAAGTCGTCGCTGGTATCGTCCGGTGTACCCGCGTCGTCGATCACACCGGTGAGTTTGTCGAGAACAATCTCGCCGGCCCC
Source organism: Ruegeria sp. YKSD163 (assembly GCF_059612905.1). Classification (NCBI taxonomy): domain Bacteria; kingdom Pseudomonadati; phylum Pseudomonadota; class Alphaproteobacteria; order Rhodobacterales; family Roseobacteraceae; genus Ruegeria; species Ruegeria sp. YKSD163. The sequence goes on from NZ_JBXWRM010000003.1 coordinate 97,312, forward strand.
TTCGTTGGTGACAAGGTAGGTCCAGATCAGCGGCGTACCTTCGACGAACAACGGTCCGGGCGCATCGTTTGCGTCCTCGAGTTCCGTCGGGGCATAGACATTGACTGCATTGACCGCTTTGACCAGCTTCACCCGGTCCTCAACGCCGGTGAGACGCGCGTTGTCGGTCGCCGACACCTGCTCGTTCTGATCAGTTGCCGCAACGGCGATAGCGATGTTCTCGTAGTCGCCTTCCGGCGCAACGCCGACCGCAACGTAGAGCCAGGTCTCGCCGGGATCGAGCAGACCGTTGCCATCATCGCCTGACACGTAGGACGGCAAGAAGTCGTCGGAACCATCACCCGGCGTGCCCGCATCGTCGATCAGGTTAATGACGGCCAAGGTCTCTTCACCCGTGTTGGACAGAAGATAGGTCCAGGTGACGTCCTGACCGGCGCGGACCTTGACTGGGATCGTGTCGGCATCCTCTGCCTCGGTCGGGTTCAGCGGATCGACAGCATTCACCGCTTTTTCCAGGGTGATTTCCGCGGTGTCCGGCGGCGTAGAGCCTTGATAGCGGGCAAGATCACTGTCGGTGACCTGCCTGCCTTCGGCATCGGTCGCGGTGACGGTCGCCACATTGACATAGTCGCCCGGTGTCACGATGCCGACAGCGCGATAGAGCCATGTCTCGCCAAAGTCGAGCAACCCGTTGTTGTTGGCGTCACCCGCAACATAGTTCGGCGCGAAATCGTCGGAACTGTCGCCAGGCGTGCCCGCATCGTCGATCAGACTTCCGACGGCAAGCGCGCCACCGCCCGCATTGCCGACAAGGTAAGTCCAGACGACCGCGTCGCCCGAGTTAAGGTCCGGGCCGCTCAAAGTGTTGGCGTCTTCGGCAACCGTCGGGTTCCACGGATTGACCGCGTTGACCGCCTTGACAAGCGTGACTGCCGAGCCGCCAGGAATCATGGTGCCCGTGTGATGGTTCACGTCTGTATCTGTCGCTTTGCGGCCGTAGGCGTCGCTGACCGTCACCCTGACCTCGTTGACATAATCACCGTCGGCGGCGACGCCGTCCAAAGACGCCAGCCAGGTCTCTCCCGGGTCCAGAATGCCGTTGCCGTCGTCGCCGGAGACATAGACCGGCGCGCGGTCATCCGACCTGTTGTCCGGCGTACCGGCGTCATCCACGATGCTGTCCAGCGAGACCGAAACGGTGCCGTCATTGGTGATCAGGTAGGTCCACAATACGGCAGACCCCGTCTCCAGCACCGGACCCGGACCGGCATCGGCATCTTCGGCAGCCGTGGGATTGAGGGGATCCAAGGCATTGATCGCCTTTTCGATCGTCACGGACGGCGGTGGGTCGGTCACAAAGATGCCCACGTGATGGTTGGCGTCCGAAGCCGTCGGAGCCGCACCCCGCGATCCGCGCGCCGTTACGGTGGCAACATTTGAATAGGCCCCCGCCACGACGGTGTGATCCCCAACGCCTTCGGAAGTGTACAGCCAAACCTCGCCCGGATCGAGACGCCGGTTACCGTTGGAATCGCCCGAGACGTAGGTCGGAGTGAACCGGTCGCCATCCGCATCTGTATCGCTGACCGACAGCCGATGAAGCGACTCGTCCCCGGTGTTCGACACGAGATAGGTCCAGATCACATCGGTCCCGATCGCGAGCTCGACGGCTTCGGCCGCAGTGTCCGCATCCTCGGCATCGGTGGGGAACCACGGATCTACGGCGTTGATCGCCTTTTCGATCTGGATACCCACCTCGATAGTGCCGGGCTCGGCCGGCCCGGAGGGGGTGGAACCGGCGGCCGTTTGCAGTGGCGCGCGAACGGTGTCGTTCTCGGGTCCGCCGGCGCTGTCAAAAGCGCCCCGGCCGTTTCCGGGCTGCGGATCACGCGGCGCACCGTGCTGGTCACCCCATTCGGGGTCCTGCGGCGTGACCATGGCAATCACGTCATAGGCCTCGGCCCGGCTGGTCGCGGCACCCGTGGCCTCGGCCAGATCCAAAAGGAACTCGACGGCGTGCGGCGATGGCAACCGGTTCACCGTGGGCGCGCCGAAACGCGAGAACGGAACGATGAAACTGTTGTATTCGCCGGTCCAGTCGAACATCCGGTCGGTGCCGGTGTTGGCGATCAGGACATCGCGACCGCCGCCGCCAAAGGCAAAGTCCGCCGCGCCACCGGTGGTTTGCGGGGTAACCGCACTGTCCGAAGTGTCGTTCCGGCCGTCGTTTGTACCCAAGTTATCGTCGAGCTGGAGATAATCATCTCCCCACCCGCCAAACATCCGGTCATGTCCCGTGCCGCCAAACACAACGTCGTTGCCGTCGCCGCCAAAGATCGCGTCCTTGCCGTCCTCGATCAGGTTGCCGTCGTCATCGAAGGTCCGGAAGTTCAGGAAGTAATTCTCGATGATCGGGCGCGGATCGTACGGGTCATAGAAGGTCTGATAGCTGCCGGTCGTACGATCATAGAACTCTGACAGGATCCCGCTATCTGGTTCGTACAACATCGGCGTATTGGCGATGGGCCGGGTGTCGTTGTGGAAGATCGGCAGCGCCTCGGCGCCCGAAGCTGCATCATCCCCGGCTCCGGCATGGATGAAATCGTCACCCAGACCACCGTAGATGATGTCATTGCCACCCTCTTTGGGCAGGATCGCGTCGACGGTGATCTTCAGGTAACCTTCCAGATCCACCTCTGCGCCGATCCAGGGCCCGGGGATCGAAAGGGTCTGCTGCGACTCTGCCCCGATGCCGTTCAGAGGCTCGGCCAGACCATTGCGGCTGACCCGGATCACGCCATCGTCGCCAAGCAGACCGTCTTCGCCTGTCCCGCCAAAGATACGGTCGTCACCGGTGCCGCCGATGATCTGGTCGTCGTGGCCGTTGCCATAGCCCACGTCGTTACCCGTCATCAGGTAGATTATGTCATCGCCATCCTCGCCATAGACAAGGTCGCTGGCGCCGAGGCTGCCGACATCCGTGCCTGGCGTGTAGTCCAGCTGAACCACGGCACGCGGGATCAGGCGGATGTCGCCGCGCAGGTGCGCTTGCGAGGGATCGGCCGTGTTGTTGCCGATGTCCGGGGTCCTGTCGTAGTTGTAGGCCAGCCAGACGTTGGGAGCATCGAGAAGGTCGAAGATGTTGCCATTGTCGCCGACGATCACATCTGCGTCACGACCATGTTCCGATCGCGCGCCCAGCGTACTGTCCGCATCAGTACCAAGGATATTGATGGCAATCTGCGTCCCGGCCCCGCCAAAGATAATGTCAGAGCCATCCGGGCGCTGCTCGGGTGTTACGAGCGTATACAACGAAGAACTACCACCGATCAGATCGTCCTGACCCAGGTTGCCAAAGATCAGGTCGTTGCCGCCGCCACCTTCGACATAGTCGTCGCCATCGGTTTCGGCCTCGAACGAGGGCACGTGCACAAGCATGCCGTCCGTGTCGCGTGTGGCCGACACCGGGAGGTCGAGGATCGCACCGTCGCCCTGGACGGAATCATCCCCGAGTTGCGCAAAGATCTTGTCGTGCGAGGCACCACCCGCGATGTCGTCATTGCCGAACTGACCATCATTGCGCGCCTGATAGGCAACGTCGTGATAGAGCTCGGTAATCTCGAAGGCGGTCCAAGGTGAGCCCGAGTGGCGCGGGTCGACGAACAGCGTTACGTTGTCCACATTTGCCGAGCCATCGCGGTTGTAGATGGTGGATCCGGTCAGGCGCACGATACGTGCATCCTGATCCTGGTGCGGTCCCTCCGCGCGCTGTACCAGCGTGACATTGTCGCCAAAGATCAGGTCCTGGTCGGTGCCACCGTCGATCCGGTCGCCGTTCGGCACACCCTGCACGACCCGGTTCGCGCCACCGATCAGGATATCGCGCCCGGCATCGCCAAAGATCAGGTCGTCACCGCCGTTGTCGATCTCTGAACTCGCGATCTCTACAATGTACTCATAGGCCGTGGTCCGAATCCGTAGCGGCGGTTCGGTCACGTCGATGCGGCCGTGGTCACCAAAGACGACGTCGTCGCCGATGCCGCCAAAGACGGAATCGTCCCCCACGATCATGGCATCGCCCGCCTCGGAGATCAGCGCGCCCGCAACCGGGATGGTCAGGACCGGCCCGGCCAGCTCGCGCTTTTCAGCGATGGTCAGCGTGTCGTCGTTATAGACCGTCAAATCGCCGAACATGTCGACGTTAAAGCCGCTGTCGCCCCAAATCTGGTCCAGTCCCTGCTGGCCGAAGATTGCGTCGTTGCCGCCGCCGCCGGCCAGATGGTCGCCTTCGCGGCTGCCCATGATCAGGTCATCGTTGCCGCCGCCATAGGCGGTCACCTTGCCCGCGCCGCCGCCTGCGGTGACCCGCGCCTGACGTAGGCCGTCTGGCAGAACCGCGCCATCTTCCAACGTCAGGGTCAGGCCGTCTGTCGAGATCTCGGCGATGCGGTAGCTGGCAGTCAAGCCATTGGCCAGTTCGACCTCGACCGCGCGCCCTTGGCGGAAGCCCGCATCCAGCCAGCTCGAGGTCGCCTGGATGGTCAGGGCAGTGGCGTCGAAAGTCATCTCGCCGGCCAGTTCTGCAAAGACGAGGATCTGATCCTTGCCCGCGATCAGGAAAGGATCAGCCAGTGGCATCAAGAAGCTGGACCGGAGGTCGGCCAGCGCCTCGGTGGTAAACGGCGGGAAGGGTCGTTCGCCGAAGTTGTGGCCCTCGCTGTCGCTGCCAGAACCGGAATAGAACAGGCCGTCCTGCGAGGTGTCACCGTAGATCACCAAGAGCGATTCCGATCCGCCGCCACCGTCGACCATGATCAGGTCGCCGCCGTCCTCGGTCCGGTTGCCGCCGCCGTGGATCATCGTCAGGCCGCCATGGATCGCGGTCTCTCCGCCCTGCCCGGCTGTGGTCGGTTGGAGCGTGCCGTCAATCCGCAGGGCGTCGTCGCCCTTGCCCATCATGATGTTCAGCACCTCGATGCTCGACAGGAGAGAATCTGTGGTAAAGTTGCCGTTCACGTCGAGCACCTGGGTGCCCCAAGAGATGCCTCCGGGCACCGTGGTGGGCTCACCGAAATCTGTTTCCTCGAAGCTGAGTTCCGTGGCCATGCCGAAGCCGGTCAGCCCAGTGGGCGTCAACACGCCGGACTTATCCTCCTGCGAGGCGTCGTCAAAAATGTTAAGGACGTCGATTTGCGCAAACTCGTCGGGCTGCGGGCCTATGCCGACGGCCTCGCCCGGTGTCTCGCCCGGCAGGATGATTGCCGGGATCAAAGTGCGGTCGGCACCAGTCACTCCGCCCTCTACCGACAACGGACCCTGGATGTTGGTCAGGCGGTGCACGGAAGAGAACGACATCTTGTTCTGCAGGTAGACCGGCAGGGTATAATCATCGTTGGCCTCGACCGTGATCCGGACCTCGGTTGCCCAGTTGCTGTCGTCGAACTGAATTGCATCGGCAACGCGGACGACGCGGATATCGCCGGTGCCCGCGGTAAGATCGGCAGACGGTGTCAGGCGCAAGAACTCGCGATCCTGATTGTCGATTTCCAGCAGCGCGATCTGGTACAGTCCCGCATTCGGCCCGCTGCCGATGCGGATCTCGTGCCCCGGAAGGAAGCCGTCGGCGTACCAGCTGCCGCCGTCGGTACGCGTGATGGTGTCACCATCGACGGTGACGCCGTTTTCTGTGATGGTCTCGTTTCCGAAGATCACCTGCCCGTTGAACAGCATCGCGATAGACACTTCGCCCAGCGAGACGGTCGCATCGACCCCACCGGTGAAATTGGCGCCGGCAAGGGTGATCGTGGTGTCGGTGACAGCGGTGACCTCGTAATATTCCTCGGTACCGGTATCGTTCGCCGTGCTGCCGGAAATCGCAATGCGGGCGCCGACATATAGGTTGGCATCCAGGAAAGAGCCCAGGTCGGTGCGCGTTATCGTGTCCCCCGAGAAGCTGACAGGGCCATCGAAGAACTCGGCAACCTCGAATGTGCCTACATCGACATTCTCGATCAGACGGTCGCTGTTGTCGGACGTGTCGATGGCGCTGACGATGGACGCTTGCCCGTCCGTCAGAAGCGGGATCGTCACCACCTCGCCTGCGTTGGGCGCCGAGGTCAGCCGGATGGTGTAATCGTCGTCGGAAAGGGGCGTGACCAGAGTGTCACCGGCGCTTTCGGTGATGACCACACCGGGGGTGTCGTTATCCAGAACCTTGACGCCCAGAACCTGGTTGGCAGCATCATCAAAGGCGCCGCCGGTCGAGGTGACCGTCGCCTGGATCTGCAGACCACGCGGGTCTTCGGGGATGTCATCGTCTATGGCGGTCAGTGTGACATACTTGACGGTATCCCAATCCGAGGCGTCGAATGTGATCGTAGGCATGTCGAAGGCCAGTTGCGCCTCGGTTCCCGGCGCGAACAGTTCGGCCAGCGAGACGGTGACGGTCTCGCCCGGGTCAGGCGCCCGGGTAAGCGAGATGCCAACCCGGTCGGTAAAGCCATCGGGGCCTTCCAGAACACGCGTGTCAGTGCCCTCGTGCGTGAGGATCACGTCGGCCTGATCGTTGTCCAGAATCGTGACCTCGACGTTGCGCACGGCAAGGCCGTCGTACAGATCGACGGCGTCTTGATCGGCGCCGTTTTCATTGATCGCCTGAACGCTATGGCTGATGACGATCTTGCGCTCGCCCTCTTCCAGACTGTCATCCGAGGCGGCAATCCAGACGGTCTGCGCGTCGGACCAATTGGTCGAGTCGAATACCAGAACGACATCGCGGGTCGGAACCTGTTCGTCGGTCCCGTTGACCGAAACCGTGTCGAAGTAATCGCCCTCGGAGGCGCCGATCAGGACCGAGTCGCCCTCGTCCGGCAGGCCATCGTTGTTGCGATCCAGCAGAATGCGAGGCGCCTCGGTCGGGTCCCAGGCATCCTCGTCGTCTGACGAGCGCGCTGCCGAAACGGTGATATAGACCCTGGTGCCGACTGCAATGGCCTCGTTGAGCGAAATCTCATAACGGTCGCCGAAATCGCCTTCGCGAACAACGGAATAACCGTCTTCGTCGCCGTTCTCGTCGACCTCGCGAATGCTGACAGGACCGCTGCCGTCACCCGCCACGGTCATCTCGACGCCTTCGATGGACAGGCCTTCGTAGCGGCCGTCGCTGAGGACATCGTGGTTGATGACAGAGCTCTGCCCTTCCAGTCCGGCGCTGCTGATCTGCTCGGTCACATCACCAGCGACATTGATCACATCGCTGCCGAGGTTGCCGATGATGCGCACGGCAACGCCGATGGGGGTGGAGAGGACGAAGAAGTCGTCGTCGCCCTCCAGGCCATCGACTTCAAGCACTTCAATGTTCTCGAAGTTGACGTTCAGGCCGCCGCCAAAGATGCCATCTTCGCGGATGACAAAAGCGTCCCCGAACTCGGTCCCAAGGACAATAACCTTATCATAGCCCGTGCCGCCGTCGATCGAGACCGGGGCGTTGAGATTGTAGGTCACCTGGTCTTCACCGGTACCGGTGTTGATGATGTTGCGGCCTTCGACCGAGTACCGGTCAATGATCGGGTCGAAATTCTCATCGGCCAGCGCAAAGGCGCGAACCACGAATATGTCGTTGCCCGCGTCGCCCTCCAGCCGGATCTCCGCCTTGTTGGAATAGACGATGAAGGTATCGCCACCATCGCCCCCCTTGGCCAACAGCGGCTGGGACGGACCCGCGGTGATGTAACCGCGGGTGGTGCGGATGACCTCTGTCGGCTCGTCGCCGGGCACCGCGTTCAGGTGGAATGCTGCCCCTTCGGGGTTTTCAGCATCCAGAACACCGTGGAACTGGCCAATCTGGAAGCGATCGGCCCCTGCCCCTGCATCCAGCGTGGTGATCGTGCTGTTGCCGTCGACGGCAAACATGTCGTCGCCCCCAAGGCCAAAGACGGTCAGCCGACCATTGACCGCGCGGTCGTAGTTGACCCTCTGTACGCTAGCTGGCCGCTCGGTGGAGGTCTGAGCCTGGTCGATGGCATTATCCAGCGAAGTGTCGGTGCCATTCGGATCCGCGTGCAGCAACGCGACGAAGCCAGGCCGGTCGGTGACGCGGTTCTCGATTGCGGTGATCTCGCGCAGCAGGAACAAGTCGGCGCCGTCCGAGCCAGTGATCGCCAGCGTATCGGCGCCATCGTCGGGTGCGCCGGTATCGAGAACGTTGATCACATAGTCGCGCTCGTCGCCGTAGGTGCCAGTCGTGTTGATGACGTAGACGTCTGTGTCTTCGGCCCCGTCAAGGTCAAGCGTGTCGCGGTTGCCGTTGTTGCGATACGTGTCCATCGTCATCAGCGCGTTGACGGCAATCTCGTCCTCGTCGCCTGCGGTGCGGATAAAGCCTTGGGTAATCAGCGTCAGCGAGTTGACGGTGATGATGTCCACGTCGTCGCCGGATTGAAGCACGAACTGATCAGTGTTCTGGTCGCCGCGGGTCTGAATGGTTCCGGTCAACTCGGCAGTGCTTCCATATCCGCTGTCGGCGTCGGTGGTCGAACGCGACGAGCCGGTGCGGGTGGTGTCGAGCTGCATCGTTACCGTCTGGCCAGCAATCACCTGGCTGTTTGCCTCCATCGAGAGATTGTCACCGACCCAAAGGTCCACGGTGTTGAAGGCATCGACAAGAGCATAATCAAAGCTTTGCACCGCGTTCTGCACCACAAGACGAGTGCCGTTTTCAAGCAGATACAGGTCCTCGGCCGGGGATGACACATCACGCGGCAGGATGCGCGGCACTTCGGCGTGGCTGTAAGGCGAGGTCGGCAGGGTCGGCGTGGCAGGCGTGTCCGGGATGGTCAGCCGCACCGCGCCGCCCGTGGACAGGGCGTAGAGCAGGTTCAACTCGTTCGCTGTCTCGGTCAGGTAGACGCCAGTGTCGCCATCGGCAGTCACCACACCGGACCAGTCGCCCAGAATGCCGGAATCGATATCAAAATCGTCCGAGGACAGACCGATGGAGCCGCCGTCGGCCAGCAGGTCAACATTCCGACCAGTGACGTTGTCGTCTTCATCCGCGCCAGAGTTGGAGTCGAGAATCGACCCTGCCCGGGTCGTCAGCGTGACGTCGCCCAACTCGGAATCCACCGTGTTAACGCGCATGTTGCCCGCTGTCTCGGTGATCCGGATGGTGCGTTCGGCGTCCGCAGTCAGGACACCGGTCTGCGATACGCTCAGGACGCTGTCGACCAGATTGGTTTCCAGGAAATCCGCGTCGGTGCCGATACCGCCGGTACGGGCGGTCATGGTGATGTTGACGCCGCCGACGTCCCAAGGATCGGGCGTGCCGTCGGTTGGATCGGAATCGAGAATGTCGCGCGGTGCTTCAAGAGTCACGTCACCAGCGGAGGAGTCGATCCGGCCGACACGCAGATCGTCGAGGTCGTCGCTCAGGACGGCGTCGATCTCGGTCAGGAAGATGTCGCCATTGGTGGCAGCGTCGATGTAATGCGCGCCAGTTCCGTCGGAGTCACCCTGCCGGATATTTGTATTCGCGACGATGCGGACGGTGTTGTCGCCCGGCGCACGTACGGTTGAACCATCAGGATCGGTTCCATCGACCGTGACCCGGCTGCCCGCCTCGATCAGCTCGAAGTCCCAAGTGGTGACAGTCAGTTCGGTCGGCGTGGCGGAATAACCCGCGCCGGGTCCGAGATCACGGTTCACGGTATCCGGATCATCATAGAAGAACTGATAGTAGGTGCCATTGTCTCCGGTATCGTTGGAGAGGGGTGGGCCGGGATCGCCAGTGACGAGGACACCCTGGCTCTGACCATCCACATCCTCGCGAACGGCAGACCGCAGGGCAAGTGACGCCTCGGTCGCGGCCGCCACGATGCCGACCGCCACGGTGGCTGTGGTCTGTGTGGTGTCGCCGGTACGGATGCGCAGGCCAAGGTCCATCCAGATGTTGTCGCCCGACGCTGCATACAAAGCTTCGTTCTCGCTGGCGACGCGGGTCAGATCCACCTTGATCGCCGTACTATCGGAGCCGATATCTCCCTTGGTCGCTTCTATCCCGTGGAACAGCGACACGATGCGCGTCGCGGTTCCGGCCGTAATTGAAGAGGCCCGGGTCAGTGTCAGCTTATCGCCATCGACATCGGCCACCTGGTGAACCTCGTCGCCGACGCGGATCAGGCCACGTTCCGCGATCGCCATGTCGGCCCAATCACCGCCATCGGTGCGCACCAACTCGACCGCGCCCGAAGCCCCGGTTTGTGCGGTGACTTCTAGTTCGGCCACCGCATAGGACATGAACTCTGTATCGCGGTAGCTGCGCGCCAGGTCGGCATCGCCCATCGTGTTGGTGCGGATGACCGCGCCCCCGGTCAGAATGTCACCACCGGTGTTCAGAATGCGGGTCTCGCCCAACGGGTTCTCAAGCGAGGCACCGTTGACGTTGCTCCCGGCAAGAACGATGTTCCCTGTCCCAAGATTGCGGATATCGATCAGGGCGTTGCCGTAGCTTTCCTTGATCGAGAACTGCATGGCGCTTTCGAGAATATCCAGGTCGACCAGCAGCACGCGGGCCTGACCGGCCTCGGCGATCATGTCGATCCGGTTCACCACCAGATCGTAATTGGACAGGTTGGTCAGCCGCACTTCGCCAAACCCGCGCAACACGCGCAGTTCGGTCCAGTGTTTGCCATCGAAATTTCCGTTCTCCTGGCTGATGCTGCCAATCGGCGCATTGAATACAACCGACCCAAGGTTCGCGGCGATGATGTCATCGACTTCGATCTGGTCGCTACCATTGAAGTCGTTGAACGCATCCGAGCCGACCTCGGGCAATATGAATACGCCGCTGTCGTTCATCAGTTTGACGTTGTAGGCCCGTACAACATCACCGCTTGAATCAACCACCAGTTCCGGTGACGGGCCTGCGCTGATTTCGATATCGGAATCCCATTCGATCAGGTCACCGTTGACGCTCACGTAGACTGCAAGGTCATCGTAACCGGGATAGGTGTTCAGAGCGCTTGGCGGGACATCGTTGGCATGGACATTTACTCCGCCAATCAAACGCGGGGCAGCAAAGATGGTCGCACCGGCATCGCCATCGACAACCAGACGCGTGCTTGCCGAGCCATAGGTATCCCCGGTGCCAGCGCCAATCCCCCAGAACACCGCCCGATAGTCACTCGCGTAGGTATAGCTCGCCCGATTGACTTCAAAATCTACACCACGACGCCCCTGAATCAGGGTTCCATCGGTCAATTGGTCCTTGCCGACAGCCAGGCTACCTTCGATCAACACCGCGGAATCATAGTCGAAGTTACTGTCAGACTCGGCACGTGTGCCGCCGAACAGGCCCCCGGCCTCGGCACGGGCATAACTGTCGATGGTCAGATCGCCAGACAGCAAACTGGAGGTCGGGCTGGCGAGGATGCCCATGTTGGCACTGACATCAACGGTTTCGGCATCGATTGCGGCACCATCACCAATGACCGAATTCGAACGGGCAGTCAGATCATTTTCAACATAGGCACCAGCGCCGGCGATCAGCCCGCCGCCGTCTGCGATGACTTCGGCCGTATGGTTGAAATCAAGCTGTGAGTACTGGCGGAAATTGCCTGCGGCCTCGATCGTGACATCTTGCGCCTGTACTTCGGTCAGTTCTGTGATCGCGCTGTCGCTGCTCAGGATCGTGGCTGAAGTCCCACCCGTTGTGACCCCTGTGATGCTGGTCAGTTTGCCCACTGCGGTGGTCGAATAGCTGCTGGCAATCTGATCGCCATCCGAATCCTGAACGCTGAGAAGACCACCCGCGATGTTGCTGACCACAAGGTCGAGGTTGGTATCGGTCAGCGAGTAAAGGGTCACATCACCGCCCGCACGGACGAGGTCAGCGTTGATGTAGGCCTGCGCCATCACATCCGCGCCGGAATCGGCAGTGGGGAAGGTGAACGCGCCGAAACCACCGCCGCCACCGCGCGCCTCGGCCTTGGTCTGACCGTCGAACGCGACGAAAACAGCTTCGCGGATGTCGCGACCCTCGGGTGTTTCCAGGCCCATGCCCGTGGCATCCGTCGGATCGTCGGGAAGCGCATTCAGGTTGACACGGAACTCGTGCCGGCCTTCGACAGGCGCGCCCAGATTCACCTCGACCCGTTCCAGCCGGTTGGCGTTGGACAGGGCCTGAACAACCACGGAGCCGTTTGCCAGAATGACGTTCACGGTGCCCGCAAAGGACATCGTGTTGCCCGACCCGTCGCGCAGGACAAAGCCGTCGGCCAACGCGCCGCCATTGCTGGCCACGGTGTAGGTTGTCCCCTCATCCAGCCCGATGATAGGCAGGTCAGCAGCCTTGGTCAGCGACTGCACCGCCTCGTTGCTGGGCAAGCGTGCCAGCTCAACCGGAGTAATCTCGATGTTGTTGGAGGAGTCGTTGGGGTCGGTGTAACCTACCGCTTCATAATAGGTTTCCGCCAGTTGAATACGATAGGCGTCGACAACTATGACATAGTATCCACGGCCCGAGGTCAGCCCGCCGACGGGCGTTCCGCCATCCTCGACCTCGTACAAGACCAAGTCACCGTTGGCAAAACCGTGCCCCTCGTACACACCGTCGCGGTTGGCATCGGTGCCCAGGTAGATCGTGTTGTTGTCCGTGGTGAGAAGCTCGCCGCCGCTATTCGTGTCAGGCGTTTGGCCGCTGCCCTGGAGGTCGATGAACGACGCCTCGAAGCTCTTTGTCGACCCGGTGTTCGAGTAGGTCACCAGATCATTTGCCGCAAAGGGCATTGAGACCGGATCGATGACGCCGGACGAGATGTTTCCGCCCGAGAAAGTCAGCCGGTCGGTGCTGGCGGTGAAATCCGAGGTGGCCAGGCGAATGGTGAATTCGTCCACCACGCGCACCTGATAGGTCGCGTCTGCGATCAGCCCACTGATCGGCGCGCCGCTGGGCTTATAGACGACCTCCATGTCGTCTTCGAAGTTATGCGCATAGGCGAACCGGATGGTATCGCTGAGAGCATCCACCTGCGCCGCGCCCTCGGGCGCCGCCTGGTAAATCAGATGGGTACCGGTCGACGCGGTCAGGTTCACCGGCGTACCTGTGCCGTTCTCGGCATCGGACTGGTTCGTGTACAGCTCGATCGCGTTCAGGTTCGCATCGACCACACGAACATAATACAGCTGCCCGGCGGGCGCCACGGCAGCTGCGCCGCCCGGATCGTAACCGACAAGCTGACCGGTATAGAGATCGGACGAAGCCCCGAGATAGATACGGTCAGCGGTGGCATCGACGCCCACCGGAGCCTCGACATCGAGAAGGCCGTTCTGCGACGAAGTGTCGATGGCCTGCGCCTCGGTCTCGTAAAGCTCGATCACGAAGTCATTGATCGCACGCACATAAGCCGTGCCGCCGGTGGCCGCATCGCTGGGCACGGTATCCCCGGTCGCAAGGCCGTGGGGCGAAGTGAAGGTGATCTGGTCGGTACCTGTGTCGATCCCGGAAATCGTGGCCGACACACCGATCACCGGCAGCTCGGCTGCCGTGGCGAGGAAGCTTTCAGAGGCATCGACCGTAAGCGCCGCACCGAAACGGAAATTGTCGGTCGGATCAGGCGAATTTCCGGCAATCTCCATCACCGTGTAGGTGCCGTTCGCCGCTCCAGCCCCGGTCAGGACGATGGAGTCACCCTCCTGCAACCCGTGCCGTTCAAAGTTGATGGTATCTTCGGTGCCGTCCATCGTCAGAGTGTTCGACGGAGGGGACGCATTTCCATCCTCGACCACCGCTCCAACGGTGACGTCATCCGCGATGACCACGCCATTGTCGCCCAGGAAAGCCTCGACGTCATTCCGCGCGTAGGCATCCGAAACAGAAGCCCCGACGAGGATCACGCCACCGCCATAGGCGCTGGCCTTGCCCTTGGCTTCGCCAACGATGTTCGACGCGGTAACGATAAGGTCACCGGTCAAATCCAGCGAGGCGCCATCGCCTGTGTAGGCGGCCGTGCGGGTGTAAGTGTGGGCGTTGGTTTGCGCGCCGCCCCCGGCAAGCAAGGCTCCGGTACCGACGAGCACATCAGAGAACGTGCCTGCCTGGCTGGTGGCCTCGACCGTGACATTGCGGCCGGTCACTTCGACGTTGTCGCCTATCCAGGCGAACGAGCCACTGCTCAGGTCGGAATCCGACAACAGGACCGAAATGGCCAGCCCGCCGCCCGATCCCACGTCGCCATCGACAGCGGCATAGTCGAACGAGGTGATGCTTTTCACCGTCAGGTCACCGGTCAGGTCAATGACCGCCCCGTCGCCGATCCAGGCATCGGCATTCGAGTATACCGAGTTGTCAGCAGACCCCACATAAGCGGTACCGGTGCTGCCAGCACCGCCGGCGATGCTGACGGCCACGACCAGAAGATCGACGGACGCCTTCCTTTGCTCTGCATTGGCAGTGACCGTCAGGTTGTCGGCCTCGATATCCGAGCCCGCACCGACATAGGCTTCCATCGTCGTGGTGACATAGGCGGTGGGAATAAGCGCGGCAATGGCAATGGCACCACCCGAGCCACCATGGGTGTAGGCATAGCTGTCGCTGTTCTCGATCGCGGTGATCGTGACATCGCCACCGTCGACAATCGTTGTGGCGGCAGCGTTGTTTCCCGGCGTCGTGCCGTCCCCCGGGCCGAAGCTGGCCGAGGTTTCCCCTGTGATGGCGCTGTCGGCCGAACCGCCACTGCCCGTGATCGCGGCGACGCCCGCAGCAAGCACTTCGCTGTCGGCATCGCGGAAAGCGTCGGCGGTGACGGTCAAGGCGCCGCCGGTGATCTGGGTGCTTTGGCCAACATTGGCAATGACGTCGGTGTTTATGGTCGTGCTGGCCAGCAGCGCTGTGATCGACAAGCCGCCGCCCGAACCGCCATCCGACAGGGTCTCGGCGATGGCCTCAGACACGGCCTGCACGGTGGTGCCGCCCGCCCCGATCGTCAGCGTGGTGGGAACAGTTGACGACGCCCGGTCGCGATCGGCCCCCACGGTGGCGCGGGTGGTGCCGGTGATCGTCGCCACGGCATTCGAACCAGCGCCGGCCAGCAGGCCGACGGCGGCACCGGTGATCTCGGCATAGGCGTCCAGATAGCTGTCGGCATCGACGATCAGGGCACGGGCGTTGATGATCGCTCCCTCGTCCACGATGGCCAGGACATCGCCGGAAATGTCGACCCCAGACAGAGAAGCGCTGATCGCGCCGCCGCCAACGGTTACGGCCGTTGCATCTACGTTGGCGTAATGCGTGGCATCGGCATCGACCTCGACTTCACCCGAGCCTTCCTCGGTGCCGTTCGCGGTGACTGTCTGGCGCGCGCTCCCCTCGGGGAGACCGATCAGCGCCTCGACGCTGCGGCTGACCATCACGTTGCCACTCGCGCCCTCTTCCGCATCTGGCGCGGCGCCGATCCCGGCGCCGGTGAGCAGGCCGACACCCACGGATATCAGACTGCCGTCCGCGGTGGCGGTGCTTGTCGAATTCACGCGAACATTGCGGCCGGTGACAATGGATGTCCCGGTGATTCCGCCCCGCACAAGTCCGGTGACCTCTGCGCTAGCAAGCATGACAGAAATCGACACCGCGCCAAATGCACCACCCTGCGCGGTGGCATAAGCCAGCGAGTCGATCTGCGCGTCGACGACAACATCGCCTGCGGTCGCCGTGACGGTGGAGCCGTCGATCAACGCGGTAACGTCGCTGTATACCAGCGCCTCGGCGGAAACGCCCGCACCCGAAATGGAGATCGGAACCACAGCGATGGATGCGGCGGTACCCGTGGATTTCAGCACGTTTTGCACAGCATCTGCATCGACCGTGACGTCATCGGCGGCGGTGACGGTGCTGGACTGTACAATCTGGGCGGTCACATCGCGGTCGATCTTGTTCTCGATCGCGACGCCTGCCCCGGCAAGGCCTGCGAGGCTGATCGAAACGGTCACGCCCACGGCCTCGCTATCGAGCGTTGTGGAATCCGAGGCGTCGACCGTCACATCCCCGGTGGCATTGACAGTACTGCCGTCGATCGATGCGGTGACAGACCCGAGCGCGTGGTTCTGCACGATAACCACTGCGGCGCTCACCGTGATAGAGATAAGCGAGATCGCCCCCGAAACCGAGACGGCGACCGTGGTGTCATCGAAGGTGACGTTGGAATCTGCCTGAACCCGGACATCCCCGGAAAGGTTATCGGTGATTTCGGTATCCTCGTCGGCGCCCGTAGCAGCAACAGTCGAGTTGGTGATGTTGGCGTCCAGCGTCGAGTTGAGCGTGTTGTACACCCCTGCCCCGGCGCCCGAGACGGATACGGAAACGCCATCCTTCAGGTTCAGCGCGACGCTGAACGCGAGAGAGGCGGCGACCCCGATGCCATCCATGGTCGAGACATCCTCGGCATAGACGTCGACGGCGCCGCCAGAGACGCGCGGCACGCCGGTGCTGTCGGTGGAATCGACGATCTCGGCCGTGATCGTGTTGCCGATGGTATTGGCGACATAACCGCCCGCGCCGCTGATTGCGATGGCGGTTTGTTGGCCGATTGAAATCGAGGCGGCAGCGCCCACTGAAATCGACTCGATGGACGCCGTGCTCCTGGCGTGCACGCTGATCGTGTCGCGCGCCTGAACCGTGGAATCCGAGATCCGCGCGGTCACCACATTGTCGATATCGTTGACCGACACGAAGGCGGCCAGAGCGATCGAGATCGCCGGATCGCCGAAGGACAGGCTGATCGCGCCGCCGTCGGCGCTGGCAAAGATATTGGCCTGATCATAGGCCAGAACATCGACTTTGCCGACCTTGTCGCCGTCGTTCACCCCTGCAACGGTGCTGTCTGCGGTGATCTCGGCGACGATCGTGTTGTCGATGTCATTGAAGGCGAAACCGCCTGCAAGGCTCGCCGAGATCGAGGCGTCGCCGGGGCTGATGGCGACCGCGCCCGCCACACCGATGGCGATGGCGTTGATCGTCGCATCCTCGGTCGCGTCATAATCAAACTCGGCAATCCCGGCGAGCTGGTCCTGCGCGTTCTGCGAAGTGGTCGGCACCGTGCTGGCACTGACCGTCACGTCGCCGCTGGTCAGAATGTCCGAGCCTGAGACACTGGCCAGGATGCCGTTCTCAATCTCGTTGACCGAAACCGAAGCGGCGATACTTGCCGCAACCGCAGTGCCGCCGCCGGCCAGGGCCAGTGTGAAAGACCCGGCCAATGCGAAGGTATCGATGGTCGAGCCGTCCTGGGCCAGGATCGTCGCGTTGCCACCATCATTGCTGGTAAAGGAGGAATCCGTGAAGGATGCCTCGGTATCGTAACCGACCCGGCTGATGGCAATGCTGCCCGCTCCGGAAAAGCCGATGGCATTGCTGTCGGTGATACCGATATCGGCGGACACCGAGACACCCAGAACGAACGTATCGATATCGGCGCCCGAAATCGCGCCGATGGAGAGAGCACCGTCATCCGTCTCCAATGTGGAACCGTTGACCGTCGCTCCAACGTCTGGGGTAGCGACGTCCTCGAGTCCCTCGATGTCGTTGACTGCCACGGCGATGCCGAGCGAGACCGAGGCCGTCGAGCTCAGACCCAGCGCGATCCCGACACCGCCTGCATCGGCCTTGATCTTCGAGTTTTCACCAAGACCGCCCTCGATACGGATGCCCTTGTCGCCGCCGGTGATCGTGGCACCGTCGACATCGGCCAGCGCGCGCAGCCGAATGCGGTTGCCCGACCCGGTCCCGGCCAAGGCAATCGCGGCATCCCCCTGCGAGGCGGTGCCCGCACCGGCGATTGTCAATGCGGTGATCTCTGTCGTCAGGTCGGCCTGAATGACAACGTCGTCGTCACCGGTATTGGACACGGTGCCCGCAGTAATTCTTGCTCCGTCCACGATGGCCATCGTGTCCGTGCTGAGGTTGTTGATCGCAATCGACAGGCCCAACCCACCTGCAAAGCCACCGCCGCCGCTGCCGGCCAGCGCCAGTGCCAGACCAAAACCGCCCGCGTCGGCGTCGATCGTGGCATTCTCCTTTGCAATGACCGACACCGCCCCTTTGGTCGCGGTCAGCTCTGTCTCGTCATTGTCCTCGGTCACTTCGGCATAGACGACCGTATGCAGGTTGTTGACGGATACGGACCCCACGCCGCTGAACGCATAGGAACTGCCACCAGAGCTATTCGAGATCGCCAGCGCTACACCATAGGTGTAATTCTCGATCTCGGACAGGTTGTCGGCCTTCACGGTGATGTCGCCTTCCGAGACGTCGATCTTGGAATCGTGCACTCGGGCAATGACCTCGAACGGGTCGTCCTCGGTGCCGATTTCGTTCACGCTGATCGCGATGCCGACTGCCGCAGCGGTGCTGCTGCCGCTGACGCCACCGGAATAAGAGAAGGCCAGCGCGCCGGAAATCGACATGATGTCGGGCGCGGCGGTGGCCAGAATCTCGGACGAGCCCTTGTAGACGGTAGCGTCGGAATCCGAGACATAGGACCGTACCTTGCCAGACAGCAGGTTGACGCCGACCGAAATGGCGACGCCAGCCGAGATCGTGCTGTTGCTTTGCGATGTGGTAACCGCACCGCCCAGGCTGCCGGCAAGCGAGAAGATGTCGCCAACGCGGTAAGCGTCGACGATCATGCCGCCTGCGCCGGTTGCCTCGATGCTGCTGTCGTTGGGGTCCGGGTCCTCAGTGATCGAGAAATCGGTGCCCAGCACCAGCGCCTCTGTATTGCCTTCCACTGTGTTGACGCTGACCGCACCAGCAACGCCGACACCGGTCTGGGTGCCCGAATTGCCGGTCTGCCCACGTGAAACGGCGATGGCAAAAGAACCAGAGACCGAAACCACCTGCGTTTCGTTGTTCGACGTGACCTCCAAAGAGCCCGCGTTCACAGTGCCGGCGTCGGTGATCGCGGCGCGCGTGGTGTCGTCGACGAAGTTTAGCGCGACAGAGCCAGAAATCCCGACCCCGGTGGTGACCGGGTTCTCCACCGGGGTGTCGCCGAACAAAATGCCCAGTGAGACACCATCGAGCGGGTCGTCAGATCTGTCGGGATGCTGTTCATTGGACTGGATGGCGCCCGCAATCGAGAAGCCCCAGATCGCGCCGTCGTTGATCGCCCGGACCGACAGCTGGCCGTCGAGATCAAGGTAATTGGTACTACCCGCCGTGTAAGAGGCTTCGGCGTCCGGGGCCTCGGGCCCGATCACGGCGCGGGTGTTGCGGGTCACGTCGTTGACCGCGACCGACACGCCGACGCCGACGGATTCGCCCAAGAAAAGACCGCCGGTGATACCGATATGGGTGTCCAGTGACCCCGCATAAAGGCGCGCGTCCTCGCCTGAAACATGGGCGCGATTACCCAGTTGCACCAACGTGTCGCTGTCCTGCTTGATGACCGCGATGGTGCCGCCGACCGCAAATCCCGAATCCGAGGCTGCGCCGGACTGGGCGAAGCCCAGGTTGAACAGCGCCTCTTCGGCCTTCATGTTGAAGCCACCCGATCGGCCAGTGAAGATCCGCGCGTTGTCCTCGACGATGGCGTGGGTCGTGTTGTCCACAAGCTTGACATACAGCGTGGCGCCGATGCCGCCCTTGCCGCCGCTGTTGCCGGCAACGCTGGGCGAGTTTGTGTCGAAGGGTGTGCCGCCGTCGAATGAAGCGCCACCGCTGGACACGTAGAGATCGTTCAGGCCCAGCGAGCCGAGCGACCAGCCAAAGATGCCGGCCATGTCGATCTGCTGCATGTAGGATGTTGCCTCGACCGAGACGACCTCCTGCCCGAAATACGGATCGGTTTCGTCCGCGTTGAACGAGGCGTCCTGATTGATCAGCGCGCCGTCCTTCACGGTCGCGATTGCCGTCGTGTCCTGGACCTGGAAATTGATAGAACCGGCAACGGAAACATTGTCGCCCTTGGAGGTCGAAGACGACCAGGTGTTCAGGAAGCTCGACAGACCGAAGGTATCATCGACATATTGCGTGATGGCGCCGTAGCCCTCGGTCTTGAACAGGTCGACCACCTCTCCGGCCGTGGTCGGCAGGAACTGATCGAGCGTCTGGGCGAAAGGATAGGTCACACCGGCAATCACGCGGGTGGCCCGTTTCGCGTTCATCTCGGCGCCGCTGTGAATCGTCGACTGGGCGTCGTTGTCGGTGATCGTCAGAATGACCGCAGCGCTCACGGTGTTCGGGGCGCTCTGCTCTCCTGTCGAGTTTTGTTCCTGCGGCTCGGTACTCGATGACGCAAAGCCTTTGTTCAGGTGCTCGATCTCGGCCTTGACCTCCAGATCTTCACCCGAGGTTATCCGCGCCGTCGGGTGAACATTGGCCGACACATCGTGATCGTTGTAGGCAAAGGCCAGCGCGACCGCCGCGCTCAAGCTGTTCGGGCTGGCGCCGGCGCTGTTCATGGCCGAGTTGGAGGAAGACTCGGTCGAGATGCGCCCCATCAGGCTGGAAAAGATGTTGCCCAGCAACGAGTCGCTGAGATTGTAGCCATCGGGGGAATTCGATCCGTTGGAGGACGCCGAACTGAGGCCTGCGCCGGCCTCTGTCGTGGTCTCGACCTCGAGGTTGGCGCCGATACCGACGCCAGTGGCAAAGCCCGGGTCCAGAATATGCGCGGCCCGAAGCGTGAAATCGTCGCCAGTCACGTTTCCAAGCTCGATCGCGACGCCCGCGTAAGCCTCATTCTCGGTCTCGGCAAGCTGGATGGTCTGGCCGTCGGCCCCAACGAAAGAGCGGGCCCCGCCGTCCAGGTTGAACTGGTTGGTGCCGGTGATGACATAGTAGGTATTGCCGCTGACAAGACCCTCGATTTCCGAGCCCGCTGCCGCCTCGTAAATCACCGCCTGTCCCAGCGGGTAAGTCTGGTCGACAGTGGTGAAATCCGTCCCGGTCCCGGTAAAGGCGCCGTTCGGCAGACTGATCTCACCCGTCTCGGAATTAACATCGGCGCCAGTGAACGACTTGTTGTTGGTCGCCGGATATAGCGGGCTGCTGGCCGTGCCGTTGAATTCGACCAGGTCGATGGCGTCGCCACGAAAGACGCTGTCCTCGAACTTGGCAAGCTGGATATAGTTGGGATCGGCCGAATCCTTGAGCACGTAATAGGTGGCGCCATCAATCAGGCCGCCGATGTTCTGCCCGCGGCTGGAGGTATAGACCACCGTATCCTCGGTCGCCAGCGCGTTCGGGCCGACAAAAATCTTGTCGTTGACCAGATCGACATATCCGCGTTGGCCCGGCGCCGCTAGCGGGTCGAACTCCAGCTTGACCACTGCGCCCGGTTCGTTGCGGCTGATAACCGTGCCATAGATGTTTGTGTGAACATCGGCATTCGACAATTCGATCGACAGTGCCGCACCGGCCGCACCGGAAGAGAACAGGCCCGATGAGGCCGAGGCCTGGGAATCGACCTCTCCGCCGGCCAGCAGATTGGCCGTCAGACCCGCCTCGATCCTCGCCCCATCGGCTACCGTAAGCGTAGAAGACAGCGTTGACCGCGCCACCGCCAGCGACAGCGAGACCTGACTGCTGGACGACGTCGGAACCGTGCCAAGGCTCGTATTCGTCTCAGCCGACATGTTGGCGGTCGAAGAGGCGTCGGACGTGACGACGACGAAACCGTCGGAATAGATGTTGGCGTCGCCGATATCGACAGTGGCGTTGGCGGTTGAATCCGCCCAGCCGAGGCTGGCGATCGAGAACCCCGCAGAACCCGAGGCATTGGTGACCGAGTTGGCATAAATACCCACCGCGGAATGGCCGGTAATATTGGCGCCGTCCGCAACTGTTACCTGTGCGTCGGTCTTTTTCACCAGGATCTGGAAAGGCAATTGCAGGACCGAAGTGACCTGATCAAGCAGCGGGCCGACAAGATTAGTGTCCAACTCTTGCGAGATTTCCAGCTGTTCGGCATAGCCGCGTTCCTCGGCCTGGGCGATCAGGTAGACGCCGCCCGCCTCGATGCTGGCGTTCTCTCCGATATCGACGGAAGCGTATTTGGGGATACCCGGAAAGATCGGCGACAGGTTTTCCAGCTCGGCCGTGCCCAGACGGCGGCTGCGGAATTCGATAAAGCCATCTTCGGAGGTATCACCGGTGATCGAGACGTTGTCGTTCACCGTGATCGTCTCGGCAATGACCTGCATCGACCCGCTACTGCCAAGGTCGATGCTGCCCGAGAAGGTCACGTCATCTTCGCCGCTGTCGCCCAGAAAGGTCTCTGCCCCTTCGTATTCGCCGTAGATGTAAAGCGATGCGTCCCAGTTGGCCGAAAGACTCTCGACTGTCAGTGTATCTGACCCGGATTTCAGGTTGATGGTCAGCGAATTGGTCGGGTTGACGAAGGTGATGTTCTCGAATGTCGGGATGAGACCGCCGGTTGTGCCGATGTACATAGTGCCCGCATTGAAGGCGTTCAGCACTGCATCATCGTCAAAGTCCGTCAGGTCGATCACCAGATCGTCCGCAGCATTATTCTGTGTGATCGGCTCCAGCCCCTGGTAGACCAGCGCCGTGCCGTCCAGCAGGATCTGACCATCGTTGGCCGTCGCGGCCTGATAGGACACACTGGAATAGCTGCCATCCAGAACGAGGCTGTCAAAGTCGCCATCACCGCCATCGATGGTGATGCCTTTGCGCATCTCGCTGGCCGCGAGATAGAATGTGTCGTCGCCCTGGGTGCCCGATAGCACCTCGATGCCGTTGAACGCGATATTGAACGTCGCAACTTCTACGTCATTGCCGTTGCGCAGCGTGACCGACGCAACACCCGCAGCGCCCTCTTCGGTGACATCGTCGATGTGCCAGTCGGTATAGGTGCGCAATCCGTTCTCCAGATCGCCCCCGACGACTCGCAAAGTGTCGGCACCTTCTCCGCCCTCGACTTCAAAGAGCGGTAAATTCGATGATTGTTTCGAGATTTCGAACAATGAAAGGGCGTCTATCTCGATCCGGTCGTCTTTTTCCGTCGAAATAACCCGGATCTGAGAGGTGAGCGGAACCGCATCCACACCACCAAAAGCCTGCGCGATCTGCGCTCCGCTGGAATTGAGTGCCCTCAGGGCGGCGCCTGATTCTGACTGGAATCCTTCAAGTCTGAGCTCTGCCGTATCGGCCTGCATCGCGTCGGCCATCGAGACCGCGAAATCAGCTGCCAGCAACAGTCTAGGCTCGAGTTGCTCAACATGAACTTTCCGACCGCTAGTGCCTGATTTGCGAGCATAAAGCGACCTACTGTCGCTGCGCGAACGTGGAATCTTCAGGCCCCGAATGAATGGGAATGACATGGACAAAATCCCCCGGCGGCGACACTCTAAAAATGCAGACTCTTGGCGAAGCATCGTGCGGCAAAACGCTTACCAATGCTAAAAAGCTTAGACAAAACGGGGGCTTTTGGCTACAAATTAGTTTAGGGGCCCAATAGTTTCAGAAGAGAAAACAATGACATCTGAAGGGATAGATTGACCATGCCCGTGCAACAACTTTTCTACAAAACGGCCGTTCCGGTCAGCGCCAAGCGGCATGGCGACCTTTCCATCAGCAGTGGAAAAACCTACGCCTTCGCGCGTCATACGAATTCAATTCCGCTCACCGCGCTTGAATTCGGTCCCGCCGCCGGCACTCATCCGATCGTATTCGCTGGAAATGGCGATGACGTGGTGCCCGCCATCATCGTCGGCACCCGCGACGACGAAAACCTGGCCGTGGATGCCGACGGCAACTGGGTCGGCAGCTACATCCCGGCCTTCGCCCGGCGTTATCCATTCGTCTTCTCGCTAGACAAGGAAAAAAATCAGTTCACCCTTTTGGTGGACGAAGAGTTCGAGGGGGCAAACCGCGACGGTCGCGGCGAGCGGTTGTTCGATTCGGACGGCGAACAGACCGGCTATCTGAAATCGGTACTGAAATTCCTGCAGGACTATCAGGCCGGCTTTGCCCGCACTCAGGCCTTTTGCAAGCGGCTTAAAGAACTCGATCTTCTGGTTCCGATGCAGGCCGAGTTCTCACTGGGCGCTGGCCAGAAGCGGACGTTGGGCGGTTTTCAGGTCGTCGACCGCGAAAAACTGAAGGCGCTATCCGGCGATGTTCTGGCCGATCTCTGCCGCAAGGATGAACTGGAATGCATCTACTTGCACCTTTCGTCGATGCGCCATTTCCATCGTATGCTGGAGCGCGCCAATACCGGATCCACCGAGGCAGAGCAGCCGACTGACACGGATGACGCGCCCGTACCGATGGCAGAGGCCTGACGCTGTCGATGCGCGCGGCAATTGTTTTCGCTGCGGCTCTGGCGGCAACGCCCTGTGGTGCCGAGGTCTACGACTGCGTGATCGATCCCTCCGAGACTGTTGACGTCGCCGGCTCCTCCGGCGGCGTCGTGGCGCGGGTTCATGTCGAACCGGGGGAACAGGTCGAAAAGGGGCAACTCCTCGCCGAACTCGACTCGACGATTCAGCGTGCCACGGTCGAGATGCTGCGCCTGCGTGCCGACGACACGTCGGAAATCGAAGCGCAGAAGTCCCAGCTTGCATTTCTTGAAGCGAGGCTTGCGCGGACACAGGAACTTTCGACGCGGGGCGTCGTAAGCCGCGAGGTTCTGGAGGAGATCCAGACGGCTGTTGAATCCGCCCGATCGGTTCTGGTCCGCGCGGAACTCGCCCGCCGCCTCGCGATGGAAGAACTGAAGCGCGCCGAGGCGGTGTTGTCTCTGCTCGAAATCCACAGCCCGATCGACGGGATCGTGCTGGAACGATACTTCGACGACGGCGAATACCTGCCTCAGGAAGGGCGCTTTGCGACAATCGTCGGACTTGACCCGCTGGATGTGATCACCTTCCTGCCAGTCGCAGAATACAACACGATACAGAATGGTGACGTGGCCCAAGTCCGCCCGGCCCTGCCCGTCGACGGAGTCTACCGGGCAGAGATATTTCGCATCGACCGGGTGTTCGACGTGGCCAGCGGCACATTCGGAGTGCATCTTCGCTTGGACAATCCGGAACTTGCCATTCCCGCCGGGCATCGTTGCAAGGTTGCCTTCGGCGGTGACGGCGAAGCGTCAGCATCGGATTGAGGATGCAGGCAAACAATGTCCAGCCAATCTCACCAGGCGCAGGCCCCCTGCTCTACGACCCCGCCAAATAACCCCTCCATCCGGCGAAAGCAGCGGTGCGGCTCAGCTTGAAATTCTGACGGCTGGTGAGGCTGCGCTTCGAATTGAGAGGCTTGCAGACCGAGGCGTGGGTGGAAGCGAATTCCTGCAAGCTTCGTCTTCGCCTAGCTCCGGTCCCCGATCAGCCAGTTCACGGTCGGCAGGCTGCAGAACAGCGCGCGCACCGATGTAATCGCTGACCTGCCCTGCGGAAACGAAGAAGTCGAGCGGGCGGCCTATGCTGTCGCAGATGGCATGCAGCTTGGTGTTCGTGCCGCCCTTGGTGCGGCCGATCAGGCGTCCACGCCCGCCCTTTTTCACGCCCAGGCTGGACGCGGTGCGATGTGCCTGTAGGTTGTTCAGTCAGGCATTTTGGGTCAACAACCCGAACAGTTCGCTTTGCGATGAAATGTTCAGTTTCTTGTAGATATTGCGCCGGTGCACCTTGACCGTGTTCCCCGAGATGCCGAGCTTGTAACCGATGGCCCGGCTGGAATGACCCTGAACGATGAGTGTTGCCACTTCGGCTTCGCGGTCCGAGATTTCATCCTCTCCGTCCTGGGAAATCAACCGAAAGCGATGTTCCAGCGAGGCAGGAGCGCCTATATCCCGTTTTGCCGGCTTACCCAGAACAGACAACAGGCTTGGCACCAGCACCGTCGACAGGGCCCGGAACCTGGCGATTTCGCTGGCCCGAAACCGGCGTTTTCCGGCGTGGCGGCCTATGGACATGTTCACCGAGGTGTCGTCATCGACCCGGGCGACGAAACCCATGTCGTCGACCAGTCCCATTGGTCCGAAATAGTTCGAGTAATATTCGCTTGTCTCGAAGCGGTCGGGTGCGATCTCGCGCAGTGGGCAGGCTACCCAGTCTTCGGTTTCCATGGCCAGTTTGTAAAACGGATCGAGCAGGTATCCGAACCGGGTATAGTCCCGGTCGAACATCGCTTCGAGGTGATCTTCCAGAACCCATTTGAACAGTGATTCCGGCGCGCTGCCGCGGTGAAAACGGATCGCCAGAACGCTTTGAACCGAAAAGACATCGCGACAGAACGGGACCACGACGCTTGCGAAATCCTCGATCGAGCGAGCGGCGCACAATTGGCCAAAGAACTCGTACTCTTTTGATTTTCCTTGCAGAATGGTCCTGTCCTCCGAGTTGATAATACCATATCAGTGAAAAAAATGCACATCAATACTACTCTGGTGGTATTGAACGTTTTCCTGCTTGGTGGAACCTAAAGGTGGGAGGACGTCATGTTTCACAAAAATACAACCTGCTCGCGCCGGACGGCCCTTGTCGCATCGGAGCTGTATTACTGGCATGACACCCAGAACTGGTGCGGCTCGATGGCGCCCAGCCTGACCATTCAGCCGGCGGAGCATTTCGAGAACCCCGAAACCAAACGCCGTCTCCAGAACCTTGTTCAGGCGACGGGGCTTTGGGACCACCTTTCTCTTCTTCGGCCCGAGCGGGCGATGGATGATGTGATCCGCATGGTTCATCCGCAAAGCCACATCGACCATCTGGCCGCGGTCTGCAAACAGGGTGGCGGCGATGTGGGCGAGCTGACCCCGGCAGGTCCTGCCAGCCTGGAGATCGCGCGTCTCGCCGTGGGCGGCGTCATCACGGCGATGGACGCCGTGATGACCGGCGCCGTGGATAATGCCTATGTGCTGTGCCGCCCGCCCGGGCATCACGCACTGCCTGATCTGGCGATGGGGTTCTGCCTGTTGGCCAATGCGGCCCTGGGCATCCGGCATGTCCAGAAAACCCACGGCCTTACGCGGATCGCCGTTGTGGACTGGGATGTGCATCACGGCAACGGAACCGAGGCCGTATTCCTGAACGATCCCGGAGTGCTGACGATATCGCTTCATCAGGACAACCTCTTTCCGCTGGATTCGGGCGGCATCGAGGTAAAGGGAGCGGGCAACAGCAATATCAACGTCCCGCTGCCGCCGGGTTCGGGTTCGGGCGCCTACCGCGAAGCATTCGAACAGATCGTCATTCCGGCGCTTGATGCGTTCGCGCCCGAACTGATCGTTTTACCTTGCGGCTACGATGCCTCGGCTGTCGATCCGCTGGGTGTCTGCATGCTGTCATCCGAGGATTTCCGCTGGATGACGCGCCAGGTGATGGCGTTGGCCGACAGGCATTGCCAGGGGCGTATCGTGATGACGCATGAAGGCGGGTATTCGCCTGTCTATGTTCCCTATTGCGGATTGGCGGTTCTCGAAGAACTGAGCGGCGCATCCGATTCGCTGCCCGATCCCTATGCCGACTTCATCGCGAATTATGGCGGTCAGGCCCTGAGCAACGATCAGGCCGCCGCAATCAAGCGCGCGAAAGACGCGCATTTCTCAAACTGACACATCCAGGGAGGTCCATATGACCAAAGACTTGAAACATACCCAAACCCGGCGCGGGTTTCTGAAAGGCGCCAGCATGGCCACGGGCTCGGCCGCGATGCTGGCCGGGCTAAACAGTGCGGCACAGGCGCAATCGTCCGATCCGGTGGTGATCGGCTGCCCGGCGCCTCTGACCGGGATCGTCGCCGCGGACGGGATCGAATTCCAGCGCGGCATCCAGATGGCGGCGGACGAGATCAACGCGGTTGGCGGCATTCTAGGCCGTCCGATCGAGTTGGTCTTTGCCGACACGCAAAGCAAGGGGGTCGATGTTGTCATCCAGTCCGCTCAGCGGCTGATCGACCGGGACAACGCCAGCGCCCTGAT
Source organism: Ruegeria sp. YKSD163 (assembly GCF_059612905.1). Lineage (NCBI taxonomy): Bacteria > Pseudomonadati > Pseudomonadota > Alphaproteobacteria > Rhodobacterales > Roseobacteraceae > Ruegeria > Ruegeria sp. YKSD163. The sequence goes on from NZ_JBXWRM010000003.1 coordinate 125,247, forward strand.
TGCGGGCTATAACTTGGAAAACGGCACCGCGCTGCATGATGTGGCCGCCGATGCCGGAATCATCGCGATGCATGCCAACACCGTGGCCGTGCATGACGAAATGGTGAAATCCGATCCCGACCGGTATTGGGGCACCTTCCAGTACGATCCGCCCGAGACGCTGTATGGCGGCGGCTTCCTCAAGTTCCTCAAGGATATCGAGGACAATGGCGAATTCAGCCGCCCGAACAACAAGATCGCGATCATCACCGGGCCGGGCATCTATTCGGTAAACATCGCCAATGCCATCCGCGATGGGGCCGGTGAATATGGTTATGATGTCTCGCTCTATGAAACGGTGGCCATTCCGGTATCCGACTGGGGGCCGACCCTGGCCAAGCTGCGCGCCGATCCCCCGGCGGTGATCGTCGTCACGCACTTCTATCCGCAGGATCAGGCGCTGTTCATGAACCAGTTCATGACCGACCCGACAAACAGCCTTGTCTATCTGCAATATGGCGCTTCGCTGGCCGCGTTCCGCGACATTGCCGGGGACAACTCGGTTGGTGTGACCTACGCAGTCGTGCTTGGCACCTTGCAGGACGAAATAGGCGATGCCTTTGCCAAGGCCTACAAGGAACGCTATGGCGATCTGTCATCGACGGCCTCCGGCGTCCAAACCTATTCGGCGCTATATGCCTACTCCATTGCCGCCGCCTTGGCCGGTGGGCCGGGTGCGCCCTATGACGATGTGCAGAACAAGGCGGTTGCCGACCGCCTGCGGTCGCTGATCTATCGCGGGCCGGTGGGGACGATGCGTTTCCATGCCGATACCCAATCGGCCTATAGCTATCCGACCGAAACCAACGACCCGAGCCTTGGGATGCCGCATATCTTCAGCCAGATTTTCGACAAGGCGGAAGATGGCGTGTTGATCGCCCCGGCGCCCTACAAAAAGGCCGGGTTCAAGACTCCGCCCTGGATGAAGGGCTGAGGCTTTGACGGCAGAAGGGGCACATGGCTTCCTCGAGCTCCGTGGCGTGACCAAGCGCTACGGAGCCCTTGCCGCGGTCGACGGGGTGGATTTCGCCGTCGACCGTGGCGAGGTTGTCGGCATCGGCGGCCCCAACGGTGCGGGCAAGACAACCTTTTTCGACCTGATCAGCGGGTTGACCCGCACCACCGAGGGCACAATTCGCTTTCGGGATCAGGACATTACCGGTCTTGCGCCGCATCGTCTGTGCCAGCTTGGCATGGCGCGGACATTCCAGCTGAATTCCGGGTTCGACAACATGACAGTGTTTGAGAACCTGTTGGCCGCGCGCGCCTTCGGGCGCCGCAGCGCCGGGGGATGGCTGCTGACGGCGCGGGCCGACAGCCAGGCAACACAGGCGCTTCTGGAAGAGGTCGGGCTGGCCGACATCGCGTCGGAACCGGTTGCGGGCATTCCCATCCTCGCGCGAAAGAAACTGATGATCGCCACGGCCCTGATCAGCGAGCCGGACATCCTGTTGCTGGACGAACCCGTTGGCGGCCTGACGCCGCCCGAGATTGACGAATTGATCGAACTGATGCTCACGCTCAAATCACGCGGCATGACGCTGGTGTTCATCGAACATGTCATGCGTTTCCTGACCGCGGTCGCGGACCGCGCCGTCATGATGCATCAGGGCCGCATCATCTATGACGGAACGCCCGGCGGGCTGGCCAATGACAAGACCGTTGCCGAGGTTTATCTGGGCAGCGCCGGGCTTGGAGGCGCGGCATGACCCAATTGTTATCGTGTGAAAATCTGGTGTCAGGCTACCTGAACCGGCCTGTGCTGCATGGCGTTTCAATCGAGATTCCGCAGCAAGGCGTGCTGGCGTTGATCGGCCCCAACGGGCACGGCAAGACAACACTGTTGCGGACATTGTCGGGGTTTCTTCCTCTTCGCCAAGGCAAGATCACATTCGACGGGCAGGACGCCAGCCGGATGTCGGTGCAAAAGCGCGTCGAGGCCGGTCTGATCCACGTCCCGCAAGGCGATCAGCTTTTCACCGAGATGACGGTGGAGGACAACCTTTTGATGGGCGCCTATCTGGCGTCGGACAAGGCCGAGATCGCCCAGCGTCTGGCCGATGTCTATCAGTTGTTCCCCAAGCTGAAGGATCGGCGTAACCAGATCACAAGCGGCCTGTCGGGGGGCGAAAGGCGCATGGTGGGGATCGGGCGCGGCCTGATGTCGGAAGCACGGTTGATCATGCTGGACGAGCCGTCGCTGGGTCTCGCTCCCTTGGTGATCGAACAGATCTACGAGGCGCTGGACCAGTTACGCGCCCGAGGCAAAGCGTTTCTGGTGGTCGAGGAAAATCCCAGCCGTCTCATGCATTTCGCGGATCGGATCTGCCTGATGGATGCCGGCCATATCGTCTGGCAGGGCAGCACCGCCGAGGCGCGGGACTCGGGCGACATTCTCAAGACATATCTTGGAGGGCATTGACCCATGGATGTGCTCATCCAGATTTTCTTTACAGGCGTGACGCTTGGCGCGATGTATGCGCTGGCCTCGGTCGGGCTGTCGCTGATCTTTGGCACGTTGGGCATGTTCAACATGGCCCATGGGCTGTTCATGACGCTGGGCGCCTATGTCGCCTATTCGGCGGCGAATGCGTTTCAACTGCCCTTGTTTCTGGGGTTTGTGGCCGCGATGGCCGCAGGCGCGGTGATCGGTGTGCTGACGCATCTTCTGATCGTGCGCTTCATGCTGGGCACGCCGGATTTCGGAATGAACGTCATGGTCGCGACCGCAGGGCTTGGGATCGTGTTGCAGGACATCGTGCTCAAGATCTATGGCGGCTACCCCTATCCGCAGGTCGTCCGGGTTGAGGGCCTTGCCCAGCTTGGCGGCGTGAGCATCACGCTTCAGGCGCTGACCAATGTTGGGGTGGCCTTGGCGTTGATCCTGGGGACGGCGTGGCTGTTGATGAAAACCCGCTTTGGCCGGGCAATCCGGGCGACGGCGATGAACCGCGAAGCCGCGATGCTGATGGGGGTCAAGGCCGATACGGTGTTTTTGCAGGTCATGGCACTGGCGGGGATGCTGGCCGGGGTCGCGGGGCTGATGATCTCGACCCAGGCGACGCTGTCGCCGCAGATGGGGGGTGACCCGCTGCTGAAGGCCTTCGTGATCTGCGTGGTCGCCGGGCTGGGCAATGTCTGGGGCGCAGGGCTTTGCGCCTTCGGCCTCGCGCTTTTGGAGGCAGCGATCGGGTATTACTTCGGCGTGCGGTTCGGATTTCCGACCATGCTCATGCTGGTGATCCTGCTTTTGATCTGGCGACCACAGGGCCTCTTTGGCCGTGAAAGGGTGGTGCGCCTATGAACCAGTCACATTCCTTGAAACGGCATCTTCTGGTGTCGGTGCTGATCGTCGCGGGCTTTGCCGCGCTGCCCCTGATCATGACACAGCGATACCTGCTGGGCGAGGTTATCCTGTTCTTTCTCTGGGCCATGGTCGCGATGAACTGGAACCTGCTGATGGGGCATGCCGGTGTCTTTTCGCTGGCCCAGATGCTGTTCTTTGCCACCGGCGCCTATGCCGTCGCGATGAGCACGTCCTATCTTGGTATTTCCATCTGGGCGGCGCTGCCGCTGGCTGCCATCGTTTCGGCGATCCTGGCCTTTTTCATCGGGCTGGCCTGCCTGCGCCTTACGGGTGCCTATGTGGCCCTGCTGACCTTTGCCATCGTCGGGATGATTCATGTCCTGATCATCACCGAGACCGAGTGTTTCACGATGGTCCGCAACTCTTGCCAGCAAATGTTCGGCGGGGCGGCAGGTTTCTCTCAGTTCGAAGATTTCGGGTTCCGGAAACTGCTTCGGGGCAACTGGATCCTGGGGAACTACTATGTCGCCCTGCTGGCCTTTGCCGTGACGATCCTGGGCATTGTCGTGATCATCCACGGGCGGCTGGGCCTGGCGTTTCGCGCCATCCGCGACAATGTCGGCTATGCCAGCAGTCGCGGCATCGACCGCCGGAAATACCAGATCGCGGCCTTTGCCATATCGGCCTTTCTGACCGGAATGGCCGGGGCGATCTATGCCGGGCATTTCCGCGCCGCCGGGCCCAGCCTGTTCGATTTCTCGACGCTGCTGTTCGTGTTGTCGATGGTCGTCGTTGGCGGCGTGGGGTCGACCTGGGGGCCGATCATCGGGGCGGGCACGATGATGCTGATCATTGAGTTTTCCAAGGGTATGGGCGACGCGCGTGATCTCATCCTGGGCGTGGCGCTGATCGTCTTTGTCGTGGTGATGCCCAAGGGGCTGGCCGGGTCAGTGCGGCAGCTTCGCCAAATGCTGGGCCGAAAGGCTTCGAAAAACGAAGAAGGGTCGAAGCTATGACCAAGGCGGATGTCATCATCGAAAACGGCCGCGTGCTGACCATGAATGCAGCCGCGCCACGGGCCGAGGCCGTCGCTCTGCGGGGCGGGACGATCCTGGCGGTGGGTGCGCGCGACGAAATCGCCGCGTTCGCTGGCCCCAAAACACGCCGCTTCAACGCGCAGGGCAACACGGTGATGCCCGGCATGGTCGAGGCGCATTTGCACCTGTTTCTGGGGGCTGCTGGCCTGCGTATGCTGCATCTCGACAATGTGCGCGGGGCGACGGCGCTGCGGGACAAGTTGCATCCCTATGCGGCGGCCAACCCCGATGCGGCGCTGCTGATCTGCAAGGCGGCGGATTATTCCCTGTTTGGCGATGGTGTTGCCACCACACGGCACTTGCTGGATGACATATTGCGCGACCGCCCGTTCATCCTGATCGCGGGGGATCATCATACCGCCTGGGCCAATACGGCTGCGTTGCAGCGCGCGGGCGTATTGCATGGACGCGACCTGCCCACGGGCAACGAGATCGTCATGGCCCCCGACGGCACGGCCACTGGCGAATTACGCGAACAGGCGGCGATTGATCCGGTCTTGTCGCTACGCTCTTCCGGCGGGCGGGAAAACCTCGGGTTGATGGGGCTGGAACCCGGTGACGGGTTGACCCCGGCGCAGCGCGATGACGATCTGCGCGTGATAAAGGAAGGGCTGGCATATTGCGCCTCTTTCGGCTTCACCAGCCTGCACAACATGGACGGAAACCTTTATCAGCTGGCCCTGCTTCGCGATCTCGAAGAGCGGGGCGAATTGATCTGCCGCACCGAAGTACCGTTCCACCTGACCCCAGATAAGCAATTGAGTACGCTGGAAGAGGCCAGTTGGATGCATGAAACCTATCGCTCTGACCGCCTACGGTCGGGGCGGATCAAGATGTTCATGGACGGAGTGATCGACAGCGGCACGGCGTTTCTGGTCGGAGACTATACCGACCGCGCCGGTTGGAGTGGCGAGGCCTTGCATTCGGCCGAACATTTCGCCGCTGCCGCGATCGAGGCCGACAGGCGCGGGCTGCAGATCAGTGTTCATGCCATCGGTGACGCTGCCGTCCGGCGCGTGTTGGATGGGTATGGGGCCGCACGCAGGGCCAATGGCGCACGCGACAGCCGCCACCGGATCGAACATATCGAGCTTTTGCATCCCGACGATGCCCATCGCCTGCGCGAACTGGGCGTCGTGGCCTCCATGCAGCCGCCGCATCCGCCGGGCGCCATGGATTTCCCGCTGGAGCCGTGGCGCAGCAAGGCTGGCAAGGGGCGCTGGCCGCAGGCGTTTCCGGTCCGTGCCCTATTGAGCGACGGTGTCCCGCTTGCCTTTTCATCGGATTGGCCGGTGTCGGACATCGACCCGATGCGCGGCATCAAGGCCGCGATGGTTCGTGAACGGTGGAGCGAGAATTGCCCGGACAACAGGCTGTCTCTGACAGAGGCGCTACATGGCTATACGGCTGGTGGTGCCTACGCCGGTTTCGATGAAAACCGCCTTGGCCGTATCGCGCCGGGGATGCAGGCTGATATCGTCGTGATGGACCGGGATCTCGAGGCGCTTGACCCTGAAGAGATCGACACGGCCCGTGCCGCGCTGACGCTGTGCGGCGGCGAAACAACTTGGGAGGCTTAGGAGATGGCACAGCGAAACGAGGCTGCCGCATTGGCTGCGCGGGATGGTCTTTCCCATGTTCAGGGGGGTTGCCAGCCGGAACTGTCCGGCGCGACGATCCCGCAATTGCTGCGCGAAACCGCCCGGCGCGGCGGGGCCAGTGATGCGCTGATCTTTGGGGATGCGCGGCTGAGCTATGACGCGTTTTCGCAAGCGGTAGATGACCTTGCCTGCGGGTTTCTGGCGCTTGGGCTGCAAAAGGGCGACCGTCTCGGCATCTGGTCGCCCAACCGGATCGAATGGGTTCTGACGCAATTCGCCACTGCAAGGATCGGCGTGATCCTGGTCAACATCAACCCGGCCTACCGCCTGAGCGAGCTGGAATACGCCCTGAACAAGGTGGGGTGCAAGGCGCTGGTGCTGGCGCCTGCGTTCAAGACCTCGGATTATGTTGAAATGATCCGTACCCTCGCGCCGGAACTGGCAAATTTCGAGAAGGGTAGGCTGCGGGCAGAAAAGCTCCCCGAACTGCGGCATGTGATCGTCATGGGCGATAATGCAGGCCAATCCGGTGAATGGGCGTTTGGCGACATTGCCCGCATGGGCACCGCCGAACACCGGGCCCGCCTGCCGGAAATCGACAAGACGTTGCGCGCGGACGATCCGATCAACATCCAGTTCACCTCGGGCACGACGGGCCAGCCCAAGGGGGCCACACTGACGCATCGCAACATCGTCAACAACGCGCGGTTCGTGACCGACCGGATCAACCTGACGGAACGGGACAGGCTGGCGATCCCGGTGCCGCTCTATCACTGTTTCGGCATGGTGATGGGCGTGCTTGGGGCCGTCAGCAAGGGTGCGGCGATGGTGTTTCCGGGCGAAGCCTTTGACCCGGCCCAGACGCTGGACACGGTCGAGGCCGAACGCTGCACGGCGCTTTATGGTGTGCCGACGATGTTTGTGGCGATGTTGCAGGAATTGTCTGCAACTCCGCGCGATCTGTCGTCGCTGCGCACGGGTATCATGGCGGGGTCTCCCTGTCCGGTCGATGTGATGAAACAGGTCAACGACCGGATGCACATGGGCGAGGTGACGATCTGCTACGGCATGACCGAAACCTCGCCCGTGTCTTTTCAGAGCTTTGTCGACGACAGCACCGAAAAGCGGTGCGAAACCGTGGGCCGGATCCACCCCCACCTGGAGGTCCGAATCGTCGATGACACCGGCCAGACCGTGCCCGTGGGCGTTCAGGGAGAGCTGTGTACGCGCGGCTATTCGGTGATGCAGGGCTATTGGGACGACCCGGAGCGCACCGCCGAGGCGATCCGCGATGGCTGGATGCATACCGGCGACCTGGCCGTTCTGGACGCAGACGGGTTCTGCACGGTCACCGGGCGGGTCAAGGACATGATCATCCGAGGCGGCGAGAACATCTATCCACGCGAGATCGAGGAATTCCTGTTCGGCCATCCCGACATCAAAGAGGTCCAGGTCTTTGGCATTCCCGACGCCCGAATGGGCGAAGAGGTCTGTGCCTGGGTCGTCGCCAAACCCGGGCGCGAGATCACCGCCGAAGACGTGCGCGCCCATTGCCAGGGGCAAATCGCCCATTTCAAGGTGCCCCGGCACGTCCGCATCGTGACAGAGCTGCCGATGACCATCACCGGCAAACCCCAGAAATTCATCATGCGCGACCGGATGGTCGAAATGCTGGGCCAGGCCTAGGCCTCGGACTAACGCCTTGCCACGACAAGTGTCGACCCAGAGACAGGAGAGATGAACATGAAGCTGAGCGAATACGCCTCTTATGACGCCACGGGGCTGGCTGAACTGGTTGCCCGCAAAGAGGTTTCGGCGGACGAGCTAACCGACGCGGCGCGGCGCGGCATTGCCGCCGTGAACCCGCAGCTGAATTTCATGGTGGATGCCATCGAGCCGCCCATTGCCGGTGACAGTTCCGGCGCTTTCGCCGGGGTGCCCTTTCTGATCAAGGATATCATGATGACGGCGGCGGGGGTGCCGCAGGGGATGGGCACGCGTTTGCTGGACAACGACGTGTATGTCGCGCCGCACGATGGTGAATTGATGCGCCGTTTCAAGGCGGCGGGGCTGAACACCCTGGGGCGCACCACCACGCCGGAATTCGGGTTCAATGCAACGACCGAATCCGTCGCCACGGGGCCCAGCCGTAACCCCTGGGACCCGTCCCGCACCACCGGCGGGTCCAGCGGCGGTGCCGCCGCCGCCGTGGCCGCCGGGGTCGTGCCCATGGCCCATGCCAATGACGGCGGCGGGTCGATCCGTATCCCTGCGGCCTGTTGCGGGGTGATCGGGCTCAAACCCAGCCGGGGGCGCACACCGCTTGGCCCGGATGCGCAGCTTGCCATTCTGGGGCTCGGGCACGAATTCGCGGTCACCCGCACAACGCGAGATGCCGCAGCACTGCTCGATCTGGTTGCGGGCCCCGAGGCGGGTTCGTTCATCCCTCTCGCAAACCCGCAGACGCCCTATGGCGACTGCATCAAGCGCCCGATGCAGGGCCTCAGGATCGCCATCGCGCCAACCGGTTTTCAGGGCGCCGCCCCGACCGATGCAGGTATCTCGGCCGAGGTCGTTCGCGTCGGAAAACTTCTTGCCAACCTTGGCCACAACGTCGAGGAAATCGACCACATCCCACTGGACCAGGAACAGTTTCACAGGGCGAACTACCGGTTCTGGATGGCCACGCTGGCCGCCGCCTCTCAGACGCTCACGACGGCTTTTGGTATTCCGGCCAGCACGGACGTGTACGAAACCTGCACATTGAAGGGGATCGAGGATGGTCAGGCCATGTCCGCGGTCGACATGATGGAAGCGGTGCAGATCATGGGCATGACCGGTCACCAGATGGGCGCGTTCTTTGCAGGCTACGATGCCGTGATCCTGCCGCCCTTTGCCGCACCGCCCATTCCGCTGGGCGTGCTGGACCAGAACCATCCCGACTGGAGCGCGCGGCGGTTCTATGATGAGCTCTTCAGCCGCTTCAACGCGACCGCGCCTTTCAACGTGACAGGCCAACCCGCGATCACCGTGCCCACCGGCCTGGTCGAGGGGCTGCCGGCCGGTGTGCAGATCGCGGCGTCGCTGGCACGAGAGGATATTCTGCTGAACCTGTCGGCCCAGTTAGAAGACGCGACAGACTGGTCCGCGCGCCGCCCGGCGGTTTCTGTCGCCAATCTCTGAAGACTGGGGAGGCCGGGCGTTGGCGCAAGCCATCGGGAGAGGTGAGTTGAGCGAGCCTTGACCCAATCGAAGATGCTCTTGGCGAGCGCCTTGTCATGGACATGCGCCCCTTTCGGGGCGTACGAGCCCTCGTAGTCGTCAGTTCGGCGAACCTGACGGCTAAAGAGCCATGCCACGCCAAAATTCAAGTTCATCCAGCGTTCGTTGTCGGCTGTCAGTCCTTAAAAAACGATAAGGCAAATGCCTTTGTCTGATCTCGAAATCGGGTCCAGTCCTCGTGGTCCATTTGATCTTTGTCGAGGAAGAAAGCCACTTCTGGACTGAAAGCGACATAGAAGTGCTGGGCGCTCCAGATTTGAAAGAGGAAGGCAAACGGATCGGTTCGCCGCATAACGCCTTCGTCCATGTACCCTTGAAGCAGCGCGATGGAGCGTGCCACGATCGATCGAGATCCCCGCCTCTCCATCGCTTCGATGCCAAAGGCACCACCCGATAGCATTTCGGAAATCAGCAACTTGCTTTGGTGGGGTTTGGTTTCGGCTTGTAGAAAAATATGCTCGATGTAGTCGGAAATTACAGCCTTCGGCGAACCCTCACGATCACTGGGGCTGAGGCTGCGCCACTCTCGGAAAATGCGGTCGATAACGTCTGTGTAAAGGCTCTCCTTGCTGTTGAAGAAATAGAGCACCTGCCGCTTCTGTAGCCCGGCACGGTCGGCAATGGACTGAACCGAAGTGCCACTCAGGCCGTTGCTGGCAAATTCGATCTCGGCGGCATCCATGATGCTTTGCATCCTTTTCGCCCGCACGTGGTTGACCCGTCGCGGCTTTGAAGCTGCTTCCGGAACCGTCGTCGATTGCGTAGCTGGAACCATGGATTGATCTGTCTTTCCGCGCTTGCCGTTCATCGAACTTCTTCCTTTTCACCGAGCCACCCCCGTACCTATTCGCGGGCGCCGGATCGGAAACGTGTAAACCCGCTCGTGCTGATCTCGCTGTCGACTCCTGAGTTCCAGTATGCACGATAGGTTTTCGTTGACAAACTCATATCTGCACCAAATGGTGTAAATTTATCAAGTGGTGCGGAAAGGCGGGTGACTGCCCATGAACATGTCCGAATTCATTGCCTCGATGCCCAAGGCCGAGTTGCACATACACATTGAAGGAACTGTGTCGGCGGCCAAGGTTCTGGAATTGGCGAACCGCAATGGTGTCGACATTCCCTATGCCACAGAGGCGCAACTTCTTGCGGCTCAGGACTATGGCACGCCCGCGCTGAAGAATTTTCTCGATTACCACTACATGTGCTCCAGCGTTCTGCGTACTGGACAGGACATCTTCGACATTACGCAGGAATTCCTGAACAGGTGTCAGGTCGAAAACATCCGTCACGTTGAGATGTTTTTTGACCCGCAGCAGCATATTGATCGTGGTGTCGGTTTCGACGAGATGATGGATGCACTGAAGACCGCGTGTCGCGCGTCGGAGGTCTCGACCGGGTTGATCATGTGCATGAACCGCGAGCGCTCGTTGGAAAGCGCGATGGAGATGCTGGACCTCGCGGAAACGCACCGGGACGATATCCTCGGGGTGGGGTTGGATTCCTACGAGGAAGGCAATCCTCCGATCAAGTTCCAGCACTTTTACGACCGTGCCCGTGAGGAAGGTTATCGTCTGACGGCGCATTGTGATTGCGATCAGAAAAACGCGGTCGAGCATGCAAACCAATGTGTGCACAAGCTGGGTCTGGAACGCATTGATCATGGGTTGCATGTACTGGATGACCCGGCGCTGATTGACGTTGTGCGGGACCGCAAGATCACTTTGACCATGTGCCCGACATGGCGTCCGTCAGACCCGGAACCGCGGCGTTTGGCGGCCTAGCGCAAGATGCTGGATCTGGGGCTGCGTGTGTGCCTTAACACCGACGATCCTGAGGAATTCGCAAGCCGGTATCTGACCAACACCATGCAACAGGTGCAACAGCACGGTGATTTCAGTGCCGAAGACATGACGCAGTTCATGCGAAACGCCTTTGATGGCGCTTGGATCAGCGATGATCAGCGCAAGGCACATTTGCAGGAACTCGAAGCCCACCTGAAGACGCACATCGCATAAAAACTGTTATATAATAAAATGTTACGCTACTCTTGGCGCGAGAGATCAGAGGAAGATCCAATCCGTTTCACGGAAATCTCAAGAAAAACTGAGATATGGGCAGATGACGGTTTGACCGCTCGTCTTCGACTTCGTTCTTCTCCCGCAACGCCTATTCAAGGCCCCTTTCACCCATTTGGCTCACAGCATTCATTGCTGATCGTCGCAAGAACTGTTCAAGTCTCGCTACCCCTGGCTTAAAGCTTCCACCTTTGCGCATCACCATATGATACGTCCGGTGCAACACCGGATTGACCAGCGGCACAATCCTTAGCCGCGGGTTCTGATGCTCCTCGGCGACAATTCTGGGAAGCAAGGTTGCCAGACCGCGGTGCAAGACCAGCCCCATAAGTGTGCTGCGATAGCGGGCAGTGGCGGCCGGATGGTAATCCAGGCCAACGCTATGAAAAGCTGCTGCTAGTTCGGCGTGGGTTTCCGTCGCTTTCGCGAATGAAGTCATGCGCACGTGTTCGAGATCTCTCAATTCAATCGACTCCCGGTCAGCCAGCGCGTGTTCTTCTGAAACGACGAGAGCCAATTGATCGCGGAACAGTTTACTGATCCGAAAGCTTTCAGGTCTTCTGATTTCAGTAACGACCCCGATATCCGTATCGCCGACCTCAACCTCCTTATAGACATCCGTGTCGAGCCCGTCATAGATCGTAACCTGTATTCCGGGGTTTTCATGCTCGAACTGGTTCAGCAACCTCGGCAGGAAATTCGATGTCAGGCTTGTTACTGCCGAAATCTTCAGCTCCGCAAAAGGTTTCTGCAGGCCGTTGGTGAGGCCTCTGGAAATGTCGTCGAACTGGTTCAGCAACAACTCGACGACCGGAAAGATTTCTCTGCCCTTTGACGTCAGTTTCACCGAACGCCCAACCCGGTCAAAGAGCTTTGCGTTTATCGCCTCTTCCAGCAGGGAAACGCCGCGGGAGAGCGACGGCTGCGCTACACCGCAAAGCTTTGCGGCCTTAGTGAAATTCTCCACCTTCGCGGCAGCGTAGAAATAGGAGAGATGTCTCCGACTGATGCGCGGATCGTGGCGGTTGACTGCGAGTTTATCAATCAGGTGCTCCATAGGGGCATCCTGATTGATCTCACGCGCGATTGGCAATGGCCTTACGTCGGGGTCTTGGAGTCGAGACACTTGCCGTCCTGTCACGCATCGCGCAAGCCATGCTTCTTCACCGCTTGGTCGAACAGATCCAGGAACTGCTCGGTCATCGCGCACCGCGTTGCGTCGTCAATCCAGGCACCGTCCAGACCGTTCAACATGAAGCTGCGCAGATCTTCGAGACCATAGTCAAAGGCCGCGTGCATCGTTTTCCAGACCGTGTTCGGAGAGGTGTTGTGGAAGGTGGATCATCGGTGTTGGGATGGGTTTTCAGGCCGGTCCGGCCCATCGCTCGGATCGGATGCTTTTCGGCCCATTCATCAGGTGACAACACGTTCAGGTAATGGGTGTTCGTCGGCACCACCGTAAAGACGATTTCCTCGTCAATGCAGCGTTGCAGCAGGTCCGGATTGTCCAGAACCGTATAGCCATGGTCGATGCGATCGACCTTCAGAAGGTCGAGACAGGTTTCGATATTGCGCCAATGGCTGCCGTTCTCGCCGGCATGTGCCGTCAGCTTCCATTCTGCCTCCTGCGCCATCCGATAGGCTTTCCAGAAACCTTCGGGCGGGAAACGTTCATCCTCCATATAGTCGATGCCGAGGCCGATCATCCTGGGATGCGGCGCGGCCAGCGCGCGTTCCATCATCACGACCGCGTCTTCGGGACTGGCTTCGCGGTCGATCGAATGGATGATCCGGGACACGATACCGAAATCGCGCTCCGCGTCCTCCATTGCCTGAATGAGTGCGCCTTGCGCCGCGTCGAACGACAGGTCGGGGGCATGCAACAGTGTTCCGGTGGTGTTCCAGAACAGTTCCGCATAGCGCACGTTCTCAGCGCGCAGGTCTTCAAGGCATTCGCGCGTCACGCGGTAGAGGCGGTCTTCCGTGCCAAAGATATGCTTTTCCATGAACCGAAAAGCATGCAGGACACCACGCGGTTTTTCTCCTCGGACGTAGTATCCCGCCACGTCTTCCTCGGTCAGCGGTGCCGAGGTTTCGCGGACGAAATCCTGCAAGGTCGCTTCGCGGATGGTGCCGTAGAGGTGACAGTGGATATCTACCTTCGGGATTTCTGCGAAGAATCCATCCGGGATGGGTCCATGTGCATGGTTCTTTGTCATTGGGTGCTCCTGTTTTCAGGCGAATATTTTCAAACCAACCGTGCGGCTGGTGATGGCGTAGATGATGAGGGTGATCACCAGCATGATGGTCGAGATCGCCGCCGGTGTCGGGTCAGCCGAATATTCGATATGGGCCATCATCTCGACCGGCAGCGTCGAGGCGCGCGGACCGGTCAGAAAAATCGACAACGAGACGTCGTTGAACGACATGGTGAACGCGAGGATGCCGCCGGAAACGATCCCCGGGCGGGCCATCGGCAAGACCACATTGCGGAAGGTCTCGAAGGGAGTGGCCCCAAGACCGAGGCTTGCCTCCTCAAGCGTGATGTCCGTGCCCGCCATCGCCGACCAGACGGAGCGCACGACAAATGGCACCGTGATCATGATGTGGCCGCCGATCAGATTGACAAAGTTGTTGCCTTCCAGCGCCAAGGTTACCAGCAGGTTGAACAGGCCGAAGCCCAGGACGACGATCGGCAGCAGCAACGGTGTGAGCACGACGAATTCGACGATTGCCTTGGCGCCGAATGTGCCGCGAGCAAGCGCCCGCGCCACGAGTATGCCGATCACCGCTGAAATCGCCGTGGCGATGATCGCGATCACAAAGCTCGTAACGATGGAGCGCGAGAACCACGACAGCGAAAAGACCTCGTAATACCAGCGCAGGGAAAACTCCGGTGGCGGGAATGTCAGGTAGGATGCCGAGGTGAAGGAGGAAATCACCACGATGACGATCGGCCCCAACAAAAAGAGAAAGCCGGCCACCATCATGGCAACGGACAGTGTTTTTCCCGCCATCAAAAGGGCGTTTTCCGCACGAAAACTATTCATGGGATTTCATCACCTTTTGCCAGACCCAGCGCTGCAGCCAGACAAAAGCCAGGGCCAGAATGACGAGGACAAGTCCCACCGCTGCGGCTGCCGACCAGTCGAAGGTGGTGAAGGCATAGGTGTAGATCAGCGTTGTCAGCAGCGGCGCCCAGCCACCGCCCAGCAGAAGCGGGGTCGCAAACGCGGTCAATGCCAAAGCGAAGACCAGCAAGGTTCCGGTCAAGAGCCCCGGCACGCTAATCGGGATGACGATACGGAAAAAGGTCGTGACCGGGTTCGCACCGAGGCTCATCGAGGCTTCTTCCAGATTGCTGTCCGCCTTTTGCAGGCTCGCCATAAGGGACAGCACCATGTAGGGCAGCAGCAACTGGCTTTCGCCAAGAATGACGGCGGTTTCCGAATAAAGCAGGTCGACCGGGCTGGAGACGATCCCGAGGCCCAGAAGAACTTGGTTGAAGATGCCCGACGGGCTGAGAACCACGATCCAGCCATAGGCGCGCACCACCACCGAGACCATCAACGGGAACACAAGCATTGGCAGCAGGATTGACTGCATCCGCGGGCCAGCCCGCAGAAAACCGATGGCCAGCGGATACCCCAGGACAATCGTGATCAGGGTCACGATGATCGCCACGCGGATGGTGCGCCAGAACGCCTGAAACGCCAGTTTGCTGTTCCAGAGCTTTTCGAAGTTGGCCAGCGTGAAACCTTCGATATCTGGCGAGGTAAAGGCCGAGGTCAGCATCATCACGGCAGGAACGACCGCCAGAAGCCCGACGATGATGAAGGCCGGGAGCGACAGGGCCCAGTTTCTTTGGGTGGCGCTCAGCATGGGTCAGTCCCGCTCCAGGATCTTGATACGATCCGGCGGAAGCTTCAGGTTAGTATTCCCGCTCAGCCGTTGGCCTTTCCCGGTCTTGAGAATGATGGGCGCCTCCGACAAGTCGGTCTGCACCTGGTAGACATTGTAGTTGCCCGTATAGGCCTCGCCGACTACCTGTCCCGCGAATTGCCCGGTTTCGTCTCCCGCCAGTTCCAGATCACTGCTGCGAAACGCCGCCATGATATCGGTTCCCGAGACCGTATCGGACAGGGCGGCAAACTCGTGCCCCGCGATGCGAACCCCGTCCGATGTTCGCTCTGCTGGGAGGATATTCTCGATCCCAATGAAATCGGCCACGAATGCGCAGTTGGGGTTATCCCAGATCTCGCGCGGGCTGCCGACCTGTTTGACGACCGCGTTGTTCATCACGACGATCTGGTCCGACAGGGTAAACGCCTCTTCCTGATCATGCGTCACCAGCAAGGTGGTCACGCCCGATTGGCGCTGAATCCGTTTCAACTCGAACCGCATTTCGTCGCGCAGCTTGGCGTCAAGCGCCGATAGAGGTTCGTCAAGAAGCATGACAGCGAGTTCGATAACAAGTGCGCGCGCCAGCGCGACGCGCTGCCGCTGACCTCCACTGAGCTGGCGGGGGTATTTCAGATGGCTGTCAGGCAATCCGACGCGGTTCAGGGCGTCATCCGTCTTGCGGGCGATCTGATCCCTGTCCATCTTGCGCATCTTCAACCCGTAACCGACATTGTCGACCACGGTCATGAAGGGAAACAGGGCATAAGACTGAAAGACGATCCCGATGTTGCGTCGCCAGGGCGGGATGTCGTTGACCGGCTTGTCGTCCAGCAGGATATCGCCTGATGTCGCGGTCTCGAAGCCGGCAATGGCGCGCAATGTCGTTGTCTTGCCGCATCCGCTCGGCCCGAGAATGCTGATCAGGCTGCCGGTTTCCGCCCGAAAACTCGCGTCCCGCACGGCGGTGAACTCGTCGTATTTCTTGACAAGATTTCTGACTTCAACCGAGGACATGGACAACTCCGATTGGTGTTGCGGGGCGTCTCGATCTCCTTGAAACGCCCCGCTCAGGGAGAGACTCAGTTCGCGATGACGGTTTCCTGCCAAAGCTGAACCCAATCCGCCTTGTTTGCGGCGATGGTCTTGATGTCCCAGAAATTGAGCTTTTCGAGATCATCGATCGACAGCGAATTCGAGGATGGTTCGACGACCGAGAAATCGACATTGGCCGATACCGGCGTTTCGCCCTGTTCGACCAAGAGCTTTGTCTGAACTTCGTCCGACATCATGTAGTTGATGAACTTTTCGGCCAATTCAGCGTTTGGCGAGCCTTCGACGACGCACATGAGATTGAGGATGCCGATGCCGCCTTCTTCGGGCCAGGCGAAATCCATCGGGATCCCGTCTTCCTTGCGCACAAAGATGTTCAGTTCAGGCGCCATGGACACGTCGCCGCGCACCTCGCTCTCCAGGATCTGGGCGTTCTGATAGAACTGGATGCTGTCCTTTGCCGATTTGACGGCTTCGAGCCCCGGCGCGATGTTGTCGATGCCGCCGCCTTTGAGTTCGGCCATCTTCACAGCCAGCATGGTCGCATAGGAGATGCCGATATCTGGGTATCCCGCCTTGCCCTTCAGGTCAGAGCGCAGCAGGTCGGCCCAGGAAAACTCTGCCCCGTCACCGAACTCGTCGGTGTTATAAGCAAGGCCCGCGCCAAGCACGACAAAGGCCGGGCAGGCACCGTCACCCATCGGATCTTTGGCAAAGTCACGCAGGTTGGCGAGGTTGGGGGCGTTCTCCGGGTTCAAATTCGCGATCAGCCCGCGCTGATAGGCCTAGTACATCTGAAAATCCGACAGGAAGACAACGTCGGTGCCGCGCCCCTTCGTCGCGATCAGTTTGCTCAGCCGTTCCGACGAGTGTCCACGATCCACGACGATCTCGACATTGTTGGCCTCTTCGAACGGAACGATCAGGTTCTCGGTGAAATCCTCTGCATAGCCACCGCCCCAAAGAGAGATCGTCAAGTCAGCCGCGTATGCACCGCCAGCAGGAATGGAGGCGACCGCAAGGGCGGCGCCGAAGAGTGTTGCCTTGTTCTTGGTCATTCCGGTCTCCAAAACTGATAACTGATCCAACCCAGGCTATGCACCAGATTAAAAGCGATCCAATATTGGATGACTCTGATTCAATAGCGAGAAGCTATTGTTTTGAACGGTCGCAGGAATGCTTTGCTGATGGGAAAGGTTCCAGCGTTCAGGACAATAGGCGTTACCGCTGATTGGAGCCTAGGCGCTGTCTTTTCAATTGCGGGGGATTGCCGGGCAGGGCATTAAGGCTCGGATGGCAAAGCAACTTGATTACCATACGATCCGCGAGATCTTTACCCGATTCCAGGCCGCCGATCCCGAACCCAAGGGCGAGCTGGAGCATGTGAATGCCTATACGCTGGTGGTAGCGGTCGCGCTGAGCGCGCAGGCCACCGATGCGGGCGTGAACAAGGCCACCCGCGAACTATTCAAGATCGCCGACACGCCGGAAAAGATGTTGGCGCTGGGCGAAGAGGGCGTGACCGAGCATATCAAGACCATTGGCCTGTTCCGGCAGAAGGCCAAGAACGTCATCAAGTTGAGCCGCATCCTGGTCGAGGAATATGGCGGCGAGGTACCCAATTCGCGCGCCGCGCTGCAATCGCTGCCCGGTGTCGGTCGCAAGACCGCCAACGTGGTGCTGAACATGTGGTGGCACATGCCGGCGCAGGCGGTGGACACCCATATCTTTCGCGTCGGCAATCGCACCGGCATCTGTCCGGGCAAGGATGTGGACGCGGTCGAGCGCGCCATCGAAGACAATATCCCGGCCGACTTCCAGCAACATGCGCATCACTGGCTGATCCTGCACGGCCGTTACCATTGCAAAGCCAGAAAGCCGATGTGCGGCACCTGCCTCATCCGCGATCTGTGCCAATTCGAGGACAAGACCCTATGAAGACCTACGATGTCGTTGGCATCGGCAATGCCGTTGTCGATGTGATCTCGCAAGCCGATGACAGCTTTCTCGACCTGATGGGAATCGAGAAGGGCATCATGCAGCTGATCGAGCAGGAGCGCGGCGAGGTGCTCTATGCCTCGATGAAGGAGCGAGTGCAGACGCCGGGCGGCTCGGTCGCCAACACCATCGCGGGCGCGGGCGCGCTGGGTCTGGATACGGCGTTTATCGGGCGGGTGCGCGACGATGCGCTGGGTCATTTCTATGCCGACGCGATGAACGAGGGCGGTATCGACTTCGTCAATCCGCCCGTGGCGGGGGAACTGGCAACCTCGCGCTCGATGATCTTTGTCTCGCCCGATGGCGAGCGGTCGATGAACACCTATCTGGGCATCTCGACCACGCTAAGCTCGGCGGATGTGCCGGAGCAGGTGACGGGCAACGCGAAGCTGATGTTTCTCGAAGGATATCTGTTCGACCACGACGCCGGGAAATCGGCCTTTCGCGAGGCGGCACGGGCGACCCGCGCGGCGGGTGGCAAAGCGGGGATCGCGATTTCGGACCCGTTCTGTGTCGACCGGCACCGCGCCGATTTCCTGTCGCTGATCCAGCACGATCTGGATTTCGTGATCGGCAACGAGGCCGAGATCCAGTCGCTGTTCGAGACCGACCATCTGGACGATGCGCTGATGCTCACCTCGGGCATTTGCCCGCTGGTGGTCTGCACCCGCTCGGGCGACGGGGTGACGGTGATGGACGGCACGCTGCGCATCGACGTGCCGGTGGAAAAGGTGGTACCGGTGGATGCCACCGGCGCGGGTGATCAGTTCGCCGCGGGCTTTCTGTTTGGCATGGCCACTGGCCGCGATTACGAGACCTGCGCCCGGATCGGCAATGTCTGCGCCGGCGAGGTGATCGGCCATATCGGCCCGCGCCCCGAGACCAACATGGTCGAGCTGCTGAAGGAAAACGGGCTGCTCTGATCTCGGGCCCGGGAGGGGCGCTGCCCCTCTTGCCCTGCGGGCAATTCACCCCGGAGTATTTTGGACCAGAAAGAAGCACGGGCTGGGCGCTGCACCTTGCTGGTGATCCACGTGCTTAGGTCGAAACATCCGGCGCCTGATTGTCTGGCTACGCTTGGTCAGCACGCCCGTTTGCAGACTCGGCACTGTGTAGCGCCTTGGCCAGCAGGGTGGACAGCATGGTCTGTTCCTCTGCCGCCAGCCCCTTGAGGAGTTGCGCCTGCGTCGCCACATGGGCGGCCATCATCTCGTTGATCAGGGTCAGCCCCCTGGGGGT
Organism: Ruegeria sp. YKSD163; assembly: GCF_059612905.1. NCBI lineage: Bacteria > Pseudomonadati > Pseudomonadota > Alphaproteobacteria > Rhodobacterales > Roseobacteraceae > Ruegeria > Ruegeria sp. YKSD163. The sequence goes on from NZ_JBXWRM010000003.1 coordinate 144,841, forward strand.
GAGCGCGATGATCACGCTGCGGCTGTCCTCAGGGTTCTTTCGGCGTTCGACCAGTCCGTCCTGTTCCAGCCGGTCGATCCGGTTGGTCATGGTGCCAGAGGCGACCATGGTCGCATCAAGCAGCGCGCCGGGGGACAGCGCATAAGGCGGGCCTGAGCGCAGGAGCGTAGCCAAAACGTCGAACTTGGCCGGGTTGAGCCCGTATCGGGCAAAGTTTTCCTGCATCCCCTGTCCAAAAGCCATCGACAGCCGCGCGACCCGGCCGATCACCGCCATTGCCCGCGTGTCGAGGTCGGGGCGCTCGGCCGCCCATTGCCGGGTGATAAGGTCTACATGATCCATGATCCGGGTTATTTCGTCGATTTATCTTGACGTCAAGATAAATGATGTTATCTCGACGTCGAGATAAATTGATGAGGCCCCCCATGTCACGGACAACGGATATCGCCCTGACCGCAATCGCCCCGGCCATCTGGGGCAGTTCCTATATCGTCACCACCCAGTTCCTGCCCGCGCATTCGCCTTTTGTCGTGGCGCTGCTGCGGGCGCTGCCTGCTGGGTTGCTTTTGATGCTGCTGGTGCGTCAATTGCCGCCTCGGGCCTGGATCGGGCAGTTGCTGATCCTGGGCGCGCTGAACTTTGCGGTGTTCTGGTCGCTGCTCTTTGTTGCCGCCTATCGCCTGCCGGGTGGGGTTGCCGCGACGGTGGGTGCGGTGCAGCCGCTGATCGTCGTCTTCCTTTCGGCAGTGGCACTGGGCACGCAGATCCGGCTGGGCGCGGTGCTGTCGGCGTTGGCTGGAATCGTCGGCGTGGCGCTGTTGCTGCTGGGGCCCGAGGCGCGGCTGGATTGGATCGGCGTACTGGCCGGGCTGGGTGGCGCGCTGTCGATGGCGGTGGGCGTGGTGCTGACCCGCAAATGGCGGCCTGATGTGCCGCTGGTCACATTCACTGCCTGGCAGCTGACTGCCGGTGGTCTGTTGATGATTCCGGTGGCCTGGCTGGCCGCGCCCGACTGGCCGGGGCTGAGCCTGATCAATCTGGCAGCACTGGCCTGGCTTGGCCTGGTCGGCGGCGCGCTGACTTATGTCCTGTGGTTTCGCGGTCTGGCCCGGATCGAACCGGCGGCGGTCTCGCTGCTCGGCATCCTCAGCCCGTTGACGGCGGTGATCCTGGGCTGGCTGGCGCTGGGCGAATCCCTGAGCCCGGTTCAGGGGTTGGGCGCGATCATCGTGCTGGGCGCGGTGTGGATCGGGCAGCGCCCGGCGCACGCGCCCCGGCGACTGCGCTTTGCTCAGCCCAGATGCGGGGCAAAGGCCGCAACGACACGCTCGTAGACGTCACGCTTGAACGGCACGATCTCGGCCACCAGCCGGCCGGGATCCTGCCATTTCCACCGGCTGAATTCGGGGTGTTCGGTTTTGATGTCGATCTGATCGTCGCGGCCGGTGAAGCGGAACAGGTACCATTTCTGCTCCTGCCCGCGATAGCGCCCCTTCCAGATCCGCGGCACAAGGTCATGCGGCAGGTCATAGGGCAGCCAGCCCTCGGTCTCGGCGACCATCTCGACCAGATCCGCTGTCACGCCGGTCTCTTCCCATAGCTCGCGCAGGGCAGCCTCGAAGGGGTCCTCGTCCTCGTCCACCCCGCCTTGGGGCATCTGCCAGGCATCGGTGTTCTGGTCCATGCGCTGGCCGACAAAGACGAACCCATCGCCATTCATCAGGACCACACCCACGCAGGGGCGATAGGGGAGCTCGGCAATCTCTTCGGGTGTCATCGGATATCTTTCCTTTGGGTTGGCCCTGTCTAGCAAGCGACGCTACGGCGGCAAAGGGGGTGACGTCGGGTTTCGCGTGACAGGGGCACGGGCTATGGTGATCCTGCCCGTCAAATCCGAGGGAGAGTAATTCCGATGACTGCGTACCCACACATGCTTGCGCCGCTTGATCTGGGCTTTACCACGTTGAAGAACCGCGTGTTGATGGGCTCGATGCATACCGGGCTGGAAGAGACCCGCGACTGGAACCGGGTGGCCGAATTCTATGCCGACCGCGCGCGGGGTGGCGTGGGGCTGATGGTGACCGGCGGCATCGGTCCGAACATGGAAGGGTCTGTCCTGCCTGGCGCCGCGATGATGACCAGCGACAAGGATGTCGCGAACCATTCCATCGTCACCGCGCGCGTGCATGAGGCGGGCGGCAAGATCGCGATGCAGATCCTGCATGCGGGGCGCTATGCCTATGGGCCGAAATGCGTGGCGCCCAGCCCGGTGAAATCGCCGATCTCTCCGTTCCCGCCGACCGAGTTGGACGAGGAAGGGATCGAAAAGCAGATTACCGATATCGTCAATGCCGCGGTGCTGGCGCAGCAGGCGGGCTATGACGGGGTCGAGATCATGGGGTCGGAGGGCTATTTCCTGAACCAGTTCCTGGTCACCCATACCAACAAGCGCACCGACCGCTGGGGCGGGTCATACGAGAACCGGATGCGCCTGCCGATCGAGGTGGTGCGCCGCACTCGCGAGGCTGTGGGCCGTGATTTCATCATCATCTATCGCCTGTCGATGATCGACCTTGTCCCCAATGGCTCGACCTTTGACGAGGTGGTGCAGCTGGCGAAAGAGATCGAAAAGGCCGGCGCCACCATCATCAATACCGGCATCGGCTGGCATGAGGCGCGGATTCCGACCATTGCCACCAGCGTGCCGCGCGCGGCCTTTGCCTGGGTCACGAAGAAACTCATGGGGCAGGTTTCGATCCCGGTGATCACCTCGAACCGGATCAACACGCCCGAAGTGGCCGAAGAGGTACTGGCAACTGGCTGCGCCGATATGGTGTCGATGGCCCGCCCGATGCTGGCGGATGCGGATTTCGTCAACAAGGCGGCGGCGGGACAGGGCGACCGCATCGCGCCCTGCATCGCCTGCAACCAGGCCTGTCTGGACCATACGTTTGGAGGCAAGCTGACCTCGTGCCTGGTGAACCCGCGCGCCTGCCATGAAACCGAACTGGTGGTGGAGAAGGCGGCGGCGCCCAAACAGGTGGCAATCGTGGGGGCCGGTCCTGCGGGCCTGTCGACAGCGATCACCGCCGCGCAGCGCGGCCATGCGGTGACGGTGTTCGACAAGTCGGACGAGATCGGCGGCCAGCTGAACATGGCCAAGCAGGTGCCGGGCAAGGAAGAATTCTGGGGCCTCGTGGATTGGTACCGGGTGATGCTGGCCGATCTGGGTGTGACCCTGAAACTGGGCCAGGCGGTTGGCGCCGGTGATCTGGCGGGCTTTGACGAGGTGGTGATCGCCACCGGGGTCAGCCCGCGCGATCCGGCAATTCCGGGGCAGGACCGCGCCAATGTGCTGAGCTATATCGACGTGTTGCGCCACAAGAAGCCGGTGGGCAAGCGGGTCGCGGTGATCGGCGCGGGCGGCATCGGGTTCGACGTGTCCGAGTTCCTGCTGGAAGAGGGCCACAGCCCGGCGACCGACCTGCCGCTGTGGTTGAAGGAATGGGGCGTGAGCGACCCGGGCGAGCACCGCTCGGGCCTGGCGCCCGAGGGGCCGCAACCCGCCAAGCCCGAGCGCGAGGTGACGCTGTTGCAGCGCAAAGCCAAGGCGCATGGCAAGGATCTGGGCAAGACCACCGGCTGGATCCACCGCGCGACGCTGAAGATGAAGGGCGTCAATTTCGTGGGCGGCGTGAACTACGAGAAGATCGACGACGAGGGCCTGCATATCAGCTTTGGTGAGGCGCGGGAGAACCCCACCCTCATCGCCTGCGACACGGTGGTTCTGTGTGCAGGTCAGGTCTCGGACCGGTCGCTGGCGGATGCGCTGGGGGCCAAGGGCGTGCCTTGTCACGTGATCGGTGGGGCGGATGTGGCCGCCGAACTGGACGCCAAGAGGGCGATCAACCAGGGCACCCGGCTGGCGCTGTCGTTCTGATCCGGGCGGGAGAGATTTTTCGTCGAAAAATCTCTGCCTCCGGCGGGAGTATTTGTGGCGAAATGAAGGGCAAAGCGTTTGGGCCGCCGGCGGGTCTTGTGGTAGTGTTCAGCCATTGGTTGCAAGGATTGAACGCTCATGTCGGAAAAAGCGCTTTATGAACCTCTCTCTGCCGGTGACCCGCTGTTTTCGGGCTATCGGTTCCGCACCGGCGATCCCGGCGGCCCGCAGACCGAGGGTTTAGGGCTTGGCCTGGGCGGCGAGAACGGTCTGCAACCGGGTGATCCGGTTGCGCTCGATCAGCATTATGTGCGCGCGGTGGCGTTTACCCGCGAGGCAAGCGGCAAGGTCAGCTGGTTCAACAGCCTGTTCAGTGCGCAGGCCAGCGGCAAGTCGGTGGGCGTGTTGCAGGAGGCGAAATCGTTCATGGTGGGGACGGTCGATGGCCTGCAAGTGGAAATCGGCGTTGCGGTTCTGTTGAAGATCGAGGCCACCAGTTTCAAATCGGATGCGCAGGTTTCGGTGGCCAATATCGCCGCCGAGGCGCAGCTGGGCCTGTCGCGCGCCGAGATGGAGATCAGCGTTCGGGGCTATACCGGGGCGCTGGGCGATATGCTGCCCGCGCCGAGCGGGGTCGACCTGACCTCGTACACCAAATATCTCGAAGCGTTCGAGCGCATCCAGAAACATGTGTTCGGGCCGGGCGGCGCGGCGCAGTATTCGCCTGTCGTTCTAGGCAAATTGCGGAGCGGTGCCGGGGACGATTGACCGCCACACGGATCGGACCGCGCCCCCTGTCGGTTGAAACATCTGTTGCGCTGGTTGTTCTAGCCGTGGCTTGAGCGGCTGTCGTCGGGGGCCTGATCGCGTTCGGCCATGCCATAGTCGCGGATCACGCCCGCCACGCGCAGGCGGCAGTCGGCGAAGAGGGCCTCGCGCCCGCGGGTCTGGGCGCCGCGATGGGCGGCGAACTGGCGCCAGCGGGTGACGGCCTCTTCATCCTCCAAGAAGGAAAGCGACAAAAGCTTGCCGGGAGTGGTGAGGCTCTGGAACCGTTCGACCGAGATGAAGCCCAGCATATCGTCAAGCAGGGCGCGCATCCGGCCTGCGAGATCGAGATAGGCCTCCTGCTGCCCGTGGGCGGGTTCGACTTCGAAGATGACGGCGATCATGTCGGCTCTCCATGCGGGGTTGAGACCAGTTTGAGCCATGTCCGGTCCTCGCGCAAAATGAACTTCTCGGACTGGGCGAAGTCGTAATTCTGCCGCCCCAGCGGATCGGCGGCAAGGCGGGCGCGATAGGCCTCGTATTCGGCCAGGCTGGGGATGTTGTAGATGCCAAAGGCGAGGGTCGATGAGCCCTCGTGCGTGGCATAATAACCGATCAGGTCGGCGCCGCAGCGCGGGATCGCCTGGCCCCAGGTGCGAGCGTAGCGTTCGAACTGGGCCCGTTTGGTCGGGTCGATATGGTAACGGATGATGCAGGTCAGCATGGGGGTCCTTTCATCTGGACCCCTGTCTTAAGGCAAGGATCGCGGGCGAGGGTTCGCCCCCGGTCGAAGTTTCGGGCCTTACTTCACCTCTATCGTGATCACCTCTGACACGATCGGGGTGGTGTGCGGCACATGGGTATAGTCGCCCATCACCAGTTGCAGCGTATGTTTGCCCGGTCCGAGATCGAGCGTGACCTCGGTCTGGCCCTTTCCGAAATGGCGGTGGTGCTCATCGGCGGGAAGGGCGTAGGTGAGTTCTTCGGCCCCGTCTTCGCCCTGACCCATCGGCGGGCGGTCGACCAGAAGATGGTGATGACCCGTATTCTCGGCCTCTGTCCCGGCGGGGGCGACGCCCATGCCGCTGAGTCCGAAGATCACCGTGACCGGAGAGGCCACGGTATCGCCATCGGCGAGATTGGCGAAATAGACGCGGGCCTCGGGGTTGGCGGGGGTATCGCCGCCCGCCAGGGCTGCCGTCGACAGAAGGCCGATACCAAATGCGGCAAGAAAGCTGTTCACAACCAGTTCCTCGTTGCTGAAACACTGGTGGCATCCTACGCGATCGCGGATCCGGAAGCGAACACGGATTACAGGCACGCGTACTTGTGTATTGACCGGCCGAGACGCAAGGTCTGGCGCAATGGCTGGGAAATGGAGCGGGCATGATCACGACAATCCTGATGGGGCTGGTGCCCAGCTTTCTGATGGTTGGTCTGGGCGGCGCGGTACGGGACCGGCTGACGCCTGCGGCCTGGCAGGGGTTGGACAAGCTGAATTTCGAGATCCTGTTTCCGGCCTTGCTGTTCTTTGCCGCCAGCAACCGGCCGATTGCGGTGCAGGATGTGATCCGCATCGGGCCGGCCGTTTGGACAGTGATGGGGCTTGCGTTGATGCTTGGCTATCTGGCCCGCCGAGTAGGCCCGGAGCGGTTTCTGGATTTTGCCGGGGCCTGGCAGACCACCTGGAGATTCAACAGCGCGATGGCCTTTGTCGCGGTGCCAACGCTGCATCTTGCCGATGTCGGCCAGATGGCGGTGGCCATCGGCATGGCCGTTCCGATGGCCAATCTGCTGGCGGTCTCCGCCCTGTCGCGGGGCGGCAACCTGACCCTGCGGGCCACGGTGCAAAAAATCGCGCTCAACCCGTTCTTGCTGGCCTCGGTCGCCGGGGTGGGAGTAGGTCTGTCCGGGTACAAGATTCCGGATCCGATCCTTGCTCCGGCGCAGATGTTGGCCCACGCCGCCATTCCGATCGCCCTGCTCTCAATCGGCGCCACCATGGACTGGCGGGCCCTGACCCGGCTTGATGTGTTCAACGGCTATCTCTGTTCGGTGCGGTTGCTCCTCACCCCTGCAATAGCCTGGTTGCTGTGCCGCTTGCTGGGGACCAGTCCCGGTCTGGCGGCGGTGGTGATCCTGTTCGCGGCCCTGCCGACGGCATCGGCGGCGCATGTGCTGGCGTCGGGCTTTGGTGCCGACCGCAGGCTGGTCGCAACACTGATTGCCCAATCCACCCTTCTCAGCGCCGCGACCTTGCCATTTTGGATCTATATGATCGGCATCAGTTTCTGAAAACTGTAAGGGGTCTTCCCTATTGTTTCCCTGTTTCTCTGCCGCAAACGATCCGCGACAAAACCCCGATATTATCCCAGCTCTGCCCCGTTCTCGCCCAGATCTGCGCGGATAAGTGATCCTCAAGCAAGATCAATCAGCCGAGGAACCGGGCATGGACCGACTGACAGAAATGGAAGCTTTTGCCAATGTCGTGGACCAGGGCGGGTTCACCGACGCGGCCAAGAAGATGGGTATCTCGAAATCCGCGGTGTCTAAGCATGTTTCCAGTCTCGAAGCGCGCCTTGGCGCCCGGCTGTTGAACCGGACCACGCGCCGGGTGTCGCCGACCGAAATCGGGCTGGCCTATTACGACCGCGCCCGCCGGGTGCTGAACGACGCTGGAGAGGCGGACGCGCTGGTGACCTCGATGCAATCGGCACCGTCGGGGCTGCTGCGGATCTCGGTGGCAACCGATTTCGGCGTCAATCACCTGTCGCCCGTTCTGTCCGGGTTTCTGGCAGAGTTTCCCGATATCACCGTCAACATGGTCCTGAACAACCGCTATGTGGAACTGATTTCGGAAGGGTTCGACATGGCCGTCCGCATCGGTGAGCTGGAGGACAGCACCCTGCGTGCCCGCAAGCTGAGCGAAACCACCAAGCGGATGATCGCCAGCCCCAGCTATTTCGAGAAATACGGGCGCCCGCAAAAGATCGACGATCTGAACGAACACAAGCTGTTGCACTATTCCAGCCAGGCCTCGGGCAATGTCTGGAAGCTGACGGCGCCGTCGGGCGAGAAACGTCAGGTACGCACCGCCGGCTGGCTGAGCGTGAACGACGGTCAGTCGCTGCTGAACGCTGCCATCTCGGGCCTGGGGATCGCGTATTTGCCCTGCTACCTGTTCGCCGATGCCATGGAACAGGGGCTGGTCGAAGATGCGATGCCGTCGCTGCCCGACGAAGTGCAGGGCATCTACGCGGTCTATCCGCCGGGCCGGTTCACCCAGCCCAAGGTGCGCGCCTTCATAGATTTCCTGGTCCATTCCTTTGCGGACAAGGGACCGATGAACTGGTAATTCTCCCCGCTTGCTTCCCTTGGCAAGAAAACTGCCCCGCGCCCGGCGCGGGGTTTTTTCTTGTGGAGCGGACCGGCAAAACCGCACCTCCTTGTCACCAGTGAAAACGTAGAGAAGGAGTCAGGCAGTGGTGCAAACAGCCATGCCGAGGCGAGCAAAGGCCTGCTTCAAACAGAAGCGGGTTTGGATTTTCGGAAGAAATCTGGTGGAGCCTAGGGGAGTCGAACCCCTGACCTCTTGCATGCCATGCAAGCGCTCTCCCAACTGAGCTAAGGCCCCGGACCGGCCAGCGAACATGCGCGTCGCTGCGGTGAGCGGACGTTTATGAGAGCGGCCGGGGGAGTGCAAGCGAAAAAAACGGCGAAGTCGCAGATTTTCCCGCAGTTGGAACCGGCAGGGCGGGCACGAAATAAGGGCGGGACAAAGCCCGCCCTGACTTGCGCGCATCCGATCCGGTTCACTCGTCTTCCGAGGACATATCCTTGATGTCGTCCAGCGAAACGCTGTCCTCGTCATCATCGTCTTCGAGGATGTCATCATCCAGATCCATGTCGACCGAATCGTCATCGCTGTCGTCCAGCACGATTTCGTCGTCCTCCACGGTCTGGCGGGCTTTGCGGGTGGCGGCATCTTCGGCATCGGCAGCGATCATGCGGCCCTTGCCGAGATCGAGTTCGACAACCTCGCCCGTATAGGGGCTGACGATCGGATTCTTGTTCAGGTCATAAAACCGTTTGCCGGTGGTCGGGCAAACGCGCTTTACACCCCATTCTTCCTTGGGCATGTGAAATCCCCTTGATATCTGGTGAGTCGCAACGACGATTCCGGCCTCGTGCCACATGAGGTGCAGACTGTCAAAGCCTTTACGCCAGAGGGAGCGCGATATGGGGCAGCATCATCTACCGGGACAACCACCGGTGCCGCTGACGCTCAGACGCTCGGCGCGTGCACGGCGGATAAGCCTGCGCATTTCACAACTGGACGGGCGGGTCACGCTGACCCTGCCACCGGGTGTGCCCGAGCGCGAGGCCATCGACTTTGCCCACAGCAAGGCCGACTGGATTCGCGGACATCTGGCCCGGCATGCGCCCCGGTGGCAGCCCGGATATGGTGACACGATTCCGATCGAGGGGGTCCCCACCCGTATCGTTCCGGCGACGGGGAGGCGGATCCAGCTGCGCCCGGGTCAGGTCGAGGTGCCATCGCAGGGAATGGAGGCGCGGCTGCACCGGTTCCTACGCGAACTGGCACGCGACCGACTGGCAGCGGCCTGCGATTTCTATGCGGCCGAACTGGGCCAGACCTATAGCCGCATCACCCTGCGCGACACGCGTTCGCGCTGGGGGTCCTGCACCGCCGAGGGCGGGCTGATGTTCTCTTGGCGGCTGATTCTCGCGCCACCCTCGATCCTGCGCTATGTCGCCGCCCACGAGGTGGCGCATTTGGTCGAGATGAACCATTCCTCGCGGTTCTGGGGCACGGTCACCCGCATCCACGGACCCTATGAGGAGCCGCGCCAGTGGTTGCGCGACAACGGCACCCAACTTCACAGTTACCTCTTCTAAGCCTGTTGGTCCGAACAGGGTGAGTTGCTAAGGTGACCAGGGGGAATGAGGGGTCGGGGTGGCATGACCGGACAGGAACAGCGACGGTTGGCAGCCATCATGATGCTGGATGTCGCCGGCTTTACCCGCCTGATGGGCGAGGACGAGTCGGGCACACTGGCGCTTGTCCTGGATGCACGCCGCACCCATGTCGAACCTGCGCTGACACGCCATGACGGGCGATTGGTCAAACTCCTCGGCGACGGGGCTCTGGCGGAATTCGCCAGCGTCACCAGCGCGCTTGATTGCGCACGCGAAATTCAGACCGCGATGCGGAACCATCCGCTGAAACTCAGGATCGGCATCAACCTCGGAGAGGTGATTGTCGATGAGGATGACATCTATGGCGACGGCGTAAACGTCGCCTCGCGGATTGAGGCCCTGGCTCAACCCGGTGGCATCGCGGTTTCCCGAAACGTGTATGAACAGGCCCGGAAACGAGGCGATCTTCACTTCGTTGATGGCGGCAAGCATATGGTCAAAAACGTGGCCGAGCCGGTCGCTGTGTTCCATCTCTCGGCAGAAGGCACCGGCGCCGATGCAGCCCGCGCGCCAGATCCACCCAGGCGCCGCCGCGCGCCTGCTCTTGCACTGGTCCTCCTTGTCATCGCCGCCGTCGGCCTGGGCTATGTCGTGCTGGGTCGCAACGCTGGCAACGAAACGGCCAAGGTTGCCCCGATAGCGGTGCCGCCCACTCAGGATCGGCCCTCGCTCGTTGTACTGCCTTTCGCCAACCTGTCGGGCGATCCCGATCAGGCCTATTTCAGCGACGGGATGACCGACAACCTGATCAACGATCTCAGCCAGGTCGGCGGTCTGCTGGTCATTGCCCGCAATACCAGCTTTTCCTTTCGCGACCGGCAAGAGGCGATGGACGCCCAGACCGTCCACAAGGTTCTGGGCGTGCGGTATGTTGTCGAAGGCAGCGTGCAGCGCGCCGGCGATCACGTCCGCATCAATGCAAATCTGGTCGATGGCACGACCGGGTTCCAATTGTGGGCCGGACGGCTGGACCGCGAGTTCAGCGATCTCTTCACATTGCAGGATCAGGTCGCCTCGCAGATCATCGACGCGCTCAAGATCGAATTGACACAGGACCAGCGGCGGCGGTTGTCAAAGCGTCATACCGACAATCTGGAGGCCTACGATCTGTTCCTGCGCGCATGGGAGGAGATCTGGCGGTTCAACGATGAATCGCGCAAGGCGGCCCAGGCCTATTTGTGGTCCACGCTGGATCTGGATCCGGATTTCGCGCTGGCAAAGGCCATCCTTGCAACGACCTATACCAATCGAACCGGCGTCTCGCTGACCGCCAGCGCCGAATCGCTGGAAACCGCCTACCGGCTCGCCCGTCAGGCGGTGGCGATCGACCCCGAATTGCCCGCCGTCCATGCCTCGCTGGGACTGGTTCACATGTTTCGCCGGGAATACGACAAGGCCGATGCCTCTTTCGCACAGGCGGTGAAGCTTGACCCGAACTATGCCGATGGTTTCGGAATGCAGGCCTGGAACTGGCATTACGCTGGTGAGCCGGAGCGCGCCCTGGCCGGGTTCGAACATGCCATGCGCCTGAACCCGCGGGCGCCGTTTCCCTATCTGAATGCAATCGCCGAGGTGCATTTCAGCCTTGGCAACCTGGAAGCAGCGCTGGAGTGGAGTACCGAAGCGCTGGAAAGAAACCCCGAAGCACTGCGCCAACGTCTGCTGCAAGGCGCGATCCTGACCGAGATGGGCCAGACCGAGGATGCCGAATGGGAAGTGGTCGAGGCGCTCGCGCTTCAACCCGGCATCACGATTGCCAACCTGCCCGATATCTACCCCTATCGCGAAGGTAGTACGCTTGCGCGCCTGGAGCAGGCTTTGCGCACCGCCGGCCTGCCGGAATGATCCGGTCGGCTTGACGCTGCTCACAGATGTGATCACAAGGAAACATGCAGAACCCGCGCCCGACCGACCAGACAGCCGCCGCCCATGACCGGGTCTATCGCACCCTGCGCACACGCATCATGCATGGCGAAATGTCACCGGGTCAGGCACTGACCCTGCGCGGCATTGGCAAGGAATTCGACGTTTCGATGACCCCCGCGCGCGAGGCGATCCGTCGTCTTGTCGCCGAAGGAGCGCTATTCCTTTCCAGCTCGGGCCGAGTTTCGACCCCAGAACTAAGCAGCGAGCGGATCGAGGAACTGGCCGCCCTTCGCGCCCTCTTGGAAGTGGAACTGGCCAGCCGCGCCCTGCCGCGTGCCCATATGGCACTGATCGACCGGTTGCAGACGATCAACGGCACCGTGGCCGAGATGGTGTCGAAACGCGATGCGGTGGGCTATATCCGCACCAATCTGGAATTTCACCGCACCCTTTACCTTCGGGCGCAGGCGCCGGCGATGCTGGCCATGGCGGAAACCGTCTGGCTGCAGTTGGGACCGACGATGCGCGCGCTCTATGGCCGACTGCGTCGCACCGACCCGCCGCAATATCACAAGCTGATCATCGCCGCGCTGAAGGCGGGCGATGAACCCGGATTGCGGCTGGCGGTGCGTTCCGACGTGACACAGGGCCTGCGGCTGTTGGTGACGTGATCAACAGCCCTCAGGACTTGATGGCGATCTGGCTCACATAGGACATGAAGCCAAAGAACTTGTCGGCCTCCAGACGTTGGCGTGCCTCGGATTTCAGGGCCGCCGCCGTTTCGGGGAACAGCAAGCCATTCTCCGCCATCTTGTCCGCACCGCGGTCGATGACGGTCAGGAAATACCCGGCCTCGCCCTCGGCCACGTATCCATGCCCCTGTCGACCACCCAATTCGAACCCTGCCTCAGTCAAAAGATCGCCGACTTGCCGCATGATCCAAAGGTTGGTGACATTCTGATTGATCATGAATCGCACAACCTGTTCCAGCGGATCGAAATCCCCGATCTGGGTCGTCGCGGTACTGTAATCCCCGTCACATATCGCCAGAAGCCCACCCGGCTTGAGGATGCGGAACGCCTCAGCAATCGCATCCTTAGGGCTGGGAACATGGCAAAGCAGCGTATGCATCAAGACCATGTCCACGGATGCATCCTGCAACCCCGTATCCCTGGCGTCACCGGTTTCGAAGCGCAAATTCGGCTCGGCGGCAAACTGCGCGCGGGCGCGTTCGACCATGACGGGTGATGGCTCAATCCCCAGCGCGCTTGAGGCGCCTGCAAGTCTGATCAGGTCCAGTGTGACATGGCCGGTTCCAGAGCCGAATTCGACGGCAAGAGCGCCCGGCTGCAACTCTAACCCACGCAGATATGCTTCGCGGATTGCGACTTGTGACGGGTCAAGGCAACGCAATTCCATTGCATCCGCGATTGCGGTTTGAATGGCATGGTCCTGTGCCGCAAGGTTCGAATACGGATCTGACATGTCGGCCCCCTGAACTCGCAAGTTATCCGGTCAGTGTCCCATGAAACGGCCTAAGAACCAAATCGACGCCACCGAAACCCATGATGGCCCGACGCTTGGCCAACAGGGCTTGGATGATTTCCAGAACTGCGACATTATCCAGTGAACAACAGGGGAGAGAAACCATGTCAAATTTCACCCGTCGCGGTACGCTTGGGTTGATCGGTGGCGCCGCCACGCTGCCGATGCTGGGAACGCCGGCTCTGGCCAACAGCAAGATGACGGTCGGCGCATTGCGCTTCACCAGCCATGCGGCGTCCTTCGTCGCCTTCGAGCGTGGCTACTTTGCCGAAGAGGGGCTGGACGTCGAATTCAAGTTCTTCGAGGCGGCCCAGCCGATGGCGGTGGCAATCGCAAGCGGTGACGCCGATTATGCGGTGACCGCGGTCACCGGCGGCCTGATCAGCCTGGCCGAAAAAGGCGCGGCCAAGGTCATCGGCGGAGCGCTGAGCGAGGAAAAGGGCATAGACGGCCAGATGATCCTGGCCTCGAACGCGGCTTATGACGCGGGGTTGACCAGTGCTGCGGCACTCGACGGGCGCAGCTTTGCGGTCACGCAGCCGGGCTCGTCCTTCCACTATATGGGCGCCAAGATCGCGGCGGCCGAGGGCGCCTCGGTCAAGTTCACGCCGCTGCAAAAGGTGGGCGCGATCATCGGCGCGATGAAATCGGGACAGGTCGATGCCTGGACCATCGTGCCCCATATCGGCAAGGCGCTCTCGGGCGGCGGTGCAGTGAAACATATCGGCATGGTTGCCGACTATCTGCCCGATTATCAGGTCACCACCGTGTTTACCTCGGCCGCCAATGCATCCGGAGAACGGGCGCAGACCGAGGCGTTCCTGCGCGCCTTCTCGCGCGGGGCGGCGGATTTCAACGCGGCGCTGGTGGACAAGACCGCCGGGGACGAGGCCGGGGTCGAAATGGTCAAGCTGGTGCACAAATATGTCTATGCAGACCAACCCTTCGAGAAGGCCGAGAAGTCCATCCGCAACGGCGCGATGCGCCTGAACAAGGATTCAGCCCTGAACATGGGTTCGGTCGAGGATCAGCTGGGCTGGTTCAAGTCCGAAGGTCTGGTCAAGGACAGCATCACGACCGAGGTGCTGGTCGACGGCTCTTATGCACCGATGATCTGACGGCACATGGAACTTGCGGTTCGCGGTCTGACCCATCGCTATGGCGACATGGTGGTGCTGGACGATGTCTCGCTGCATATCCCTGCGGGCGAAATCCTGTGCGTGGTCGGTCCGTCGGGCTGCGGCAAGTCCACGCTGCTCAGGATGCTGGGCGGGCTGGAACAACCCGATTGGGGCGAGGTGCTGCAAGGCGGCACCCCGCCCGAGGGCTGTCTGAACCCGCTGACCTATGTGTTCCAGGATTTCGCCCTGCTGCCCTGGCGCAGCGTGGCGGGCAATATCTCGTTGGTGCTCGAAGATCACCGTCTGCCGGGCGACCGGGTGCGCGCGATCATCGAGGATGTGCTGGCCCGCACCCGGCTGTCGGATTTCCACGATGCCCTGCCCCGGCAACTGTCGGGCGGGATGAAACAGCGGGTCGCTATTGCCCGGGCGCTGGCGGTCAACCCGGCGGTGATGCTGCTCGATGAGCCGCTTTCGGCGCTGGACGCGCAGACGCGCGAACTGTTGATGGAGGATCTGGTGGCCCTGTGGGAGCGGCAGCCCTTTACCGGCGTCTATGTCACCCACAACCTGGCCGAGGCGGTGCGCCTGGGTCACCGCATCGCGGTACTGTCGCGCCGCCCTGGCCGCGTGCGCGAGGTGATCGAGGTGCCGGGGACGCTGTCGGAACGGCATGCAGGGGACGCGGGGCTGGAGGCGATCCAGGCCCATCTCTGGGCACTGATGCGGGACGAGGCGGTAGCCGCCGATCTGGAGTTGCTGGATGCCTGAGATCAGGGTTCCCTTTCGTGGCGGCGGTTTCCGCCCCGAGGCGCGGCGCGGCACTGGCATCGCGGTGTTCGTGCTGCTGCTGTTCCTGATCGAATGGGGCACGCGGACAGGCTGGATTTCCAACCTGACCCTGCCGCGCCCTTCGGACGTGGCCGCCACGCTGGGTGATCTGGCCCGGTCCGGCGCGCTATGGACGCATCTGCTCCCGTCGCTCAGCCGGTTGGCGGTGGGCTCGGTGCTGGGCATCAGCGCGGGCATCGGTGTGGGAGTGCTGATCGGGCTCTTCTCGTATATCCGGGCCGGTCTGGTGCCGCTGGTGGCGGCGATCTTTCCGATCCCGAAGATTGCCTTGCTGCCGCTGTTCGTGATCTGGTTCGGCATCGACGAAGGGTCGAAATACGCCCTCATCGCGCTGGGCACCTTCACGCCCACGGTGGTGGCCACCTATGGCGCGGTCGACAATGTCGACCGAGGGCTTGTTCGTATGGGGCAGAGCTTTGGCCTGGGCTGGTGGTCGATCGTGCGCAAGATCGTGCTGCCCGGCGCACTGCCCGGCATCCTGTCCGGGCTGCGGGTGTCGCTGGCCATCGGCATCATCCTGCTGGTCGCGGCCGAGATGCTGGGCGCCGAACACGGGATCGGCGCCTATATCCTGCAAGCGGGCGCGCTCTATGATCTTGAGCGGCTTTTTGCCGGTGTGGTCATTCTGTCCTGCCTCGGCGTGCTGACCAGCTGGGCCATCGGCAAAATCGAGAAACGCTTGCTGGTCTGGCGCAGCTGATCGCGGTATCCTGCGGCAAAACAAACGAGCAGGATTCACCATGATTGATCGTCGGCTTTTTACTTTCGGCTTGGGGGCGCTGACGCTTTCGGCCTGTGGCGGGGCTACGACCGCGCCCACCGCCGCACCGGCAGAAGCCTGGCCCACCGTTCCCAACGCGGGCTGGAACGCCTGGGTCGCCTCTTTCAAGGGGCGGGCTTCGGCGCAAGGCATTTCCGCCTCAACCCTCGACAGCGCGTTTCGCGGCGCGGGCTATATCCCCAAGGTGATCGAGCGGGACCGCAACCAGACCGAGTTCAAACGCTCGCTGGAAGACTACCTGGCCATCGCGGCCTCAGACGAGCGGATCGCGACCGGCAAGCAGATGCTGGCCCGGCACGGCGCGCTCTTGGACCGGATCGAGCAACGTTATGGGGTCGACAAGGCAGTGGTGACCGCAATCTGGGGGCTGGAAAGCCGCTATGGTACCCGGCGCGGCGATGTGCCGATCGTGTCGGCCCTGTCGACGCTGGCCTATGATGGGCGGCGCGGCGCGTTTTTCGAAAAGCAGCTGATCGCGGCGATGAAGATCCTGCAAAACGGCGATACGTCACCCCGCAACATGACCGGCAGCTGGGCCGGTGCGATGGGCCATACCCAGTTCATCCCGACCTCGTACCTGGCCTATGCGGTCGATTTCACCGGCGACGGGCGGCGCGATATCTGGTCCGAGGATCCGACCGACGCGCTGGCCTCGACCGCCGCCTATCTGGCCAATGCGGGCTGGGTGCGCGGCCAGCCCTGGGGCGGCGAGGTCGGCTCTGCTGCCGCCAGTTCGGGTACGCCACTGAATGTGCTGCAACCGCAGGTGCCGGGGCCGAAAATCGCGGTGTTCAAGAATTTCAACGTGATCAAGCGCTACAACAACTCCGACAGCTACGCCATCGGCGTGGGACACTTGTCAGACCGCCTCAAGGGCGGTGGGCCGTTCAAGGCATCGTTCGGACCCGATGAGACCGGTCTGACGCTGGAAGAGCGCAAGGAGTTACAGACCCGCCTGAGCGCGGCCGGATACGATACCGGCGGCGCGGACGGGGTGATCGGGTCGAAAAGCACAGCCGCGATCAGTGACTATCAGCGCGCGCGTGGGCTGGCAGTGACCGGCACGCCCTCGGTCGAGCTGCTGCGGATGCTGCGCTAGACGGAACGGGGCGGGGGCGCTGCCCCCGTCGCCCGATGGGCGACTCCCCCGGAGTATTTCAGGCGAAATGAAGGGGCGCGCGGCGCCCTTTCCTATGCGGCCAGCCCTTTGGATCCGATATCGAGGAATTTCTTGCGACGATCCTTGATCAGCGCCTCGGCGGATTTGCCCTCAAGCTCCTTGAGCATGGTGGCGATGGCGGTGCGTACCGCTTCCATCGCGGCGGGTTTGTCGCGATGGGCACCGCCGCGCGGCTCTGGGATAACCCGGTCCACCACGCCCAGTTTCAGCAGATCCTGCGCGGTCAGGCGCAGCGCTTCGGCCGCCTCGCGCATCTTTTCGGCATTCTTCCAGAGGATCGAGGCGCAGCCCTCGGGCGAGATCACCGAATAGATCGAGTGCTCCAGCATCGCCACTCGGTTGGCGGTGGCAAAGGCGACCGCGCCGCCGGAACCACCCTCGCCGATGATGACCGAGACCAGCGGCACACCGGCGCGCAGGCACATCTCCGTCGAACGGGCGATGGCCTCGGACTGGCCGCGTTCTTCGGCGCCCTTGCCGGGATAGGCGCCCGCGGTATCGACCAGGGTAACCACCGGCAGACCGAACCGGCCAGCCATCTCGATCAGGCGCACCGCCTTGCGGTAGCCTTCGGGCCGGGCCATGCCGAAGTTGTGGGCGATGCGCGATTTGGTGTCCGAGCCCTTCTCGTGGCCGATCACCATGACCGGGCGGTCATTGAACCGCGCCAGCCCGCCCATTACCGCCAGATCATCGGCAAAGTTCCGGTCGCCGGCCAGCGGCGTGTATTCGGTGAACAACGCATCGACATAGTCGCGGCAATGCGGGCGTTCGGGGTGCCGGGCCACCTGACATTTACGCCAGGGGGTCAGATCGCGATATAGCTCGTCCAGAAGCTTGGCCGCCTTGGCATCGAGCGCCGCGGCCTCTTCTGCCACGTCCATCTCTTCGTTGGCGCGGGCCAGAGCGCGCAGTTCCTCGGCCTTGCCTTCGATTTCGGCCAGCGGTTTCTCGAAATCCAGATACTGGGTCATGGTGCCCTCACGTCGCGGAGTTTCCCGCTATATGACCTCAGGGCGCGCAGGATGCAACTCGGCAAGATTTGTGGGACGCTTCGATGGCAGTCTGCCGGGGCAGAGGAAACAGGCATCAGGCAATGACAGATTACGAAGGGCGCATCCTGCGGGTGCTGAACTACATCCATGACAATCCGGGCGGCGACCTGTCGCTGGACCAGTTGGCGGATGTGGCGGCGATGTCGCGGTTTCACTGGCACCGCGTGTTCCGGGCGCTGACTGGCGAGACCTGTGCCCAGACGGTGCGGCGGATGCGGTTGCACCGGGCAGCTACCGCACTGGTGCAGACCCGGGCCCGGGTGGACGAGATCGCCGCCTCGGTCGGTTATCCCAACCCGGTCTCCTTCGCGCGCGTTTTTGCCGAGACCTATGGGCAAAGCCCGTCGGCCTTTCGCAGGGCCAATCGGTTGTTGCCGCCTCTGCCCCCCTTCAGAACAGGAGACTATCCAGTGCAACCCGTCGAGATCCGCACTGAGCCCGCCCGCCGCCTGGTGGGGGTCAACCATCGCGGCGCCTATTCCGCCATTGGCCGCAGCTTCGAGAGCTTTTCGGCTCTGTGCCAGTCCCGCAACCTGTGGCCGCAGATCGCGGACTCGGTTGCGGTCTATCTCGACAGCCCCGACTGCGTGCCCGAGGCGGAACTGCGGTCCTTTGCAGGCGGAACATGGCGCGGCGAGGATATCCCGCAAGGGATGGAAGAGCACCACCTGCCGGGCGGAAAAACGGCGGTCATGACCTACAAGGGTCCCTATTCCGGGCTCGCTGCCGCCTATCATTCTCTGTTCGGCACTTGGTTGCCCGGTTCGGGCGAGGAGCCAGCGGACAGCCCTTGTTTCGAGATTTACCTCAACGATCCGCGCGCGGTTCCACCCGAAGAACTGCTGACCGAAATCTGCCTGCCCCTGAAGTGAGGCCTTGGTCGTGACCAATGAAAGCCTGGATGTCTCACTCGACCATCTCGCGGGCTTCGATCTGCGCACCTTTCGCCATATCGGACCCTATGCGCAGAAGGCCGCGGGATTTTCGCAACTCCTCTCCTGCCTGCCGCCCGATTGGCGGGCACGCGGGTGGGGGCCCGTGGTCGGGCTCTACCTGTCCGACCCGGCCCGAACCCCACCATCCCAGCAGGTCTATCTTGCCGGATGCGCGGTACCGCGGGACACAGGCGAGGTTGCGGGTCTGGAACCGTGGCGCCAGAGGCCCTGTCATTGTGCCGTGCATCGGCATGTGGGGCCTATGAGCAGATACCGGACAAGTTCCGCAGGCTCTACGAGCGCGAGTTGCAGCGGTTGCGGGTCTGGCCCGATCTTGCGCCGCCTTTCGAGATTTATCACGACGATCCCGAACACACGGCACCCGAGGCGCTGCGCACCGATCTGTGCATTCCCCTGCGACCCTAGCCGGGCCAGAGCACCGGGTAGAGCGACAAAACAAGCAACCCGGCCATGGTCCAGTTGAACACTGCCAGGCGGCGCGGATTGGTCAGCAACCGCGCCATCTGCTGGCCCAGTACCGTCCAGGTGCTGACCGAGGGCAGGTTGACCGCTCCGAAAATCGCGGCAACCACCAGCACCGCCGTCAGCGTCTGTCCCGGCGCATAGGCCGATATCGCGGTCAGCGCCATCGCCCAGGCCTTGGGGTTGACCCATTGAAAGACCGCCGCCTGAAGGAATGTCATCGGGCGCCCCGCCGCTGCCCCCCGCTTGGCCGGGGCGGCATTGGCGATCTTCCAGGCGAGATAGAGCAGATAGACGACCGAGGCATATCTGAGCAGGATATAGCTGAACGGCCATGCATCAAAGACATGCACCAGCCCGACGCCAACCATCACCACCATGAAGGTAAAGCCCAGCCCAATCCCCAGCATGTGCGGAACCGAGCGGCGAAACCCGAAATTGGCGCCTGAGGCCATCAGCATCAGGTTGTTCGGCCCCGGCGTGATGGACGAGACAAAGGCAAAGAGCAGAAGGGCGATGAGCAGATCGTATGTCATGCGCAAACTCTTGCGCGGCTCAGGGCAAATGAAATTGCGTTCTAGCGACCATTCACTGTAAATTCGCAATCAATGACGAAGATCGACGAAATAAACCGCAAGATATTGCAGGAATTGTCCCACGACGGTCGGATCAGCAATCTCGACCTTGCGGCGCGGGTGGGATTGTCGCCCTCGGCATGTTTGCGCCGGGTTCAAGAGCTGGAACGCTCGGGTGTTATCAGCGGCTACCGTGCGGTACTGAATCCGGCGGCGCTGGGTATCGGCTTTGTCGCCTATATGGGTGTCGGCCTCGGTGAGCATACCAAGGCAGCGCAAGAGCGGTTCGAGCGCGCCGTCGCCCGCGCACCCGAAGTTGTGGAGTGCCACAACATCACCGGCACCATCGAATACCTGCTGCGGGTCGAATGCGCGGATCTGCCCAGCTACAAGACTTTTCACACCGATGTTCTGGGCACCCTTCCCCATGTGAATTCTATCACGACCTATGTCGTCATGGGTTCTCCCAAGGACCTGCGCGCCTGAGGGTGCGGGGAAAAAGTGATCGTATCGGCCCTTGCCGCACGAAAATTTGATGCCTAGGCTGATCACGAATGCGTTGCCCAACTCCGGCGCCAAGACCGGTAGCGACGCTGAAAACCGGGAGTGTAACAAATGAAAGCGATCTGGATCGGCGCGCTTGCAGGGCTTGCCATGATCTGTGCAGGAGCGTTGTCGGCAGGACCGGCCAAACTGCAACCCGCCAATCCGCAGCCCGGCGGGCTGAAGCGTGGCCTGTCTGTCAGCTATGGATATGCCAGGGAAGGCGAGCACATCCGTCAACTGGCCGAGGCGCGTAGCGTGCTCAAGGCGGGCGCGCAGCGCGGCAAGGCACTGCGCGGACTCGATTATCGTGACACCGCCAAAGGTGAGAACACGCTGACCTCGAAACGGGCGGAGAATGTGGCCGCCGCGATCCGGGGTTATATTCGTTTCGATTCTCCGGGTGTTTACGAGATCGACTTCTTCACCAATGACGGGATCGACGCACGCATCGGCGGCCAGAGGGTTGGCCATTTCGACGGGCGCCAGACATGCGACAGCACCATCGTCTCCGAGGTCGAGGTTCCGCAGGCCGGCTGGTACAAGGTCGACATCACCTATTTCAACCGCCTCAATACCTCATGCCTGATGATGCGCTGGGGGCAAAAGGGCAAAGGCATGAAATGGGTCCCGAACGACGTGTTCGGTTATTGAACTTGCGCTCTAGGGCACTCTGAACAACGGGGCCCAGCGGCCCCGTTTTCATGTTGCTGCTTGCTCAAGCGCGGCGCGCAGCGCCAGTTCCGGCGAGGCCAGCACCGGCACATCGGTCCGCACCCGCGCCTGTGCCCCAGCCATTGAAGCCTGGGCCAACACCACGGCGCTCAGTTCCGGATGAGAAGCCACTGCATGTTCCACGCGCCTCGCGATTGCGTCAGCAAAGGTGTCGCCGTCACCTTCGGTGAACAAAGGCCAGAGGTCAGACAGATCCAGATGAGCGATCCGCGCCGGACGGCCCTCGGCGGCAAACGCCGCCTCCAGCAGCGCGGTCGAAGGCGCCCTGGTGCTCTCAAGGCAGCAGACCAGCAGGACCGGCCCACCGCTTTGTGCGGCTACATGCATCATCGGCGCGTCGATGCGCAAAGCGCCGGCCTGCTCGGCAAGCCCGCCGATGGTTGTACAGGTGCAAAGCGCCACCGGCGCCTCGGCCAGAGCGGCGGTGACCTCGGTCGCAAGATCGGCGTCGATCCCGTTTTGCGCGCGCGCCAGCCAATCGGGCCGCACCACATGGGTCAGTCGGGCCTCGGGCGCGATCCGTGCGGCCAGCGCATCGAAAGTGGCGCGATGCACCTCGGCGGTATGGAACAGGGTCAGGTCAGCCATATGGTCCTCTCCAAATGACAAAGGGCGCCCGATGGACGCCCTTTGCAACAGGTATCTTCGAGCGTCAGCCGTTTGCGGCGATCAGTTCCGCCTGGGCCACGATGACCTCGGCCTGCTTGATCGAGGCGATATCGACCAGACGGCCCTTGTAGACGGTGGCACCTTCGCCCTTGGCCTTGGCCGCTTCCATCGCGGCAAGGATTTCGCGCGCTTCGGTCACCGCCTCGTCCGAAGGGGTAAAGACCTGGTTGGCCAGCGCGATCTGCTTGGGATGGATGGCCCATTTGCCGACCATGCCCAGCGTCGCCGAACGCTTGGCCTGCGCGATATAGCCCTCGTCATCGCTGAAATCGCCAAACGGCCCGTCCACCGGCAGCACCCCATGAGTGCGGCAGGCGGCGACGATGGCGGCCTGGGCCCAATGCCAGGGGTCGGACCAGTGCTTGGCCCCTTCACGCAGCATGTAATAGTTCTCTTGCGTGCCGCCGATACCGGTGGTCTGCATGCCCATCGAGGCGGCGAAATCCGCCGCGCCCAGGCTCATCGCCTGCAAGCGGGAGCTGCTGGCCGCGATCTCTTCGACATGGGCGATGCCGGCGGCGGATTCGATGATCACCTCAAAGCTGATCGGCTTGGTCCGGCCCTTGGCACGTTCGATGGCAGTGACCAGTGCATCGACGGCATAGACATCCGCCGCGCAGCCGACCTTGGGGATCATGATCTGGTCCAGCCTGTCACCCGCCTGTTCCAGCACATCCACCACATCGCGATACCAATAGGGCGTATCCAGCCCGTTGATCCGCACCGACATGTATTTGTTGCCCCAGTCGATCGTATTCAGCGCCTCGATCACGTTCGCGCGCGCGCTGTCCTTGTCGCTGGGCGCCACCGAATCCTCGAGATCGAGGTTGATGACATCCGCTGCCGAGGCCGCCATTTTCACAAACAGCTTGGTGTTCGAGCCGGGCCCGAACAACTGGCAACGATTGGGGCGCGCGGGCGCGGCAGGCTGGATGCGGAAACTCATGGGCAGACCTTTCGCCAGGTAATGAAATTGCGATTTCTCCTCTCAACGGGGTATTAAATTGCGCCATCCAGCGCAAGCATCTTTATGCAGTCGCAGCATCTCACGCCGGCAACTTTCGCACTTGCAGCAAAGAAGGGTGATTAAAGAGTAATCGTTTTGAAAACTTCGAAGATTTTTGCGCCAAAGTTCGGATCCATGCAAAATTTGCCCAACCCGAGGATTCAACGGCAAACACAACGCGAAACGCTCGTTTTTCAAGACCTTTAGTCTTGACCGGAATCAAAGGAGTGCACCGGGATGATCGAGACACCGTATCTGCTGTTTTTGGGCGATGCCCCCGACCAACTCGCGGCGAAGGTCGCCGTGGGGATCAAGGATTGGCGCCCGGAGAACGCCGTGGGCCAGTACCGCATGGACGGGTGCAAGGCCGATCTGGGACTGACCGACATGGATCTGGCCCAGGCGCGCGAGGCCGGTGCCAAGACACTGGTGATCGGCGTCGCCAACCGCGGCGGCGTGATCAGCCAGGACTGGAAGAAGGTTCTGGTGATGGCGCTGGAAGAAGGATTCGACCTCGCCTCTGGCCTGCACAACCTGCTGCGCGATGAACCCGACCTGGTGGCTGTGGCCGAGGCATGTGGCCGCAAGCTGCATGACGTGCGTATCCCCTCGGTCAAGTACCCGATCGCCAATGGTGTCAAACGCAAGGGCAAGCGATGCCTGGCCGTGGGCACCGACTGCTCGGTGGGCAAGATGTACACCGCGCTGGCCATGGATGCCGAGATGCGCGAGCGCGGCATGAAGTCGACCTTCCGCGCCACCGGTCAGACCGGCATCCTGATCACCGGCGACGGCGTTCCGCTGGATGCGGTGATCGCCGATTTCATGGCCGGTTCGGTCGAGTGGCTGACGCCCGACAATGACGAGGACCACTGGGACCTGATCGAGGGCCAGGGCAGCCTGTTCCATGTCTCCTACTCCGGGGTGACGATGGCTCTGGTCCATGGCGGCCAGCCCGATGCGTTGATCCTGTGTCACGAACCGACCCGCGAACATATGCGCGGCTTGCCGGGGTACCAGTTGCCGACGCTGGAGGCCGTCCGCGACATGGCGCTGTCGCTGGCAAAAGTCGCGAATCCTGCGTGCCAGGTGGTCGGCGTTTCGATCAACACCCAGCACATGAGCGAAGAGGACGCCCGCGCCTATCTGGCCAGCGTCGAGGCCGAGATGGGCCTGCCCGCCACCGATCCGTTCCGCTTTGGCCCGGGTAAACTGGTGGATGCATTGGCGGCGATGTGATCTAACACCTCCGGCGGAGGCACGAGAGATTTTTCGACGAAAAATCTCGCCTCCGGCGGGAGTATTTGAGGCAAAGTGAAAGGAACGGGCGGCATGAAGATCGAGGTAGCACGCGACGTTTTCCGTTTGGCGCAGGTGTTCACGATCTCACGCGGCTCGCGGACCGAGGCCAAGGTTCTTACGGTGCGGGTCTCCGACGGTGTGCATCAGGGCTGGGGCGAATGCGTTCCCTACGCCCGCTACGATGAAACGCTCGAGTCGGTCGAGGCCGAGATCGCCGGCTTGCCGGACGAGATCACCCGAACTGCCCTGATGGACCTGCTGCCCGCGGGAGCCGCGCGCAACGCGGTCGATTGCGCCCTCTGGGATCTCGAGGCCAAGCGCGCCGGCAAACGGGTGTGGGAACTGGCTGGGCTGCCCGAGCCAAGGCCCGAGATCACGGCCTATACCCTTTCGCTCGACACCCCCGAGGCGATGCAGGCGCAGGCCGCGAAGAACGCGCATCGCCCCTTGCTCAAGATCAAGCTGGGGACTCCGGATGACATGCAGCGTCTTGAAGCGGTGCGCGCTGGGGCACCCGGCGCGAAAATCATTGTCGACGCAAACGAGGGTTGGTCTGCTGAGGTCTATGCCGACCTGGCGCCACATCTGGTGCGCCTGGGGGTGGCATTGGTCGAACAGCCCCTGCCCGCAGGTCAGGACGAAGCCCTGATCGGCATGGAGCGCCCGGTGGCTGTCTGTGCCGACGAAAGCTGTCATGACCGGAGCAGCCTTCCCAAGCTCAAGGGCAAGTATGACGTGGTCAACATCAAGCTCGACAAGACCGGCGGGCTGACCGAGGCGCTGGAACTGCGTCGCGCCGCGCTGGCCGAGGGCTATGACATCATGGTGGGCTGCATGGTTGGCTCGTCGCTCGCGATGGCACCGGCGACGCTGGTGGCGCAGGGCGCGCTGGTCACTGACCTCGACGGGCCCCTTCTGCTGGCCGAGGATCGCGAGACGCCGCTTCAATTCGATGCGGCTGGCGTGCATCCGCCCAGCGCCTCCCTCTGGGGCTGAGCGTCGGAGGCGGCGGGCGATGACTGCGTGGGTCTTCTTGACGGGCGCGTGCCTTGTCGGTCTGACTGCCCTGATGCTCTGGCGCTGGCGCGACCTGCGCGCCGACGTGGCAGAGGCGCGGCGCCTTGCCAGATTTCAGCCTGTCGAGCCGGATCGTTTCGACCCTCGGATGGTGACTGATCTTCCCGACCCTGCACGCCGATTTTTCCTCTGGGCCATCACGCCGGGCACCAAGCTGTTCACTGTCGCCGCGTTGGAGATGCAGGGCAAGTTCGGCATGGGAGACAAGGAACACCCGGGCTACATGCCGATGAGGGCCCGGCAGACCCTTGCCAGTCCGCATGGCTTTATCTGGTCAATGCGGGCCGGGCGCGGATTGCGTAAGCTGTCAGGGTCGGATTCCGGCAGTTGGACCCGGTTCTGGCTGTCCGGGCTGGTGCCGGTCGCCCGCTATGGGGGGACATCCGACCATCGCCGCTCGGCCTTTGGCCGCTATGCTGCCGAGGCGGTTATGTGGACTCCGGCGGCGGTCCTGCCGCGTCCAGGCGTTACCTGGGACTCTGTCGACGCGCAGACAGCGCGGGTGACAATCACCCGGGACGGCCTGGAACAGGCGGTCGAGTTGACGGTGGACGCTTCGGGCGCGCCGGTCCGGATCGCCTTTTCCCGCTGGAGCAATGCCAACCCGGAAAAGGCATGGAGGCTGCAGCCGTTCGGCGCCGTGTTATCCGATGGCCGTGTGTTCTCTGGGTTCCGCGTGCCGACCCATGTCGAGGCGGGCAACCATTTCGGAACCGAAGCCTATTTTCCGTTTTTCGTCGCCGATGTCACCGACCTGCGCTTTCCGCAGTTGGACCGGACTTGACGCAGACCCCTAATCGCCGCAAGACGCGGCATGAGCGAGAGGAATATCCCATGACCCGCACCGTTTACGTAAATGGCGAATACCTGCCCGAAACCGAAGCCAAGGTTTCCATCTTCGATCGTGGCTTCCTGATGGCGGATGCGGTTTACGAGGTGACAAGCGTTCTGGATGGCAAGCTGATCGATTTCGAAGGCCACGCGGTACGACTCAAGCGGTCGCTGGACGAGCTGGACATGGCCGAACCCTGTAGCAAAGACGAGCTGTTGGAGATCCACCGCAAGCTGGTCGACGTGAACGGGATTGAAGAGGGGCTGGTCTATCTTCAGGTTACACGCGGGTCGGACGGTGACCGCGATTTCATCTTCCCCTCGCCTGACACGCCGCCCTCGCTGGTTCTGTTCACCCAGTCCAAGCCCGGTCTGGCTGACAGCCCCGAATCGAAACGCGGCGCCAAGATCATCTCGATCGAGGATATCCGCTGGGGCCGCCGCGATATCAAGACGGTGCAACTGCTCTATCCCTCGATGGGGAAGATGATGGCCAAGAAGGCCGGCTGCGACGATGCCTGGATGGTCGAAGACGGGTATGTGACCGAGGGTACTTCGAACAATGCCTATTTCATCAAGAACGGCAAGATCGTGACCCGGCCGCTGTCCAATGACATTCTGCACGGCATCACCCGCAAGGCGGTGCTGCGACTGGCGCAAGAGGCACAGATGGAGATCGAGGAACGGCTTTTTACCATCGACGAGGCAAAGACCGCGGACGAGGCTTTTACCACCTCGGCCAGCGCCTTCGTGATGCCGGTGGTCGAGATCGATGGCGTCACATTGGGTGACGGAACGCCCGGACCGATCGCCCGCCGTCTGCGCGAGATCTACATTGATGAAGCACGTAAGACCGCGATCTGAAAGGGTTCCGGCCTGAAGCCTGCCAAAGCCACCCTGTCGGGTGGCTTCTTGCGTGTTCCGGGGTGACCACCCACCCGGAACACCGCTTCACCACTTGCGGTTCTGCGACCGCTGGGCAAGGCTGATCGGACAGCCGTTCGTCGCGAAGACGAAGGCACCCGGGAAAGGGCCGAAATGAGCGAGTTCCAACCACGTTTTGGCGGATTTGAACAAAAGGTGCGCGACAGTTTCGCGCGTCAACCGGTGATGGCGACACTGGGCGCCCGCATCGACGCTCTGTCTGCGGGCCGGATCGAGTTGAGCATGCCCTATGATCCGGCTTTTGCCCAACAGCACGGATTTCTGCACGCGGGCATCGTTTCGACGGTGCTGGACAGCGCCTGCGGCTATGCGGCATTTTCCCTGATGGAGAAAGAAGCGGCCGTTCTGACGGTGGAGTTCAAGGCCAACTTTCTGAATCCGGCCCAGGGCCAAAGGTTTGCGTTCCGGGCCGAGGTGGTAAAACCCGGCCGCACCCTGACCGTTGCCACGGCCACCGCCTATGCGAAGCAGGATGGTCAGGAGCGGGCGATTGCCACCATGACCGCAACCCTGATGGCCTTGGTCGGACGCAGCGGCGTCACCGGATGACGCGCGCGGTTCAGTCCCGGTCGGTCACATTTTCCTTGAACGCCACCTCGAAAGCGGCCTGTTTCTCGGCACTCGCCTCGGCCTGATACTTGGCTTTCCATTCGGCCATCGTCATACCGTAATAGATCTCGCGAGCCTCGTCCTTGCCCATCTTGATACCCTTTTCGTTGGCCGCCTCCTGGTACCAGCGCGCCAGACAGTTGCGGCAGAACCCGGCCATGTTCATCAGGTCGATATTCTGCACATCGGTGCGGTCCTGCATCAGGTGTTTTTGCAGACGGCGAAAGGCGGCGGCCTGGATTTCGATTTCGGTTTGCTTGTCCATGTCGTGGCTCCAGAGGTTGAGGGCGACGGCGCGCGTTTCAATGTCTCGACAAATCTGAGGGTAGCGCCGTTTTCCGTCTCGGAAAACGGCCCGGAAAACGTATCGTTTTCCGGCCCCCGCACAAGGTCAGAGACCACTATCGACCAACGCACCCTGCAAGATCGGCACCAATCGTTCGGCCCAGGCGTGTTGCCCGGCATGATCTCCAATCAGGTCGTTACGCAGCTCGATCAGAGCGTTTGGCCGATCAAAAGCGGTACAGTGGGTGTCTATGGCATCACCCGGCAGCACACCGGTATAGGGCTGGTTCACACCGATGCAGAGGTCCCGTTCCGCTTGCAGGCGCGCAATCAGGGGATCGGAGAAACGCTGATCCGCTGTATGCAGCACACCCACATGCCAGGGCCGCGGCTCGCGGCCGCGCAGTTGACGGGTAAACGAATGCATCGACACCAGCACCATTCCGGGCCGTGATGCCAACTGTGCCAGCGCGTTGTGATAGGGCCGATAGCACATGTTCAGCCGGCGTTCGCGCTCTGCCGCGTCGGCGTGGCGGTTGCCGGGAATGATCGAACCGTCATAGAGCTTCATCAGCAACGTCGGATCGTCCTCGCCCCGATTGGGGTCGATCACCAGCCGCGAGAAGTTGGCAGCGATCACAGGTGCCTCAAGCATCTCGCCCAGCAGGCGCGACACCTCGTATGCGCCGACATCATAGGCGATATGGCGCTCCATGTCCTCGCGCGCCAAACCCAGGTCGCCGCCGCAGATATCAGGCGGTACCGTGTTGGTCGCATGGTCGCAGGTGATCAGCCAGCGTGAACGCCGATCCTCGCCGTGGATAAAAAACGGGGTGTATGTCATGGGCCTGTCATCTAGTTTGCCGCAGGTGTAGGACAGTTGCCGACAAAAGGGAATTGCGCCATAACGAGCGCGATGGATGTTTGCGGTAACAATGCTTGAACAAGGGAGCGGTCGGTCATGCGTCGCCTGAGAAAAGTGAAAATCGTGGCAACGCTGGGACCGGCGTCGGAAACCTATGAGACGATCCGCGCCTTGCACGAGGCCGGGGCCGACGTGTTCCGCCTGAACATGAGCCACGGCACCCATGACGAGATCCGCGCCAAGCACCAGATCATCCGGCAGGTAGAGAAGGATCTGGACAGTCCGATCGCCATTCTGGCCGATCTTCAGGGCCCCAAATTGCGGGTAGGAACCTTTGCCAACGACGCCGAGGACCTGTCTGAGGGCGCGGCGTTCCGGCTTGATCTGGACCCGACGCCGGGCGATGCCAAGCGTGTCTGCCTGCCGCACCCCGAGATTTTCCAGGCGCTGGAACCTGGCGCGCATCTGCTGGTCAACGATGGCAAGATCCGGCTGAAGGTAACCGATTGCGGCCCCGACTTCGCCGATTGCACCGTAATCACCGGCGGCACCATCTCGAACCGAAAGGGGGTCAACGTGCCCGACGTCGTGCTGCCCCTGGCGGCGCTGTCGGAGAAGGATCGCGGCGACCTTGAGTTTGCCTGCCAGCTGGGCGTTGACTGGCTGGCGCTCAGCTTTGTCCAGCGCGCACGTGATGTTTTCGAGGCGCGCAGCCTGGCCGACGGCCGCGCCGCGATCCTGTCCAAGATCGAGAAACCTGCCGCGGTCGAGGAATTCGATGCCATCCTTGATGCTTCGGACGGGATCATGGTGGCGCGCGGCGATCTGGGGGTGGAACTGCCGGTCGCGGCGGTACCGCCCATCCAGAAACGGTTGGTGCGCCGCTGCCGCGCCGCCGCAAAGCCGGTGATCGTGGCCACCCAGATGCTGGAAAGCATGATCGAAAGCCCGATGCCCACCCGGGCCGAGGTGTCGGACGTGGCCACCGCCATTTACGAGGGCACCGACGCCATCATGCTCAGCGCCGAGTCCGCGGCCGGTCAGTATCCGATCGAGGCGGTGCAGACCATGGACAAGGTCGCCATCGAGGTCGAGGCAGACCCCACCTATAGCCAGATCATCGCCGCCTCACGCACCGCCAAGGGCAGCACAATCGCCGACGGGATCGTCGCCGCCGCGCGCGAAATCGCGGAAAAAACCGATATCAAGGCGATCTGCTGTTTCACCCAGTCCGGCACCACCGCCCTGCTCACCGCGCGCGAACGCCCGGGGGTGCCGATCATCGCCATGACTTCGTTGTTGGCAACTGCACGGCGGCTTTGCCTCAGTTGGGGCTGTCACTGTGTGATTACCCCGGAACTGGAACGGTTCAAGGGCGCCGTCGTGAATGCCGCGCGCGCCGCGCGCGCAGGTGGTTTCGCCATGGAGACCGATCAAATCGTGGTGACCGCCGGCGTGCCCTTCAACGTACCGGGCACCACCAATATCCTTCGGGTCGCCCCCTGTGACGAACGTTTGATCTATAACACCGACCCGGGCTAAGCTTCGACCGCAAGGAGGAGGGCCCGACATGGACGCCGATCTGATCCTGGTGATAAGCATGGTCGTGGCCGCATTGTCGATTCCGGCCATGGTTTCGGCCTATAGCGAGGCCCGCCGCCCGATCGCCGCCTTTGTCACCCTGATCATTGCCGGGGGCATGGCGGTCCATGCCGTTCGGACCAAACCGGGCGGCTATTCCCTGGCCGAGATCCCAGAGGTGTTCTTTTCGGTTCTGGCCCGTTTCATCCCTTGAAACCCCGGAAAAACCGCTTGCCTCGGACGCGCTTTCTGCGTAAACGGCGCCTCTATTCGCGCGACCGGCCGGTGTGGCATGCCGAGTCGCGCGCAAACCGAACCCAAAAAGGAGACGGAAATGCCCAAGATGAAGACCAAATCGAGCGCCAAGAAGCGCTTCAAGGTGACCGCAACGGGTAAGGTCAAGGCAGGTCAGGCCGGCAAGCGCCACGGCATGATCAAGCGCACGACCAAGTTCATCCGCGACGCCCGTGGCACCACCACCCTGTCCGCCCCCGACGCCAAGATCGTCAAGGGCTACATGCCCTACGACCGCTAAGAGGAGATTTGAGAGATGTCCCGCGTTAAAGGTGGAACCGTAACCCACGCCCGTCACAAGAAAGTCCTCAAGGCTGCCAAAGGTTACTATGGCCGCCGCAAGAGCTCGTTCAAGGTGGCGACCCAGGCCGTAGACAAGGCCAACCAGTATGCAACCCGTGACCGCAAGGCCCGCAAGCGGAACTTCCGCGCGCTGTGGATCCAGCGGATCAACGCTGCCGTGCGCAGCCACGACGAGGCGCTGACCTATTCGCGCTTCATCAACGGCCTGAACCTGGCCGGCATCGAAGTGGACCGCAAGGTCCTGGCCGACCTGGCCGTGCACGAGCCCGAAGCCTTCGGTGCCATCGTCGCCAAGGCACAGGCCGCGCTGGCCGCCTGATATCTCGCGTAAGACGAGAGACAGTGATGGAAAGGCCGCCCCTCGGGGCGGTCTTTTCGTTCTATGGAACAGACCAACACGGGCCTGCGGCATCGTCCCCTTCAATCGGCCGCCCTGATTTGGAAGCTGGACCACAAACCTCGTTGTTCCGGCAATTAATCTGTCGCCAGGATAGCTCCGGCCGCAGCCCGCCCCGACAGTATGGCGCCATGTGCCGTGCCGAAATAGCGAGCAGAGGTCGCTTCGCCCGCAAACCAGATTTTTCCATCCCAGTCCGATCCTGCCAGTTCCGTGCGCGTGGACGGCCCGGTGCCGACGGCGTTGTAGCTGTAGCTGCCTAACGCGTGCCCGTCCTGCCCCCACCTTGTGATCTGGGCTGCGAGTGGCGCCGGAAAACCCGAACCGAACATCGAACGGAGCGCCTCCTGAGCGGCCGCGACGGTTGCGCGGTCGCTCAGGCTTTCCACTTCGGTCGCCGCATCGGCAGCATTGAAACCCAACAGGACAGGTGCCCTCAGTGTCCGGGCAAGCGATACCCATTCGCCCCAAAGGCCGGGCGTGGGGCCAAGCCAACCGATCCAGTCGACATCGTCTGGCCAATGGATGCCATCGAAACGCAGCCAGCATTTATTCAAAAGACCCATCCGCAGGCTGCGGGACGCGGCAACGCGATCCTGAGCCAGTGGTTCGGAAAACCGGATACGTCCGGATTGCAGAACGCCCAGCGGCAGCGTGCAAACGATCACATCGGCGTCGATCCGGCTTCCATCCGCAAGGCGCACGTGTCCCGGAGCGATCCCGGTCACCTCGGTGGAAAGTCGAATATCGAGACCCCGCGCCAGATACGCAGCGATCTGGTCGAACCCGCTCGGAAACAGCGCATCCTGCCCCCCGAATTCGGCATCCTCTTGGCCATACCAGGCTGAAAGCTGTCTGGCGGGGGCGCCATATTCCTGCTCAAGCGTGCTATTGACGAGGTAGAGTACAAGCCTGCGCAACGCTGCATCCGCGTCCCGCCAGCCGGAGGAAGCCTCCAGCGCGTCCAGGACAGACATGTCACGCGACTTCCGATCAGCCTCCGCCAGCGCCCCTCGCAGAATGTGCTCGGCGCCACGGAAGTCCGGGTCGATGTCGCGCCCGTTTGCATCCTTCAGGATGGCGGCATCGTAGCGGGTGGCCACGACCCTTGCCCCCGCCTCTCGCGCAAGGGCGGTCAGAGGATTGCCACGCTGGCCGTGAATCCAGCTTGCCCCAAGGTCCATCGGCAAATCCGGCCAGATGCGAGAGGTGTGAATGCGACCGCCGATGCGCGATCG
Organism: Ruegeria sp. YKSD163; assembly: GCF_059612905.1. Classification (NCBI taxonomy): domain Bacteria; kingdom Pseudomonadati; phylum Pseudomonadota; class Alphaproteobacteria; order Rhodobacterales; family Roseobacteraceae; genus Ruegeria; species Ruegeria sp. YKSD163. The sequence continues at coordinate 177,623 of NZ_JBXWRM010000003.1, forward strand.
CGCCTCGATAACAGTGACGGTCCGCCCGGCATCGCGCAGGACGCGGGCCGCCGACAAGCCCGCCAGCCCGGCGCCGACAACCAGAATTCTGCCCTGCGGTTGGCCAAGCACACCCCGTGCCCCAAGGCCGAGCGCCCCCAATCCTCCGATGGTTGCGAGAACCTGACGTCTGGTCGATGCGGTCGTCATGGAGAGGCTGCCCATTTGTCACATTCACAGGCACGAGCAGATCCGGCCTTCGGTCGATGCTAGCATCACTTGGGACGCGTGTCTTTGCTCCCCTCCAACTCTTGGTCTGCGCAGTCGCTCACCACATCCGCGACTTGGCGTATTCGGCATAGCCCGCGTCATAGTCCTCGGCGGCGAACCCGTCGTCCTGTTCACGCAGGAACTGTCCCGCCGTGGGGACCAGCCCGCTTTCGTCGCCCCGCGTCCAAAGGCCCGAGCGCATCAGCGCCTTGGCGCATTGGAAATACATCTCGCCCACCTGGATCACGATGACTGTTGCGGGCTGGCGCCCCTTGCGCTCGAAACTGGCGCGGGCCTGAGCGTCAGGGGTCAGAAAGGCGGTGCCGTTCACCCGCACCACATTCTGGCAGCCGGGCACCATGAACATCAGGCTGACCCGGTTGTCGCGCACGATATTGCGCAGGCTGTCGATCCGGTTGTTGCCGCGCCAGTCGGGCAACCAAAGGGTGCTGTCATCGACGATGCGTACCACCGGGCCATCATCGCCGCGCGGGCTGGCATCGGTGCCCTCGGGGCCGACCGTCGATAGCACGCAGAACCGTGCTGTCTCGATCCATTGACGGTAAAGCGGGCTCAGCCTTGTACGCACCTTGGTCAGCGAAGCGGGCACCGCCGCGTCGTAAAGGGTTTCAAGCTCGGTCATGTCGGTGATGGGGCGCATCGGCAGCTCCTTTCCAGATTGCCCCTGTCCTAGCTTGTCCTTTTTGAGAAATGTGGCCAAAGATTTTGCAAATGGGCCAATTTGACGATCAGTTCCAATTGCCGGGCTCCTCGGCGGATCGTGTGCAGTCCCTGCCACATGATGTGGTCGGCTATGCGCGCGACTATCGCGACGGCTATGTCTCGGTCCGGCATCGGCATCCCCGGCATCAGCTGATCTATGCGGTCTCGGGCCTGATGATGGCCGAGACGGAGGCCATGTCCTATGCCATCCCGCCCGGATATGGGTTGATCGTCCCGGCAGAGCAGCCGCACGAGATCCGAATGATTGGCGCTGTGCGCCTGCAATCGCTCTATGTCCGTGCGGCTTTGCCCGGTGCGGATGCGCTGGCCCGATGCCGGTTGGTCACGGTGTCGCCGCTGTTGGCGCAAATGATCGCGGCACTCTGCGAGATGGACAATCCCTGGCCGATGCCGCCCCGCGCCCTGCATCTGAGCCAGCTTATCCTGATCGAGCTGCTGGCCGCCCCGGTCTCGCCCCTGGCACTGCCATACCCCGTCGATCCGCGTTTGCGCCGGGTCTGCGACGCGCTGATCGCCACACCCGCCAGCCCGCGCGACCTGGACGGCTGGGCCACCGAGGCGGGGATGAGTCGCCGCACCTTCAGCCGACATTTCCAGATGGAAACCGGCGTGAGTTTCGGTAAATGGGCGCAACGGCTGCGCTGTCAGGCGGCGCTGCGGGGCCTGGCCGAGGGCAGGCCCGCCGCCCGGGTCGCCCGCGATCTGGGCTATGCCAATGCCTATACCATGGCGGCGATGATGAGGCGCATGACCTGAGACAGGCGCGGCATCCGGGAAACAGCCGGGCCAAACCACCCAGCCTGTCTTGCAATCGCGCCCATTGGCCGATAGCAGGTTCTGGACCAAATTCAGGGGACCGTCATGGACGATCTTAAAGCCAAATATCTGGGCCAGATCGCAGAGGCCGCCGACGAGGCCGCGATCGAGGCGATCCGCCTTGCCGCCGTGGGCAAAAAGGGCGAAGTGGCCCTGATGATGCGCGAACTGGGCAAGATGACGCCCGAGGAACGCCAGACCGCCGGTCCGGCACTGAATGCGCTCAAGGACGAGATCAACTCTGCGCTGGCCGCCAAGAAGGCGGCGCTGGCCGATGCCGCGCTTGACGAGCGTCTGCGCAGCGAATGGCTGGACGTGACCCTGCCCGCGCGCAACCGCCGCCAGGGCACGCTGCATCCGATCAGCCAGGCCCGCGAGGAACTGACCGCGATCTTTGCCGAGATGGGCTTCTCGGTTGCCGAAGGGCCGCGCATAGACACCGACTGGTACAATTTCGACGCGCTCAACATCCCCGGCCACCACCCCGCGCGGGCCGAGATGGACACGTTCTACATGCACCGCGCCGAGGGCGACAATCGCCCGCCGCATGTGCTGCGCACCCATACCTCGCCGGTGCAGATCCGCTCGATGGAAAAAATCGGCGCGCCCCTGCGCGTGATCTGTCCGGGCGGCGTTTATCGCGCCGATTACGACCAGACCCATACGCCGATGTTCCACCAGGTCGAAGGCCTGGCGCTGGACCGCGGTATCTCGATGGCGAACCTGAAATGGACGCTCGAGGAATTCGTCAAGGCGTTCTTCGAGGTCGACGAGGTCGAGCTGCGGTTCCGCGCCTCGCATTTCCCCTTCACCGAACCCTCGGCTGAGGTCGATATCCGCTGTTCCTGGGAAGGCGGCCAGCTGAAGATCGGCGAGGGCGACGACTGGTTGGAGATCCTCGGGAGCGGCATGGTGCACCCCAAGGTGATCGCCGCCGGCGGCATCGACCCGGATGTGTATCAGGGCTTTGCATTCGGCATCGGTATCGACCGTCTGGCGATGCTGAAATACGGCATCCCCGACCTGCGCGCCTTCTTCGATTCAGACCTGCGCTGGCTGCGCCACTACGGGTTCGCGGCGCTGGACATGCCGAACCTGCATGGGGGGTTGAGTAGGTGATCACCTGGCTAACTTCAGCAGCGATTGTTGCTCTTGTGACAGCAACGATCCTGTTTCCATGGCACCGTTCGGTGGAAGAGGCTATCGCAATTCGCAAAGAAAAGCGGGAATTGTATCGAGATTTTCTAAGAACTGCTAAAAAAGCTTCGCGTTTGCAAGCGCTGACTGAGCCTGAAGGCAGAGACCTAATAGATGTTCTTGACGGAAAATACAGTGAAGTGAGTTTGATATGCGACTGGAATACCTCGTCAGAAATTCATGATTACCTCATGTATATTAATGGTCTTTCTAAGAGGTTTATGGGGAAGGATCTTCTGGAACTGATGAAAGATCAAGAAGTTAGGGCGAGTTTAGAGGAGCTTGGAAGACAATCCGTTGTTGCCACTCATTCGCTTAAACTGGACATCGAAGCTACTAAAGCGCGCAATCCAATAGAAATGTTCAGGAAAACAAAATGAAATTCGCCCTCTCCTGGCTGAAGGACCACCTCGACACCACCGCCAGCGTGGACGAGATCGCCGAGGCGCTGACCGTTCTGGGGCTCGAGGTCGATGCAGCTAAAATGCCAGCGCGGAACCAAGGCCGATAGGCCGCCGCGCAAGCGCCAGACCGCCCGCACGGGCTGGCGATATGGAGCCGCCAGCACGCCCTTCGACGGTTATCCGGACTTGGCTGGCATAAACTGCCCCGCTCAACCGTTGGTTCGCCATCCCGCGGTCTGGCGCTTACGCAGCTCTCACCTCTTCAGATAGTCCTTGTAGGGCCGTGCCTTGCGGTCGCGGTATTTCACGGTCAGTTCCAGCGGCGTCTCGTTCTCGTCATAGATGCCCAGCACGATCCCGCGCTTGCGGGATTTGGTGCGCATGGCGATCAGCTGTTCCTCGCTGCGGGTGGTGCGCTGCGACTGGCGGCGGGTCCAGCGGAACAGCTTGTCATACATCCCGGCTATCACATCGGCATGGGCCGGGTCGCCGCCCAGATCGACCAGTTCCTGCGGGTCGTTCTTCAGATCGAACAGCATCGGGCGCGGGTCGGCCTCGAAATGGATCAGTTTCCAGTTCTTGTCCGCCACCATGAACATCACCGCCTGTCGCACCGAGATGTCGTTCAGATGCGCAATCGGCGAAGCCGAGAAATCGTACTCGCAGATCACGTGATCGCGCAGCGTATGGTCGCGCGCGCCGTGCAGGATCGGGATCAGGCTTTCCCCTTCGAGGATATGCATCGCCGGTTTACCGCCCGCCGCCTCTACGAATGTCGGCGCCAGGTCGATGCTTTCGACCAGCGCGTCACAGACGCTGCCCCGGGTCGCGTCGGCCTCGGGGCGCGGGTCATAGACGATCAGCGGAACCCGGGTCGCGGCATCGTGGAAGAAGGTCTTTTCCCCCATCCAGTGATCGCCCAGGAAATCGCCATGATCCGAGGTCAGGACAATCATCGTGTCCTGCATGCGCCCGGTGTCCTCGAGCCATTTGAAAAGCCGCCCCATCTGGTCGTCGGCCTGTTTGATCAGCCCCATATAGGCGGGGATCACCGCATCGCGCACCTCTTGCCGGGAGAAGGCCTCGCCCACCTTGGTATCCATGAAGGCCTTGAACAGAGGATGGGCGTTCTGCCGTTCGCTATCGCTGCGCACCACGTCCTGCACATGTTCGGGGCCAAACATGCTCGCATAGGGTTCGGGCACGATATAGGGCCAGTGCGGCTTGATATAGCTCAGGTGACAGCACCACGGGCCGGTCTGTTGCTCGATGAACTCCATCGCGCGGGAGGTCAGATAGGGGGTCTCGCTGTCCTCTTCGGCGATATTGGCGGGGCGGGTCGCGTTTTTGAGGAACCAGCCCGATTGCACATTGCCCTCGTCGTCGAGCCCGGAATTGGCAAAGTCGTGCCAGGGGTTGTCGCTCTCATAGCCCTTGGCGCGCAGGTACTTGTTGTATTCCTTGGCGCCATCTGGATCGTAATACCCGTCCGGCCCCTCGGGCAGCATGCCATCGTCGCGTTCGAACACGTCGAAACCGCATTCCGCCACTCGCGCCCCGATCAGCGAATCCGGCTCAAGCCCCAGCCGCGCCATGCCCTCCTCGTCCGCGCGCATATGTGTCTTGCCCACCAGCCAGCAGCCCATGCCGGTGGCCCGCAGGTGGTCACCCATGGTCATCTCGCCCACCTTGAGCGGAATGCCGTTCCAGCTGGCTCCGTGTGAGTGCACATAGCGCCCGGTATAGGTGCTCATCCGGGACGAGCCACAGATCGGAGATTGGATATAGGCACGGTCGAAGCGCACCCCTTGCGCCGCCAGACGGTCGATATGGGGTGTGTTCAGGGTCTCGTGGCCATAACAGCTCAGGTAATCCCAGCGCAACTGGTCGAACATGATGAACAGGATATTCACGGTGTGTCACGCCTCTGCCGTCTAAATTGGTCATCCGTCCAGCCCGGATTCGAATTCCGACAGTGTAGCCACGCTACCTTGGAACGAAAAGCGACTGTTTTCGTGGGATTTTTGCGCCTTAATCTTGTCCACCAATCCCTTCGCAGCCTGGCTTAGGATAGGCGACTGGATATCCGCTTCGTGCCGAGACCGTGTGACAACTGCCTCAAACTGTGTCGTCATGCTCGGTTCCGCGAAACTGTATCAACAGCGCGGAAGTGCACGAGAGAGAGCAACAACAGATCCCGTTTGGCTGCGCAAGGCCTGCGCGCGCCGCTTGGCCGAGGCTGGGGCCACCGCGCACGAGATCGTCACGGTCACATGCCACAAAACACTGGCCCTCGTGCAGCGCTACACCAGGGCCGCTGGCCGCGAAGGTATGGCCGATTCCGCGATTGAAAAACTGATCGCCCGCCCGAATGGCGAGCGCGACTTGCCGAACCTTCCCAAGAGGTTTGTCTAATCCGACACCAACCCCAAGCAGGGAGAGGATAATTTATGAGAAGTGGTGAGCCGTGCAGGATTCGAACCTGCGACCCACTGATTAAAAGTCAGTTGCTCTACCAACTGAGCTAACGGCCCACTCTCTGTCCGGTCTTTCGACCCGTGGCGCTCTCTAAGCCAATTCACCGATCAGGTTCAAGGGCTTATTTGCACCTCGTGTCGCTTTCGTTTCCGGCGTGTCCAGCGACCCGATAGGCGGCCTAATTAGGCAGGTGGCAGAGGGGGGTCAACCCCCTTTTTTGCCTAATCCACGCAGCAGGCTGGAATAAGTTCCTTGGCAGCGTTATATGCCCGCCATGACACAGCAGACCACCGGTATGACCTTCATGAAGATGCACGGGCTGGGCAACGATTTCGTCGTTGTCGATGCGCGGGCGCATCCGGTCGACGTCACAGTTGCATTGGCCCGGGGTATCGCGCATCGCCATCTCGGAGTGGGATTCGACCAGTTGGCGCTGATCGAGCAGGGAAAGGGCGACGCGCATCTCGTGTTTCTGAACGCCGACGGTTCGACCTCGGCCGCCTGCGGCAATGCCACCCGCTGTATTGCGCGCTACCTGATGGACGAGACCGGTAAGACCGACCTGCACCTGACCACCGACCGTGGCGACCTATATGCGCGCGACGCGGGCAACGGGCTGACGTCGGTCAACATGGGCGCGCCGCAACTTTTGTGGCACGAGATCCCGCTGGCCGAAGAGATGGACACGCTGGAACTGCCCATCGAGGGCAGCCCGACTGCCACCGGCATGGGCAACCCGCATTGCACCTTCTTCGTGGCCGATGCCGAAGCGATCCCCTTGGCCGAGTTCGGCGCGCGCTACGAGCATCATCCGCTCTACCCGCAGCGCACCAATGTGCAGGTGGCGCAAGTTACCGGCCCCGACCGTATCCGCATGCGGGTGTGGGAGCGCGGCGTCGGCATCACCCTGGCCTCCGGCTCCTCCTCCTGCGCCACTGCCGTGGCGGCCGCGCGCCGGGGCCTGACGGGCCGCAAGGTGCAGATCGATCTTGACGGCGGCACGCTCTGGATCGACTGGCGCGAAGATGGCGTCTGGATGACCGGTCCCACCATGCATGTCTTCAGCGCTACGCTGACGCCTGAATTCCTGGCCAGCCTGAGATGAGCGCGCCCAAGTTCACCACGCTGGGTTGTCGTCTCAACGCCTATGAGACCGAGGCGATGAAGGAACTATCCGCCCAGGCCGGGCTGGATAATGCCGTCATCGTCAACACCTGCGCCGTCACTGCCGAGGCGGTGCGTAAGGCCCGTCAGGAGATCCGCCGCCTGCGCCGCGAGAACCCCACCGCGCGCCTGATCGTCACCGGCTGCGCCGCCCAGACCGAACCCGAGACATTCACCGCCATGGCAGAGGTCGACGCGGTGATCGGCAATACCGAAAAGATGCGGCCCGAGACCTGGAAGAGCATGGCCGCCGATTTCATCGGCGACACCGAAGCGGTGCAGGTCGATGACATCATGAGCGTGACCGAAACTGCCGGCCACCTGATCGACGGCTTCGGCACTCGCAGCCGCGCCTATGTTCAGGTGCAGAACGGCTGCGATCACCGCTGTACCTTCTGCATCATCCCTTATGGCCGCGGGAACTCGCGCAGCGTTCCGGCGGGCGTCGTAGTGGACCAGATCAAGCGGCTGGTGGATCGTGGCTATAACGAGGTGGTGCTGACCGGGGTCGATCTCACCTCCTGGGGCGCCGACCTGCCCGCAGAGCCCAAACTGGGCGATCTGGTGATGCGCATCCTGCGGCTGGTGCCCGACCTGCCGCGCCTCAGGATCAGTTCCATCGATTCGATCGAGGTGGACGAGAACCTGCTGCAGGCCATCGCCACCGAACCGCGCCTGATGCCGCATCTGCATCTCAGCCTGCAACATGGCGACGACCTGATCCTGAAACGGATGAAGCGCCGCCACCTGCGCGACGACGCCATCCGCTTTGCCGAAGAGGCCCGCCGCCTGCGCCCCGATATGACCTTCGGCGCCGACATCATTGCCGGGTTCCCGACCGAGTCAGAGGCGCATTTCGAGAACTCGCTGAAGCTGGTCGATGACTGCCACCTGACCTGGTTGCACGTCTTCCCCTATTCCCGGCGCGAGGGCACGCCTGCGGCCAGGATCCCCAGCCAGGTGAACGGCAAGACCATCAAGGACCGCGCAGCCCGCCTGCGCGACGCAGGCGACAGGCGTGTGGCGCTGCACCTTGCCGAACAGGTCGGCCGCAGCCACCGCATCCTGATGGAAAGCCCCCATATGGGCCGCACCGAGCAATTCACCGAGGTCAACTTCAAGACCCCGCAACCCGAAGGCCAGATCGTCACCGCCACGATAACCGGCACCTCGGGCAACGCGCTGACAGCGTGACAGCGCCCTCGCGCTTCTTTCTGGTTGGAAATACTCCGGGGTGAATTGCCCGCAGGGCAAGAGGGGCAGCGCCCCTCCCCTAATCTGGATCAGCCAGCAGCTCTTCCATGAACAGGCTCAGGAACTGGGTCCGCCCATCAACCCCCGCCTTGGCATAGATCGCCGCCGATTGCGCCCGCACCGTCCCCGCCGCCCGACCCCGGAGCGTGGCGATACTGTCATTGTCCAGCCCCTTGAGGATCATGAGTGCCACATCGCGCTCCGCGGGTGTCAGACCCCAGTCGGCAAAGAAACCTTCGATCACTTCGGCCATCTCACCGCGTGCTGCACGCAGACCCGTGGTGACCCGCTCCATCCTCAAGAGCAATTGGCGCAACTCGTACATCAGTACACCCAGCCCGATACACAGAACCAGCGCTACACCTCCTTCCAGCCACAGATGCGTGGGGCCGTCGTTGTCCCCCGCCCTCAGGTCGGCCAGAACGTCGCCAATGAAAAACAGGGCACAGAGGGCCTGCAATACGATCATCCAGGCCAGGATTGCAGCCCGGCGCTCATCCGCGTCGCCGGGCCGCATCAGGGGACGGAGCCATGCGGTCATCCGTCCAGCCGTTCCGCTTGTATCCGCTTGCGTCCTGTCACCATCGCGCGGGCCAGCGGCACGCCGGTGCGCCATTGGTCGAACAGCACACCGCCCACATGCAGTGCCACCGAGAACATCAGCCAGCCAAAGGCCGCCTCGTGCACCTCCTCGACCCAGTCGACGCCAAAGAACGTGACCGTGCCCATCATGAGGCCCGTGGCGCTCAACGCCAGCAATGTCAGCCACAGGTTATAGACCATCAGCGCCCCCAGGGGATTATGCGACAGGTGAACCCTGCGCTCTCCCCGCAGCATCGCCCATAGGTGCCCCAGAGCGGCAGCGGGGTTGGGCGGGAAGGCGGTGAAGCGCGCCGGTTTCGGCCCAACGATACACCACAAGAGCCGCAGCACAACCAGCGCCAGCACGCCATAGCCGACCTGCTCGTGCAGCGCACCATCGGGATCGGTCAGCGCACTGTTGACCAGCACGCCCAGCGCCACACCCCAATGCGTCAGCCGCACCAGCGGATCCCAGACGCGGATCTCGCGGGCGTTTTCACGCCCGCCAGGTGTCCCGGCCATCCGTCGTCACTCCATCTCGATCTTGCTGACCTTGCCGGTCTTGGGATCGACATAGACCTCGGCCATCTTGCTGTCCTTGACCACATAGGCCTCGATCTTACCGTCCTCGTCCTCGATCTTGCGAACGTCGTAGCCCAGGTCTTTCAGGCTGGCGCGGATCTCGTCCGGGGTGCTGCCCAACTGGGTGTCGGTGGTCAGATCAAAGGCCAGAACCGGGCTGGCGGCCAGAGCAAGCGCGGCAATCAGAGCAAGGGGTTTCATGGGACATCTCCTGATTTTGAGACAGGCGGACCATCCGCCGTCTGTCCCGAAACTGGCCTTGCCCCGGCATTCTCGCCATCGAACAGGGGCTTATTTTGCTGAAATAAGCCCCTGCTGATGGGTCTGAACGCTCGCAGTGATGGCAATCACGTCCAAAGAAAGCCAAAAAGCCCCCGCACCGGGGTGCGGGGGCTCTCGAAACCAAAGTGCAAAAGCAGCTTAGTGCTTCTTGCCCTTGTGCGGCGCCCACAGACGCTTGTTGGTCAGGTACAGCATGCTGGCCAGGATGGTCAGAAAGATCACGCCCACCAGACCGGCCTGCTTGCGGGCCATCATCTTGGGTTCGGCCGCCCACATCAGGAAGGCCGACACGTCAGCCGACATGTGGTGCAGGTCGTTGGCATGGCCATCGGCAAATTCCACCTGCTCGTCGCTCAGCGGCGGCGCCATCGATATCCAGCCACCCGGAAAGGCGGTGTTCTCATACAGGATCGAACCCGCTTCTTCCTTTTCCTCACCGGTGTAACCGGTCAGCAGCGAGGCGATGTATTCCGCGCCGCCGATCCCCTTGAACAGCTGGTTGATGCCCAGACCGTAGGGTCCGTGGAAGCCCGCGCGTGCCTTGGCCATCATGCTGAGGTCAGGGGCGCCAGCGGCGGTGTTGGCCGGGAAGTGATCGGTCGGAATCGCCGGACGATCGTCTTCCAATTCCGGATCATAGACCGAGAAGGTCTCGGAGGCATAGGCGCGGACCTGATCGTCGGTCCAGCCGATGCCACCCTCGTCGCCCAGCGTGCGCAGCGGCACGTATTTCAGGCCGTGGCAGGCCGCACAGACCTCGGTATAGACCTGAAGGCCGCGTTGCAGCTGGTTCTGGTCATAGGTGCCAAAGGGGCCTTCGAACGAGAACTGGAAATCCTCGATATGCTGCTCGCCGCCGCCTGCCGCAAAAGATGCGACAGGAGCAAGCGCCAGGGCAAAAGCGGCACCGATTGCAAGTTTCTTGAACATGAGTTCCGGTCCCTCTTCTTACTCGGCCGGAGTGGCGTCAGACGCCGTGCCGTAGTGCGCGTTGAAGTCTTCCTCGATCGTGGCCGGCTGCGGCAGCGGCTTCTCGATCACGCCCAGGATGGGCAGGATCACGAAGAAGTAGCCGAACCAATAGGCCGAAGCGATCAGCGAGAAGGATGCATAGGGCTCTTCCGCCGGCATCGCGCCCAGCCACATCAGGGCAAAGAAGTCGATGATCAGCAGGTAGAACCACCATTTGAACATCGGACGATACTTGCCCGAACGCACCGACGAAGTGTCGAGCCAGGGCGCCAGCGCCATCGCCAGGATCGCGCCGAACATCGCCAGCACGCCAAAGAACTTGGCGTCGATGATGCCGCCGGTCACAAAGCTGGCGATCTGCACCACCCAAACTTCCGAAGTGAAGGCGCGCAGGATGGCGTAGAACGGCAGGAAGTACCATTCGGGCACGATATGCGCGGGCGTCACCAGCGCGTTTGCCTCGATATAGTTATCGGGGTGGCCCAGATAGTTAGGCATGAAGCCGACAATCGCCCAGAAGATCACCAGCACGATGGCCAGGCCCACCAGGTCCTTGATCACGAAATAGGGCCAGAACGGCAGCGTGTCCTTCTCGGCCTCGGCTTTCGACCCGCGACGAACTTCAACACCCGTGGGGTTGTTGTTGCCGGTGGTGTGGAAGGCCCAGATATGCACGATGACCAGCGCCGCGATGACGAAGGGCAGCAGATAGTGCAGCGAGAAGAAGCGGTTCAGCGTGGCATTGTCCACGGCGGGCCCGCCCAGCAGCCAGGTCTGGATCGCCTCGCCCACAAAGGGGATGGCGCCGAACAGGCCGGTGATCACGGTTGCGCCCCAGAACGACATCTGTCCCCACGGCAGCACATAGCCCATGAAGGCAGTGCCCATCATGCAGAGATAGATCAGCATGCCGACGATCCAGGTGATCTCGCGCGGGGCCTTGTACGAGCCGTAGAACAGGCCACGGAAGATGTGGATATAGACGGCGACAAAGAACAGCGATGCGCCGTTTGCATGCAGATACCGCAGCATATAGCCGCCGTTCACGTTGCGCATGATGTGCTCGACACTGGCAAATGCCATGTCGACATGCGGGGTGTAGTGCATCACCAGCACGATGCCGGTGACGATTTGCAGCGCCAGGCAGAAGGCCAGGACGATGCCCCAGATCCACCACCAGTTCAGGTTCTTGGGGGTGGGGATCATGATGGTGTCATAGATCAGGCCGACGATGGGCAAGCGGCTGTTCAGCCACTTTTCGGCGCCCGTCTTCGGTTCGTAATGGTCGTGCGGAATACCGGCCATGAGCGCGCTTCCTTATCCCAGCTTGATGGTGTTTTCGTCGACGAACTCTGCAACCGGAATGTGCAGGTTCTCGGGCGCGGGGCCTTTGCGGATCCGGCCGGAGGTATCGTAGTGCGAGCCGTGGCAGGGGCAGAACCAGCCGTGGAAATCGCCGGCGCCATCACCCAGAGGCACACAGCCCAGGTGGGTGCAGACACCCATCATCACCAGCCATTCGCCGTTTTCGTCCAGCGAACGGTTCTCGTCACCGCCATCACCGCCACCACTCAGGTTGGGGTTGCGGGAGTCGTTGTCGATCAGATCGGACAGATTGACCGCGCGGGCTTCGTCGATCTCGGCCTGGGTGCGGCGGCGGATGAACACCGGCTTGCCCAAAAACTTGACGCTGATCTGGGTGCCGACCTCGACACCGCTGATGTCAACGCGAATCGACGACAGCGCCTGAACATCCGCCGACGGGTTCATCTGGTTGACCAGCGGCCAGACAGCGGCCCCGGTGGTTACGACACCTGCGCCAGCCGTGGCGTAGTAGAGGAAATCTCTGCGGGTGCCTTCGTGATCTTCTGCGTGGGACACGAGGTTTTCTCCGATTCCAGCGCCCGGGTCCGGGCAAACATGCATGTGCACCGCAATAAAATGCGGTGACTCAACGCGGGTATCTATCCGGGAGAAATCGGTTCGTCCAGCGGTCATAGGCGCGCAGGACGCCGCAGTTTGCCTTTCATGTCGCGGCAGAGCCACACAATTTCAAGCTCGACCCGGATATTTTACCCCCCTCAGGCCGCAGGCGGGCGCGTCTCGACCATCGAGGCGCGCGATTCGAAATCGGCGAACCACGCGGCCAACGCCGGGTTGCCGTTGCGCCAACCACGCACGTCATGCCGGAAATCGACATAGGCCAGTGCACAGGCCACCGCGATCTGGCCCATGTCCACCGGCCCGGCCAGATGCGCCATCCAGCGGCTCTCCAGCGCGGCGCAGGCGCGGGCGATCTTGTTCCACTGTCCTTCGACCCACGCGTCCCAGCGCTTGTCCTCGGGCCGCAGCCGTCCCTCATAGGTCATCAACAGCGCCGCGTCGGTGATACCGTCGCCCAGTGCCTCCAGCGTCATCGTGTTCCAGCGCCCGTCGCCCTCGGGGTACAGCCCACCCTTGTAGCGCGCATCCAGATAGGCGGTGATCACCCGGCTGTCGAACAGGGTCGGCCCTTCGGGCCGTTCCAGCGCCGGCACCTTGGTCAGCGGGTTCTTGGCCAAGAGCGCCTCGGCCGGAACCAGCGGCGTGCCGCTGGCGGTCACCAGCTCGACATCGCCCAGCTTGCCGGTTTCATGCAGCAGCACCATGACCTTGCGCACATAGGCGAGGTCGGGCTGTAATAGAGCTTCATCACGATGGTCTCCCTTTTTGCCTGTCGGCGCGGACCAATCCGCGTCAATCTCTAGTGGTATGCCGCGCAGCACCGGGATCAAGCCCCCCGCATCAGAGCCGCCAATGCGTCCAGCTCCGCACCGATACCTGCGGTCGCGATGCCTTCGGCCGCGCCATACCGTGCCAGCTCGGGCTTGTTCTGACCAAGCTTCCACGTACCCTGCACATCTGACACGCGCATCCGGCAGGGCACGATCATCCGCAACATCCGCTCAAGCGCACCGGGTGTCATCTTGGCGCTGGTCCAGGCAGGCTTGGGCAAAAGCCGAGCCTCGAAATAGGCCGAAAGACGGTCCAGCAAGCCCGGCAACTCTTCCTGCGGACACAACTCCAGCTCTCCGGTCAGATGCACGGCAACATAGTTCCAGGTCGGCACCTGATCCACGACACCATACCAGTCGGGCGAAACATAGCTGTCCGGCCCGCTGACCGCCAACCGCACCGCCACCGGTTCGGACAAGAGCCGCACGATCGGGTTCGACCGCACCAGATGCAGCTCGGCCACGTCCCCGTCGGGGTTCAGCAAAAACGGCACATGACTGATCAGCGGCGCGCCCTCGGCGGCCACCGCCAACACGCCAAACCCGCGCGCCCGGGCAAACTCCAGATTGCGCGCGGTGCTTTCGCCACGAAACGCCGGGTTGGGATGCATTGCGGTTCTCCTCTCTTGTCGATTCCGTCTTGCAGCGCCCACCGCGTCTTGGCAAGTTCCCCCTCGTTCTCAGGGCGGGGCGGAATTCCCCACCGGCGGTATGCGGGCCAGACCCGCGAGCCCGCGAGCGGCTCTTCCCGCGTCCACGATCCGAAAAACGGGAACCGGTTTTCGGACAAATCGTGGAGCCAGCAGAAGAGTGTCAGCAGATCTGGTGAGAGGCCAGAGCCGACGGTCACAGTCCGGATGAAAGAGAACGCACGGCCAGGCCACGCAACCGCGTGCGCCCGACCGTTCGTGATCGCCTTGGGTGACGTGTCTAACCAATGGAGATCATGATGACACACACCCGCTATGCCTTCATCAAGGCCAACTGGCATGCCGATATCGTCGACCGCGCGCTCGACGGTTTCCTCGACCTCATCCCGGCGGAACAGGTCGACATCTACGACGTGCCCGGCGCGTTCGAGATGCCGCTCCTCGCCCGCGATCTTGCTCAGACCGGACGCTACGCCGCCGTGGCCTGCGCCGCCTTCGTGGTCGATGGCGGCATCTACCGACACGATTTCGTGGCCCAGGCGGTGGTCGACGGGCTGATGCGCGCGGGCCTCGACACTGGCGTTCCGGTCCTGTCGGTCTCGCTCACGCCGCATCAGTACCAGGAAACCGATCACCACAACGCCATCTTCCGCACCCATTTCGTGGACAAGGGGCGCGAGGCCGCCCGCGCCGCGCTCCAGATCACCGCGACCCGCGCAAAACTGACGCAAGCGGCCTGATCTTAATTCCGCGACAAATACTCCGGGGGGAGCCTACAAAATTCGACGAATTTTGTAGGCGGGGGGCAGCGTCCCCTTTCCCCCCTTCACTCAGCAAACCCCTTGAGGCCGGGGACGCGCCCCGCTAAGCACATCGCGCAAAGGAGCGCCCCCATGTCGATGAACAGTTTTGGCCATCTCTTCCGCGTCACCACCTGGGGTGAAAGCCACGGACCCGCGCTTGGCGCCACCGTCGATGGCTGCCCGCCCGGCGTGCCGATCGACGAGGCGATGATTCAACACTGGCTAGACCGTCGCAAACCCGGCCAGAACAAATACACCACCCAACGACGTGAGGCCGACGAGGTAAAGATCCTCTCGGGCGTGTTCGAGGGGCAGACCACCGGCACCCCGGTGCAGCTGATGATCGAGAACACCGACCAGCGGTCCAAGGACTACGGGGATATCAAGGACAAGTTCCGCCCCGGCCATGCCGATATCACCTATTTCCAGAAATACGGTATCCGCGACTATCGCGGCGGCGGCCGCAGTTCGGCCCGTGAAACCGCCGCGCGGGTGGCAGCGGGCGGCCTCGCGCGCGAGGTGATCCGCGCCCTTGCCCCCAATGTCCAGATCACCGGTTACATGGTGCAGATGGGACCGCACCGGATCGACCGCGCCCGCTTCGACTGGGCGCAGATCGAACAGAACCCGTTCTGGGTGCCCGATGCCCAGGCCGCCACCGACTGGGCCGATTATCTCGACGGGCTGCGCAAGTCCGGCAGCTCGGTCGGCGCGGTGATCGAGGTCGTTGCGCGCGGCGTGCCCGCAGGCCTCGGCGCGCCGGTCTATGGCAAGCTCGACACCGATCTGGCCGCCGCGATGATGTCGATCAACGCCGTCAAGGGCGTCGAGATCGGCGAGGGCATGGCCGCCGCCGAACTGACCGGCGAGGCCAATGCCGACGAGATCTTCATGGGCCAGAACGGCCCGCAATACAGCTCGAACCACGCGGGCGGTATCTTGGGCGGCATCTCGACCGGGCAGGATATCGTGGTGCGTTTTGCGGTCAAACCCACCTCGTCGATCCTGACCACCCGCAAGACCATCACCAAGTCCGGCGAAGAGACCGAGATCATCACCAAGGGTCGCCACGACCCCTGCGTCGGCATCCGCGCCGTGCCGGTGGGCGAGGCGATGATGGCCTGTGTGATCCTCGACCACCTGCTGCTGCACCGGGGCCAGATCGGGGCCAATCGTGGCCATATCGGCTGATCTGCATCAGGCGCTGCGCGGGATCGTCGCCCAGCGTATGGCGACCGACCCGGCGCATGACCTCGCTCATCTGGACCGGGTCTGGGTCAATGTGCAGGCCATTGCCGGCCCCGATGCCGACAGGGATGTGTTGCTGGCCGCCAGCTATCTGCACGATCTGGTGAACCTGCCCAAGAACGCGCCCGACCGGCACACCGCCTCGCGCCGTTCGGCCGAGGCGGCGGCACCGATCCTGCACGACCTTGGCTTTGACGACACGCAGATCGCGGCCACCGGCCACGCCATCGCCGCGCACAGCTTTTCGACCGGGATCCCGCCGGAGACCGAAGAGGCGCGCATCCTGCGCGACGCCGACCGGCTCGATGCGCTGGGCGCCATCGGCATCGCCCGCAACTTCTCGGTGTCGGGCTCGCTAGGCCGGGCGCTTTATGATCCCGCCGATCCCTTCTGCGAACACCGCGCGCCCGACGATGCGCTCTATTCGCTCGACCACTGGCGGGTGAAACTGCTGTCCCTGCCGCAGGGCATGTTGACCGAAAAAGGTCGCGCCCTCGCCCAGGCCCGCATCGCGCTGATGCTGCGCTTCCTCGACGATTTCGCGGCTGAGATCGGCGCGCCTCTGCCTGCCGAATGGACCGCGGCATGAGCCAGATCCTGACTATCACCTTTCCGATCTACGCAGCACTCGCCATCGGGTTTCTGGTGGTCCGGCAAGGCTGGTTCAGCACCGCTGACATGCGGGTTCTGGGCCGCTACGTGATGGACATCGCCCTGCCCGCGCTCCTCTTCAACGCGGTGGCCAGCCGCAACGTGGCCGAGGTGTTCCACCCCGGCTACATGCTCGCCTTTGCCGTCGCCGGGCTCGGCACCGTGGCACTCAGCTACCTGTGGTTCACCCTGTCGGGCACTGACGCCACCCGCCGTGCGGTAGCAGTGATGGGCAGCTCCTGCCCCAATTCCGGCTTTGTCGGCTATCCGGTGATGCTGCTCACCTTTCCCGATCTGGCGGGCGTGATTCTGGCGCTGAACATGCTGGTCGAAAACGTGCTGATCATCCCCACCTGCCTGATCCTGATGGACATGGCGCGCGGGCGTGCGCAGGGCGGCATCGGTCGGCGCATCGCCGGCATCTTCTGGGGTGTGCTGAAACGCCCGATGGTGATCGGCCTGCTGCTGGGCCTCGCGGTCAGCCTCGCCGGTGTGCCAGTGCCACAAACCGTCACCCGGCTGATGCAGATGCTGGCCGCCTCCGCCTCGGCGCTGGCGCTGGTGGTTATCGGCGGCTCGCTTGCTGGTCTCAGTTGGCGCGGCAGCCGCTGGCATGCGGTGCAGATCTCTGCGCTGAAACTGCTGCTGCACCCGGCGCTGGCCCTGCTGGCGGTGATGCTGGTCGCCGCCATCGGCCTGCCGATGGATGCCGACATGCGCACCGCCTTGATCCTGTCGGCGGCGATGCCGATGTTCGGCATCTACGCCGTTCTGGCACAGGAGCTGGGGCACGAGGGCATGGCCTCGATCGCCCTGCTCACGGCAACAACACTGGCCTTCTTTACTCTCTCGGGCCTTCTGTACTGGCTGACCTGATCAGCGCCAGGCGGCAGGCGACGATCCCAGCTCACAAGCCGCGCTGTCCCAGTGCATCGGCGCTCCCTCGACGCTCAGCGCCGGTTTCAGCCGTCGCGCCGGGCCCCAAGGTGTCTGTTCGTTCCAATCCGACAGGTCATCGGGGGTGGAGCCGGTAATCGCCGGGCCCTCCTCTGCCTTTTCCATGGAACACAGCAGTTCCGCCGTCCGCGCCAAGGACAACCGGGCCGAGGACACGCCCTCTCCCCGCGCCGCCCGCGCCAGCGCCGACAGGACCGAAGCCGCCATCAGATACCCCGTCGCATGGTCCAGCGCCTGCACCGGCAACGGATGCGGTTTTTCGGCCCCGGCCCAGCCCATGCCCGCCTCGGCAATGCCACAGCTCATCTGCACCAGCGAATCGAAGCCGCGTCGCCCGGCCCATGGCCCGGTCCAGCCATAGGCGCAGAGGCTCACCTCGATCAGGTTCGGCGCCAGTTCCAAACGCCGCTCGGGCGAAACCATCGCATCCAGCGCGCCGGGACGATAGCCATGCACCAGAACATCCGCCCCTGCCAGCAACGCCTCGAAGCTCTCCCGGTCGGCGGCCTGTTTCAGATCCAGATGGGCACAGGTCTTGCCCAGTGTCACATCCGGCACCACCCCCGGTTCCGACCAGCTTGGCGGGTCGATGCGCAGGACCTCGGCCCCGTATCCGGCCAGCGTTCGCGTCGCCATCGGCCCCGCCAGCACCCGTGTCAGATCAAGCACCCTCAGCCCCGCCAGCGGCCGCGCCCGGGTGCCGCCAAAATCGCGCAAGGCGCCCGCGCGCGTCGCCCAATGCACCAGCGGCTCCGCCGCCACCGCCGCACCCTGCGGATGCGCCAGCCAGGTCGAACGGTCGCGCATCGCCGCTGCCGCCCCGCCCGCACCCACGACCGCTGATTCCAGCGCGTTGATCTGCCAGCCCCGCAACGCCTCGGCCACCACCGACCGTTCCGCCGTGCAGCCAAGTACCGAAAGCGCCGCATCCCGGTGATGCGGCGCATTGGTATGCAGCCTGATCCAGCCATCCGCCGCCGCGTAATCCCCCGCAATCGGGTCCCAGGCGCCGGGCATCTGCCAGCCCTGCGGATGGATCGACCAGGAATACCACAGCGAGGCCAGTCGCCGATCCACCGTCACCGCCGGGCGCGGCCCAAGACCCGTGGCCTCGATTACCTCGCCCAGCGCCGCGCCCACCGCGCCAAAGCAGCGGGTTGCAAGCTCTGTCACGGCAAACCGGGACGGCCACGCGCCCGCGCCCTGAACGTCAAAACCCTGCGGGCCAAAGGCGGCGGCGATCTGATCCATGTTGCAGGTTCCCAAACATGTTTCTGCACCTGCACAATGGCTGTTACCGATAGCAGAAATCAAGCGATTGATCTTTCCCAACCAAAGGCGCAGGGTCGCGCCATGGCAAACCCCTTAACATCGCATCGACCGGTCCTGGCCATCACGCTGAAACTCAGCGCGCTGGTCCTGTTCACCGTGATGTCCGCGATGATCAAGGCGCTTTCAGCCGATTTCCCGCCAGGCGAGATGGTGTTCTTCCGCTCGCTCTTTGCCATCCCCGTCATCCTGGTTTACCTGATCGCGCGCGGCCAGTTGCGGCAGGGTCTGATCGTCAAGAAACCCATGGGCCATTTCTGGCGCGGGGTACTTGGCACCAGCGCCATGGGGC
This sequence comes from Ruegeria sp. YKSD163, assembly GCF_059612905.1. NCBI lineage: Bacteria > Pseudomonadati > Pseudomonadota > Alphaproteobacteria > Rhodobacterales > Roseobacteraceae > Ruegeria > Ruegeria sp. YKSD163. The sequence continues at coordinate 197,051 of NZ_JBXWRM010000003.1, forward strand.
TGACCTTCACCGGCCTCGGCCTGCTTCCCCTGCCCGAGGTGACCGCCATCGGCTATGCCACCCCGATCTTTACCCTGATCCTCGCGGCACTGATGCTGGGAGAGGCCATCCGCCTGGTGCGCATCGGCGCGGTCGCTCTGGGCCTTTTGGGCGTGATCGTCATGCTCTGGCCGCGCCTCGGCACCGGTGCCTCGCTGGATCAGGCGGCCACCATCGGCGCGCTCTGCGTGCTGGGCGCGACCGTGGCCCGCGCCTTTGTCCAGATCCATATCCGGCAACTGGTGCAGGTCGATCACGCCGCCGCTATCGTCTTCTACTTCTCGCTCACCGCGACGCTCCTGTCGGCGCTGACGGCGTTTTTCGGCTGGACCATGCCGACTGTGGAACAGGCCGCGATCCTGATCCTGACCGGGCTGATCGGCGGGGTGGCACAGATCCTCGTCACCTCCTCCTACCGCTTTGGCCAGGCCTCGATGCTGGCGCCCTATGACTATGCCTCGATGCTGTTCGCCATCATCATCGGCTATATCTGGTTCGACGAATTGCCGACGCTGGTGATGCTGGCCGGTGCCCTGCTGGTGATCGCGGGCAACGTGGTGGTGATCTGGCGCGAGCGGCAGCTGGGCCTCGACAATGTGAAGACCCGCCCGCTCAATCCCAAGGCGTGACCTTTACCTTTCCGCGCCACGCCCTAGGGTAGCGCGCAACCGGGAAAGGAACACAGATGACCGACGCGCAGGACCACAAGGAAAAGATGAAGGCCGTACAGGCCGAGCACCGCAAGAAAGTCTCCGAGGCGGTCGATCCCGGGCGCGGGCTGGTGCTGGTCAATACCGGCAAGGGCAAGGGCAAATCCTCGGCCGCCTTCGGCGTGGTAATCCGGGCGCTTGGCTGGGGGCAGAAGGTGGCCGTGGTCCAGTTCATCAAGGGCAAGTGGAAGACCGGCGAGCGGCGTTTCTTCGAGGAGCACAACCTGGTGACCTGGCACACGATGGGCGAGGGCTTCACCTGGGACACCCAGGATCGCGACCGCGACATCGCCGCCGCCACCGCCGCCTTTGGCAAGGCGCGCGAACTGATGGAAAGTGGTGAATATGACCTGGTGGTGCTGGACGAGATCAATATCGCGCTGCGCTATGAATACCTCTCGGTCGATACGGTGCTGGAGGGGCTCAAGGCCCGCTCCGACCGGACCAGCGTGTTCCTGACGGGGCGCGACGCGCCACAGGCGCTGCGCGACTATGCCGATCTGGTGACCGAAATGACGGTCGAGAAACACCCATTCGAAGCAGGGATCAAGGCGCAGCGCGGCGTGGATTTCTGACCCACATGAGCCGGCAGGCCGAGAACCTCAGCGGCAGCCTCTACATGGTGGCCGCCATGGGCGCCTTTGCGCTCGAGGATATGTTTGTCAAATCCGCCACCGCAGTCCTGCCGGTCGGACAGGTGCTGATCCTCTTCGGGCTGGGCGGCATGGGCATCTTTGCCCTGCTGGCCCGCTGGCGGGGAGAGGCCGCGTTTGTCCGGCCCGACCGGACGCTCGCGATCCGCTCGGGCTTCGAGGTGATGGGGCGCATCTGCTATACGCTGGCGCTGGCGCTGACCCCGCTTACCAGCACATCTGCCATCCTTCAGGCGACACCGCTGGTGGTGGCGATGGGGGCCGCGCTGTTTCTGGGCGAAACGGTGGGCTGGCGGCGCTGGGTGGCGATCCTGATCGGGCTGGCGGGTGTGCTGCTGATCCTCCGCCCCGGAATGCAGGGCTTTGTACCCGCCTCGATCTTTGCCGTCCTCGGCATGATCGGCTTTGCCGGGCGCGACCTGGCCACCCGCGCCGCGCGGCCCCGGCTGAGCAACGCGCAACTGGGCGTCTACGGCTTTGGCGCGCTGGTGGTCTCGGGCGTGCTGGCGCTTGGCTGGAGCGGCGGCGCTACCCTGCCAGATTGGGGAACGGCGCGGCACCTGGGTGCCGCGATCCTGTTCGGTGTACTCGCATACGAATGCCTGACCCGCGCGATGCGGCGCGGCGAGATCTCGGTCATCGCCCCCTTCCGCTATACGCGGCTGGTCTTTGCCATGATCCTCGGCATTGTCGTATTTGGCGAAACGCCAGACTCCGCCACCTGGGCGGGAGGCGCCATCATCGTCGCGGGTGGCATCTACACCATCCTGCGCGAAGGCCGCGCCAGACGCTGACTGGCCCCATCGGGGCCAGCCGCAGAATTTCACAGAAATTCTGTCACCAGAAAATTTTCAATTTTCTGGTCCGTGGCAAACGTCAGAGCGCCGACAGAACCGGGTCGAGCGTGACCGACCACAGCTCGGTATTGCCGCGATCCATCAGGCGAACCTTCATCTGCTGGTTGGCGGCATCAATATCCACGAGACCGAAGAATTGCAGACCCATGCTGGGCGGCAGGTTGGCGCCCTGCTCCGGCGTCGGCGCCTTGACGAACTTCACCTCGGGACCAAAGGTCCGGTCCAGATCATTGGGGCCGAAGGTCCCTGCATGCAGCGGACCCGAGACAAACTCCCAGAACGGCTCGAAATCCTGGACCTGCGCCCGGTCCGGGCTGTAGTGATGCGCGGCGGTGTAATGCACATCCGCCGTGAACCAGACCGTATTGCGCACGCCCGCGCTCTTGATAAAGCGCAGGAGATCGGCGATCTCCAGCTCGCGCCCCCGCGCCGGGCCGTGGTCGCCATTAGACACCGCCTCGGCGCCCGCCTTTTCCTTCCAGTTGTCCCAGACGATCAGGCCCAGCGGCATGTCGGATGCGATCACCTTCCACGTTGCGGTCGAGGCCGCCAGTTCCCGCTTGATCCAGGCCAGCTGTTCGGCGCCCAGGATACGGCTCTGGTCGGTGATCTCCTCTTCCATCGAGGCGCCGTTGGGGCCGCGATAGCTGCGCAGGTCGAGGAAAAACACATCCAGCATCGGCCCGTAGGAGATCTTGCGATAGACCCGGCCCGGCTCGGCAGGCGTGATCCTGAGCGGCGTCATCTCGTGAAACGCCCGCGCGGCGCGGCTTTGCAGCACATGCACCGATTTCTCGGTGTACCGGTCGTCGGCGCTCAGGTCCTTGGCATCCGACCAGTTGTTGACGACCTCATGATCGTCCCACTGGAAAAACGTCGGGCAAAGCGCGTTCATCGCCTGCACATGTTCGTCCATCAGATTGTATTTCCACTGACCCCGGAACTCGGCCAGCGTTTCGGCCACCTTGCGTTTTTCCTCGATCAGGGTGGTGTTCTTCCAGATCACAGCGCCGTCCTTTTCGACCTCATCCTTCATCGGGCCATCGGCATAGATGGTGTCACCGGAATGGATAAAGAAATCGGGCCGGTGCTGCGCCATCGTGGCATAGGTGCGCATACCCTCGTCGTCGATACCCCAACCCTGACCGGCGGTATCGCCCGACCACGCAAACCGGATATCCCGCCGCGCGGTCGGTGCTGTACGGAAACGGCCGACGATGGGCTCGGACACGGCGCGGATATCGTCCAGATCGGCAGCGACAAAGCGATAGAACACCTCCTGATCTGCCGGCAGGCTATCGACCAGCCGCTTGACGGCAAGATCGCTCTCGGGTGTGGCGAACATCGGCGACAGGCGGCGCGCATCGGCAAAGCTCTCGGTGCTAGACACCTCCATCATCACTTTTGCCGGGCGGTCGGTGCGGGTCCATATCATGCCCGATGCGGTATCGACGTCACCGGATTGCACCCCATGGGTAAAGACCGGGCGCGAGGCGGCGCGGCTGATCGAAGGCATCGCCAGCGTTGCGGTGAATGCGGTGCCGCCTGCCAGAAAGGCCCGGCGCGAGGGGCGAAGAAGTCGTGTCATGCGAATGCTCTCCTGTCTGGCGGCCGGAGTCTCCGGTCCGCGCGATTGGTAGGCGCATGAGAGCCGCGGGTTTGTAAAACCCGCGGCTCAGATTCTTGAACTTCTCACGATGTTATTGCGACGGATCGCTGCCGTCACCGGCTTACATCGCCGGTTTCGCCTCAGGCGTGCTCAAAGAGATGACCGTGACGACCGCCGCGCCGTTGACCCAGTAGAACAGCGCATCCAGCCCCGTGAACCCGAACAGGCTGGGCGCCAGCAGGAACACGATGCCCACGGTCAGGTCAACGGCCAGGTGAAACTTGTAGGGCAGGACGCGCCAGACCCCCAGATGGTGGTCGGTCAGCAGGGTCAGCACAAAGGCGGCGAATCCGGTGACGACCGATAGCCACAGCGCCATGGGGTTCTCGGCGCCCAGGCCAAGAACGACGGGCATGCCCATCAGGGCCAGAGCCACGGGATAATCGAGATAGGCATGCACGGTGCGCGTTACGAAACGAATAGACATGATTGGGGTCCTTATCAGGTTGGTTGAACCGCCCAACGGCGGAATAACCCTGATATGGCGCCAGACAGTCGAACGCTGAATGATCCATAGTTCGGGAATTAGGTCAGATCGTTCAAGATGCAGCCACTGCCTGCCTTTTTGCATCATCGAACTGCTGCCGATAGGCGGCTGGCGACACCCCGAGCTGCTTGCGGAACACCCGGCTGAACGCCGCTTCCGAGGCATACCCGGCCAGTTCGGCGGCATCGGCCACGCTCAACCGGCTGTCAACCAGGCCCTGACAGGCGATCTGCATCCGCCACGAGGTCAGGTATTGCATCGGAGTCATCTCCATCTTGGCAGCGAAATGCTGCGCGAAACCGGTGCGTGACTGCCCCGCAATCCGAGCCAGCATTTCGACAGTCCAGTCCTTGGCCGGATCCCGATGAAAGGCGCTGAGCGCTCGCGACAGGTTGGGATCAGCAAACCCCGCCAGCGCGGAATCGTCCGGGCTCACAGTTTCCAGATGCGCCCGGATCGCCTGGGCAAAAAGCGCCTCCGTCATCTTGAGCGCGATCAGGTCGCTGCCCATCCTGTCGCGCCCGGCCTCGGCCGCGATCACACGCAAAGTTGCCTCCAGCCACGCGCCGCGCTCCTCGCCATAATCCCGGATAAGGATATAGGGCGGTAGCCGCTCCAACAGGGTATGACCCGGGCAGGACCGGCCATGCATGCCGTAGGTCAGATGCCCGCAGATCAGCTGAGTGTCCTGATCGTCCTCGTCGCCGCCATAGACCAGCACCCCCTCACCGCGATAGCCCGACCGGCTCAGCACCGTATCCAGCGGCAGCGCGGAATCGGGGCGCGAATGCTGGCACAACAGCATGTGTTCGGCACCGTGCGGGATCAGCACCAGATCGCCTTGGGTCAGTCGCAGCGTCTCGTTTGCTGCCGGCACATGCACCATGCATTCGCCGCGATAGGCGAAGTGAAACCGGGCCACGTTCTGATACGAGGGCACATGCACGCCGAAGGGCGGCGTGAACGAGGTGCGGAAATACAGCGTCCCCTTCAGGGACAGACGGGTGAGGATATCGCTGAGCAGGTCCAACATACCGCCAACATACCCATTTTTTTCATTCCGTCCAGATAGCTGAACGATCTGCAATGTTCTTTGTCTTCACGCGCATTCAACATACCGGGAAACCAATTATCTGAGGATTTACCGAAACCTTTTAAGGAGACAAGACATGAAGACCATTACCCTCGCCGCCACCCTTGCCCTCGGATTTGCCGCCCAAACCGTCCAGGCGGCCGACAAGATGAACGACCTGGAAATCGCTCATACCGCCTATACCGCCGGTCAGATCGACATCCGCTATGCGCATCTGGCGCTGGCCGTGTCCGACAATGCCGAGGTCCGCGCATTCGCCGAAACCATGATCCGCGACCACACCGCGGTGAACGTTGCTGCCGGCGATCTGATCACCAAGCTGAACGTCACGCCCCAGGACAACGACCTGAGCCGCACGCTGGTCAAGGGTGCCGCCGACAAGCGCGCCGAACTGATGTCGCTGAGCGGCAAGGCCTTTGACTGCGCCTATGCCCAGAACGAACTCGGCTACCACCAGGTGGTCAACCAGACGGTCGAAGGCGTGTTCATCCCGACCGTGACCGTCGAACCGCTCAAGGATCTGCTGTCCGAAGCGCTCGTCACCTTCAAGGTGCACGAAGGCCATGCCGAGCAGATGGTGAACGGCCTGCAATGCGGCTGACCCGCAGGCAGGTCTGCTTCGGTGCGGGGGGGGCGATCGTGGGTTCCGCGCTCCCCGCATCGGGCTCTACCCCGGTGGTGGTCGATATCCGCGCCTTTGCCTTTGAGCCGGCCGAGATCACCATCCGGGCCGGGGAAACCGTGCGCTGGATCAACCACGACTTTGCCCCGCATACCGCCACAGATGACGAGGTAAACTGGGATACCGAAGAATTGGAAAAGGGCGGGCAGGCCACGATCCGCTTCGATACCCCCGGCACCTATCCCTATTTCTGTGCCTACCACCCGCATATGAGGGGATCGGTGGTCGTAACCACCTGACGCGCGGGGCCGTTATCCGGCCTCGCGCAACCGTTTGGTCAACCGGTGCAACCGCTCGCGCAGCTCGGCCAGTTCGGCAAGGTCCGCATCCGCCGCCGCCAGAATACAGTTCGAGATGTCCGCCGCTTCGCTCTCCAACCCACGGCCCTTATCGGTCAGGGTAACGATCACGCTGCGCTCATCCTGAGGGTTGCGCGCGCGCCTGATCAACCCAGCCGCCTCCATCCGTTTCAAAAGCGGCGTCAGCGTGTTTGATTCAAGCTGCAATTCCGCGCCCAGAGCGCTCACCTTGCGCCCGTCCTGCTGCCACAGCGCCACCAGCACCAGGTATTGCGGATAGGTCAGATCGAACCGCGCCAACAGCGGGCGGTACAGCCGCCCCATCGCATGATTGGCGGAATAGAGCGAAAAGCAGAGCAACTCGTCGAGGGTAAGGGCACGATCCAGCATGCCCACGATATAGATCGCGCGCGATTTTTTCGCAACGTCTTGCATTTCGCGGACTAGGCTACTATTTAGATCGTACACGATTTAATCGCATTCGATAAAATGGAGCCCAATATGACCGTGTCCCCCGTCTATACCGCCCATGCCCGCGCCACCGGTGGCCGCAATGGCCAGGCACAGGTCGCCGAATCCGGCCTCGACCTGGTGCTCGCCACCCCGCCCGCAATGGGGGGCAACGGCAAGGGCCACAACCCCGAACAGCTGTTCGCCGCGGGATATGCCGCCTGCTATGTCGGGGCGATGCAATTCGCCACGACCCAGGACGAGAGCCTGGCCAAAGTGCCCGCCGATGTCTCGGTCGATGCCGAGGTCGGCATCGGCCCCCGTGCCGAGGGCGGGTTTGGCCTGGCCGTGACGCTCAAAGTGTCTATGCCCGGCGTCGACAAGGCCGAGGCGCAGCGCATCGCTGATGCAGGTCACGCGATCTGTCCCTATTCCAACGCCACCCGTGGCAATGTCGTCGTCACGACCGAGATCGTCTGAAACAAAAAGGGCGCCGGTCATCCGGCGCCCTTTCCCCAAAAAACAGGTCGCGATTTACGCCCGAACCAGCGCCTCATATTCCGCCGCGATTTCGCGGGTCATCTGACCCACTTCGAACGTATAGGGGCCAATCTGGCCCACCGGAGTGACCTCGGCGGCGGTGCCGGTCAGCCAGCACTGTTCGAACCCTTCCATCTCTTCCGGCTTGATGCGGCGCTCGTGCACGGTGATGCCCTTGTCCTTGAGCATCCCGATCACCGTCTGCCGGGTGATCCCGTTCAAAAAGCAGTCGGCCAGCGGCGTATGCACCTCGCCGTCCTTGACAAAGAACACATTGGCGCCGGTCGCCTCGGCCACATAACCGCGCCAGTCCATGAACAGCGCATCCGAACAGCCCTTGGCCTCGGCCTTGTGCTTGGAGATGGTGCAAATCATGTAAAGGCCAGCCGCCTTGGCATGTACCGGGATCGTCTCGGGGCTGGGCCGCTTCCACTCGGCGATGTCCAGCTTGGCGCCCTGCATCTTGGCGTCGCCGTAATAGGCGCCCCAAGGCCAGACCGCGATTGCCATCCGCACCGGATTGCGGGCCGAGGCCACGCCCATATCCTCGCCCGAACCACGCCAGACCAACGCCCGAACATAGGCATCGGTCAGACCGCTGGCCTTCAGCGTCTCTTCCTTGGCGGCCTCGATCTGGTCGACAGAATAGGGCATCGGCATGTCCAGCGCTTGCGCACTGGCAACGAGCCGCTCGGAATGTTCCCGGCTCTTGAAGATCTTGCCGTTATAGGCGCGCTCGCCCTCGAACACAGACGAGGCATAGTGCATGGCATGGGTGAGGATATGGACCTTGGCATCGCGCCAATCGACCAGCTCCCCATCCATCCAGATCACGCCGTCGCGATCATCATAACCCGCCATTGTGTTCCCTCCACGCCAGGTAGTATTTCCAATAATTGCGCCAACAAGTTCCACACCGGACACTATATTGCGCAAAAACTGCGACTCACTACCTGTTCAGTATTGGAATGTCAACAAGACTGACATAAAGTGACGAGGAACGACAAAGGTGCACCACATGTCCGACGCGCGACCATCACCGGTCTTTGGCGGTGAAAGCCTGCTGTTTCTGACCGACGAGCAGCTGCGGCAGGGGATCGAGGCGATGTTTTTCGCCTATCGCGGCTTTACCGCAGACCCCGACCGGATCCTAGCCGAGATGGCCTATGGCCGCGCCCATCACCGGGCGATCCACTTCATCAACCGGGCACCGGGCACCACGGTGAACAACCTGCTGGCCATTCTGGGGGTCACCAAACAGTCGCTGAACCGCGTTCTGCGCACCCTCATCGCCGACGGCCTGGTCGAAAGCCGGGTCGGCACCCAGGACAAGCGCGAGCGGCACCTGTTCCTGACCGAGGCGGGCGCGGCACTGGAGGCGAAACTGTCGGATGCGCAGCGCGCCCGGATGCGCGCCGCATACAAGGAGGCCGGACCCGAGGCGGTCGCCGGGTTCCGCCAGGTATTGGAGGCGATGATGGATCGCGAGATGCAACGGGCCTATGTCAAGCTGCGGGACAGCGGCTCATGAGCGCCTTTGACGCCCACCTGCTGATCGTCGATGACGACGAACGTATTCGTGACTTGCTCAAGAAGTTCCTGATGCGCAACGGGTTCCTTGTCACCGCCGCACGCGATGCCGAACATGCGCGGCGCATCCTGTCAGGGCTGGATTTCGACCTGATCGTCATGGATGTGATGATGCCGGGCGAGGATGGTGTCAGCCTGACCCGTGCCCTGCGTCAGACCCTGAGCACGCCGATCCTGCTGCTGACCGCCCGTGGCGAGACCGAGCACCGGATCGCCGGGCTGGAGGCGGGCGCCGACGACTATCTGGCAAAACCCTTCGAACCGCGCGAGCTTCTGCTCCGGATCAATGCGATCCTGCGCCGCGTGCCCGATACCAGCGCCCAGGACGCGGCACCCAAGTTCCTGCAACTGGGGCCGATCCGATATGACATAGAACGCGGCGAGATGTGGCAGGGTGACCAGCTGGTCCGCCTGACCGCTACCGAGAACCAGTTGATGAAGATCTTTGCCGCTCGTCCGGGCGAGGCGATCACCCGCACCAAGCTGGTCGAGGATCTGGGCCGCGACCGGGGTCAGGCCCAGGAACGCGCGGTCGACGTGCAGATCACTCGCCTGCGCCGCAAGATCGAGCCCAACCCGAAACAGCCGCGCTACCTGCAAACGGTGCGCGGCGCGGGCTACATGCTCGCGCCGGACTAGGCGCGCAGACTTTTCTCATCCGCGGCTCTTTTCATGATAGGCTGAACTCATTGATTTCAGAGAGGCTCCACTCATGAATAGCACCGGCATTCTTTCAGTCGCGTTTCTAGCACTGGCCCTGCCCGCCAGCGCCCAGACCCTGTGCCGGGGCTTCGGCCCTCAGACCCCCCGCGACATTGCCAGCGCCATCGGCACCAACCCCGTCAGCTTTCCCCGCGCGCCCGAAACGGCCTCGATGAACCTCTGCGACATCCACACGCATACCAATGCTGAACACAAGGGGCCCGGTTTCTCTCTGCCCGGTGGCGAGGGCGAGCATGGCGGCTGGAAATGCAATGGCACCGAGAGCCTGTCCGCCGCCGAACTGACCACGCCCGAGGGGCACGAGGCATTCCACGGTGTAAAACCCGGCGACACGATCGAGGTGCATTGGGTCTATACCACCTGCGATGTCGATCCCGGCCCAACGCTCGGCTCCTGTTTCTCGGATGCCTGCACCAACCCCTCTCTGCGGGTCGAATCGCAGGTATTCCTGATCGTCAACGACGACAGCGCCGCCGACTTCGGCACCTTTGCCTATGACGGCCATATGGCGGGCGGATTGCACCAGCCAAAATCGCTGCCCTCGGGCACCGGCCAGCCCGTGGTCTTTCTCGGCTCGACCACCGGACCCAGCTACACGCAAGAGGTCTGTTCGCCCATGCAGGTGACATGGAGCGTGCGCCCCGAATGCATGAAACTTTCCTACAGCTCGATCCAGCACTGGGGCGCCAAGGGTAACGTCTTCAACGAAGATCACAGCCATGGTGTGCGCCAACTGGTGACCGCCCCCGAGCTGCTGGCCCCGATCAACTGACCCAAGGGAACAGAGCGTTTGCAGAGCCGCGCGCGCGTTGCTAGCGTGCGCACCATGACAACCGCCCTGATCACCCATGCCGACTGCCTGAACCATGTCACGCCCACCGGCCACCCTGAGCGGGTGGCCCGCTTGGAACATGTGCTTCACGCCCTCGAACCGCTTGACGTGCGCCGTGTCACCGCACCGATGGCTGCCGAAGACGACCTGCTGCGCATCCACCCCGCAGGCTATATCGCCGATATCCGCGATGCCCGCCCCGAGGAGGGGTTCACCCAGATCGACGGCGACACCTTCCTGTCGCCCGGCTCGGTCGATGCCGCGTTCCGCGCCGCAGGCGCGGTGGTGCGCGCGGTCGACATGGTGCTGGGCGGCGAGGTGCAGAACGCCTTTTGCGCCATCCGCCCGCCCGGCCACCACGCCGAACGCGAAACCGCGATGGGCTTCTGCCTCTTCGGCAATGCCGCGCTGGCCGCGAAACATGCGCTTGACCATCACGGGTTGAACCGCGTCGCAGTGGTGGATTTCGATGTGCATCACGGCAATGGCACCCAGGATCTTTTGTGGGACGAAGCGCGCGCGCTTCTGATCACCAGCCAGCAGATGCCGCTCTGGCCCGGCTCGGGCCGCCCGGACGAGGATGGCGCGCATGGCCAGATCGTCAACATCCCGCTGGCCCCCGGCACCGGCGGCGCCGAGATGCGCGCGGCCTACATGGCACAGGCCTTCCCGCGCCTGCGCGCCTTCAAGCCCGAACTCATCATCATCTCGGCCGGGTTCGACGCCCATCAGGACGACCCGCTGGCCAACCTGAACTGGTCCACCGCAGATTTCGCCTGGCTCACAGCCGAGCTTTGCACCCTTGCGCAAGGATTGTGCCGGGGCCGTATCGTCTCGACTCTCGAAGGCGGTTATGATCTGAACGCGCTCGCCGCCGCAACGCGCGCGCATGTACAGGAATTGATAAAGGCCGCGACATGACCGAGACCCCCGTCGACCAGATGAGCTTTGAACAGGCGATGAAAGAGCTGGAAACCGTGGTCGGTCAGCTTGAACGCGGCGATGTGGCGCTGGATCAGTCCATCGCGCTTTACGAACGCGGCGCGGCGCTGAAAAAACGCTGCGAGGACGAGCTCAAGCGCGCCGAAGAAAAGGTTGCCGCCATCACGCTCGACAGCAATGGCCAGCCAACGGGCACCAAGCCGGTCGAAGGTCTCTGACCATGTTCGGCGAAAGGCTGGCGCAGGACGCCGCGCTGATCCAGCGCAGTTTCGACACTGTGCTGGGCGCGCTGGAGCCGCTCGACATCACCCGCGCCATGGCCTGGACCACCGAGGGCGGCAAGCGCCTGCGCGGCTTTCTGGTGCTCGAAAGCGCCCGGCTGCATGACGTGGACGAAGCGCGCGCGATCTGGCCCGCCACCGCCATCGAGGCGCTGCATGCCTACAGCCTGGTGCATGACGACCTGCCCTGCATGGACGACGACGACCTGCGCCGGGGCCGCCCCACCGCCCATGTGAAATGGGACGAAGGCACCGCCGTTCTGGCGGGCGACGCGCTGCATTCGCTGGCCTTTGAGCTGTGTACCCGCCCTGAGGTCGGAACCGCCGAGACCCGCGCCACCCTGACACTGACGCTGGCGCAGGCGGCGGGCGCGCGCGGCATGGTGCTGGGCCAGGCGCTGGACATCGCCGCCGAAACCGCGCCAGAACCGCTGACACTTGACCAGATCACCCGGCTGCAAGCGGGCAAGACCGGCGCGCTGATCGAATGGTCCGCTGCCGCCGGTGCCGTGCTGGGTGGGGCCGATCCGGCCCCCTTGCGCCAATATGCCCGCGCGCTGGGGCTTGCCTTTCAGATCGCCGACGACATCTTGGATGTCGAAGGCGATGCCGAAAAGGCGGGCAAACGGCTGCAAAAGGACGCCAGCGCAGGCAAGGCCACCTTTGTCTCGCTCTTGGGTCTCGACGCCGCCAAGACCCGCGCCCGCGACCTTGTCGACCAGGCGTGTACGGCCCTCGCCCCCTATGGCGCTCGCGCCGAAACCTTGAAGGAAGCCGCCCGCTTCGTTATTGCGCGCGAGAACTGAACCACGAAGGACGCCATGCCTGACCGCCCGCATACCCCGCTTCTCGACCAGGTGACCCGTCCGGCGGACCTGAAACGGTTCTCTGACGCGCAGCTCACCCAACTCGCTGGAGAGCTCAGGGCCGAAACCGTCTCGGCCGTCTCGGTAACCGGCGGGCATCTGGGCGCGGGCCTTGGCGTGGTGGAACTGACCGTGGCGCTGCATGCGGTGTTTGACACCCCGCGCGACAAGGTGATCTGGGATGTCGGCCACCAGTGTTACCCGCACAAGATCCTGACCGAACGCCGCGACCGCATCCGCACCCTGCGGATGAAGGATGGGCTTTCGGGCTTCACCAAGCGCTCCGAGTCGCCCTATGACCCGTTCGGCGCCGCCCATAGCTCCACCTCGATCAGCGCCGCGCTGGGGTTTGCCGTCGCCCGCGACCTTGGCGGCGTGACGCCCGAGGGGTTGGGCGATGCCATCGCCGTGATCGGCGACGGTTCCATGTCCGCCGGCATGGCGTTCGAGGCGATGAACAACGCGGGCCACCTGAAAAAGCGCCTCATCGTCATCCTCAACGACAACGAGATGTCGATCGCCCCGCCGGTCGGCGCGCTGTCGAATTACCTCTCCCGCCTCTACGCCGAGGCCCCGTTTCAGGAGCTGAAAGCCGCCGCCAAGGGCGCGGTCTCGCTCTTGCCCGAACCCTTCCGCGAGGGCGCCAAGCGCGCCAAGGAAATGCTCAAGGGCATGGCCGTCGGCGGCACCTTGTTCGAGGAGCTGGGGTTTTCCTATATCGGCCCCATCGACGGGCACGACATGCACCAGCTCCTGCCGGTCCTGCGCACCATCAAGGCCCGCGCCACCGGCCCGATCCTGCTGCATGTGCTGACCAAGAAGGGCAAGGGTTACGCCCCCGCCGAACGTGCCCGCGACCGGGGCCATGCCACGGCCAAATTCGACGTGGTCACGGGCGAGCAGAAAACGGCGCCCTCGAACGCGCCCTCCTATACTTCGGTCTTTGGCAAGGCGCTGGTCGATCAGGCAGCCCGCGACGACAAGATCGTCGCCGTCACCGCCGCCATGCCCGACGGCACCGGGCTGAACCTCTTTGCCGAACGCTATCCCTCGCGCTGCTTCGACGTGGGCATCGCCGAACAGCATGGCGTCACCTTCTCTGCCGCCCTCGCGGCGGGCGGGCTGAAACCCTTCTGCGCGATGTATTCGACCTTCCTGCAACGCGGTTACGATCAGGTCGTGCATGACGTGGCCATCCAGCGCCTGCCGGTCCGTTTCGCCATCGACCGCGCCGGTCTGGTCGGCGCCGACGGCGCCACCCATGCAGGCAGTTTCGACATCGCCTATCTGGCCAACCTGCCCGGCATGGTGGTCATGGCCGCCGCCGACGAGGCCGAACTGGTGCACATGGTCGCCACCGCCGCAGCGCATGATGACGGCCCGATCGCTTTCCGCTATCCGCGCGGCGAGGGCGTGGGCGTCGAGATGCCCGAACAGGGCAAGGTGCTGGAGATCGGCAAGGGCCGGATGATCCGGAAAGGCGCGCGCGTCGCGCTCCTCTCCTTCGGCACCAGGCTCGCCGAGGTGCAAAAGGCCGCCGAGGCGCTGGCCGCCCGCGGGATCACCCCCACCATCGCCGACGCCCGCTTTGCAAAACCGCTGGACCGCGATCTGATTCTGCAGCTGGCTCACGACCACGAAGCGCTGATCACCATCGAAGAAGGCGCCGTCGGCGGCTTTGGCAGCCACGTCGCGCAACTGCTGGCGGACGAGGGAGTCTTCGACCACGGGCTCAGGTTCCGTTCGATGGTCCTGCCCGACACGTTCATCGACCAATCCAGCCCCGAGGACATGTATGCCATCGCAGGCATGAACGCCCCCCAGATCGAGGCCAAGGTGCTCGAAGTGCTGGGTGTGGCGAAGATCGGGGAGAAGCGGGCTTAACCATCTGGTTATCAAATGCGGTCTCTCTCTGAGTCCCGCTGCGACCTTGGCTGCCCGCCGTCAGACCCGGAGGATCAATCCGTCAGCTAGAAAGAATGGATACCCGAATGCCACCTTCTGCCCCAACCCTGCATATGCTCTGCGGCAAGATCGGATCCGGGAAATCGACCCTTGCTGCCCGTTTGGGGCGCGTCGAAGGAACGGTGCTGATTGCCGAAGACGAATGGCTGAGCGCCTTGTTTTCCGAAGAGATGTCGTCGCCAAAGAACTACATGCGCTGCGCGGCCAAGCTGCGGGCGATCATGGGGTCACATGTCGTTTCGCTGTTGAATGCCGGGGTTTCTGTTGTCCTCGATTTCCCAGCCAACACGACCGAGAACCGCACCTGGATGCGCAGCATCCTTGCCGCATCGAATGCGTCACACCAATTGCACGTCATGGCGACCCCGGATGAAATCTGTCTGGAACGGCTGCATGCCCGCAATGCAAAGGGGGATCACCCCTTTGCCGCGACCGAAGCCCAGTTCCAGCTGTTTTCCAGGTATTTCGCAGAACCCACGGCAGACGAAGGGTTCAATATCGTGCTGCATGGACCTGAAGAGGCTGACGGGCCAGAGCGGTCGTGATAGCGGACGCAGCCCTAACAAGCCCTTTCCCGGTCAATCCCCGCCTTCGACCTGCAAGGCCTCCAGCCCCACCCGGTAGTTGGGGTACTTCAACAGAACACCCAGTTCGTCCTTGATCCGGTCGTTCCGCACCCGCTTGTTCTCGCTGTAGAAACTGCGCGCCATCGGGGTCAGGTCGGCCTTGTCGAAATCGACCGCGGGGGGCAGGGGCAAGCCCTGCAACTCGGCCGCATAGGCGATCACGTCTTGTGGCGGTACCGGTTCGTCGTCGCAGACATTATAGACCGATCCGGGGTTGGGCCGCGCCATCGAGGCGGCCAGGACCTGGGCGATATCCTCGACATGGATGCGCGAGAAGACCTGTCCCGGCTTGATGATCCGGCGAATGCCGCCCTTGCCCAGTTTCGAGAATGGCCCGCGCCCCGGGCCGTAGATACCGGCCAACCGAAAGATGTGAATCGGCAGACCCGGAATCGCCTGCCATTGCTGTTCCGCCGTCACCCGCCAGCGCCCACGCGCGGCCAAAGGGCTGAGCGGCGTCGTCTCGTCGACCCAAGCGCCACCATGGTCGCCATAGACGGCGGTGGTTGACAGGTAACCGACCCAGCGAAACTGCGCAGCGCACGCTGCGATCCGATCGCCCAGCGCCGCCAGCACCGGATCGCCCGCGGCATCGGGCGCGGTCGAGATCAGCAGATGGGTGACGCCGTCGAACGAGATCTCCTCGCCCGGCCAAAGCAAAGGCTCGGCCCCCGAGGCGCGGATCGCCTCCATCTGGTCGGGGTTGCGGCTGGTCCCGATGATGCGCCAGCCCTGTGGGGCCAGCGCCCGCGACAGCACCCGGGCGGTATAGCCATGTCCAAAAGAAAGCAGCGTTCCAGTCATGGAATCCTAGATGCTGCGCCCGCGCGCGATGTGCAAGCGCTGGATCGACGCACTTGATTCGAATCCGCACTTGGGCCTTCAATTGTGCATGAGCATCAAGACACCCGATCTGGACGCGGCCTACGGCCTGCAATCGCCCGAGGACAACCGGCAGCTCTATGCCGAATGGGCCGGCGATTATGACGACAGCTTTGCCGCCCGCGAAGACTACCAACTGCCGGTGCACACCGCGCGTGCCTTTGTTGCGGCGGGTGGACAGGGGCCAGTTCTGGATGTGGGCGCCGGAACCGGCCTCTGCGGCGCCGTTCTGGCCGGGCTTGGCGTCGGTCCGATCGACGCCGCCGATATCAGCGCCGAGATGCTGGACCGCGCCATGCGCAAGGACATCTATCGCGACGCGATCGAGACCGACCTGAACCAGGGCATCCCCGCCCCGCGCGACAGCTATTCCGGCATCGTGTCCTCAGGCACCTTCACCCATGGCCATCTGGGCCCCGAGGTCTTTCCCGCGCTCTTGCGCGTCGCCCGGCACGGCGCGCAATTCGCGATCTCGATCAACGCCAAGCATTTCGAGGAAAAGGGCTTCGACCTTGCGCTGCGCCGGATGGCGCAGGGGCAGATCGAGAACCTCAAACTGCCCCGGGTCCGGATCTATGGCGATCTGGCCGCAGGCCCGCACAAGGACGACATGGCGTTTATTGCGCTGTTCGAGAAATCCTAGGTGCCTGAACCTAGCCCCGCCCGCGATAAGTCGGCACGCCCTGATCGGGGATCCAGACACCCGGCAATTCCGGCCCGGTCTGATAGAACACGTCGATCGGGATACCGCCGCGCGGATACCAATAGGCCCCGACCCGCAGCCATTTGGGCGCCAGCAGTTCGACCAACCGCTTGCCGATGGAGACGCTGCAATCCTCGTGGAACGCACCGTGATTGCGGAATGAGCCGAGATAAAGCTTCAGCGACTTGCTTTCCACCAGCCAGTCGCCCGGCACATAGTCGATCACGATATGGGCGAAATCGGGCTGCGCTGTCAGCGGGCAGAGCGAGGTGAACTCGGGCGCGGTAAAGCGCACTGCGTAATCGGTGCCCGACTGCGGGTTGGGGACCTTTTCCAGCACCGCCTCGTCGGGCGAGTTCGGCAGTTCCGTCTTGCCACCCAGTTGGGTCAGGTTTGCATAGATGTCCTGGTTGGCCATTGTCTTGCTCCTTTCGGCGCCTCAAACGCCGCGCTTGTTGCCCCAGACCAGTACATGCAGCTGCGGCAGGATTGTGGGGGTGAACCATCGGTCGGACAGGGTCCGTCCGATCAGCCATTGGTAACGCGCCATGATACCGTCCATGTCGATGGCGGCATCCTCGGCATCGGGCGGCGGCGGCGTGTGGTTGCCCGGTTGCAGATAGATCGGCAGGTTCGGATAACGCGCCGCCACCTCGCGCGCCCAGAGGTAATCGGCCTCGTCGAACACCACGATCTTGATCACCGTCACCGCATCGCGCGCCTGTGCGATACAGTCGCCGAACCGGTCCCAATCCACCGTTTCGCCGGACGAGGGCGGTTTGGGGCTGAGGATCAGAGGCGAAAGCTGACGAAACCAGCCCCGCGCGACCGATCCTTGGGTTTCCAGCGCAAAGCGATAGCCCTGCGCCTTGCCCATCTCGATCAACGGGCCGAAGTCCTGGATCGCGGGATTGCCGCCCGAGAGCGACACTGTCAGCGGCATACCGCCCGACAGACGCACGACCTCGGCCCAGATCTCCTCGGTGCTCATCGCGGCCCATGTGTCGCGATAGGCGCTGTCCACCGCATGCAGGCTGTCGCACCAGGAACAACGGTAATCGCAGCCGCCCGCCCGCACGAACACGGTGGGCGCGCCGATCACCGCGCCCTCTCCCTGTATCGTGGGACCGAAGATTTCGGCGATGCGCAGCGTGGTCATGGCCGGTACTCGGCCCAGGTCTTGGGCGTTTCGCTGACCCGTACGGCGCTGGTCTCTGCCCAGCGCGCCTTGCAGAAGTCAAAGACCTCTTTCGCCAGTCGCTCGGACGTGACCATGTCATGGCCGAACACCTCGTTCAGGTGACGATGGTCCAGCGCATCGTCGATCCATGTCTTGAGCGGCTTCAACTCGCGGTAATCGCGGACAAAGCCGTTGGCATCCAGATCGGCGGCGGCCAGTTCGACCTCGACGATATAGTTATGCCCGTGCAGCCGGGCACAGGGATGGTCGTCGGGCAGATGGCACAGCTGGTGCGAGGCCGAGAAATGGAACTCCTTGGTGATCCGGTACATCAACGCCCCTCCACCGCCGCGCGCCAGAATTCGGGGTCGGCATAGGTGGTCGGATCGGTGACGCCCGCCAGATGGAAGGCCTCGCGCCGCTCGACACAGGTGCCGCAGCGGCCGCAATGCACGTCGCCCCCCTTGTAGCAGGACCAGGTGTCGGCAAAGGGCGTGTTGTGCCGCGCGCCCTCGCGCACGATGGCCGATTTCGGTTCGTGTACAAAGGGCGTGTAGAGCCGGACATTGGCATAACCGTCCAGCGCCTGCGCCTGCATCGCCTCGAACGCCTGGGTAAACCCGGGGCGGCAATCGGGATAGATGAAGTGATCGCCGCCATGCACGGCGGTCGCCACCGCATCGGCCTGTTTGGCCGCGGCGATGCCGAAGGCGATGGCCAGCATGATGGCATTGCGGTTGGGCACCACGGTGATCTTCATGGTGTCCTCGGCATAATGCCCGTCGGGCACGTCCACATCATCGGTCAGGGCACTGCCCGACAGATGCGCGCCGATCTGTCCCATGTCGATCAGGTCATGCGGTACGCCCAGCCGTGTGGCGGCACGGGCGGCAAAGTCCAGTTCCTTGCGGTGGCGCTGACCGTAGTCGAAGGAGATAAGGCCGATCAGATCGTGCTCGGCGGCCACCTTGTGGGCCAGCGATACCGAATCCAATCCGCCGGAGCAGATGACAAGTGTCTTCACGTTTGGGTCCCTTGTTTTCATAAGCCGGGTAGGCTGCGACCGGCGCCCGGATGATCCGGACCGGGCGCCTGTAACAGAGGCGCGGGGCAAAGGTAAAGACCCGGCGCGCGCGCCCTCAAAAACGTGAAAGACCGCCCAAGCGGGCGGCCCTTGTGAAACCTGTCAACCGGGTCAGGTATACATCTGCTTCTTGAAGGCGCGGGTGCGCGTGGTCGCCTCGGCGCTGCCGTCGTGGAAGGTGCCGAACCACTTGTCAAAGGGGATCTCGGAGGTGCCGTAATTGCACTCGAAATATCGGTGATGCAGCTGGTGAAAGAAATCCCCGGTCTTGGCGGCCTCGGTCTCGCCCGCCTTGATCTTCTCGAACCCCGAATGCGACAGGATCGGGCTGACCTGCTGGAAGTAGATGTGAAACAGCAGATGCAGCGGGTGTGAGGGCACCAGCAGATGAATGAAATAGGTCGTGAAATAGAGGATATTCTCGTACCAGTGGTTCGAAATCCCGGACCACGGGCCGATGTTGACATTGCGGTGATGCACGGCGTGCACATGCTTGTAGAGCTTCGGGTGATGCTCCAGCCGGTGCACCCAGTAGAAATGCAGCCCCGACCACATCGGGATGAAGAACATCCAGACCACGAACCAGACCGGTGCCTGCGCCCAGGTAACGGTGGGGACCCAGCCATTGGCCATGACCCAGTAGATCAGCCATTGATAGACCGTGCAGACGGTCATCGCGCTTCCAAGCGTCCACCAGATATTGTCCCAGACCTGGTTGCGAAAGGTAAAGGTACCGTTGTCGCGGGTCAGGTCACGGCGGTCGAACTTCTTGTACATGCCCTGGCCCTTGCGCATGTAGAGCCACCAGTGCAGACCGCCCGCCACCATGATCTGTGGCACCATGTTCAACAGCCACACCCGGAACATCCAACCGGGCGCAAAGCTCTGCATCGTCTCGAGCGGCGGCAGGAACCAGGCATAGGCCGCAACGGCCAGCACCAAACAGAGTGTCAGCGAGGTGAGCTGAAGCCACGCCCCCCGATACCACCGCAGCACCGCCGCCGGACGCGGCGGCCAGGTGAACAGCGGGTTCAGCCCCACGGGGTTCTCGGGGCGATAATTCCAGCGTGCCGCTTCGGCGTCCTGACTGAAATCGGTCATCGTCTTTCCTCGTCTCTGGACAAGCGCCATCCTCCGGCGCCGTCGGGCCGGTGCAGGCAAGTTGCGATTTTCAAAGTGTCAACTGGCGTAGGTCGAGCCTTCACCGTCCAGCACCGCCTTGACCTCGCGCAGATGCGCCTCGGCCTGGCCCGGATAGTCGTCAAGCTCCTGCGCAGTCTTCTCGGCAATCTCGTCGCTGAGCACCCTAAGCGGGCGGCCCGTCTGCAAGGCGCGGATATAGGTCTCGGCGGCACGCTCAAAGTAATAAAGCCGGTTCAGCGTGTCACCGACGTCGCTGCCGATCACCAGCACGCCATGGTTGCCCATGATCATCACCCGCTTCTTCGGATCGCTCAGCATCGAGGCACAGCGCTCGCCCTCGCTCTCGAACGCCAGCCCGCCGAATTCGTCGTCGATGACATAGCGGTTGTAAAAGGTCGCGGTGTTCTGGTCGATCGGCGGCAGGGTACTGTCGGCAAGGCTGGCCAGCACGGTGGCAAAGATCGAATGCACATGCATCACGCAACGCGCATGCGGACAGCGGCGGTGGATCGAGCCATGCAGGCCCCAGGCGGTGGGATCAGGCGCCCCCGGCATCTCCATCGTCCTGGGGTCGTTGGCATCCAGCAGCAGCAGGTCCGAGGCGCGGATGCGCGCAAAATGCATCTGGTTGGGGTTCATCAGGAACTGCGTGCCCTCGTCGTTCACCGCCAGGCTGAAATGATTGGCGACCCCTTCATGCATGTTCAGCCGCTCGATCCAGCGAAAGGACGCGGCCAGATCGACGCGGTCCGGCCAATGGTCGATATTAGGGCGCAGGCTGGTGACGGACATGGGCTCTCTCCTGGTGTCGGCTGGCGATCGGGTTGCCCAAAACCTGCCTTTTGACATCAGGTTTGACCAACGAAAAATTCTCCCGTTTCGCATTAGAAATACTTATGGCAGGGTTATGAGATGCAGAACCCCCTTCCCCCGCTGGGCTGGTTGCGCACCTTCGAGGCCGCTGCCCGCCACCTGTCCTTTACCGGCGCCGCGCGCGATCTGAACATGACGCAAAGCGCGGTCAGCCAGCAGATCAAAGCGCTGGAATCGCACCTGCGCCAGCCGCTGTTTCACCGCCGACCCCGGGCGCTGGAACTGACCGAGGCCGGGATCACCTATCTGCCGGTGGTGCGAGAGGCGTTCCGCACCCTGATCCGGGGCACCCGCGCGGTGACCGGCGACCATCAGAATACGGTGCAGGTGCAATGCAACATCACATTTGCGGTCAACTGGCTGGGGCCGCGCCTGCCCCGGTTCCGCGCGCTGCACCCGGATGTGCATCTGAACATCTTCACCGAGTTGTGGGAACCACGCGAAATGGCCGAGGGCGCGGCGGTGGAGATCCGCTATTCCCTGCGCCCGGCGGATACGGTGCGGACCGAGCTGCTGACAACCGATCGCTATTTCCCGGTCTGTGTTCCGGGCTATCCGGTCACGCTTGAAAACCTGCATGAACAGCCGCTCTACGACTGTTCGAACCTGCTGTCGAATTGGGCGAGCTGGGCCGAGGACGTGGGCCTGCCCTGGCCCAACCCGCCGATCACCTATGCTACCACCTATATGGTCGGGCTTTCCGTGGCCATGGCCGGGGACGGGTTGTGTATGGGGCATAAGGTGATCGTATCGCGCCTGATGGCCGAAGGCCGCCTGATCGCCCCTTTCGACCACAGCGTGCTGATGCCCGAGGCCTATTACCTGCTTTTGTCACCACAGGCCGAGGAGACCCCCGGTGCGGTGGCCTTTGCCAACTGGATTCGCGCCGAAATCGCCCGCGAGGCCGGGTGATCCGGGAAAGGGGGCGCTCCCGCCCGTCGTCGATGCCGCTGGCGCGACACCTCCTCCCGTTGGGCCGGGCAGCGCGCCTGCGGCGCGCTGCGGTCAGGCACTGTCCTTGGGCCGGCTCGGCACCCATGCATAGCCATTGCCGCACAGGATATAGGCCTCGCACAGGCCATGCGGCTTGTCGGTCGGCGCTTGCAGGATGGTCGCGCCAAATGCCTCGGCCCGTTCCACCGCCCTATCGGGATCGCTGTCATAGAGCCTGATTTCGATCCCCGCGCCGCGCGGCGGGTTTTCCGGCAACAGCCCCAGCAGCGGGTTGGCGTGATAGGTACCGTCGCTGTGCAGCTGGAACACCTGCTCGCCATAGGTGACAATGGCGAAATTCGCCGTCACCTGATGCGATTGCATCCTGAACACCGCCTCTAGAAAGGCACATTCCGCCGGAACATCCCGTACCAGCAGGTTCAGCCCGATCCCCCTGAGCGACCGCCCGAACCCATCTGCATCTATCGTGTCATAATCCATTCCGGCAAGGTCACGCCGACCGCCTGCCGCTGTCAAGCGGGCAAAGACGAAGCTTTGATGAAACCCTTTTGGCAGGGCTTGCACCCGGTCGCGGTTTCGGAAAAGCTGCGCCATGGAACACAAGACTTTCTCAGCTTGGGCCGACGTGGCCCCCCGCCTGGTCGCCGTCGCCGCAGGCCGTGAACCAGCGGACATGATCATCCGCGATGGTATCTGGATCAACGTGCACACGCGCGAGGCACTACCCGGCCACTCCATCGCCATTGCCGAAGGGCGCATCGCCTTTGTCGGCCCCGATGCCAGCCATTGCACCGGCCCGGAAACCCGGATCATCGAGGCGAACGGGCGCTACATGATCCCCGGCCTCTGCGACGGGCATATGCATATCGAAAGCGGTATGCTGACCCCGGCGGAATTCGCTGCCGCCGTCATCCCGCATGGCACCACCACCATGTTCACCGACCCGCATGAGATCGCCAATGTCCTTGGCCTTGCCGGTGTACGGATGATGCATGACGAGGCGCTGATGCAGCCCGTCAACATCTTTACCCAGATGCCCTCCTGCGCCCCCTCGGCGCCCGGTCTGGAAACCACCGGGTATGAGATCACTCCCGAGGATGTGGCCGAGGCGATGACCTGGCCCGGCATCATCGGCCTGGGCGAGATGATGAATTTTCCCGGCGTCACCAATGCCGACCCCAAGATGCTGGCCGAGATCGCCGCCACCCAGCGCGCGGGCAAGACGGTGGGCGGGCATTATGCCTCGCCCGATCTGGGACCCGCCTTTGCCGCCTATGTGGCGGGTGGCCCGGCCGACGATCACGAGGGCACCTGCGAGGCGGATGCCATCGCCCGGGTGCGCCAGGGCATGCGCAGCATGATGCGGCTGGGCAGCGCCTGGTATGACGTGGAGACCCAGATCACCGCAGTGACGGAAAAAGGGCTCGATCCGCGCAACTTCATCCTGTGTACCGACGATTGCCATTCGGGCACGCTGGTGCATGAGGGCCATATGAACCGTGTCGTGCGCCATGCCATCGCCTGTGGCTGCGACCCGCTGGTGGCGCTGCAAATGGCGACGATCAACACCGCTACCCATTTCGGGCTGGAGCGCGAGCTGGGCTCGACCGCGCCGGGCCGCCGGGCCGATGTGATCCTCACCTCGGACCTGCACGCGCTGCCCATCGAACTGGTGATCGCACGCGGGCAGGTGGTGGCCGAGAACGGCAAGATCGCCGTCGATTGCCCGCATTACGACTGGCCCGACACGGCCCGCAACACCGTTCATCTAGGCCATGCGCTCAGCGCGACGGATTTCGAGATCAAGGCCCCCACCGGCGCCAACCGGGTCCGCGCCAATGTGATCGGGGTGGTGGAAAACCAGGCGCCGACCAAGGCGCTGAAAGCGGAACTGCCAATCATCGGGGGGCTGGTCGAAGGCGAGGGCGATGTCTGCCAGATCGCGCTCGTCGAACGCCACCGCGCCACCGGCGGCGTCACCAACGCCTTTGTCTCGGGCTTTGGCTATCAGGGCCGCATGGCCATGGCCTCGACCGTGGCGCATGACAGCCACCACATGATCGTGGTCGGCACCGACCGTGACCAGATGGCGCTGGCCGCCAACCGGCTGGCCGAGGTCGGCGGCGGCATCACCATCTGGCGCGAGGGCCGGGAGCTGGCGCTGGTAGAACTGCCCATCGCGGGCCTGATGTCCGACAACCCCGCCGCCGAGGTCGCCGCTAAGGCGCAGGAGATGGTCGAGACCATGGCCGCCTGCGGCTGCAAACTCAACAACGCCTATATGCAGCATTCGTTGCTGGCGCTGGTGGTGATCCCCGAACTGCGTATTTCCGATCTTGGCCTGATCGATGTGCGCAGCTTTCAGCGGATCAACCTTCTGGAGCCGCTTGCATGACGCAGCTGATCACCCCCGAAACCCCCGAACCGGCTTATTTCACCGATGCAGCCCAAGCTGTCGTGCGGCTCGAAGAGCTCTACAGCCAGTCGACCGGTTTCCTCTGTGAGAGGTTCACCAGCGCAATGCAGGGTCTGGACCCAGGAACCCGATTTCGCGCCTATTACCCCGAGATCCGCTTTTCAACCTCGTCTTACGCGCAGGTGGACAGCCGGCTCAGCTTTGGCCATGTTTCGCAACCGGGCACCCATGCGACCACCATCACCCGTCCAGACCTGTTCCGGTCATACCTGACCCAGCAGATCGGCCTGTTGATCCGGAATCATGGCCAACCGGTGCAGATCGCCGCGTCGACCACGCCGATCCCGCTGCATTTCGCGGTGGCAAATGCCCCCGATCTGGTTGTCCCACACGAAGGCGCCGCCGGTTTTACCCTGCGCGACGTGTTCGACGTGCCGGATCTGGCCACCACAAATGACGATATCGTCAACGGCACCCATGTGTCCGAGGACGGCGCGGGCCCTCTGTCGCTGTTCACCGCGCAACGGGTAGATTACTCGCTGGCCCGGCTGGCGCATTACACCGCCACAGACCCCGAGCATTTCCAGAACCACGTCCTGTTCACCAACTACCAGTTCTATGTCTCCGAGTTCGAGGCCTATGCCCGCGCGCAATTGGGCGACCCGGCGAGCGGCTACACCAGCTTTGTCAGCACCGGCAATGTCGAGGTCACCGATCCGGATACCCCGATCGATGTTCCGGCGAAGCTTCCGCAGATGCCCTCATATCATCTCAAGCGCCCCGACGGGTCGGGCATCACGCTGGTCAACATCGGCGTAGGCCCATCCAACGCCAAGACCGCGACCGACCATATCGCTGTGCTGCGCCCGCATGCCTGGCTGATGGTGGGTCATTGCGCCGGCCTCAGGAACACCCAGGCGCTGGGTGATTTCGTGCTGGCCCATGCCTATCTGCGCGAGGACCATGTGCTGGACGACGACCTGCCGGTCTGGGTTCCGATCCCGGCGCTGGCCGAGATCCAGATCGCGCTGGAACAGGCGGTGGCCGAGGTGACAGAACTCAGCGGTTACGACCTGAAACGGATCATGCGCACCGGTACCGTCGCCACCATCGACAACCGCAACTGGGAACTGCGCGACCAGTCGGGCCCGGTGCAACGCCTCAGCCAATCTCGCGCCATCGCACTCGACATGGAAAGCGCGACCATCGCCGCAAACGGCTATCGATTCAGGGTCCCATATGGCACGCTTCTCTGTGTCAGCGACAAGCCGCTGCATGGCGAATTGAAGCTTCCCGGCATGGCCTCGACCTTCTATACCACGCAGGTCAGCCGCCATTTGCGCATCGGGATCAGGGCCATGGAAGCCCTGCGTGGCATGCCTCTGGAACGGCTGCACAGCCGCAAATTGCGATCATTTGACGAAACAGCCTTCCTCTAACTGCGGAAAAACGCCGAAAATCCCCTATTTTCGGGATTTTCGACGCTACTATTCGTTGTGTTCGCTCACAAGATAAAGTTAGATTGCCGCAATGAGGCCCTATGGATCGGGCACGAAAAAGGAGACCAAGAAATGGCAAAGCCTATGACCAAAACTCAGCTCGTTGCCGCACTCGCCGAGGATATGGGCAGTGACAAGAAAACCGCCAGCGCCGCTCTGGACGCGGTCTGCGCGCTGATCACCCGCGAAGTGTCGGGCGGTGGTGCCGTGACCCTGCCGGGCGTCGGCAAGATCTATTGCCGCGAGCGCCCCGAGCGCCAGGTGCGCAACCCCGCCACCGGCGAGACCTTTACCAAGGAAGCCGACAAGGTGGTCAAGATGACCATCGCCAAGGCGCTGAAGGACAGCGTGAACGGCTGATCCCAACCGGATCACATGCTTTTCGGGCCGCCCTTCGGGGCGGTCCTTGCGTTTGCGCCCCTCTTACCTCTTGCCCTGAGTATCGCGAGGTCTCGCCTCCCGCGGTGACAAGAGAGTGCCCCCTTGCACCGGACCGTGATTTCCGAAACTGTCGCCGCGTTGATCGAGAGGGAGAGAACACCGTGGATCTGCGCGCCATTGCCATGGGGCTGGCCTTTGCCTTCATGTGGTCCTCGGCCTTCACCTCGGCACGGATCATCGTGGCAGATGCCTCGCCACTGTTTTCTCTCGCCTGCCGCTTCCTGATTTCGGGCCTTCTGGGCGTGGCCATCGCCCGCGCCATGGGGCAAAGCTGGAACCTGACCCGTGGTCAGTGGAAGGCGACCATCGTCTTTGGCATCTGCCAGAACGCGCTCTATCTGGGCCTCAACTTCTATGCGATGCAAACGGTCGAGGCCTCGGTCGCCGCGATCATCGCTTCGACCATGCCTCTCCTCGTGGCGCTGGCCAGCTGGCTGCTGTTCGGCGAGCGGCTTCCGGCGCTGGGGATTGTCGGACTGATGGCTGGTTTTCTCGGTGTGGCTTTGATCATGGGCGCGCGCATCGGCGCGGGTGTCGATCTGTTCGGGGTGCTGCTCTGCGGTCTGGGCGCGCTGGCGCTGGCCACCGCCACGCTCGCCCTGCGCGGGGCGACCTCGGGTGGGAATTTCATGATGGTGGTCGGCTTGCAGATGCTGGTTGGCTCCGCTGTCCTGTTTCTCGCCACCCCGATCTTTGAGACCGTGCATGTCACGCCGACGCTGCCGCTGGCCCTGGCTTTTGCCTATACAACGCTGGTGCCCGGCCTCACCGCCACCTTTGTCTGGGTCTTGCTGCTCAACCGGATCGGTGCGATCCGGGCGGCCACCTTCCATTTTCTCAACCCGGTGTTTGGTGTTGCCATCGCCGCCGCCCTGCTGGGCGAGCGGCTGGGCGCGCTCGACGCCTTCGGCGTGGCGATCACCA
The DNA here is from genome assembly GCF_059612905.1 of Ruegeria sp. YKSD163. Taxonomy (NCBI): domain Bacteria; kingdom Pseudomonadati; phylum Pseudomonadota; class Alphaproteobacteria; order Rhodobacterales; family Roseobacteraceae; genus Ruegeria; species Ruegeria sp. YKSD163. Next base: position 224,454 of record NZ_JBXWRM010000003.1, read on the forward strand.
CCGCTGGTATCCTTGCAGTCCAGCTGTCGCGTCAGGCAAGCGCGCGAAAACCCTAGTTCAGCAACGCCTCGATCTCGCGCTGCATCCGCGCGGAGTCCGGTTTGACAGCCGACCCGAAGGTCGCCGCAACAGACCCGTCCGGCGCCACCAGAACCTTGTTGAAGTTCCAGGCCGGTTCGAACCCGGTTTCGGCCTTGACCGCTTTGTAGAACGGATGCGCCTGTGCCCCCTTCACATGCAGTATGTCGGTCATCGGCAGCGTCAGATCATAGTTTAGCGCGCAGAACTCCTTGACCTCGGCCGCGGTTGCCAATTCCTGATTAAAGTCATCCGACGGGATTGCGAGAACAACCAGCCCGGCATCCTGATAGGTTTCCCAAAGGTTTTGCAAACCGGCATATTGGCCAGTGAACCCGCATTGCGACGCGGTGTTGACGACCAGCACCGGTCGTCCGCGCCAATCCTCTATCGACAACGAGCCGCCGTCGATCGAAGGGAACACGCCGGATACAGGTCCTGCCTGCACCGAGCGGCCGACAAGCAGAAGAAAGATCAGAAAAACGATGCGGTACATCTTGGCTCTCCTTTCCCTTAGGTTACGTACGGCAAGGTGATACGGATCAATGCACGTCTTCGCGAGGGCTGCGAAACAACCCTTTGCTTTCGGCAATCCGATCTCAAATACTGCGCATGAATACCCCTGAACGGAGGCTCCATGACCCGTTACACGAAATCTCCCGAGGCGATCGCCGCGCTAAGCCCCGAAGAATTCCATGTCACGCAGCATAGCGGCACGGAACGCCCCGGCACTGGCAAGCTGCTGCACAACAAGGAACCGGGCATCTATGTCGACATCGTCTCGGGCGAACCGCTTTTTGCGTCGTCGGACAAATACGAATCGGGCTGCGGCTGGCCCAGCTTCACCAAGCCGATCGAAACCGCCCATGTGCTGGAATTCGAGGATCGCACCCATGGCATGATCCGCACCGAGGTCCGCTCGAAACACGGGGACAGCCATCTGGGCCATGTCTTTCCCGACGGTCCGCGCGATCGCGGCGGACTGCGCTATTGCATCAACTCGGCCTCGCTCCGCTTTGTCCATCGTGATGACATGGCGGCAGAGGGGTACGCTGACTATCTCGATCAGGTGGAGGATATCGCATGAGCCTTGAACGCGCCGTTCTGGCAGGAGGATGTTTCTGGGGCATGCAGGATCTGATCCGCAAGATGCCCGGGGTTGACCGGACCCGCGTCGGCTATACCGGCGGCGACGTGCCCAACGCCACCTATCGCAATCACGGCACCCACGCCGAGGGGATCGAGATCTGGTTCGATCCGGCGCGCATCTCGTACCGGCAATTGCTGGAGTTCTTTTTCCAGATCCATGACCCGACCACGGTGAACCGGCAAGGCAACGATCTGGGCACCAGCTATCGCTCGGCCATTTACTATGTAGACGACGCGCAAAAGGCGGTCGCGCTTGACACGATCGCGGATGTCGATGCCTCGGGCCTGTGGCCGGGCAAGGTGGTGACCGAGGTCGAGCCGGTGGGTGACTTCTGGGTGGCCGAAGAGAACCACCAGGACTATCTGGAAAAACATCCCAACGGCTATACCTGCCATTTCGCGCGCGCCGACTGGGTGCTGCCGAAACGCGCTGATGCGGCTGAATAGAGCCTGATCTTGTCCGGGCGCGCCTGTTACGCGCCCGGTTCACTCTGCCGCGATACGGGGGCGGCCGCTGGCCTCGACAGTCACCTCGGCCTCGATAAACACCTCGCGCCCTTCGATCGGCACCTGACGGATATCGCGGTTGACCAGAATGCGGATGTCCTCGGCCCCGGCTGCGCGCGCGGCCTGTTCTGCTTCGTCCCGCAAAACAGTCTCTAACAAGGACATTGCCTGCTCGGGATCGCCGAAATCCTGCGGCCCGTCGACCAGATGCACACGATAACGCCCCTCGGCGGGGGCTGTCACGCTGCCCGCCCGGCGCAGGGTCACCCGGCCCACCACCGCCCCGATCGCATTGGCCACGCCGCCATGTTCCGGCAGGATCGTGTCGCAGCGCAACCGCGCACCCACCGCCGGATAGTAGCTGGCCGCCGAGGCCCCCAGCCCCACGACAGGCAGGTTCAAGGCCACATCCAGCGCCAAGAGGCCGCGATGTCCCGACAGCCCCCGGCGGGTCAGAACATGGCGGGCAAGCTGCTCGGGCGGCAGGCCGAAATCAACGTCCTCTTCGGCAAATGAAGTCTCTAACAAGGTCTGTGCGGTCTGCTCGGTCAACTGGTCGATGATCATCGTTGCCAGTGTTTCGGCATCCTTTGCCAGACGCTCGCCATTGCCAGTCCGCTTGCGCGCAAAGAGCTCCATCCCCTTCAAGGCGGCTGCCGCATCCCACGCGTCGAGGCGTCCCAGTACGTGACTTGCATCCGAAGGGGTCAGACCCGAGACCTGTACGATACCCCGGTCAACCAGCCGGGTCAGCGCGCCCTGCTCCATCCGTGTTCTCAGCAACTCGGACAGGGGCAAGACCCGCGTGCCCAACCGGTCAAGCAGTACCGTCTCGCGCGGGCCGATCCCGTCTGCCGGCACCCCCAGAACCCGCCGCGCAAAGCGCGCGTCATATTCCCCGGTCGAGGCCGCGCGCAATTGCGCATCCAGCGCCGCATGCACCACCGCGCCCGCCTCTGCCGCGATCAGCGACAAGGGCAGAACCCGGCGCGGACCAAGGTGGACACCGCCCTGCAACCCCTCGGTGATCACATGCACCTGGCTGTCCCCACCCAGTCCATAGGTCCGCATCGCCACCGCCTCGACCATGGTGCGAAATCCGCCGACCTGGGCACCAGCCGGGTCGATCTTGGGCCGGCCATCGCGGATCAGGGCCACATCGGTGGTGGTGCCGCCAATGTCCGAAACCAGCGCATCACTGACCCCGGTCAGCCAGCGCGCGCCCACGATCGAGGCCGCCGGACCGCTGAGAATGGTCTCGATAGGCCGTTCACGCGCCTGTTCGGCGCTCATCAGCGCGCCGTCACCCCGCACCACCATCATCGGCGCGTCGATGCCGATCTCGACCAGCGTATCCTGTGCGCGGCCGATCAAACGGTCGATCATGCCGATCAGGCGGGCGTTCAGAACCGCTGTAACCGCCCGTTTCGGCCCGTTCAACTTGGCCGACAGCTGGTGCGAACAGGTCACCGGCGCCCCGGTCGCCTCGGTGATCGCGCGGGCCACCATGAGTTCGTGTTCGGGGTTGCGGGTGGCAAAAAGGCCGGCCACCGCAAAGCCCGAAATTCCCTTGTTAGAGACAAGAAACGACTGCAACGCGCCCAGATCGAGCGGCGCCGCCTCGGCCCCGGTATGACTGTGACCGCCCGCGATCACCAGCGCAGGGTCGCCCTTGAGCGCCTCGCGCAGCCCGTGCTTGTCCAGATCGCCCTCGCCGAACCCGATATAGATCAGCGCCACGCGTCCACCCTGCCCCTCGACCAGCGCATTGGTGGCCAGTGTCGTCGACAGCGAGGCAAGCCCGATATCGCCGGGCGCCACGCCTGCCTGATCCAGCACCGCGCGAATGGCGTTGCCTACCCCGATGGCCAGGTCCGACCGCGTGGTCAGCGCCTTGGCGGTCGCGATCACGTCGCGTTCGTCGCGGATCAGCACCGCGTCGGTATAGGTTCCGCCCGTATCCACACCCAAGGACAGCGTCATCGGGTCCCCTCCATCCTGTTCGCTTGTGCCTCAATACCGCTTTGCAGCGACATGTCCCGCCTGTTTGCGGCGCTCAGGCCAGCCGCGCCGCCGCCCAGCGCGCCGCGTCCGCCACCGCCGGGTCGGGATCACTGGTCAAACGCTGCGCAACTGGGCGCAGAGCCGGCAGACCGGAATTGCCGATGGCATAAAGCACGTTGCGCACGAACCGGTCGCGTCCGATCCGCTTGATGGGCGATCCCGAGAACATCGCCCGGAACCCGGTATCGTCCAGCCGCGCCAGATCGGCCAGGGCGGGCGCCTCCAGTTCGGGTCGCCCGGCATAGCGCAGGTCGCTGGCGGCCACGGCGAACTTGTTCCACGGACAGGCGGCAAGACAGTCGTCGCAGCCATAGATGCGATTGCCCAGCTTGCTGCGCAACTCTTCGTCCACCGGTCCCTTGTGCTCGATGGTCAGATAGGAAATGCAGCGTCGTGCATCCAGCAGATAGGGCGCCGGAAACGCATCCGTGGGGCAAGCTGTCAGGCAGGCGGTGCAGGAGCCGCAATTGTCGCGCCCGGTCTCATCCACCGGCAAATCGAGCGTGGTGAAAACAGAGCCTAAAAAGGCCCAATTGCCCCAATCACGACTGACCAGGTTAGTATGCTTGCCCTGCCAGCCCAGCCCCGCCGCCTGTCCCAGCGCCTTTTCCGGCACCGGGGCGGTATCGACGAACACCTTGACCTCGCCACCGCCCGCTTCGATCAGCCAGCGTGCGAGCCGCTTCAGCCGCTTCTTGACCAGATCGTGGTAGTCCTTACCCCGCGCATAAACCGATATCGCGGCGCGGTCAGTCTGGCCTATCACCTCCATCGGATCAGTCTCAGGAGTATAGCTTTCGGCGAGCATGATGACCGAACGCGCTTCGGGCCAGAGCGCCGCCGGGTCGCCGCGCCATGACATCCGTTCGGCCATCCAGCCCATCTGCCCGTGGTACCCCGCCCCGACAAAGGCGGCCAGCCGCTCCGGCACGTCCGGCACATCCCAGGGACGGCAGATGCGACAGGCCACGAACCCTTCTTCCAGGGCCCGCGCGACCAACCTGTCTTTCAACTCCCCGCTCATGCTTCTTTCTGGTCCAAAATACTCCGGGGGAGTCGCGCCTTGGCGCGACGGGGGCAGCGCCCCCAAACCGGGTCAGAAATCGAGATCCGTATAATGCGGCGGTGGACGGAAACCGGGGATCTGGTCCGCCAGGATCGACCGGAACGAGGGCCGCGACTTTATCTTGGCGTACCAGTCCTTGACCACCTGGCTGCGGTTCCAGTCCACATCCGAGATGTAATCGAGCGACGACAGATGCGCGGCGGCGGCAAAATCGGCCAGCGTCATCTGATCACCTGCCAGCCAGCGGCGGTGATCCAGCAGCCAGGCCATGTAGTCGAGGTGATACTTGATCGCCTTGGCCCCGGCCTTGACATTGCGGCTGTCGGGATAGCCCTGCCCGGTCACCTTCTTGTTGACCCTTTCATAGAGCAGGTTCGCGGTCACCTCGTTATGAAACTTGTCGTCGAACCAGCTGACCAACCGGCGCACCTCGTACCGTCCGTCAACATCCTTGGGCATCAGCGGCGGTTCGGGGCGGGTTTCTTCGATATACTCGCAAATGGCCCCGCTTTCCGCCAGCATCTTGCCGTCCAGCTTGATCACCGGCACCTTGCCTGCCGGGTTGCGGCGCAAAAAATCCGGGTCGCCTTCCCAATAGCGCTCCTCGACCAGTTCAACCTCGATCTTCTTTTCGGCCAGCAACAGGCGGACCTTTCGGCAGAACGGGGACAGGGGGACGTGAAACAGGCGCGCCATGGGGATCCGGATCAAATGAGGTCTTGCCCGTCAGCAATAGCCCCGGCAGCGGTGCAAGTGCAAGTTCCCCCGGACAAAACACCGGCGCTCGGGCGGGTGGGAGACACGCATTCGTGACGCTGGGCGGATTGACGCCGACCAGGGCGCGGCGGCAGATAGCGCAACCTAGCCACAGGCCATCCGATGCCCGCACCCCTCACCTTTGCCCGTCTGACGCAGGTCGACCCGAACCTGATCACCGCCCATATGCGCGACCCGCGTCTGGCCATTCATATGCCGTTGATGCCCGACAATTGGAGCGACGCACAGACCGTCTCTTTCGTCCAGGCCAAAGAGGACTGTTGGGACCGGGACGGGCTGGGCCATTGGGCGTTTCTGCATCAGGGCCGATATGTGGGCTGGGGTGGCTTTCAGCGCGAAGGAGGGGAATGGGATTTCGGCCTAGTCCTTTGCCCCGCGCATTTCGGGCTGGGCCTGCCCATCGCGCGCAATGCGCTCGACTTTGCCCATGCCGATCCGCGCATTCCCTTCGTCACCTTTCTGCTACCGCCTTCGCGCCGGCATCTGGGTGCGCTGCGCCGCCTTGGCGCGCGCTCAATGGGCGAAGTCGATCATGCCGGGCACCGGTTTCTGAAGTTCCGCCTCGACACCGCGTGACGCAAACGCGCCCTATTCGAAACAGTCCGCCCGTCCGTCGGCCGCGATGGTTGCCGCACCATCCATGATCGCCGCCGCGCGCTTGCGCAGCCGGGGCGAAGGGTCCGATGCTGAACGCTCGCGCGGGTTGGGCAGAACAGCGGCAATCCGCGCCGCCTGCTGTGCCGACAGTTTGTCAGGGGTTACGCCGAAATAGCGCTCGGCAGCCGCCGCCACGCCGAAAACCCCCGCGTCCATCTCGGCCACGTTCAGATAGACCTCGACAATGCGGCGCTTGGACCAGGTCAATTCCACCAGCGGCGTGATCGCGGTTTCCAGCGCCTTGCGGATCCAACTGCGCCCCTGCCACAGAAACACGTTTTTCACCACCTGTTGCGACAGGGTCGAGGCGCCACGACCCGACCCTTCGCCAATGGCCGCACGGATCGCATTGACGTCGAAGCCCCAATGCAGACAAAAGTTGGCGTCCTCAGCCGCCACCACAGACCGCGCCATCACCGGCGCAATCTGCTCTAGCGGCACCCAGTCGCGTTCCACCTTGCCCAGACGGCGATACTCGGACCAGATCGTGTGGGTAATCGGCGGATTGATCACCGAAAAGAGCAACACCAACGCCATCAGCAGCGCAAACCCGGCCAGGAACACGCGGCCAACCCAGCGCAGCGCCCATTTCAAGGGCTTTGTCTCGCTCTTGGCCTTACGGGCCTTTTTCTTTCTCGAATTCGCAGTCCGCTTGGCCATGACCGCCTTTTAGCGCAGTTCCGTGTCGATCTGAACGCACAAAGCCATCTTGCTCATGCCGCCGACAAGAAAAGTGCCTCCGAGGACTTGGCCACCCGTCGGGCGGTCTGCCACCCCTGACCTTCGGGGACCGACAGATCCCGGAACAGGGACGTTTCGGCGTTTTCCTCGGCTGAGCCCATCGTGTCTTCGAAAGCGCCCGGAAAATAGCTCTCGGTGGGGATGCCCTCGGAGAACACGATCTCGTGCCGGGCCAGCAACAGGTGATAATATGTGACCTTGTGGCGCGGGACGATGCGAATCGTGCTGTCATTGACCAGCAGACGCGCCGGGACGAACACCTCGCTGTCGCCGCAGGCCAGTTCTGCCCGCCAGCCGGTGATCAGCATCCTGTGTTGCTGACTGACATAGAGATCACGGTAATTGCCCAGCACTCCGGCCTTGAACAGAACTGGTGCCAGGGCCCCGTCACCGCGAACGGTTGCCTTTGCCAATTGCAGCAGCGGCTGAAAGCCGCTGTCCACCGTCCTCACCAGATCGCCGGGGCGCAGGGTCTCAACCGGAATCGGGCCACTTTCGATCTCGATCAACGTCCCGGCCGCAAAACACGCAAACCCAGGAAACCAGTTGGGCGAGGTTGTATCCAGCGTGCCGATGGTCAGTTGCGTATTGCCGTTCTGCAGGTCGGGTACGTCATCGAAATCGGCATTCATGTCCATGGCCACGGTCATGAAGTTGCCGTCGCCCAGATCGATCCGGATGAACGAGGCTCGCTGACCGGGATCGCCGCGAACGTCTCCGACCCCAAGATATTGATAGGTCAACAGTGTCGTTCCGCCGTCAAAAGACACGTATTCCCCCGATAGCGGATCATTCAACAGCGTGTCGACGTCGACAAAGGTCAAAACGCTTGTCGAGTTGTTCACGATGTTGATTGTACCGTCATTAACGAACGGATCACCGTTCACGTTCTGTGCGATCAACGTGATATTCGCCATTTTCACCCTGCCCGTTTTTCCGGGTCTGTTCACCACGCGCCAAAGCGCGGGCCTGCCTCGCAGATCAGAATAAGGTGAAAATAAGGCGGAAATGTGTCCTGACACCCAAAGTGTTAACACCGACATACGGCACCGACGAAAACGACCGGGCTGCGCCGACAGCCCGGTCGAAGGTCTTTGTTGCAGCAGGCCGTCTGTCAGACGCCCGTGCCATGCTGGTCATTCGGCAGGCATTGCCAACGACTCGTGGCTGAGCGGATGAGGCAGCTTGTTCAGCATCTCCTTGGGGCAAACCTGAAGGAAGTTACCCTTCTCGCTGTCCCAATGTTGTAGAATATGGGCCGCCTTCGCGCTGCGGGTTTCTTCTGCGTGACGCTCGATCAGCGCTTTCAGTTGCGCCTCCCAATGGGCCACGGTCACCGGACAAGTCACCAGCGTTTCCATGTTCATCAGAAGCTGGGCCTGCCCTTCGGGGTCATAGAGATAGGCCATGCCCCCGGTCATCCCGGCGCCAAAGTTGGCACCAATGCCGCCCAGGATCACCGCGACACCGCCGGTCATGTATTCGCAGCCATTGGTTCCGCAGCCCTCGATCACCACCTTGGCGCCCGAGTTGCGCACGGCAAACCGCTCGCCCGCACGACCAGCCGCGAACAGGTGACCATCGGTTGCGCCATACAGAACGGTGTTGCCGATGATCGTGTTCTCATCCGCCTTGAGCGGGCTGATCTGCGGCTGGCGCACCACGATGGTGCCGCCCGACAGTCCCTTGCCGACATAGTCGTTTGCATCGCCGGAGACCTCGATCTTGAGGCCCGGCGCCGCGAAGGCACCCAGCGACTGGCCCGCCGAGCCGCGAAGTTTGACATGCAGGTGGTCGGGTTGCAGATCATTGCGCATACCGAACCGCTTGACGATATGGCTCGACACGCGGGTGCCGACTGTCCGGTGCGTGTTCTGCACCGAATAGCTCAGCTGCATCTTCTCGCCATCCTCCAGGAACCGCGCGGCATCGCGCACGATCTCTGCATCCAACGTGTCGGGCACCACATTGCGCGGCTTGGCCCGGTCATAGACGATGTTCTGTGCACCATCGACAGTGATCAGCAGCGGGTTCAGGTCCAGATCGTCCAGATGTGCCGACCCACGCGAGACCTGCGCCAGCAGGTCGGCACGCCCGATCACCTCATCAAGGCTCCGCGCCCCGATCGAAGCGAGGATTTCGCGCACTTCCTGGGCATAGAAGGTGATCAGGTTCACCACCTTGTCGGCATTGCCGGTGAACTTGGCGCGCAAGGATTCGTCCTGGGTGCAGACGCCGACCGGACAGGTGTTCGACTGGCACTGACGCACCATGATACAGCCCATCGCGATCAGCGCGGCGGTGCCGATACCGTATTCCTCTGCCCCCATCATCGCGGCCATGACGATGTCGCGCCCGGTGCGCAGACCGCCATCGGTACGCAGCGTGATCCGGTCGCGCAGGTTGTTCATCGACAGAACCTGATGCGCCTCGGTCAGGCCCATCTCCCACGGCAGGCCCGCGAACTTGATCGAGGTCGCCGGCGATGCACCGGTGCCGCCGTTGCCACCCGAGATCAGGATGATATCGGCTTTGGCCTTGGCCACGCCGGCGGCGATGGTGCCAACCCCGGACGAAGCCACCAGCTTGACCGTTACCTTGGCGCGCGGGTTGATCTGTTTCAGGTCATAGATCAGCTGCGCCAGATCCTCGATCGAATAGATATCGTGGTGCGGCGGCGGCGAAATCAGCGTCACGCCCTTGGTGGAATGGCGCAGCCGCGCGATTAGGTCAGTGACCTTCATGCCGGGCAGCTGACCGCCCTCGCCGGGCTTGGCGCCCTGCGCCACCTTGATCTCCAGCTCCTCGCAATGGTTGAGGTATTCAGCGGTCACGCCGAACCGACCCGAGGCTACCTGCTTGATCTTGGCGGACGGGTTGTCACCGTTGGACTCGGGCACGAAATGCGCCGGATCCTCGCCGCCCTCGCCGCTGTCGGACTTGGCGCCGATCCGGTTCATCGCCACGTTCAGCGTCTTGTGCGCCTCCGGGCTGAGCGCGCCCAGCGACATGCCCGGCGTCACGAACCGCTTGCGGATCGAGGTGATGCTTTCCACCTCTTCGATCGGCACCGGCTTGCCCAGCGGCTTGATGTCCAACAGGTCACGCAGGTGGATCGGCGGATTGCTCTGCATCTTGGCCGAATACTGCTTCCACAGCTCGTATGAGGCGCGGTTGCAGGCCATCTGCATCATGTGCATCGAGGTTGCTTCCCAGGCATGGGTCTCGCCCGATTTACGCGCCTTGTAGAACCCGCCGATGGGCAGCACATCCAGCCCGCTGTCCCACCCCTTGGCATGGATCTCCTCGGCCTTGGTCTGGATACCCTTGATACCGATGCCCGAGATACGGCTGGTCATGCCGGGGAAATACTCGGCCACCATGGCGCGGCTCAGGCCCACGGCCTCGAAGTTCAGGCCACCACGATAGGACGACACGACCGAGATACCCATCTTGGCCATAATCTTGAGCAGGCCCTGGTCAATCGCCTCGCGATAGCGGGCCATGTTTTCGGTCAGACTGCCATCCAGCAAACCGCGATTGATGCGGTCTGCAATCGAATCCTCGGCCAGATAGGCGTTGACCACGGTCGCACCGCAACCGATCAGCACCGCAAAATAATGCGGGTCGATACATTCCGCCGAACGCACATTGAGCGAGCAGAAGGTCCTGAGACCCTTGCGCGTCAGGTGGCTGTGCACCGCGCTGGTGGCCAGGATCATCGGCATCGCCACCTTGCCCGGACCGGAATACTGGTCGGTCAACAGCAGGTGCCCGGCGCCGGAACTGACGGCCTCTTCGGCCTCGGAACGGATGCGCGCCAGCGCATCGCCCAGCCCGCCCGAGCCTTGGGCAAAGCTACAGTCGATCTCGACCAGCGGCGCGTTGAAGTTCTTCTTCAGCGTCTCCCACTGGGCGTTGCCGACAAAGGGGCTCTCGGCCACGATGATCTCGGTCTGGCTGCTATCCTCGTCCAGCACGTTCTTGAGGTTGCCGAACCGCGTCTTCAGGCTCATCACCCGGTATTCGCGCAGGCTGTCGATGGGCGGGTTGGTCACCTGGCTGAAGTTCTGCCGGAAGAAATGGCTCAGCGGACGATACTGTTTCGACAGCACCGCGGCGGGCGTGTCATCGCCCATCGAGGCGAGCGCCTCCTTGCCGTCCTCGGCCATGGGCGCGAGGATCTGCTCCAGTTCCTCGATGGTGTAACCGGCCGCGATCTGCCGCTTGCGCAGCTCCTCGCCGCTGAACAGCGGCTTCTCCTCGACGTCGCCAAGCTGGTCTTCGAGATTGTTGATCTTGCCGACCCAATCACCAAACGGGCGCGAGCCCGCCAGTTTGTCCTTGAGTTCGCGGTCGTGGTAGAGCTTGCCCTTGGCCATGTCGACGGCGATCATCTGGCCCGGACCCAGAGCGCCCTTTTCGACAACGGTTGCCTCGTCGGTGGGCACCATGCCTGCCTCGGACCCTGCGATCAGCAGGCCATCACCGGTCACCACATAGCGCATCGGGCGCAGGCCATTGCGGTCGAGACCGCCACAGACCCAGCGGCCATCGGTCATCGCCAGCGCGGCGGGACCGTCCCAGGGTTCGATCACCGAGTTGCAGTAGGAATACATGTCGACCCAGGCCTGCGGCAGTTCGACCGCCTGTTTCGACCAGCTTTCGGGCACCAGCATGGTCTTGGCCATGGGCGCGTTGCGCCCGGCGCGCACCAGCACCTCGAACACCGCGTCCAGCGCCGCCGAATCCGACGACCCGCCCGGCACGATGGGTTTGATATCCTCGGCCTTTTCACCGAAATAGGACGAGGCCATGCGGATCTCGTGGCTCTTCATCCAGTTCAGGTTGCCCTTGAGCGTGTTGATCTCGCCGTTATGGGCCAGCATGCGGAACGGCTGTGCCAGCCACCACTGCGGAAAGGTGTTGGTGGAATAGCGCTGGTGATAGATGGCAAAGGCGGATTCGAACCGCTCGTCCATCAGGTCGGGATAGAACACCGCCACCTGTTCGGCCAGCATCATGCCCTTGTAGATGATCGACCGGCAGCTGAGCGACGCCAGATAGAGCCCGGCAATACCCGCAGCCTGCGCCGCCTTCTCGATGCGGCGGCGGATGACATAAAGCTCGCGCTCAAAGGTCTCCTCGTCCACGCCCTTGGAGTTCGAAATCAGGATCTGTTCGATCTCGGGCCGGGTTGCGTTGGCCTTTTCCCCCAGGCAAGTCACATCGACGGGCACGTGGCGCCAGCCATAGATGAAATAGCCCATCCGCAGGATCTCGGTCTCGACGATGGTCCGGCAGCGTTCCTGCGCGCCGAAATCCGTGCGCGGCAGAAACACCTGGCCCACGGCCACCAGCTCGTTCATGCGCGGCTCGTGGCCAGTGCGCCGGATCTGGTCGTAAAAGAACGGAACCGGGATCTGTACATGAATGCCGGCGCCATCGCCGGTCTTGCCATCGGCGTCAACCGCGCCACGGTGCCAGACCGCCTTGAGCGCGTCGATCCCGGCCTCGACCACCTTGCGGCTGCGCTTGCCGTTCACCGAGACGACCAAACCCACTCCGCAGGAGGAACGCTCCTCCTCTTCGGAATAAAGCCCGTTCTCGGCCATCCACTTGCGCTTGGCTTCTTCGGCCCGCACCCAATCGGCATCGTACTTGGTCATTGGCTGTCTCCTAGATCAGAGGGGGCATACATGGCTTCGACCTCGGCTTGGGTCATCTGCCGGCGCTCGCCTGCGAATGCATAACCCTCGGGCTTCTTGTCGATGTAAAGTTCCAGTTTTAGGGCGTTGCCGCCCGCATTTTCAAACAGACCAGCCGCCATCTGCGTCTGGCCATGCATCTTTCCGGGAAGGGTGATCCGGTACCACAGCGCCGACCCGCAGGTGCCGCAAAAGGCGCGCTCGGCCCAGTCGGACGAGCTATAGACCTTGACCGGGCCAAGCGCCGCATAGCCCGGTTCGACCGGAAAGCTAACATAGGCGCTGCTGGTCCAGCGGCGGCACATGTCACAGTGGCAGGCGCCCAGCGCGGCGCGTGCCGGGGTGGCGGTGATGGTCACCGCGCCGCACATGCATTCTCCGTGAAGTTCCGTCATCGCGGGCCTCGCCAGGTGTCGTGAATGGGTCGCTTCGTTTGTTGCCGTGATACCTTATTCAGCCGCCATGGCGGTCTTGGCGCCAAAGCCTTCGAGGATCGCCTCGGCACAGTCGCGTCCATCACGGATCGCCCAGACCACCAGGCTGGCACCACGCACGATGTCGCCCACCGCATAGATGCCCTCCATCTCGGTGGCGCCGGTGCGGAACGCGGCCTTGACGGTGCCCCAGCGGGTGACCGGCAGGTCGGGCTGGCCAAACAGGGTGGGCAGGTCCTCGGGCTCGAACCCAAGCGCCTTGATCACCAGATCGGCCTCTTCGACATAATCGGCGCCCTCGATCACCTCGGGCGACTGGCGACCGCTGGCATCGGGCTGGCCCAGGCGCATCTTCTGCACCATCACGCCGGTGACCTTGTCATCGCCAGTGAACCCCTTGGGTGCCGACAGCCATTCAAATACCACGCCTTCCTCTTCGGCGTTCTGGGTCTCGCGCTGGCTGCCCGGCATGTTGGCCCGGTCCCGACGGTAGAGGCATTTGACACTGACAGCACCCTGACGGATCGCGGTGCGCACACAGTCCATCGCCGTGTCGCCCCCACCGATCACCACCACCCGCTTGCCATCCGCGTTCAGACGGCCATTGTCGAAATCGGCAACTTCGACCCCAAAGCTCTTGCGGTTCGAGGCCGCCAGATAGTCGATCGCCTTTTCGATGCCGCCCAGGCCGCTGCCCGGCAGCGACAGATCGCGCGACTTGTAGACGCCGGTCGCGATGATCACCGCATCATGGGCGGCACGGATCTCGGCGAACTTGGCCGCGTCCACGTCACAGTTCAACTCGAACCGAACCCCGCCATCGGCCAGCAACCGGTTGCGGCGCTCGACGATGTCCTTTTCCAGTTTGAAGCCCGGGATGCCGTACATCAGCAGGCCCCCGGCCCGGTCGTACCGGTCATAAACCGTTACCTGCACACCGGCCTGACGCAGCATGTCGGCTGCGGCCAGCCCACCGGGGCCCGCCCCGATGATGCCCACGCTCTCGCTGCGCTCCGCCACCGGCGAGGCGGGCTTGACCCAGCCCATATCCCAGGCGGTATCGGTGATGTATTTCTCGACCGCACCGATGGTCACGGTGCCGTGGCCCGACTGCTCGATCACGCAATTGCCTTCGCACAGACGGTCCTGCGGGCAGATGCGGCCACAGATCTCGGGAAAGGTATTGGTGGCCTGGCTGGTCTGGTACGCCTCTTCCAGACGCCCCATCGCGGTCAGGCGCAGCCAGTCGGGGATGTTGTTGTGCAGCGGGCAATGCGACTGGCAATAGGGCACGCCGCACTGGCTGCACCGGCTGGCTTGCTCGGCGGCCTTGGCAGCGGCGTATTCGGCATAGATCTCGTGAAAGTCCTCCTTGCGTGCATCGGCTGCACGCTTTTCCGGCATGTCACGTTCGATCTGCACAAATTTGAGCATCGGTTGCTTGGCCACGGGTCGGACTCCACGTTTTCGCTATTCGGCGTTTTCGTATCCTAGCCTTAACGGAAATAAAAGTCACTTCTACTGACCTATTTTTATTTTTTTTGCCTGCCGCCGACACTCAATCGACAAAAACAGTGAATTTTATGTATCAATCCGGACCTAAATGCGAACTTTCCTTTTTCACGCTGAGAGATATACCCGTCAACGCCAACCGGATCTCACGGAAATCACCGAACACCCATGTCCCTGTTTCACTTGATTCTGGTCGCTCTCATCCAGGGCATTACCGAGTTTCTGCCGGTCTCCTCATCGGGTCACCTGATTCTGCTGCCGCAACTCTCGGGCATGCAGGATCAGGGACAGACCATCGACGTTGCAGTTCACGTCGGCACGCTCTGTGCCGTGGTCCTCTATTTCTGGGCTGATGTGCGCGACGGCCTCTCGGGCCTGCCACGCGCCCTGACCGGCAGGACCGACACACCGGGTGCAAGGCTGGCCATGGGGTTGATCATTGCCACCATTCCCACCGTGATCGCGGGCGCGCTGCTGCACTTCACCGGACTCAGCGACGCCTTGCGCTCGGTCGCCGTGATCGGCTGGACGATGCTGGGCTTCGGGCTCGTACTGTGGTGGGCGGATCGCACCGGCCCGCAACAGAAACACACGGCCGACTGGGGTATCCGCGACGCGCTGGTCATGGGGCTCTGGCAGGTTCTGGCGCTGATTCCCGGCACCTCACGCTCGGGCATCACCATCACCGGCGCGCGGCGGCTGGGCTATGCGCGCGGCGACGCCGCCCGAATCTCGATGCTGATGTCGATCCCCACCATCATCGCCTCGGGGGTGCTCTTGGGGGCCGAGGTGGCGGTGACCGCCGATGCCCAAACGGCGCGCGACGGCGCCATCGCCGCCGTGTTCGCGTTTGTCTCGGCCCTGCTCGCGCTCAGCCTGATGATGAGACTGCTGCGCAGCGTCAGCTTTACGCCCTATGTTATCTACCGCGTGGCGCTGGGGCTGGTGTTGCTGGCGATCGCTTATTCCTGATCAGGCGCGCAGGTTCCGGGCCGAGGCCTGAATCTCGTCATACTGGCCATTGGGGCGGAATTTCCACAGATAGGTCGGCAGGATCGTATCCATCGGCTCGGGCGTGATACCCAGATCGGCAAAGCCCTTGGCACCTTCGCTCACCACATTGTTGCGGCGCAGGTTCTTCAGCTGGTCGCGGGTAAGGATACTGTTCGGGAACAGCTGGAAGCTGACGAACTTGGCCACATCCAGCACCCCGGCCATGATCCGTGCGGCAAAGAAGGGCAGGCCCAGAATGATCCGCTTGCGATGGATGACACCCAGCATCCGCTGCATCAACGCGCGGAAGGTTTCGACATCCGGCCCGCCCAGCTCGTAGACACCGCCGGGCGCCTCGCCCAGCACGCCCTTGACCGCGGCACGCGCCACGTCATCCACATAGACCGGCTGGAATCGGGTATCGGCTCCGACCACGGGCAGGAACGGCCCGAACCGGGTCATGCCGGCAAAGCGGTTGAAGAACTGATCTTCGGATCCGAAGATCACCGAAGGCCGCAGGATCATCGCATCGGGCATATGGCGCAATACGCCCGCCTCGCCCAGCGCCTTGGTGCGGGAATAATCGCTGTCGCTGTCCGCATCGGCACCGATGGCCGAGACATGCACCATGCGGTCCACACCCTGTTCGGCGGCGATCCGCGCGATACGCTCGGCACCTTCGGCCTGCACCGCGTCAAAGCTGTTGCGCCCCAGCTCGTTCAGGACGCCGACACAGTTTACCACCGCATCGGCACCGCGCATCGCCTGCGCGACCGAATTGTCGTTGCGCAGGTTGCACAAGACCGGCTCCACCTGGCCCACTGCGCCATAGGGTTTGACATGCATCGCCTCGTTCGGGCGCCGCACCGCCACGCGAACGCGCCAGCCCTCCTTTGCCATGCGCCGCGCGATATAGCGGCCCACGAATCCCGATCCGCCGTAAATCGTGACCAGTTTGGACATCAGAGTGGCTCCTGCTGACTTGGCTGTTGCTCCGATCTACCGCTCCAAGGCGCGCCAAACAAGGCGCAATAGTGCCGCGCAACCGGAGTCTACCCCGGTTTCAGCATTAGGCCGCAGGGGGCGGTTCAAAAAACTTTTGCAAATCCGAAAAAATCCGGTTGACGCTCCTCGCGGCTAGGCTTAAACGCCCCCTCACGACACCTGCCCAGGTGGCGGAATTGGTAGACGCGCTGGCTTCAGGTGCCAGTGACCGCAAGGTCGTGGAGGTTCGAGTCCTCTCCTGGGCACCATATATTCCCTGAAAAAATCGTTTTGGTTCAACTCCCTGCAAAGGGCCGATAACCCTGCGCCATAGCAGCGCCTGGCGCTTTGGGCGACCACTGTCTGAGCAAGCAAAACGAAAACCGGTCCCTGCACATCAAAAAATTGGCGGGTGGTGCGCGTCGCCTCCGGCTAGGGTTTCTGCACTGGCAGAACGGAGATCCACCCCATGAAAACCCATGCCCAGGCCGTCGTGATTGGCGGCGGTCTTGTTGGTTGCTCGATCCTTTATCACCTGGCCAAGCTGGGCTGGCGCGATGTCGTGTTGCTGGAGCGGGACGAGCTGACCAGCGGATCGACCTGGCATGCGGCCGCGAATATCCACGGGCTGCACGACAACAACAACATTACCCGTATCCAGCATTACACGATGAACCTGTACAAGGAGCTGGAGAAGGAGACCGGGCAGGGCTGCGGCGTGTTCCAGGCGGGCTCGCTCTATCTGGCGCAGACCGAGGCGCGGGAACATCAGCTTCGGCTGCAAGAGGCCAAGGCGCGGTATTACGGGCTGAATTTCTACGAGATCGACAAGGACCGTGCCAAGGAACTGCACCCGCTGGCGCAGTTCGACGATATCCGCTGTATCATGTACGAACCCGATGGCGGCAACGTGGACCCCTCGGGCGTGACCTATGCCTATGCCGCCGGAGCCCGCGCCATGGGCGCCACGATCGAGCGGTTCTGCCCGGTGATCGGCACCGAACCCCAGCCCGATGGCAGCTGGATCGTGCGCACCGAGAAGGGCGACATTCACACGCAATGGGTGGTCAACGCGGCGGGCCTGTGGGGGCGCGAGGTGGCGGCGCTGGCGGGGATCACCCTGCCGCTGCAACCGACCGAGCATCAGTATTTCGTGACCGAGGCCATCCCCGAGGTGGCGGCACTGGGCCGCCGCCTGCCCTCGATCGCGGATCGGGACGGCGAATACTACTTCCGGCAGGAGGGCAACGGGCTGCTGATCGGCGCCTATGAAAAGGATATGAAGTTCTGGGCCGAAAACGGCACGCCGCTGGATTTTGCCCATGACCTGTTCCCCGACGATCTGGACCGGATCATGGAAAACGTCATCCGCGCCACCGAGCGGGTTCCGGTGGCGGCAACGGCGGGGGTCAAGCGGGTGATCAACGGGCCGATGATCTGGTCGCCGGATTCGAGCGCCCTGTGGGGACCGGTGCCGGAACTGCGCAACTATTTCGTCTGCGGCGGCATCATTCCGGGCTTTTCGCAATCGGGGGGTCTGGGCCTGTTGGCGGCGCAATGGATGATCGAGGGCGAGCCGCAATACGACATGTTCGCCTGGGACCTGGCGCGGTTCGGCGACTGGGCCGACAAGAAATTCACCAAGGCGCGGGTGCAGGACCAGTATACCCATCGCTTTGCCATCCATTTCCCCAACGAGGAACGCAGCGCCGGGCGACCGGCGCGGGTGCGTCCGGCATACGAGATGCAAAAGGAGATGGGCGCGGTGTTCGGCATGAACTGCGGCTGGGAGCATCCGCTGTGGTTCGCCGACCGCCCCGGTGTGACCGAGACCGTGGGCTTTACCCGCCAGAACTGGTGGGAGCCGGTGGGCCGCGAGGTGCGGATGCTGCGCGAGCAGGTGGGCGTGATCGACATCTCGAACTTTGCCAATTACGAGATCAAGGGGCCGGGCGCGCGCGAGTGGCTGGACCGGCTGGTGGCGAACCGGGTGCCCACTGTCGTGGGCAGATCCTGTCTGACGCCTTTGATCGGCGTGCGGGGCGGGATCGCGGGCGATTTCACCATCACCATGACGAGCGAGGATACCTATATGATGGTGGGCTCGGGCATGGCCGAACGCTATCACCAGCGGTTCTTCAACATGGTGGACTTGCCCGAGGGCACCACATGCGAGGTCGCGACCAACCGCATCGCGGGCTATAACGTGGCCGGGCCCAAGGCGCGCGACATGTTGCAGCGGCTGACCAATGCCGATCTGTCGAACGAGGGCTTCCCCTTCATGCGCTCGGCCACGATCGAGGTGGCGGGCGTGACCTGCCTGGCGATCCGGGTCAGTTTCACAGGCGATCTGGGTTGGGAGCTGCATTGCGCCGAGGCGGATCAGGTGAGGCTTTGCACCGCGCTGATTGCAGCCGCGCGTGAGATCGGTGGCGGGCCGGTGGGCAGCCGGGCGCTCGGGTCCTTGCGGATCGAGAAGGGCTATGGCTCGTGGGGTCGGGAATACAGCCCTGAATACTGGCCGCAGGAAGTGGGATTGGAGCGGCTGATCAAGGCGGACAAAGCGTTTCTGAACAAAGAGGCCTGGCTGAAGATCAGGGACAACCCGGTACGCGAGGTGCTGTCGGTCTTCGAGATCGAGGCCGCGCATGGGGCGGACGCCAGCGGCGGCGAGCCGATCTTTACCCCCGACGGGAAGCCCGTGGGGAGGGTGACCTCGGGCGCCTACGGCTATTCGGTAGGCAAATCTTTGGCCATTGGCTATGCCAACCCGGCATTGGCGAAACCGGGCGACGCGCTGGAGGTGTTCCTGTTGGGCAAGCCGCACAAGGCGGTGCTGCTGGCCGAACCGCCGTTCGATCCGGCGGGGGCGCGGTTGCGGGGTTAGCCCCTCTCGCCGACCTTGGCCGCCGCCTCCAGCAACCAGGACCGGAACAGCCGCACCGATGGCGCGGGTGTGCGCGCCTTGAACCTAGCGCAATAGACCCAAGGGTTGGCGATCTCTGTCGTAAAGGGTTCTATCAGCGCACCCCTCTCCAGATACGGGGCCACCAGAACGCGTGGTAACACCGCGCAACCGGCCCCCTGTGCGGCCAGTTCCGCGGCCAGGGTCGAGACATCCGTTTTTGACCCTCTTGCCGTGTCAAAGCCCTGAAACCCGAAGTACTGCGCGACAAGGTCCCAATAGACCGGGCGCCCCATCACTTCGATCCGCCGTGCGTTGACCAACTGTGCCGGGTCCTGCAACGGCACGGAATCGACCGCGAAGCCCGGCGCGCAGACCAGCGCCAGTGTCTCGGACCATAGCTGTACCGCGCCATCGGGGATATCATCCACATGATGAATGGTGATCGAGATATCCGAAACCTCGGCCTCGACATCCGCCCAGACTGTGCCGTGAACGGTGACCTGAACCTCGGGATACTGCGTCTGAAACGCACCCAACACTCCGGCAAGCCAAAGGGCAGCAAGGCTGGTGGGGCAGGACACCACAACCTCGCGCCGGTGCCGCTGTGACAGCAGGGCCTCGGTGGCGATATCGATCTCTTGCAGGGCGCGACGCACCGAGGGCAGATAGGCCTCACCCAACTCGGTCAGCGCAAGCGTCCGGGGCAAACGCACAAAGAGCGGCCGGCCAAGGAATTCCTCAAGCGAGCGGACATGATTGCTGACCGCCGACTGGGTGCAATTCAGCTCTTCCGAGGCGGCGGTAAAACTCAGATATCGCGCGGCGGCCTCGAACGAGCGCAGATATGTCAGATGCGGCAAATGTCTCATGGCGCCGATCTAACGCCAGAGCGGGGGCTGCGAGCAAGCGGGACCTGACGCGTTGCGGGTCGCAATCGCACATCGCACATCGCACATCGCACATCGCACATCGCACATCGCACATCGCACATCGCACATCGCACATCAAAATCTAGGGGCAAGAAAATCTAGGGGCAAGGCGTCGATCTTTTCGCGAGTAGCGGCCTGGGACGCGGGTTAGCCTTGTCTTGCGTAGGCCCGGAAGGGCAGAGGAGGTCCCATGAACACGCACCTGACCGACCAGCAAGGCAGCCTGTCCAATACACTCGAACGCATTGCCGCATTCACGCTCGACTCCTGGGCCGAGGATTTTCCCATCCCGGTGCGCGAGGCCGCCGCACTGATGATGCTCGACACGCTCGGCGTCATCGCTGCTGCCAGCCCGCTGGACGCAGGCGTGATCGCGCGGGACGCCGCAACCCTGCTTTATGGCACCGCCGATCCCGATCACCGGGCCCGGATGATGTTCGACGGGCGTCCGGTCAGCCTGGCGGGGGCGGCTTATGCCGCCGCCACCCAGACCGACAACCTCGATGCACATGACGGCTATAACCCGACCAAGGGTCATATTGGTGTCGTGGTGATCCCGACATTGGCGGCATTGGCGCAGCATCTGCCCAACCTCTCGGGCCCCGAAGCTCTGGCCGCCGTGACGATCGGTTACGAAGTGGCAGGGCGCGCTGGCATTACGCTGCATGCCACCGTCAGCGATTATCACACTTCGGGCGCCTGGAACTGCCTTGGTGTCGCCGCCATGGCAGCCCGCCTGCGCGGGCAAGACCGCGAGACTCTGCGTCAGGCCCTTGGAATCGCCGAATACCACGGCCCGCGTAGCCAGATGATGCGCGAGATCGCGACACCGACGATGCTGCATGACGGTTCGGGTTGGGGTGCGATGGTCGGACTGTCCGCCGCAATCCTTGCCGAGCAGGGCTTTACCGGTGCACCAGCCATCACTGTCGAGGCCGAAGAAGCAGCCCCCTATTGGACTGACCTCGGCCGGTTCTGGCAGATGCAGCACCAATATGTGAAACCCTACCCCATCTGTCGCTGGGCGCATGCGGCTATCGACGGGGTGCGCAAGCTGATGCTGGACCACGGGCTGTCACACTCCGATATCGCACGGGTCCATGTGAACAGTTTTCATCAGGCGGCCTGCCTCTATCAGGGGCTCCCTCCGACCACTGCCATTGCGCAATATGCTCTGCCCTTCCCGGTTGCAATCCAGATCGCTTATGGGCGCATCGGCGTTGAACATGTCTCGGGGTCTGGTCTGGCCGATCCACTGGTACGCGATATCATGCAAAGGATCACCGTATCCGAGGACCCGCGCCACAGCAGCCGCTTTCCGGCTGGTCGATGGGCCGATGTCGCGATCACAACCACGGATGGGCGTGTTCTGGAATCGGGCGACATCAACGCGCGGGGCGGCCCCGAAATGCCGCTGTCCCGCGCCGATTTGATCGACAAATTCATGGAATACGCCGCGCCTGGCCTTGGCGACGCTCGCGCGTCGGCTGTACGAGATGCCACACTCGGGCTGATCGAACCAGACAGCCGGTTTGCCGATGTGCTGACTCATCTACTCGCCCCTGTCGGCTGATCTCTGAAACCGGAGGCGCACCGTGTCCGAAGGGCCGACAAAAAAGGTTCTCTTCGACCCGCTGCTCCGAACGATCCAGATCAGGCAGACCCAATGGCGATGATACTCTTGGCGACGGGCGGCATCTTTGACCACCTCAGCGTCGATCAACGGAACCGAGTTCAGACCATTCAGATTTGGCAGAATACCAGTCAGCCAGGACCAGGACGACCAACCATGACAGGTGCCTGTTTCAATCTTCTCCCTCACCCTTTCCGGGATGTCCGGCAAACAAGTTTAACCTATGAACCGTTTGCCCCCAGATCAGAACAGCAATCAAATCGCCCATCGCCCTGATGTCTCTCGATGTGCGCACAGTGGTTTCGTCGAGTCACTGCAAGCGGCCCAGCAAGGTCTCGATCTGGTCCCTGACCTGAGCGCTACCCTCGACAAGACTGCGCGCGGCTGCGAGGGGTGTTTCATCACGTAGGTCCGGATTTCTGAGCAATGCCTGGCCCAGCAGATGAATCTCACCGAAGCGGGTCTCTTCAGCCCCGGACAAGGGTGACTCCGCCCCCGCAAGCCAGACATATCGGCTTGCTGCATCGAGATCGCCTGCCCGCACCAGTGCTTCAGCCGCCTGCTCCAAAGCGCCTGACGCGCGCATCGCCTCGGCACGCAAACGCTCGGCTTCGACCCCGCTGACGGATTCGAGTTCCAACAACGCGCGATGTGGGCGCCCGGCTCCCAATGTGGCTCGCGCGATGATCTCCGCGCGGGCCTCGCGGCTCTTTCTGTCCTGAGGCCGATCCGCAAAACGCAAGGCGTCTTCGAAGAAACCCAGTTCATTCAGGCGCAGGGCAGCGGCATTTGCGGTTCCCGTTCGCAAAGCAAGAAAAGGGTCGCCGCCCAGCATGGCGACGTGACGCAAGAAGGTGATGTCGTCGGCATGTGTCGTAATCCGTTGCAGGATACGATCCATCGTGTCCTGCCATACCGCTTCCTCACGCTCCTGTCCGGGCGTCAGCAGAACCGCCATCGCCGCATCGAATTGCGCCGCAAGCCCGAGCGCGATCACATATGCGGTCTGCAATTGCGGGCCGATCTCGGAGGTTCGGTATTCCCGCCGAAAGGAGTCCGCCAGTAGCAACTCCTTCTGGGTGACGGACCCTCCCTCGGACCATCGTTTCTCGATCAATGCAATCATCGCTCGTGGTGCGTGGGTCGAGGCCGAAGCATCCTCGATCACCTCGGTCAGTTTCTGCTCCTCGATCGCCGGATTGCTCTGCAACCCTGCGATCTTTGCTTCGACAACCGCGACCGAAGGTTTGTCTGCCTCGTCACCTCGCTCGACCGCGCGTACCAGATGCCGGGCGGCGTCCACGAAACCTGCCTCGGCAAGGTATTCGCCCAGAACAGGCCCCAGATACGCCCTCAGATGCGCAGGAAGGCGTCCATAACTGCGTAAAACCGCATTGGTATCGGTGTTTTCTGGTGCACGCCGTTCGCTCAAAACCGACCAGAGCGACGCAGCAGTGTCACACCCTTGAAGGCCGGCGAGCGGGTTCGGTTGCGGGGCGGCCCGTCCATCAATCGCGGCGGCAAGTGCCGCAAGAAGCTTATGGTCCGAAGAAGAGGTGGGCAGCAAGCCCAGACTGGCCCTGGCCTCGTCTCCAAATCCGAAATGGATGTAGAGTCGGACAAGCGACAAGGCAACTTGAGCATCGATCTTGTCGAACTCACCAAAGAGCCTCTCTCTCAAGCTGGCAAATTGTGTCGCGAAAGGAGTCTCATCCGCCCAGTCTTCGACAACCAGACGCCTCTCTGCGATGCACCGTTGAACGGCCGGTTGAATAGTGGGGACTTCTTGCGAGACCCGCAAATCGCGATCCACGACTGTAGTGACACGCAAGTTCGGCAAGCCCAGGCCCGATGCCAAGGTTTCCGCCAACTCGGCCTGTGCTTTCGCGCTCGCTTCGTCCACCCCGTTTACCTCCGGCGGGTTAAGTGTCAGCACCTCTTGATCGACGCCGCGCATGATCCGGGAATAGAGCCTGTTTTCAACGGTCCGCCCCCCCAATCCCGATGGAATGAATGACGGCGCCAGCTGCTGCGCGACCGAACTTCGAAGAACACCGCTTGATTTGGGCAACTGAGCGGCGTCTTCCCCTCTATCCTCGACCAGTCGATCCTTAACGAGTTGCTCTTCCTCTTTCGCCGACTGACTTGGCTCGCGGCCCATTCGCAATGGCAGCACGACCTTCTGTTTACTGACGGGCCGATCCCGAATGTCGACGACAAGCAATGTGCCCGATTGAACAAAAGCCCGCGCTTCGCAATCACATGCAAACGAGAGCTCAAGCGGGGCACCGATTTGCGATTGGCGCAGTTCATTCAGACGTTTGCGTGGCACACGATCGAAAACTGTGTCGAAAGAGAATTTCAACTCGGGCAATTCGACGGTCAATTTCGCCAATCTGTCATCGTTTTCCAGCTTCCATCCAGTCTTTTCTGGAATGCGTAGAACCAACCGCGTGAAATCTCCATGCTCTCCTGAACGCACATCGATCTCGGCTGCATGAACCGGCATGACCGCAACAAGAAACAGCAGAGCCGACAACACCCTTGCCATCAGGCCACGTCCTGTTTGAGATCTTTCAACGCCTGTTCCAGATCGGAGAACCCCGGGCGTATATGAGACGGCGTGTTCTGCCGCCCGACCTCGATACACATGGCCGCGTTGTGATTGTGCAGGTTGGCGACAAGTACCTCCTTGATCAGCAGGTAGAAGTGATTGTCCTCCTCAACGACCGCCTTGACCTTGGCGGCAAAGGGGCCAACGAGACCATAGGCGAGAAACACCCCGAGAAACGTCCCGACCAGCGCGCCACCGATCAGCCGCCCCAAGACCTCGGGGGGCTGGTCGATCGAACCCATGGTCTTGATCACGCCCAACACGGCCGCGACGATGCCCAAAGCCGGCAGTCCGTCCGCGACGGTCTGGAGTGCGTGACTGGAATGCATCGCGTGATGAAGGTTAGCCTCCATCCGTTTTTCCAGAACTTCCTCAACCTGATGCGGATCGTCATAGTTCATCGACGCCGATCTCATCGTGTCGCAGATCAGGTCAACGGCCTCGTGGTCGGCCTGGATGCGCGGGTATTTCGAGAACAATGGCGAGTTCGCCGGATCCTCGACATGTTGTTCGACTTCGACCGGATTCTGCCGCGCGATACGGATAAGCGAAAACAGCAGACAGAGCAGATCACGATAATCTTCGGGCTTCCACTTTGGCCCTTTGAATACCTTTCCGACGTCCTTGAGCGTGTGTTTCACACCGCCCATGTCGTTGGAAATGAGAAAGGCTCCCGTCGCCGCCCCTCCGATCATCATCATCTCGAAGGGGAGCGATTTGAGAATGATCGTCATTTTGCCGCCGGCAGCCAGATAGCCGCCAAAGACCATTGCAAAGATCACAACGATACCAAGAATGCCGATCATTTCCACGCTCCGCTCTGTCCGGTTGAGGCATGATTCAAGCAGGAGTTTCCTAATTTCCGGTTGTCATTCGGTCGGCACATTGGCATTTCGACCCGCCAGAACGACGCTGATCGTATAAGCCACCTTTGGGCTGAGGCCGGCCATGATATCCGCCGCCGCTTCGGGCCGCATACGGGCGAGGAACCCGGCAGCAAATGTGGCATCCATTTCTTCGAACAATGCTGCCGATTCCTTGGGCTTCATCTTTTCGTAGACTTCGGTCAGCCGGCTGAGATCGCTCTCGGCGGCAACACTTGCCGCAGCTACTGTTTCGCGCAGCGCCTCTTCTGCCTGGGTCAAGTCCGCCAACTTGCGGTTGATCGCAACCTCGGCGATTTCCAGCGCGCGCATCCGTTCCATTGCGGTCGACTCGCGCTGGTTTAGGTCAGCCTCCCTCTGTCGCAGCCTGGCAAGAAGGGCATGCAGATCCGCTTCGACCGGAGTGCTGCGCGATTGCGTACCCGCAACGTCCTGCATGGACTCCGCACCTCCCTCCCGCGCCAGCGCTGGTCCGGCCTCAAGCCCGATCCGGATAAGCGCGGAACCGATCATCAGGACCGAAATCAGCAACAAGGCGCCACCCCGTGTCGTGGTTCGGGATTTCTTTACCTTCATGACGCCGCCCCGTTTTTGCCTCGGTCATGGCGCATGAACATGACACCCGCAGGCGCTGGTTTCGCCTTCTCGGCAAGGGGTTGCTTGGGTTCCTGCCTTACAACTTCGGGAGGTGCTGCGACGGGAGAGGGCGCCACATCATGCATCGACGCCATCATCAACTCCAACCGATTCGCAACCGCTTCGGCACGCCCGGTCAGTTCTCCCAGCGCGGCGCCTGAACTGTCCGAGGCGTCGCGCGCTGCGGCCAGTGTTCTGTTCAGTTCGTCAACCTGAGACGACAGCACCGCAACCGCACCACCAACCCCTTTCTCCAGATCGTTGAAGCGTTTTAGTCGGCGACCAAGTACAAAGCAGTAAAGCCCGGCGCCCAGGGCGCCAGCGACCAGAAGAATATCCGCAATCAGTTCCAAGGCTCTCTCCTAGTTCAGCACGAATTCCATTACGAGAACGTCTTTGACCCGACCTTCGCCCGCGACGATGTTGATGCGGCGCTGCATGTGTCCCCGGAGGCGAGTCAGGGCCAACGGATCATTGAGGTCACCGATCTCGATGGCGCGCAAATACCCATTCAGCACGTCGACAATTCGCGGCCTGATTTTCTCGACATCAGCGCGGTATTGCTCGGGCACCTCAAGTTGGGCATGAAATCTCAAGTATCGTTGGTCACCCTCGCCCAGCAACGAAACCATGATCGGCTGCAAGTCGACATATGCCACATCGGGCAGGGCATCCGGCGCGACGGTCCCATGATCCGCGGTCGCCAAAGCATGGTCATCAGCCGGCTTTGTGCCCAGTGGAATCAGGCCGGAGATCGTCGCAAAATAGCCACCACCTGCCCCGACAAGAGCCAGAACGAGCCCAACGACCAGGCCCTTCTTGCCCGATTTCTTTTCCGGTTCGACCTCCTCGGCGGTTGCGTCCGTCATGCCGTCCTCGTGTTTGGTTCAGCCACCGTAATAGCCCGGCAGGAACTAACCGATTGTTAAGGCCAATCGGAGAAACAGAGAGTACGCCGCGCAGAAGGTCGGCGAGACGGAGGTAGACGTGCAGCAGATAAGAAATGTCTGGGCAAGTTTGGACAAGAAGCGACAGATCATCGTTATTGGCGCTGTCATCGCGGTGTTTCTGGGGGTTCTGGGTCTGACCAGAATGGCCGGGTCACCGAACATGCAATTGCTTTTTGCGGGGCTGGAGAGCGGTTCGGCTGGCGAAGTCGTTCGATCGCTTGAGCAGCAGGGCGTACCTTATGAGGTACGCGGCGGGTCGATCTATGTGCCTGCCGCTCGGCGTGATGAATTACGCCTGACGCTGGCGTCCGAGGGGCTGCCTGCCAACGGCGGACGCGGTTACGAACTGCTCGATTCGCTGAGCGGATTCGGTACCACATCCCAGATGTTCGATGCCGCTTACTGGCGCGCCAAGGAGGGCGAACTGGCCCGCACCATCGTGGCCAGCCCTCATGTGGCGCAGGCCCGCGTGCATATCGCCAACAGCTCGTCCAACCCGTTTCAGCGCAGCATCGAACCGACCGCCTCGGTTTCGCTCGTTCCCTCGGGTTTGGAGATCTCGCCCGCCCAGGCCAATGCGATTCGCTATCTGGTCGCTTCGGCGGTTTCGGGCATGGCTGCCGAGCGCGTTACAGTGATCGATTCCAATGGAAATGTGATAGGCACTCCCGAGGCCGCGACATCAAGCACCTCCGAAGACCGGGCCCAGCTTATGCGCGAACGGGTCTTGCGCCTGGTTGAGGCACGCGTTGGCCGCGGCAACGCGATTGTCGAGGTCAGTCTCGATACAGTGACCGAGACGGAATCGATCCGCGAGCGCCGTTTCGATCCCAATGGTCGTGTCGCGATCAGCACCGATGTCGAAGAAAGGTCTGATGCATCGAAGAATCAAGCCTCTGATGTCACCGTGGCCTCCAACCTGCCGGATGGTGACGGAGCGGTCGGAGATGAATCGAGCTCCAGCACCAGCGCAACCCGCGAACGGGTGAACTATGAGGTTTCGGAAACCGAAACGGAAATCCTGCGCACCCCCGGCGCCATCAAACGGCTGAGTGTAGCGGTTCTGGTCAATGGCCTGCCCGCAACCGAAGAGGACGGAGGCAACCGGTTCACCCCACGCCCTGAAGAAGAACTGAACGCGCTGCGCGAACTGGTCGAATCGGCTGTTGGATTTGATCAGGCCCGTGGTGACATTATCACCTTGAAGTCCATGGAGCTGCCGAACCTCGAGCCTCAGGGGACACTGGCCAGCAGTTCGATGCTGAAAGGTTTGGCTTTTGACATGATGTCGCTGATCCAGATGGCGACCCTGGCTTTGGTCACGATCGTTCTGGGGCTCTTCGTCGTACGGCCGATCCTGACCAGGCCCGCGGCTTCCCCGAACCTGCTGCAAGTGGCCCCGCCTCCGGGTGGTGGCACCCCGCAGGCCAGCATCCCGGCACTGACCGGCGAGATCGAGGACGGATCGCCCGGCACCGCCCAACTTCCGGGTACCGCTTCGCCGAAACGGGGCGCGGTTCCCGCACTCGCCAATGGCGGCGCAACACCGGTTGATCGTTTGCGTGCCATGATCGGTGACAAGCAGGAAGAAACCGTCGAGATCCTGCGCAGCTGGTTGGAAGAAAACGAGGAGAAAGCCTGATGACCATCGCGCATCTGCTAGAGGATTTCGAGATCAACCTCATGGACCCCAGCCGCGTCCGCCTGATGGACGAGGACACACTGGAAGAGGTCCGTCTCTCAGCTTTCGAGCAGGGCTATTCCGCCGGATGGGACGATGCGGTTTCGGCCCGGTCCGAACAACAAGGTCAATTGAACGCCACCCTCGCCCGCAACCTGGAAGATCTCTCCTTTACCTACCATGAGGCGCTAGGCCAGATGACCCAATCCCTCGAACCGATGTTCGAGAGCCTGATCGGCACGGTTCTGCCCGAAACGCTGGAACGGAGCTATACGCATCACATCGTCGAACAACTCAAATCCATGGCACGCGAGCAGGTTTCGCAACCGGCCCTGCTGATCGTTCCCGCCGGTGTCAGCTCTGCCCTCAAACCCATCCTTTCCCAAGAATTCTCCTTCCCCGTCCAACTGGTCGAGGAATCATCGCTTCCGGCTGGTCAAGCCTGTCTGCGCATTGGCACCGCCGAGCGGGACATCAATTGTTCGGCCCTGCTGAACTCCATCGGCGAAGCGATGGACTCCTTCCTGCACCAGGCCAAAGAGGTATCGTGACATGAGCGACCCACAAAAACCGATCGAGGCAAAGAACCCTTTCAACTCGGTACCGATCGAAATCACCGTTTCGGTTGGGCGCGCAAGACCGCTGATCCGCGACCTGGTCGGACTTGGAGAAAATGCCGTGCTTACCCTCGATAAACGCGTCGAGGACCCGGTCGATCTCTATGTCGGGGACCGGCTGGTCGCGCGGGGTCAACTCGAAGAACTGACCGGGGAACAAGCGGGGCAGTTGGCAGTCCGACTGACCGAAATCTCAGATTTGGCAAGCGACCTGGGATGAGGCGTACCGCTCCTGGCCTTGCATTCTGTATCCTGCTGGCGGGTCTGTTGCTCTCTCAGCCGGCAGCGGCGCAGGACCTTTCCCTTTCTCTGGGTGAGGGCGGGTCGGTCTCCGCCCGTACCATCCAGCTTATCCTTCTGATCACCGTGCTCAGCCTGGCACCCGGGCTGGCCATCATGATCACCTGTTTCCCGTTTCTGGTCACGGTCCTTGCGATCCTTCGTCAGGGGATCGGATTGCAGCAATCTCCCCCCAACATGCT
Organism: Ruegeria sp. YKSD163; assembly: GCF_059612905.1. Lineage (NCBI taxonomy): Bacteria > Pseudomonadati > Pseudomonadota > Alphaproteobacteria > Rhodobacterales > Roseobacteraceae > Ruegeria > Ruegeria sp. YKSD163. The sequence continues at coordinate 254,458 of NZ_JBXWRM010000003.1, forward strand.
TATCGTCAGCCTCGCACTGTTCCTGACTTATTTCGTGATGGAGCCGGTCTTTACCGAGGCATGGACTTCGGGGATCGCGCCGATGATGGCCGAGGAACTCGCGTTGGAGCCGGCCTTGGAACAGGCAATCGCCCCTTTCAAGGCATTCATGGCAGCAAGGCTCGACGCAGACACGTTCTTTGCAATGGCCGATCTGCGCCCCGACGGCGCGGAAATGACCGCGACTCCCGAAGCTCCACTCTCGGTCCTGGTCCCCTCGTTCATGCTGTCGGAAATCGCGCGCGCATTTCAGATCGGCTTCCTGGTGTTTCTGCCGTTTCTGATCATCGACCTGGTCGTCGCCGCCGTTCTGATGTCGATGGGCATGATGATGGTGCCGCCCGCAACTGTTTCGCTCCCTTTCAAGCTGGCCTTCTTTGTTCTGGCGGATGGCTGGTCACTTATCGCCAGCGCCCTGGTTCGCAGCTACATGCCGTAAGCATGAGACAAAAGCTGCAAGCCCAGGATACCCGCCCTCAGGCGGGTATCCTTTTGCCCTCTCGCCTCGCGTCTCGCGCCCTTGGTGCACGTGACACCGCTGCAATAACCAAAAACCGCCGCCCCATATCACAAGGGTCGGCCGCCTCGATCCCGAACAGTGTTCAGCGCACAACGAATTCCGCGTGCAATGCACCCGCCGCCTTGATGGTTTTCAGAATGTCGATCATGTCGCGCGGCGAAACGCCCAGCGCGTTGAGACCCGCGACCACATCGGAAAGAGAGGCGCTTTCGGGCACCTCGGCCAGTTTGATACCGGGTTCCTGCTCGATCTCAGCCGTGGTTCTGGGGACGACCACGGTGTCACCTTCGGCAAACGGGTTGGGTTGAACAGCAATCGGCGCTTCCTCGACCCGCAAGGTCAGGCTGCCTTGCGAGACAGCAACGCGCGAAATACGTACCTCCGCCCCCATCACGATGGTGCCCGAGCGCTGATCAACCACCACCCGCGCCTTTCGCTCCGGCTCGACGAGAATGTTCTCGATCCGCCCAATCGCATGCGCGGGCGACCTCGCCTGCGTGGCCAGAATGTCCAGTTCGACAGTGCCTGAATCCCGCATCACCGCGACCCGTCCATTGAACGCGGAATTCACTGCTGCCTCGATTCGACCGGCGGTGGTGAAATCCGGCTCACGCAGTGCCAGGCGCAGTTGGGTCAACGACCCGAGATCAAAGTCGATCTCGCGCTCGACCCGAGCGCCCGCCGGGATCACCCCGGAGGTTGGTACGCCTTGCACGACCGAGGCTGCCTGACCTTCGGCCGAGGCACCCCCGGCCAGCACCGTTCCCTGAGCAACAGCATAGATTTGCCCATCAGCCGCATTCAGCGGCGTCATGATCAGTGTTCCCCCAAGCAGGCTTTTTGAATCGCCAATCGCCGATACCGTTATATCAATCTGACTGCCGACCCTTGCGAAGGGCGGCAGCGAAGCCGTGACGAAGACCGCTGCGACATTCTTTGGCCGAAACTCCTCGCCAGTCACATTGACACCCAGACGTTCGAGAATGTTCGACATGATCTCTTCGGTAAACGGGGCGTTGCGCAACCCGTCGCCCGTACCGTTCAGCCCCACCACCAAACCATATCCGACCAGATCGTTCCCCCTGACCCCATCGAATTCCACAAGATCTTTCAGACGAACCGCCCCCGCCTGAACAACGCTGGGAAGAAGAAGGAAACACACAAGCAAGCGGATCACGGTCATCTCAGAAAATTCACCAATGAAAGGCGCGAGTTGCGCACGGTGGTTGTATAGAGGCTCTCAAGCTGGAACTGCACAGCCTCCAGTCGAATTGCGGTTTCATAGGGATCAGCGCCCACAAGCTCACCACGAGCAAGCTCAAGGCCACTCTTGGCAGCGCCGTTTCGGATCGCGGCCTTTTCGATCCTGGCCTCGGCATCACCGGTTTCTGCCTGGAGCGTGACGATACCATCACGCGCGCCCAGAAGGTCAACGCCGACCTGCTTGAACAGTGCGGTCTTGGTGTCAGCGGACAAACCGAGTGTTGGATCCTCGGCCAATGCAGCAACCGATGCCAGCCGCAACGCATCGCGAAAGGCCGGATCGTCGGCGCGCCGGTTCAGTGCGACCTGCGTATCCTCGGACACCTGGATTGGTGCAAAAGATTGATCCGCCCCCTCGTAGACCGTTGCGACGAAACCTGCCGGATCGTCGAACCAGTCTTGCGCCGCCTGCAGGATGTCAGTTGGCGTGGACAAACCAGACAGAGCCGTTCGCAATTCGGACAGAAGCGTGTCAGCAGAGGCCAGCGGCGCCTGATCGGTCGCAATCCCGGCAAACAAGCTGCGCCCGCCGACAGAGGTATTCAGGGCCGAGATCATCGTGCCCAGCGCGCCATGCGCCTTGACACCCGCCTGGGCATGGCTGACCGCCTGGTTGGAAATCGAGACCGCCAACAGCGCCTCGGACAGGTCGCTGGCAGTTTCTTCCACGGTGCCAAGGCTTGTCTGGCTGGCAGATGCCATCAGCTTGGCCTCGGCATTTGCTGTCGAAAGGGCCGAGAGGCGCCGCAAGGATCGATCCATATCTGCGAGATGCGAATAGTCCCCTCGAAGCCGGCCGGAAATGTCGGAGACCTCGCCTGTGCTCAGCTCGCGGGTCAGGGTGTTTACTTCGTTGCGGATACGGGTTCCGTAGCTTCGCAGCATCAAGTTTTGTGCCAAGTCTCCCAGTGAATTCATCGCCATAGCTTACAACCTCAACAAAGTATCCATCATGTCGCCGACCGTTTCGATGACGCGCGCGTTTGCGGCAAAGGCCTGTTCAAGCTGCATCAGCATCTGCAATTCGGCATCGGTATCGACGCCCTGTTCCAGTTCTAGCCTTTGCATCTCGGTCTGGCTGGCCGACGCAAAAGCCAACCGTTCGGCCGCAAGGCTTTGGCTTTGCTCCACCCGGGACAGCAATGCCGCGCCCACCCCCGCTGCGCTCATCGCGCCGGTTCCAAACCTGGCATCCGGCGGCGTGCGCGCAGTTGTCAGTGCCTCATGAAATGCATTGATCTGTGCCGCGTTTCCAGGAGCCCCCGGAACAAGCGCGCCCAAACCGTCGCGCAATCGCCAACTTTGGCCGCCTTGCTTCGGGTCGACGATTGCATTCAACTCCAGCCTGCCCGCCAGACCGATTTGCGCCCCAGCAGAGAACCGGACGCCATTGTCGGTGAACAGACCGGGGTCGGTTGGTGCGATGGTCGGGTCGAGCGCAGGCGCCTCAAACCGCTCCACCAGATCGCGCGCAACCATGTCGAGGTCTTTTTGTGCTTCGATCACAAGCGAGTCTCGAATCTCGAAGGCCGCAGCCAGTGTCCCGCCCCGGATCGCCGAGCCAGAGCCGCTGATGCGCAACGGTGTCCCGTTCAGCTCCAGCCCGGAAAACAACCCGTTATCCACGGTCATATGCGGCATGGTCTGGGTGGTCGGCGTAAAACTCAGCTCTACGGCCGGGCCGTCCAGCAGGATCGCGCCCCCATCGGTGAACAGGGCCACACTGCCATGGTCGCGGGCAACCACGTTGACCGGCACCATCGTGTTTGCTTCATCAATCAACATCTGCCGTTGATCGAGGAGGGAGGCGGTGTCCCCCCCAGACAGTTTGACCGACTGGATGCGCCCATTCAGGGTTTCGATGTTCTGAAGCACCGTGTTGAGCCGGTCGACCTGCTGGCCGATGCTGCGATCCGCATCGTTGCGAGCGTTGCGCAGCCCATCGGATGCGGCGTTCAGCGCCTCTGCCAGATCAGAGGCCGCGGTGGCGGCCACGTCCAGCCGGGTCTGGGCCGCGGGGTTGCTCGCTGCCGCGATCAGGCTGCTTTCAAACTCGGCGATCAGATTTGGCACCGAACGCGGATCGTCGACCCCGCCCACCAACTGCGACAGGCGGTTGTGAAAGGCAGACAGTGTATCGGAATAACCCTGAGCCGCATCGGCGCCGCGCCGGTTGGCGATCAGGACCGGGTCCGCTTGGCGGGTTACCCCGACAATCCGGACCCCTGCCCCGCCTACGGTGTTTCCGGTCACTTCCAGAGAGCGCCGGGCATACCCGGGTGTCAGTGCATTTGCGATATTGTCCGTCGCGACCCCCGTTGCGCGGCTTGCGGCGGTCAGCCCACTGAGAGCCGAATTGAGGGCGGCCGAGATGGTCATTACAGGTCTCCTTGATCAGGGTGCAGGCCAAAAGCGGATTACCGTTTGATGTTGGTGGTCTCCTGCAACATCTCGTCGACCGTCTGGATCACTTTCGCACTCGACGAATAGGCCCGTTGGGTCTGGATCATCGCGGTCAGTTCCGTCGCCACGTCGGTGGTTGATTCCTCGCGGGCAAAGGAAACCAGGTCGCCTGTCGGACCGTCACCGGCATCCCACAGGAAATAGGTGCCGCTTTCGCGAGAGGGCTCATAGGTCTGGCTGTCCAGCGCCACCAGGCCGTTCGGGTTGGGCATGTCCACCAGAGGGATCTGGAAGACACGGCGGCTCACCCCGTTGTCGAAAAACGCGTAGACATAACCGTTCTCATCCACCTCAACCCGGCTCATCGTTCCAACGGCCGTTCCGTCCTTGGTGATCGAGACCGGGGCGAATGTATCGGACAGTTGCGTGATGCCGTCCGTTGCACCCAGCTGCCCGATGTTGATCTCCATCGGGCCGCCAGCCACATTGACCACCACCGATCCGGAGGCTGGGTCATATGCGCCACCCGTCGTTGCCGTCACCGAGGCCAGCGTACCGCCATCGGTCCGGGCGCTGGAGAATGTAAGGGTATATTCGCCGACGATGGCACCACCCGACGCGGTATCCCTGAGAATCATCGTCCACTCGTTGCTGACACCGGTCGCCGGTACCGTCGGTACAAGCTCGATCTGCACGTTCTCGGATTTGCCGAGGTTGTCGAAATACTCCACCGACAACGGCTGTGTATCACCGGCGGAGCCTGCTTCGGTCGCGGTGGCCGGCAGGTTCATCCGCAGCACCATCTCGGTCGTGGGGGCACCGGACAGCTGATTGACGCTCAACTGCACTGGCTCCAGACCGTCCGACGTATCGCGTGGCAGGTTCGGTATCGAACCATCGGGATTGGCCCGCCATCCCATAAGGACCAGACCCGCCTCGGATTTAAGATAGCCTTCGTCATCGGTACGGAACGACCCGGTGGTTGCCAGCAGCATATCCTGCTGAGGCAAGGCCAGTTGCGAGCTGCGCATGACCGGCAGCATGCCACGCCCGCGCACCGCAAGGTCGGTCGAATTCGATGTGGAAACCAGCGAACCACGTTGATCTATCAGGCGCTGTGTGGTCGTGCGCACCCCACCCGCAGTATATTTGCCACGTCCACCGGCATTCACCATGGCGTGGAAATCCGTTTCAACCCGCTTGTATCCGTAGGTGGACGAATTCGCGATATTGTCCGAGATCGACGCCAGACGGTTGGCATTTGCGGACAACGCCGCAACCCCGGCGTTGAGCGAAGATGAGATGGTCATGGATACGCCTTTCTGCTGCATCACGTAAAACTGATGCAACAGGTAACGCCCGACCGCTTAACAGCGCGCTAACAGCTAAAATTCCTCTTATCTAGACCCTTTCAACTGCGCAGAAAGACGACCTCGATCCGATCATTTCGCGCGGCCATCGGGTTCTTGTCTGTCAGCTTGCGGTCTGCATGCCCGGTAACACGTTGAATACGTTCCTCTTTCATCCCCAAACCCTCAAACAGCACCCGTGTCCGTTCGGCCCGCGCGGTGGACAGTTCCCAGGCGGGGTTTCGCGCCAGAACCACCGGATGCGCCCGGATATGCCCACCCAGGGCAATGCCGTTGGAAACCAGCTCCGACGCGCGTACCACTACCTTGGCAAGGTCCTTCATCAACTGGGTGGGTCGGTCCGTCCCGGTATCGAACAGCGGCGATTCGTCAGTCGAGATCAGTTCGACGATTAGCCCCTCATCGGTCACGCGGGTCACGATATGCTTGCGCAGCTGTTCGGACACCAGGCTCTCGCCCCCCCGCCCCTGCAAGGCGGCCTCCAGCGTCCTGAACTCTTCCAGCGGCTGGCCTTCGCCGCCCTGCCGGTCGACCCCGGTCGACCCGCGCGACCGGTTGGCATCGGCCCGCCTGCGATTGACGCCGCCGGTTCCCGTCGTAACCATTACGTTTTCCGAGAACATGCTGTCACCGCCAAAGGATCCGTCGCCGCCCCCCGACACCGGGTTGATCGGTATCGAATCCGAGAAATAGTCGGCCAGACCCTTGCGTTGTTTTTCCGTCGTTGCGTTCAGCAGCCACATCAACATGAAAAAAGCCATCATGGCGGTTACGAAGTCGGCATAGGCCACCTTCCACGCGCCACCGTGGTGACCGTCGCCACCACCCGATTTCTTTTTCTTGATGATGATCGGCGCCGCATTGGAATGCGCACCCATCTCCACCACCTTCCTTTTCACCCGAAATCAGGGATATCAGGCGAGGCGTTAACAGAGGCATAACATATAAGATTGTCGGGTTATCACGCCCACGGCGATCACTGTTGCTGAACCGCGTTACGCCATTCCTCCAAGAACCGCTGCCGCTTGAGCCGATCCAGAAACACCAGCAATCCGGGCCCCAACGCAATTGGACGCAGAGACGCCCCAACCGGGCGAGCGGTCTCGGGCGGGTCCAGAAAAGGATAGTCCGGCGCAGGCGGGTCGGACCACGCCGCCGCAATCAGGTGGTCGACAAATGCACCGGCAAGATCGGGCTCGGCCGCCTCGCCAAGGATGACCGCCGTGCGCATCATCATGTTTGTGTATTCTTCGGGCTCGACCACAAGAATACGCTCGGCCAAATCGGTGCGTGCCCGCGCGTAGCTGCCCAACACGTTATAGGCCAGGTCGATGCGGCCCTCGGCCACCGCCTCGATCATTTCACCAGAACAGCAATACAGCCTGACCTGCAAGCCGCCCAGAACCTCCATCAGCCGCCAGTAACTCTCGGCTGTTCGTGCATCCTGGGTCGCGAACAGATATCCCAGACCGCTGACTGTAACGTCATAGGTGCCAACCCGGCCCTGAAACCGGTCCGGGTCGCGTCTGAGCAGGTCAATCAGGTCCTGACGGGTTCGCGGCGGCTCTTCACCGGCGAAGGCCGCGCGAGACAGAACGACCGAGGCCGTTTCCTGCGAAAAGGCAAAGACATGATCGCGCCAATTGCCCCAATCCGGGACAAGCGGCGTCCAGGCCGAACGATGAGGTCGGGTAAACCCATCATTGGCCAGCTTTATCTGCAAATCCATCGCCGAGGACAGGACAAGGTCGAACCGTGCATTCTCTGCAACGATGGCCTGCATCACCTGAGCGCTGCTGGCTGCGGTATAATCGACCGCGACCCCTGTACGGCTCCGCAAAAAACTATCGATCAGCGGGCGCAGGATATCGATATCAGTCGTTGACAGGATGCGCAGAACGCGTGCCTCGGCAGGACCGAAACGCGCGTGTTCCTCGACCTCGAAAGCGCAGACGACAGCCGCCCAAAGGGTCAAGCAGAGGGAAAGTGCAGACAGACGCATGCGCCGGTTCCATCCTTTGTGTTGGCGATTTCCAGCCACCCCCCATGCGCCTCGGCCACCTCGCGGGCAATCGTCAGGCCCAAACCGGACCCGACCGTGCCCTCGGCATTGCGGCCTCTTACAAAACGTTCAGTCAGGCTACCCATCTCATCCTCGGGAAACCCACCTGCCGCATCGCGGATGCACAGGATATGAGCCGTCGCATCACCCCGAACCGATACCATGATACGGGTTTCCTCGGGTGCATATTTGATCGCGTTGTCCAAGAGGTTGCGTACCGCGTTCTGCACAAGGATCGGGTCACCTGCCATGGCATGCGCGCCCGTCATCTCGAGTTCCAGATCGATATCCTTCAGGTCGGCGACTGGCCGCAACCGGTTCACCAGTTCGGCAGTCAGCTCGGCCAGATCGAATGGTTTGCGCTCAAGACTGTCAGTGCGAAAGCTGACCATAGCATGATCCAGCAGTTGCCCCGCCGCGCGAGAGCTTTCGTCGATGGCACGGATCATCTCGCGCAGTGCAGTCCGGTTTTCCGGTCGCTCGATCCGGTGCAGGGTATTCTCTGCCTGGGTCCGCACCGTTGCCAGCGGAGTCCGCACCCGGTGCGCCGCTTCGGCAATGAAATCCTCGGACCGCGAGAGAGACAGGCCCAACCGGTCTATAAAGCTGTTGAGGGATCGGACCAGTGGCGCCATTTCGGCCGGAACCGGGCGCGTGACCGGGCGCAGATCGGTTGGCCCCCGACGCGACACCATGCCCGCCAGTTGCCGAAGCGGCCGGATCGAGGATTGCGCCGTCCAGACAGCCAAGAGAACCGCCACGGCAAAGAAGCCCGCCCCCAGCAACAATGCGGTCCGGGTCAAGGCCGCCAACCGTTCGGTCTGTCCAGTCCGGGTCTGCGCCACAGAGATGATAAGGGGTGTGGAAACCCCGTTGCGCGACAGCCAGCGTACCGTCGTCGCCATCCGCACGGTTTCGCCTTTGTAGACCAGCGTCTCGAACCTTGCTCCGGTTTCTCGTGACCCGGGTTCGGGTACGGGCAGATCGTCATAACCGGTCAGTGTTTCGACCCCCAGCATGACCCGATAGAACACCCTATCATCGCTGACATTGCTCAGCATCGACAACGCAGCATAGGGAAGGTCTACGGTCACCTCTCCCGCCCGCACCGAGATTGCGTCCATGATCGAGGTGGCCGAGGCCAGCAGGATCCGGTCATGCGTCTCCTCCGCCAGATCACGGGTAAAGGTTTGCACGATCAGAAACAGCAGCGCCGCCAGCACCGCCGCGCTGCCGACCAGCTGTATCGTCAGCCGCCGCCGGATTGAACCGCTGATGCGCAAACTGTCACTCATTGCGTCCGCATCCGGTACCCCAACCCGCGCACCGTTTGAATCTCGACACCCGAACCGGTGATCTTCTTGCGCAGCCGGGCCACATAGACCTCGATCGCATTCTCGGACACTTCCTCGTCGTAAGAAAACAGCCGGTCCACCAATCGTGCCTTGGAGAAAATCTGATCCGGAGCGGCCAGAAAGATCTCCAACAGCCGCAATTCCTTGTTCCGCAGGGGCACATCGACGCCAGCTACTTCCAGAACACCCGACAGTGGATCAAAGATCAGCGCCCCGATTCGTTTCTGGTTCGATGGACGCCCTCCGCGCCGCCGCAGAACCGCCCGGCAGCGTGCCTCCAGCTCGGCAAAGTCGAAGGGTTTGGTCAGATAATCATCGGCGCCGAGGTCCAGAACACCGACCCGGTCGGACACCTCGGATCGCGCGGTCAGAACGATGACCGGGGTCTCGCTGAGATGATCGCGCTGCGTCTTGAGAAAGGTACGACCATCCCCATCGGGCAACATAATATCCAGCAAAATCAAATCGTAATCTGCCGTTACCACAAACTCTTCGGCAACCGAGATATTCTCTGCATGATCTACCACATGCCCGTCCAGGCGCAGCCGATCCAGGATAGCCGCAGCAAGGCTCAGATTGTCTTCGACCAACAGGAACCGCATGGGGTACCTCTCCTCTTCAACCGGATGCGACAGGTTGGTGTCAGCTTTACATGGCTTTCCTTTCACATGGGCAAGCGAAACCCGCTTTGTCAAACGGGAGGACACAATGACGAAACTGAACCTGACCCGCCGGGTCATGATGGCCGCCGCATCGGCGGCATTTGCCTTTTCCACGCCGGCCATGGCCGAACCGGTGGTCGACAGCATCCATTTCCTCGTCCCCGGCGGCGCCGGCGGCGGTTGGGACGGCACCGCACGCGGCACCGGCGAGGCACTGACCGCAGCGGGCCTCGTAGGCACCGCCAGTTATGAAAACATGTCCGGCGGCGGCGGCGGCAAGGCGATTGGCTACCTGATCGAAAACGCCGCCTCGAACCACGGCACGCTGATGGTCAACTCGACCCCGATCATCATCCGCTCGCTGACCGGAGTCTTCCCACAGAACTTCCGTGACCTGACCCTGGTCGCCGGAACCATCGGCGACTATGCCGCCATCGTGGTGAGCAAGGACAGCCCAGTGAACTCGATGAACGACCTTCTCGCCGCTTTTGACGCCGACCCGGGTGGTACCGCCATTGGTGGTGGTTCGGTTCCAGGCGGCATGGACCATCTGGTCGCCGCTATGGTCATGGAGGCCGCTGGCAAGGACGCGCTGGCGGTGAAATACATCCCCTATGACGCCGGCGGCAAGGCGATGGCGGCGCTCCTCTCGGGAGAGATCGCCGGGCTCAGCACCGGCTTCTCCGAAGCGGTGGATCTGGCGAATGCGGGCGAGGTCAAGATCATCGGCGTCACCTCGGATGATCGGGTCGCCGCCTATCCCGACGCCCCGACGATGAAGGAACAGGGGATCGACACGAGTTTTGTGAACTGGCGTGGATTCTTTGGCGCGCCCGGCCTACCCGAGGACCGGCTTGCCGCCTATCAGGACGCGATTGCCAAGATGTACGACACTCCCGAGTGGGAAGCCGTGCGCGCCCGCAACGGTTGGGTCAACATCCATAACAGCGGTGACGATTTCCGTGCCTTCCTGGAAAAACAGGAACAGCAGATCGGGGATCTGATGCGCAAGCTGGGTTTTCTCTAATCCAAAGGTGCGGCTACGCCGCGCTCGTCTGTGATGTGCGAGGGTTCCACCCTCGCGCTCCCGGGATATTTGAAGCAAGAGAAAGGGGAGAGCGGCCCGCCCTCCCCTCCACCGAAGAAGCATAACCTTCCCCTTGCACGGTCATCGGCTTCCCAGCCTGTACCGTGATCCAAACCTAGGGAAACAAGGTTAACATCGTCCTTCATCTTGCCGAAAATATCCCAGGAGAGTCGCCCGCCAGGGCGGCGGGGGCAGTGCCCCCATCCACCTTCAACACGACCGACCCGGAGACACCCATGGCACTTGACCGATGGATCGCACTGGTCATCCTCATGATCTGCCTGGCCTATGGCTATGCCGCCTTTTTCAACATGGATGCGGGTCTCCCCCCGTTCATGAAACGCAACCCGATCTGGCCAAGCACCTTTCCCAAGATCCTGTCAGTTCTTGCTGTTCTGACTGCGCTGACTGTTCTCCTGGGTCTCGAAAAGGGCGCGGCTGAACCAAAACCGATGGAGATTAATTATCTTCGGTTGACCGAGTACAAACTTGGCCAAGCGCTCATGCTGCTCGTACTCATGGTAGCCTATGCGTTGCTGTTGCGGCCCTTTGGGTTTCTGCTTTCAACCCTCGCCTTTCTGACAACTGGCTCGCTGATCCTTGGTGAACGGCGGCTTTACATCCTGCTGCCGGTGGCTGCGATTGCCGCCGGGCTGGTCTGGTATCTGGTTCAGGTGGTGCTGGGGATCTTCCTCAGTCCCTGGCCCGCATTCATGGCAAACGGAGGCTGATATGCTCGAAGGTCTGATGATCGGGCTGGCGACAGCCTTTTCGCTCACAAATATTCTGATGGTCATCGGTGGCTGTCTGATCGGAACATTCATTGGCATGCTGCCTGGGCTTGGTCCGATGTCGATCATCGCCATCATGATCCCGGTCGCGATCACCATTGGCGATCCGTCTGCAGCGCTGATCCTGCTGGCGGGCGTCTACTATGGCGCGATCTTCGGCGGGTCCACATCGTCGATCCTGATCAATGCGCCTGGCGTTGCCTCGACCGTTGCGACCAGTTTCGACGGCTATCCCCTGGCGCGGCAGGGTAAGGCTGGCAAGGCGCTGACGGTGGCCGCGATCGCCAGTTTTTGCGGCGGCACCATCGGGGCGATCCTGCTGATGGTTTTCGCACCCGCGCTGGCCTCGGTCGCGCTGCTCTTCCATTCGGCCGAGTATTTCGCACTGATGGTGGTGGGTCTGTCAGCCATTGCCGCCTTTGCCGGATCAGGACAGGTCGGCAAGGCGCTGTTGATGACGCTTCTCGGTCTGATCATGGCCACTGTGGGCGAGGGCGCGCTTTTCAATATGCCGCGCTTCACCATGGGAGTGATGGATCTGCAATCCGGGTTTGGGTTCATCACGCTGGCTATGGCGATGTTCGCCCTGCCCGAGGCGCTTTATCTCGTGCTCGATCCCTCGCGGTCCAACCAGGGCGGTGATGGCAAGGCGATCAAGGACCTGCGCATCACAAGGGCCGAGGCGAGATCCATCGCGCCAGTGATCGGGCGGCAATCGGTGCAGGGTTTCCTGATTGGTGTTCTGCCCGGCGCAGGCGCGACAATCGCCAGTTTCCTCGGTTACGCGGTCGAACGTAACATTGCCCCCAAAGCCGAGCAGGCGGAGTTCGGCAAGGGGTCGCTCAAGGGATTGGCCGCACCCGAAAGCGCCAATAACGCCGCCTGCACCGGATCCTTCGTTCCGCTTCTCACCCTGGGCATTCCAGGGTCGGGGACCACCGCGATTCTCCTCGGCGCATTGATCGCGCTGAACGTCACGCCCGGACCACGTCTTATGGTGGACGATCCACAGATCTTCTGGGCAGTCATCATTTCAATGTACCTGGGCAACCTGATCCTGTTGATCCTGAACCTGCCGCTGATCCCCTATATCGCCAAGATCCTCACGGTCCCGCGGACCTTCCTGATCCCGTTCATCCTGTTCTTTACCCTGATGGGGGCGTATATTGGTCAGAACAACGCCACCGAACTCTTGATCCTGGTGGGGCTCGGCGTCTGCGCCACGGTGCTGCGATTTGCAGACTACCCACTGGCACCGCTGCTCATCGGTTTCATCCTGGGGTCGATGCTTGAGAATAACTTTGCCCGCGCCATGCAGCTCTATGACGGGTTGGGCTTTATCCTGGAACGATCTATGACCATGGGGCTCCTGGCGCTGGCGGTGATCCTGGTACTGCTGCCCAGCTATCGCGCCCGCCGCGCGCGGCTGCGCGCCGAGGGTGTGGCCGACGCCGACTGACACGACCCCGGCCCGCGTCTAGTGGCGGGGGCCGGATCTGGCACGGCGCAGCACCAGCTGCAGACGTGAGAAACTGTTCTCGATCCCCTGAGAGTCGGGTCGGGCCAGAAACGCATCCAGTTCGGGCCAGATCCGAACCGCCTGGTCCAGTAACGGGTCTGCCCCCTCTGTATACAACCCCGCCTTGATCATCACCTCGGATTGCTCGTAAGCACTGATCAGGCGCCGCGCCTCGCCGATCAGTGCGTTCTGCTCGGGCGTAGCCGCGTCCGGCAAGCTGCGCGAGACCGAACGGCTGATGTCGATGGCGGGAAAGCGACCACGTTCGGCGATCTCTCGGTTCAAAACGATATGGCCGTCCAGAACACCGCGCAGGATATCGGCGACCGGTTCGTCCATGTCCGACCCTGCCACCAACACACTGAAAACACCTGTGATATCGCCTTGTTTCTCGGTCCCCGGACCGGCGCGTTCACACAGGCCGGTGATCAACGGTGTGACCGAAGGCGGATAACCCCTGAGCGCCGGGGCCTCGCCCATGGCGGCGGAAATCTCGCGATGCGCCTCGGCGAAACGGGTGATCGAGTCCGCCAGGTAGAGAACACTCAACCCCTCGTCGCGCAAGCTCTCGGCCACAGTCATTGCGGCCCAGGCGCAGCGGCGGCGAACCAATGCGGACTGATCCGAAGTGGCCGCGACGATGACCGAGCGCGCCAGCCCCTCGGGGCCCAGCGCCTTGGCCACGAACTCGTTGACCTCGCGCCCCCGCTCCCCGATCAGCGCGACCACAACCGCATCCGCCTGCATCGACTTGGCCAGCGTGGCGAGCAGGCTGGATTTGCCAACCCCCGACCCGGCAAAAAGACCAACCCGCTGGCCACATACGATGGGCAACAAAGTGTTCAGTGCACAAAGCCCGGTCGCCATCCGCTGACCCAAGGGTTTGCGCTGCACGGCAGGCGGCGGTGGCCGCATCAGGTCGCGCGCTTTGGCCCCCCGCATCAGGGGGCGCCCGTCCAGGGGCCGCCCGAATGGATCGACCACCCGCCCCAGCCAGTGGCGCCCGGGCGCGAATCCCGGCATCGGATGAAGCACCACGCGATTTCCCAGCGACACGCCCTCGGGGGCGGTATCGGGCAGCATGTTGATGGTACTGCCTTCGACCTGCAACACCTCTCCCCCTAGCGACGGGCCGAAATTACGTTTCAATTCAACCCGGTCACCGATCTGCGCCTGATTGGCGAGTCCCTGAATCTGAATCACACCCCCTGCCACGCCGGCCACGCGCCCGACATGTCGAACCAGGCTGAGACTGTCGAACTCGGCTTTCAGGGCGAGGGGGTCCGGGACCGTCATCGGGATAACTCCAACAATTTCCTGAAAACGGTTTCTAAACGAATCGGGGTTAAGCCTTGATTGAAATTGATCGAGGGAGAAGCCCCGATGTTCTCGGACTTGAACGTCTTTAAGATGGCGTACGCCATGGCAACACATGCAGGCACACGGCAGGCCGTGATCGCCCAGAACATGGCCAATGCCGACACGCCCGGATACCGCGAACGCGATATCGCCCCCTTTGCCGAAACCTTTGCTCGCGAGAGTGCCGGGACCGCCATGCAGGCCAGCCGGGCGGGCCATCTCAATGGTACCGCGGCCTCGACCACCAGTTGGACACCGTTCGAAACCGACGGACCGGGCGACCCGAACCGCAACAATGTCAGCGTCGAGGAGCAGATGCTCAAGGCGGTTGAGGTCAAGCGTCAGCATGACCGCGCGCTCGCGATCTACAAATCCTCGATGAACATGCTGCGCGTCGGCCTGGGTCGTGGGTGAGGGAGGCCGAGATGAGCGAATTTTCCAAATCCCTCTCTGTGACCGCCAGCGCGCTGCGTGCCCAGGCCACCCGCCTGCGCCATGTGTCCGAGAATATCTCGAACGCCGACACGCCGGGTTATCGCCGCAAGACGGTTCCGTTCGAGGTAGAGCGCGGCCGCGACGACGGGGTCGAGCGTGTCACCACCGGCCGGGTCAAGCTCGATCGGCGGCAATTGCCCGACATCTTTGACCCCTCACACCCGCTGGCCGATGAGACCGGCCACTACAAGGGGTCGAATGTCGACCTGATGATCGAGATCGCCGACGCCCGCGAGGCGCAACGCAGCTACGAAGCGAACCTCAAGCTTTTCGACCAGGCGCGGCAGATGTCCGCAAGCCTGATGGAACTTCTCCGCAAATAAAGGACAGCCAGAATGGATATCCGCAGCCTCTCCGCAGCCCAGGCATATGCCTCGGCCCGCCCCGCCACCCAGGCGGACCCCAAGGACGACAGCGCCGCCCAGGGCCTGCGCAGCACCTTCCAGGATTTTGCCGCCACCCTGCAGCACAGCGAAGACCTGGCCCAATCGGCGATGATCGGCAAGGCCGACCCGCATGCGCTTGTGCAGGCATTGGCGCAGTCGGAACTGGCGGTCGAAACCGCCGTCACCGTCCGCAACAAGGTGGTCGAGGCCTATCAGGAAATCCTTCGGATGCCGGTCTGAGCCATGATGAGCGAAGGCCTGTTCTATGACACGGTCCGACAGGGGCTGTGGATCGCGGTGATCACCTCGGTCCCGATCCTGTCGGTGGCGCTGATCGCCGGTCTGGCGGTGGGTCTGTTCCAGGCCCTGACCTCGATCCAGGAGATGACGCTGACCTTTGTGCCGAAACTCGCCGCCATCGTGATCGTGTTCTGGATCTCGATGGGCTTTATGACCCAGACGCTCGTCAACTATTTCACCACAACCCTCATTCCGCTGATTTCGGGAGGTGTCTGATGGAAACGCCCAGCTATGCCATCCTGTCGCGACAATCCGGGCTTTTGAACGAAACCCGCGTCGTGGCCAACAATATCGCCAATGCCGCCACCTCGGGCTATCGCCAGCAGGGGCTGGTGTTTTCCGAATTCGTGCGCGGCGGGCTTGGAACCTCGTCGCTGTCCATGGCGCGCGGTCAGGTGCGCAACACCTCGCAGGAACAGGGAGTGCTGACCCAGACCGGCGGTGATTTTGATTTGGCCATCGACGGCGAGGGGTTCTTTATGCTCGAAACCCCGGGCGGCGAACGGCTGACCCGAGCCGGCAGCTTTACCCCCGACGCTCAGGGCGATCTGGTCAATGTTGATGGCTATCGGCTGATGGATGCCAATGGCGCACCGATCTTTGTACCGCCGGATATCGACGGTGTCCGTATCGGCCCCGATGGCACGATCAGCGGCGGCGGGCGGCTGTTGGGTCAGATCGGCCTGTTCAAGCCAGTCGACCCGCATGGGCTGATCCGCGAGGGCGGCGTGTTCTTCCGCGCTGATGACGGCACCGAACCGATCGAGGGCGCCAGCATCATGCAGGGCTTTCTCGAAGGGTCGAATGTCAACGCGATCGACCAGGTCGCCCGGTTGGTCGAGGTCCAGCGTGCCTATGAGCTGGGCCAGAGCTTTCTCCAGGCCGAAGACGAACGCATCCGAAACGCCGTGAACAGCCTGCTGCGCTGATCCCAATCCGAAGGAGCCCCTGAATGCGCGCCCTGAAAATCGCCGCCACCGGCATGTCCGCCCAGCAGATGCGGGTCGAGACGATCTCGAACAACCTCGCCAACATGAACACCACCGGCTACAATGCCCGGCGTGCCGAATTCGCCGACCTGCACTATCAGCAGATCACCCGCGCCGGGACAGTCAATGCCGCCGACGGCACGGTGTTGCCGACCGGCGTGCAGCTTGGCCTGGGGGTCCGCCCGGCAGCAGTGACGGTTCATCTGGAACAGGGCGCGTTGTCGGCCACCGGCAACGATCTGGACCTTGCCGTCGAGGGGCGCGGCTATTTCGAGGTTACGCTGCCCTCGGGCCAATCGGCCTTTACCCGCGACGGGTCGCTGAAACGCTCGGCCGAGGGGTTGATCGTTACCTCGGATGGACTGTCGGTGGTGCCCCAGATCACCATTCCCAGCGATGCGCGGTCGATCTCGATCAACGCGGCGGGAGAGGTCTATGCCTATTTCGACGATGCCGCCGAGGGCCAGCTGCTGGGCCAGGTCACGCTGGCCGGCTTCACCAACGCCAAGGGGCTGGAGGCGATCGGCAGCAACCTGTTCAAGGAAACCGAGGCCTCGGGCGCGCCGATCACCGGCAATCCGGGCGAGGACGGGCTGGGCACCCTGCGCCAGGGATATCTGGAGGACAGTTCGGTCGACGCGGTGCGCGAGGTGACCGAACTGATCGAGGCGCAGCGCGGCTATGAAATGAATGCCAAGGTCAT
The DNA here is from genome assembly GCF_059612905.1 of Ruegeria sp. YKSD163. NCBI lineage: Bacteria > Pseudomonadati > Pseudomonadota > Alphaproteobacteria > Rhodobacterales > Roseobacteraceae > Ruegeria > Ruegeria sp. YKSD163. The sequence goes on from NZ_JBXWRM010000003.1 coordinate 271,761, forward strand.
CTCAGCGGTGGACCAGATGATGAGCGCCACCACGCAGGTACGTTGATGCGGTATCTTGGCCCGATCCTCGCCCTTGTCCTGGCGCAGACGGCAGCAGCCGAGGTGCTGGTGCCCACCCGCACCATCCGCGCTAAGGAGATCATCGGCGCCGAGGATCTGATGCTGAAATCCGCCGAGGTCCCAGGCAGCTTCACCGACCCCGCCGAGGTGGTCGGGCAAGAGGCACGGGTCGCGCTCTATCCCGGGCGGCCGATCCGGTACAACGATGTTGGCCCTCCCGCCATCGTCGACCGCAATGATCTGGTGACGCTCTTTTTCGACAATGGCCCGCTGGTCATCACTACCGAAGGTCGCGCGCTGGGTCGCGGTGCGGCTGGAGATGTCATCCGGGTGATGAACCTGACATCCCGCACCACCGTTTCCGGCCAGATTCGGCCCAATGGCTCCATCGAGGTAAAATGATGCAGAAATGTCCTTCCCCCAAAACCCTGATTGCCGCGCTGGTGGTGCTGTCGGCCTGTGGCCGCGCCGATCACCTGGGCAAGGCGCCCAGCTTTACCCCGAACACCGAGTCGCCCGAGCATGTGGCCATGCTCTGGCCCGGCCTGCCACTCCACACCCAGCCGCAACGCTCGGTCGATCGCGCGTCGCTGTGGAGCGGCGGCCAGAACTCGCTGCTGGGCGATCAGCGGGCAATGAAGAAGGGCGACATTCTGACCGTGGTCATCGAAATCGACGAAAAGGCCGAGATCTCGAACGACACCAACCGGTCGCGTTCGGGTTCGGAAAGTCTGGGAGTGCCGCATCTTTTGGGCCTGCCGCAGCGGATCGACGAGAAACTCCCCGAAGGCGCGTCGATGAGCAACGCCGTCGCGTTGGATTCCACCAGCGCCTCGGGCGGCAAGGGCTCGGTGAAACGCAAGGAGAAGCTGACGCTGCGCGTGGCCGCGACAGTGGTGGACGTCCTGCCCAACGGCGTCCTGTCGATTACCGGTTCGCAGGAGCTGCGGGTGAATTTCGAACTGCGCGAGCTTCTGGTTTCTGGCTATGTGCGACCCGAGGATATCTCGCGCCAGAATGAGATCACATATGACAAGATCGCCTCGGCGCGAGTGTCTTATGGTGGTCGCGGCCAGATCACCGATGTGCAGCAACCGCGCTATGGCCAGCAGGTGCTGGACATGGTCCTGCCGTTCTGAGGCCGGCCATGTTGGGAAAACTGCTTCCGGTCCTTTTCCTTGTTGTAGGTCTTGGCGCCGGGGTGGGCGCCGGGATGTTTCTTGGTCCCAAACCGTCGCAGGAAAGCGCCGATGCGACCGATCAGGCCAGTGACCATGGCGAAGAGAAACCATCCAAGGCCAAACCTGCCGATCACGCCAAGTCGGAGCCATCCGAGGATCACGGGGCCGAGGATTCAGGCAACGAATACGTCAAGATGAACAAGCCCTTTGTGGTACCACTGGTGCACAAGGACCAGATCAGCGGCCTGGCCACAGTGTCGCTCAGCCTTGAGGTGCAGCCCGGCTTCAGCGAGAATTTCTTCGCCAAGGAACCCAAGCTGCGCGATGGTTTTCTTCAGGTTCTGTTCGACCATGCCAATATCGGCGGTTTCGACGGTGCCTTTACCCGGCCCGGAAACCTCGACCCGCTGCGCGTCGCCTTGCTTGAATCGGCGCAAAAGGCATTCGGCGACAACATCGTCAGCGTGCTGATCGTCGATATCGCCAGACAGGACGCCTATTGAGCGGTGCCCAAACCGCCAACCTTTCCCCCGACCGGAAGCCAATGCCCCGCCGGCAGGTGGGGCATTTCTGCGTCTGTACCGGTTAAACGGGCCTAACGCAGCGCGGCGTCACGGGTAAGCAAATCAAGCTGCGCCTTGCGGCGGGCCTTTGCCCGGGCCGATTTGTCATCCTGAGCGATTTGCGCGATGGCCTGCTTGCGACCAAAAGCACGTTTCAACGCGTCCATCATCAACAACCGCTTGGCCCTTGCGCGCGCCAGTTCCGAGTTGAGCTGGCGGCGGGTCCGGCTCTCCCACCCCTGCCACAGGATGTCAGCACCAACCGAGCGATAGCCATGATCGGCCGTTCCCTCGGCGCGGATGCGGAGGACCTGGTCGTCAAGCCTGGCAATCTGGGCCGTAATCCGCGCCTCTTCCTCCAGCACCGCGCGGATCCGCTCGTATTCGCGCAGATAGAGCGCCTCTCCCACGCGTGTCATCTGGTCCAGCACCGACTGTCTCACCATGCCCTCCCCTTGGCCCGTTTGCGCATCGCCTCGGCAAAGCGGATCGCGGCTGCGACCGGGCGATAATGCTCCTCGGAAATCTCCTGCCCGATCTCGACACCGGCATGCAGCGCCCGCGCTGTGGGCGGATCAGAATGGATCGGCACCCCGGCCTCGGCCGCGCTGCGGCGGATCGCAGCCGCAACCTCGTCAACTCCCTTGGCCACGCATATCGGCGCCGCGCCGGGCAGGCGCGACCATTTCAGTGCAACGGCGTAATGGGTCGGATTGACGATCACCACATCGGCGCCCGGCACATCCGCCAGCATCTGGTTCATCGCGATTTCCTGACCCTTCTGGCGTCGCTTCTGCTTCATATGCGGATCGCCCTCGGCATCCTTGGTCTCGTCCATCAGCTCCTTGCGGGACATCATGTTCTTACGGATATGCTCGGCATGCTGCCACAGATAGTCGATGGCGCCGATCACTAGCGCCACCGTGGCCACTAGGAACATGAACCGCATCAACAGCCGCGCCATCAGCAGCACTGACTGGCGCACCTCCATCCCTGCGGACGAGACGATGTCGGACAGGTTCAGCTTGATGAAGTAGCCCAGGCACACCGAATAGAGCAGAAGTTTGACGAAACTCTTGGCAAACTCGAACAGGCCACCGCGCCCGAACTTGTTCTTGGCATTTTGCAGGATCGAAATGCGCGAGATCTTGGGCACCAGCTTGCTCGGGGCCATGACAAAGGCGCGCTGGGCCACAACCGACAGGATCACCGCCGCCGCCGGGACCAGGAACCAGGGCAGGATCGCCGCCCCCACCGTTCCCATCAGCCCGCCGACCGGCCCACCAGCACGCCCCTCGAAGACAAGGCGCGACAGGCCATCTGCCTGGCCGATCAGCACCTTAAGCGCGGTGCCCAGCTTGGTCACGCTCGCCGCGCCCAGCGCTGACAGTGCCAGCAACAAACCGGCATAAGCCGCCACCACCGACAGGTCGGCGGATTTGGCAACCTCTCCCTTTTCCCGCGCTTTCTGGAGCTTTTGCGGGGTCGGATCGAATGACTTGTCGCTGTCGTCGTCCTGTCCGCTCATGGGCGTGCCCCGACCGGATCCTGGAAGAAACTCCACAGCGCATCGAGCCAGACCGACAGCAGAAGCGGTGTGCCGACAAGAAGCAGCGCCATACCACCAAGTGTGATCACGGGCGCCCCGACAAAGGCGACCATAAGCTGTGGCATCGCCCGGTTAATGGCCCCCAGCGTCAGGTTATAGATCAGCGAGGCGATCACAAACGGCGCCGCCAGCCCGAAGGCCAGCGCGAACATGCGTCCGACCTGGGCGACACCCCATTGGCTCAGATCGCCGGGATGGGGCAGCTCGCCGATCGGAAAGATCGAGTAGGAGTGGATCAGGAATTCGGCCACGCGCACATGCAGGCCCGACATCACCGCCAGCGCCAGCCCCCCCATCATCAGCAGATGCCCCATGGCGGGCGTCGGCTCGGCCACTGCATTGCCCAGAAGCTGCGACAGCGATGTGGCCTGCGCCGCGATCATACCCGCCACCTGCAAGGCCATTGCAAACAGCCGGATACCCAGCCCCATGACCAGCCCAGCCAATACCTCGGTTCCGGCAAGTGCTTTGAATTGCAGGACATTTGTGACCTCGGGGGCAGCCGGCGCAGCCGGGGCCACGATCACGGCAAAGGCGGCGGCAACCCCCAGCCTCACCCGCATCGGGATCGATTGTTCGCCAAAGGCGGGCAGGACCGAGACCAGGGCGGAAACCCGGAGGAACACGGCAAAGACCTGCCACAGCTCGCCCGAGATCAGCGCCAGCAATTCGGGCGGCAGCGCGATCATGCGGGTACCTGTCCAACCAGCGCCGGGCGCGCTTCCATACCGATTTCCTCGAAAGAGAGGACCGGGTTCGAAATGCCGCGCGCCCGCAGGATGGTGCGCAGGAACCGGCGGCGGCGGGTCGAAGTCACCAGCGCCGCGAATATCCCCTGCCCCGCCGTCTGCGACAGGCGTTTGGCAACGCCATCGGCCAGCTTGTTGAAAAGATCGGGCGGAAGCGCGATATCGAGGCCACCGCCGGCACCATCGACCTGATAGGTGGCAAAGGCCTCCTCCCATTCCGGCGCCAGCTGAACCAGCGGTATCGACCCGTCGGCCCGCTTCATCTCGGCCACTAGTTGAAAGCCCAGCCGCTGGCGCACATGTTCGCAGATCGCCTCGGGCTGGGTGGTGGCCAGCCGCGCCTCAGCCACCGCTTCGAGGATCAGGGGCATGTTTCGGATCGACACGCGTTCCTCGAGCAGCAGGCGCAGAACGGCGTGCAGCGTGTCGATGGGCACCTTGTCGGGGATCAGCTCGTCCAAGAGTTTCTGATTGGCCTCGGACCGGACAGGATCGGACAGGCGGGTCATCTCGGAAAACAGGCGGCGCAGCGATTTCAGCGTCAGCAGGCGGGCAAAGTTCTGTTTGATCACTTCCAGCAGATGGGTGGCCAATATCTCGGGCGGGCTGACGATGGTCGCACCCGACAAGGCCGCCGCCTCCTGGTCCTTGGGCAGGATCCAGCGGGCAGGCGCGCCATAGACCGGCTCGGTCACGTCCTCGCCCGCGGGCAGCGTGTCGGGATGATCGGTCATCAACGCCAGCACCAGATCGGGGTGCAGCACGCCGCGTACCTGCTCGACCCCCTGCACCTTGATCACATAGGTGCCCTGGGGCAGTTCGGCCTGATCGGTGAGGCGGATATCTGGCAGGATCAGCCCATAGATCGAAGCCACGTGCGTTCGCATATTGGCGATGCGAGCGTCCAGCCCGGTGCCCGGATCCAACGCCATACCCACCAGATCGGGGGCGAATTCCAGGTGCACATCGTCAAGATCGAGGATGTCGCCGATCCCCTGACGCGCTACCGGGGTCTGCTCCTCGGTGATCCGTGCGGCGCTGTCGGCCTCCTGCTTCTGCTTCAGGCGCATCCTCCAGGCGGCATATCCCAGAACCACACCGCCCGAGATGAAGGGCAGGAACGGCAGGCCGGGCACTAGCGCGAACAGAACCATCAACAGCGCCACCGTGGCCAGCGCCGCCGGATGTTTGCCCAGCTGTGCAAACAGCGCATTGTCGGTGGCGCCCTGGGTGCCGCCGCGCGCCAGCAGCAACGCAGAGGCGATCGAGATGATCACGGCCGGAATCTGCGAAACCAAGCCGTCGCCCACGGTGAGGATGGCATAGGTCTCGAACGCGGCGCTCATCGGCATGCCGTGGACGATGACGCCCATGATCAGGCCCATGATCAGGTTCAGCAGGGTGATCAGCAGCCCGGCGATGGCGTCGCCCTTGACGAATTTCGACGCACCGTCGAGCGAGCCAAAGAAGGTGGTTTCCTGCTGCTCCAGCTCTCGCCTCGCCTTGGCCTCCTGATGGTCGATGGCGCCTGCGGACATGTCGCTGTCGATGGCCAGCTGTTTGCCCGGCATGCCGTCCAGTGCAAAGCGCGCGCCAACCTCGGCCATGCGGGCGGCGCCCTTGGTGATCACCATGAAGTTGACGATCAGGAGAACGCCAAAGACCACCAACCCCAGAAACACGCTGCCGCCCATCACGAACTGGGCAAACCCCTCGATCACGTCGCCGGCGGCGTTCGGCCCGGTATGGCCCTGACCGATGATCAGCTTGGTCGAGGAGACGTTCAGCGACAGTCGCAGCATCAGCGAGGCGAGCAGGATCGTTGGAAAGGCCGAGAAATCGAGCGGTCGCTCGATGAACAGGGTCAGGGTAAAGATCAGGATCGCCAGCGCGAACGAGGCGGCGAGGCCGATATCCAGCACCCAGGCTGGCATCGGCAGGATCATCATCACGATGATCGCCATCAGGGCAAGCGCCAGCAGGACCGTTGGACTGAACAGCGTTTCGGTGGAAAGCTTGGGCACGGCGCGATCCTAGTTGAACGAGATGAAGGGGCTGGCGCCCGATCCGGTTGCAAACAGCGATCCCAGCCGGGCCGGGCCGGGCGGCACCGCTTGCCGTGCAAACAGCGGCTGCGCACCTCCGGTATCGGGCGTGCGCCGCGGGTTCGGCAGTGGCCCCTCGCCCAGCGCCGCGCGGGTCCGGTCGAACCGCGAGGCATAGGCATCGGCCAGGGATTGCGTGCGCGAGTGATACGCCCCCGCCGCCGCCGACCAGGACCCCAGTTCACCAAACAGGTCGTTCAGGAACCGGGCGGCATAATCGGCGTTCCGCTCGGGGTCGAACATCTCTTCGATCGAGGAGAACCCCTGGCTGTGCCAGCGGTAATTGATCTGGAAACAGCCCACGTCGAAGCTGCGGGCGCCAGATTTAAACCGTTCGAACACGAATTTGCGCGCCGCGAATTCGGTTGGAAACCAGTGGCCGGTTCCTTCCATGTTTACCGTCCAGGGCCAGGGTGCAAGTTGCCCGTCGCTGCGGCGCCCGGTTTCGACCCGGGTGATCGCGCGCAGCACGTCGAGCGGCACGCCGTGCCGGTTGGCGGCGCTACGCGCGGCCTGATCGCACAGCGACGACACCCCGGGATCGAGCTTTGCCACTGCCGGTGCCGCCGCAAACAGCACAGAAAGCCACACAAACGCGGCAAAGCGGGTAATCAGGTTCAAGGGCATTCTGCCTGTCCGGGGATTCTTCCAGTTCCCCAGAGGCTATCGCCCGCCAAGTTTACATCTGGTTAGCAGCAGCCCGCCATTTGGCCGCGTGCCGAGAAAGGAAGCGATCGACATCGGTCTGTTCAGGCCTGACGCCGGTAAATACCTCGACATAGTCGGGCATGTTGGCGATGCGGATATCGGGATGTTCCTCGATCTGCATCGAGATATAGCCAACCTGGGTATACATCACGGTCAGAGAGCGCACCCGGGCCTGATTCTCGGGGTAACCAAAGCGCAGGAACATGCCGGCCACCGCGTCCTGACGGGCCTGATCGGCCTGGTCCAGACGCTGATGCAGGGCAGGATCGTTGCGCGCCCAGTTGCGAATCGCCAGATCCAGCCGCGCATCGAACAGCCCGTCATCCAGCCAGCAATCAAACAGGTTGAACATCGCCTCGACGATGCCTTCGGCATAGGCCTCGGCGCGGGCTACCAGATTGCCGGTGTTCTTCTCTTCCCAGCGCTGGATCATTGCCTCGAGCAAGGTCTCGCGATCCTTGAAATACCAATAGAACCCGGTGCGCGAGACGCCCAGTTTTTGCGCCAGGGGCATGATCTTGACCGCCTCGACCCCGCTGTCGGTCAGCAACTCATAGGCCGCGTCCAGCCAGGCGCTCTCAGATCCGGTGGGTTTGGGTGCCAGTGACATGCCTGTTGAGGTAGCAGTATTGACACACCTGCACAAGTATCTTGACACATGTGTCAAGTGTCGGCCAAGAATATCCATCCAACCCGATTTCGGCAGGTAGTTTCACATGAGCGAACAGACATCCCTTCGGTCCCGCCGGTCCCGCCGCGCCTCTGGCAAGGCAGGCCGCTCCGCCGAGCCCGGCCAGAACCTGCACCTGCGCGTGCCCTACATCACCCGCAAGATCCCGACCTACGATCTGCTGGGCGAGGAGTCGCTGGACAAGATCGAGGCCACCGCCGACCGTATCTTGGCCGAGATCGGGATCGAACTGCGCGACGACGAAGAAAGCATGCGGCTCTACAAACAGGCCGGGGCCCAGGTCACCGAGTTGCGGGCCGATGCCTGGAATGTCAGGTTCGAGCCGGGGATGCTGCGCGAGATCCTGAAAACCGCGCCTGCACGTTTTACCCAGCATGCACGCAACCCGGCCAACACGGTCGAAATCGGCGGCGACGCGATGGTATTCGCGCCTGCCTATGGCTCGCCCTTCGTGATGGATATGGACAATGGCCGACGCTATGGCACCATCCAGGACTTCCAGAACCTGATCAAGCTGGGCCAATCCTCGCCCTGGTTGCACCATTCCGGGGGCACCATCTGCGAGCCGACGGATATTCCGGTGAACAAGCGGCACCTGGACATGGTCTATTCGCACATGCGCTATTCCGACCGCGCCTTTCTGGGCTCGATCACCGCGCCGGAACGGGCCGCCGACAGTATCGAAATGTGCCGTATCCTGTTCGGCGCAGAGTTTGTCGACCAGAACTGCGTGATCATGGGCAACTTCAACACCACTTCGCCCTTGGTGATCGACGGAGTGACGGCGGCGGGCATCCGCACCTATGCGGCCGCCGGACAAGGCTCGATCCACCTGCCCTTCCTGCTGGGCGGCGCGGTGTCACCGCTGACCATGGCCGGGGCCGTCGCGCAGTGCCTCGCCGAATCGATGGCCTCAAGCGCGCTCACACAGCTGGTGCGCCCCGGCGCACCCGCGATCCTGGCAGGCTTCCTTTCATCAATGAGCCTGCGCTCGGGCAGCCCCACCTTCGGCACGCCGGAACCGGCGCTGGGTTCTCTGGTAATGGGCCAACTGGCCCGCCGCCTGAACATACCTCTGCGCTGTGCCGGCAATTTCTCGACCTCCAAGGCGCCCGACGGGCAGGCCATGCAGCAGGCGATGATGTCGATGATGTCGGCGGTGCAGGGCGGTGCCAACTACATCCTGCATTCCGCCGGTTTCGTCGACGGGCTGCTCAGCATGTCCTATGAGAAATTCGTAATGGACACTGACATGTGCGGCGCGCTGCATTCCTATCTGGCCGGGATCGAAGTGAACGAGGATACGCTGGGCTTCGAGGCACTGGCGCAGAACGGGCCGGGCGAACACCTGTTCGGCACCGACCACACCCTGCGCCACTATGAAACCGCCTATTGGGACAGCGGCCTGAACGACGATCAGACCCACGAGACCTGGTCCGAACAGGGCAGCGCCGATTATGCGATCCGCGCCAACAAACGCTGGAAGGATATCCTGAACACCTACGAGGCACCGGTGATGGACGACGCCACCGACGAGGCGCTGCGCGAGTTCATCGACCGCAAGAAAGCCTCGATGCCCGACGCCTGGTACTGAGGAAAGCCCATGAGCCGTGATCCGCTGCTGCAGCCTTTTCAGCTGAAAAACCTGACCCTGAAGAACCGAATCATGACCACAGCGCATGAACCGGCCTATCCCGAAGACGGCATGCCGAAACAGCGCTATGCGGCCTATCACGCCGAACGCGCACGCGCGGGCGTGGCGCTGGCGATGACCGCCGGATCAGCGGCGGTATCGCGCGACAGCCCGCCGGTCTTTAACAACATCCTCGCCTACAAGGACGAGGTGGTGCCGTGGATCCGGCAACTGACCGATGCCTGCCACGACCATGGCTGTGCCGTGATGATCCAGTTGACCCATCTGGGCCGCCGCACCGGCTGGAACAAGGGCGAGTGGTTACCCTCGGTCAGCTCGTCCCGGCACCGCGAACCGGCACACCGAGCGTTTCCGAAACTGGCCGAGGACTGGGATATCGCCCGTATCATCTCGGATTTCGCCGATGCCGCCGAACGGATGAAAGAGGGCGGCATGGACGGGATCGAGTTGCAGGTCTATGGCCACCTGCTGGATCAGTTCTGGTCACCGCTGACCAACGATCTGGACGGGCCTTATGGCGGCCAGACCCTGGAAAGCCGGATGAAGATGCCGCTGGACGTGTTGCGCGCGGTGCGGGCACGGGTCGGCGAAGATTTCATCGTTGGCCTGCGCTATACCGCCGACGAGGCGGCAGAGGGCGGTATCGGCCCCGAAGAGGGAATCGAGATTTCGAAACGGCTGGCAGATACCGGCATGGTCGATTTCCTGAACGTGATCCGGGGCCGCATCCACACCGATCCGGCGATGACCGACGTGATCCCGGTGCAGGGCATGAAAAGCGCCCCGCATCTGGATTTCGCGGGCGAGGTGAAAAAGGCCACCGGCATGCCGACCTTTCACGCCGCGCGTATCCCCGATGTGGCGACCGCGCGTCACGCGGTCGCTTCGGGGCTGCTCGACATGGTGGGCATGACCCGTGCGCACATGGCCGACCCCCATATCGTGCAGAAGATCGTCGAGGGGCGCGAGGACGACATTCGCCCCTGTGTCGGCGCCACCTATTGCCTCGACCGTATCTATCAGGCGGGCGAGGCACTTTGCATCCACAACCCGGCCACCGGTCGCGAGCTGACCATGCCGCACACGATCCCCTCTGCCCAGACGCGCAAACGTGTCGTGGTGGTGGGGGCCGGTCCGGCGGGGCTCGAGGCCGCGCGTGTCGCCGCCGAACGTGGTCACCATGTCACCGTGTTCGAGGCCCAGCCCGATCCCGGCGGCCAGGTCCGCCTGACCGCGCAGAACCCGCGTCGGCGCGAGATGATCGGGATCATCGACTGGCGCATGGCCCAATGCGCCGCCCGCGATGTCGAGTTCCGCTTCAACACCTGGGCCGAGGCGGCGGATGTGACCGCGCTGAACCCCGATGTGGTGATCATCGCCACCGGCGGTCTGCCCAATACCGAACTGTTTGAGACCGGACGCGAGAATAATCTGGTGGTCAGCGCCTGGGACCTGATCTCGGGAGATGTGAAACCGGCGCAGAATATTCTGATCTATGACGAGAGCGGTGACCACCCGGCGCTGATGGCAGCCGAGGTCGCTGCCAATGCCGGTGCAAAGGTCGAGGTGATGACCCCAGACCGCATGTTCGCGCCCGACATCATGGGCATGAACCTGGTCCCCTACATGCGCGCGCTTCAGGACAAGGATACCACCTTTACGGTGACCCGCCGCCTGTTGGACGTAACCCGTGACGGCAACCAGCTGCGCGCCAGGATCGGCACTGATTACAGCAGCTTCACCAGCGACAAGACCTATGATCAGGTGGTGGTCAACTATGGCACCATGCCGATGGCCGATCTCTATTTCGATCTCAAGCCTCTGTCCCGAAACGGGGGCGAGATCGACTATGACGCGCTGATCGCAGGCAACCCGCAGAGGGTCGAATCCAACCACGACGGCGCATTCCAGCTGTTCCGCATCGGCGACGCGGTCAGCGCCCGCAACACTCATGCGGCAATCTATGATGCGCTGAGGTTGGTGAAGGATATCTGAAATGAAAATCGGCGTGATCGGAACAGGCATTATCACAACTGCCATGGTGCGCGGCATCGCGGGCGACGGGCATGACATCACCGTGTCCGAACGCAGCGCCGCCAACGCGCGGGCGCTCGTGTCAGAGTTCGAAAACGTCTCCAGCGCCGACAACCAGACGGTGGTTGACCGCAGCGAGGTGATATTCCTGGGCCTGATGGCCGAGGTCGCGCCCGAGGTCCTTGGCGCACTGACCTTTCGCCCCGATCAACGCGTGATCACCCTGATGGCCGGCGCCTCGCTGGAAGAGGCCGGTGCCATGGTCGCGCCGGCCCGCGCGGTGGCCATCATGATGCCCTTCCCCGGCATCGCCCGCGGCGGTTCCCCGATCATCATGCAGGGCGATGCAGGCCTGGTCGAAGAAATCTTCGCTCCGCGCAACCAGGTATTCACGACCAAAAACGCCGAAGAGATGAACGCCTATCTCTGCGCCCAGGCAGTACTGTCCCCCGCCACGCGTATGGTCGGCGATGCCGCTGCATGGCTGGCCCCCCGCGTATCAGATCCAACCCAGGGCGAGGCCTTCCTGCGCGCACTGGTGGCCTCCAGCCTCGCCGCGTCAGACACTTCCACCCTGATCACAGCGCTGAACGCACCGGGTGGCTACAACCAGCGTCTGCGGCTGCACATGGAAGAGGCCGGCATGAGCGCGGACCTGGCGGCCGGACTCGACCAGCTGGAAGGTAAATCGTGAGCCTCAAGCACGTCTTCACCCCCGCCCAACTGCGCCACAAGATCCTGAAGAACCGCATCGTCTTTGGCGCCCACACCACCAACATGGCCCGCGACGGCCTGCCCGGCGACCAGCATCTGGCCTATTACGAGGAACGCGCCATGGGCGGCGCCGCGATGATCGTGGTCGAGCCGATGCCGGTCCATGCCGCCGCCGTTCTGACGCGCGGCAACTTCCGTCATTCCAGCGATGACGTCATCCCGCATTTCGCCCGCATCACCCAGGCCTGCAAGACGCATGGCACGGTGATGATCCAGCAGCTCTATCATGTCGGCGCGCATGGCGACTGGGACAACTCCTGGCACGCCAACTGGTCGCCCTCGGGCGGGCCCAGCTATCACGACAACGATGGCAGCCACGCCATGACCGAAGACGAGATCGAGGAAACCATTCAGGGCTTCGTCGATGCCGCCATCCGGTGCCAGAAATCCGGCTTCGACGGGGTCGAGGTCTGGGCCGCCTATCACTGCCTGCTTGACCAGTTCTGGACGCCGTTTTCCAATCAGCGCACCGACCAGTGGGGCGGCAGCCTTGAAAACCGCACCCGGCTCTCGCGCGAGATCATGGCGCGCATCCGCGCCGCCTGTGGTCCCGATTTCATCATCGGCCTGTCGGTGAACGACGATTCCGACAAGCCCGTTTGCCTCAGCCATGACGAAATGGTCGAGATCGTGGCGCTGCACGACGCCCAAGAGCTGATGGACTATGTCACCGTCGGCGCGGGCAGCTATTTCGACTTCTACAAGCTCCTGCCCAGCTTTCAGTATGCCGAAAACCTCGGCGCCGATCTGGCCGAGCGGCTGAAACAGGCGAACCTGACCGCGCTGATCACCGCCGAGGCCAATATCCGTACGCCCGACAACGCCAATACGGTGCTAGGGGCAGGACGGGCCGATCTGGTGTCGATCGTGCGCGGCCAGATCGCTGACCCGCATCTGGTGGCCAAGGCCGAGCGCGGCGCGGCCGAGGACATTCGCAGCTGCCTCTCGTGCAACCAGCAATGCTGGGGCCGGCGCGGTCGCGATTACTATATCTCTTGCCTGGTGAACCCCTCGGCCGGGCATGAATATCTCTGGGGCGGCGACCGGTTCACGCCTGCGCAGACCCCCAAAACCGTGCTGGTGGTCGGCGGCGGCCCTGCTGGGCTGGAATGCGCCCGGGTCGCCGCCGAACGCGGGCATCGTGTAATCCTTGCTGAGGCGGGGCCGGAACTGGGCGGACAATTCCGGCTGGCCGGGCTGCAACCGCGCCGGGCGCAGATCACCGACCTTATCGGCTGGTACGAACGCCAACTGCGCCAGCTCCAAGTGGAGATCCGATACAACAGCTATCTGGATGTCGAGGATGTCGCCGCCATCGGCGCCGACCGCGTGGTGCTGGCCACCGGGTCCACCCCACCCGAAACAGGGTTTCAAAAGGCTCTGCCGCATGTGGCCCACCTGCCCGGGATCGAACGCGGGCAGGTCTGGTCGATCCAGAACGTGATGACCCGCACCGCGCGGCTGGGGAAACATGTCGTTCTGCTGGACGAGGGCGGCAACTGGCGCGGCATCGGCACCGCCTGGCATCTGGCGGAAAAGGGCCACAAGGTCACGCTTGTCACCTCCGACGCCATGGTCGGGCGCGAACTGGCGCGCTCGGCCACCGACTTTCCGGCCCGTGCCACGTTGGCGGGGCTGGGGGTGCGCTTCGTCACCGAAAGCGCCCTGTCGGGATGGAGCGATGCGGGCGCCGAGGTGGTGTCGCTGTTGACCGGAGAGATGGAGGTGATGGCCGCTGACAGCCTCGTGCTGGCTACCGCCAACACGCCTGAAACAGCTCTGGCGCAAGCGTTGCGAGAGATGGGGATCGAGGCCACCAGCATCGGCGATGCCGCTGCGCCGCGACTGGCCGCCGCCGCCATCCACGAGGGGCGCAAGACCGGGCTGACGTTTTAGCGCCTCGTGGCCTCACCCCGCGTCGCCTCCAGTTCCGTTTTTAACCGCTCTAGCATGATGCCCCGTCGCATCGGCCATTCGGCAGCGCTGGTGGTCTCGATCTCTTGCAGCAACGCATGCAGATCGGCCCGCCCCAGTATCGCGGCAGAGCCAGCCTGTTCATGCACGCGCGCCTTCAGTGCATCAGACAGCTCCCCATGGGTCAGATCATCGGATATGCCACACAGCGTATCGACCATTTCCAATAGATAACCACGATAGCGCACTTCTCCGAACCGGCTGATGAAATCTTGTGAGACCGAAGGATCGGCGACCTGTGCCGTCGCCAACACGGGGAGCGCGCTGCCCAATGCTTTTTCCAACTGAGCCATCGAGATGGGCTTGGCCAGAAACCGGTCAAATCCCGTGGCAACGAAACGCTCCTTGTCCTCTTCCCGCGCATGGGCGGTAATCGCGATCGCGGGCGCGCTCGACGAAGGGCCCTGTTGCGCGCGGATTTCATGCAGGGTTTCCAGGCCATCCTTGCCCGGCATGCTGATATCCACAAGCAGCAGATCATACCGACGCTTTGCAGCGGTAGAGACCCCCTCGAACCCGTTCCGGGCAAGCACAACCTCACATCCGAAATCCTGCAACATGTCCTGAAGCAGCATCCGGTTTATGTCGTTGTCTTCGATAACCAATACCCGTTTGCCGGCAAGCGAGCTAGGTACCCGCGCGCTATTCTCGCTTTCGGTCACATTCTCAACCAGATCGCCCGGCCCCAACGGCAGGCGGATCAGGAACAGACTGCCCTCGTTCTCGATACTCTCGACCTCGATCTCACCTCCCATCGCCCAGACCAGCCGCTGGGTGATGCTCAGGCCCAGCCCGGTGCCAGGGTTCTCTCGGTCATAGGCGGTATCGATGGTGACGAACTCGTCGAATATCCGCTCGAGATCCCGTGCCGGAATGCCGATCCCTGTATCCGAGATGCGAAATTCGATCTGACCACCGTCTGTAAGCCGTTCGACCTCAAGTGTGATCTCGCCGTCCCGTGTGAATTTGATCGCGTTGCCCAGAAGATTGATCAGCGCCTGTTGCAGAGCGATGCGGTTGCCCAGCACGATTCCCGGATCATCGCCGATCAGATCCGTGCGCAGCCGGTTGCCGCACTCCTCTGCCGCCGCAATCAGACTTTCGGTGAGGCGCTGGACCATGGGCATCAGGGCGAACGGCTCCTTGGGGAAATCGATCATCCCGGATTCCAACCGCGACAGCTCCAGGACGCGGTTGACCTGAGTCAGCAGCAATTCGCCCGAAACCCGGATTGCACGCGCAAGGCGCAGCTGTTTGGGCGTCAGTTGGTCCCGCTCGATAAGATCCAGAGAGCCGAGAATGCCGTTCAGCGGGGTACGCATCTCGTGGCTCATCACCGTCAATAGTTGCGCCTTGGCCTGGGCGCCCGCCTGCGCGGTGTCGCGGGCCTCGCGCAGCTCGTCCTCGGTTCTGAGCCGGTTGGTGATGTCTCGCAGGAACGAGACAAAAACAAGCTGATCGCTGGTCTCGGCCAGCGAAATTGACAGTTCGACCGGAAACACCTCTCCCGATTTCCGCATCCCCTCCAGACGCAGATGCCCCCTGCCCACCACACGGCTGGTGCCATGTTCACGAAAGCGCCGCATCCCCTCATCGTGGCGCGCGCGGTATTCCGGCGGGATGATCAGATCGGCCATGGGCTGGCCAAGTACCTCACTTTGGGCATAGCCGAACATCGCCTCGGCACCGCCGTTGAATTCGATGATGCGGCCATCGGTATCGACCACCAGCACAGCATCAAGAGACGATTGCACAGCAGCCTCGAAACGAGATTTGACCGCGTCCTTTTCCGCCGAGACCATCTGACTGCTCCGATAGAGCCTCAGCAGAAACAGCGCGACGATCGTCAACGCGACCAGCAACACCAGAACCGACAACGCCAGACGCTTGAGGGTCTCCGAGACCTTGGCACGCTGAATATCCGCCGCCCGGGCAGAGGTATTGACGATCGTCAGCGCCAG
Source organism: Ruegeria sp. YKSD163 (assembly GCF_059612905.1). NCBI lineage: Bacteria > Pseudomonadati > Pseudomonadota > Alphaproteobacteria > Rhodobacterales > Roseobacteraceae > Ruegeria > Ruegeria sp. YKSD163. The sequence goes on from NZ_JBXWRM010000003.1 coordinate 287,824, forward strand.
GTCCCGCAATTCCGGCGACACCTGTTCGACAAGACGCAGCAGTTCCGGCAATCGTTCGGCCAGGTCCTGCTCGGACCCATCGACAATGGGCAGCGTCGCGTCCAGAAACAACCTGACCGACATAAGCCTCTGCTGGACTTCGGGTATCGCGCGCGCCTCAGCATAAAGCGCCCCGTGTAACACGATCTGGGTGCGGCTGTAGAAGATGTCAAACCGGGTTCGCAATTGCTGAAGGTCGGTCGCGCCGCCGTCTTGCGCCTTGAAGGCCGCGCCTTGAAGACGCAGCAGTTCAACTTCCAGCTGCGACATGTTCCAGCGGATATCATCGGTCGCGGCAGTCGACAGGGACTCGAGCCGCACCATCGCCTCGCGCCCGAGAAGCGCCGAATAGACGATCAGCACCAACACAAGTGCAAGCCAGAAGCCGGTCCTTAACCGACGACGAAACGAACTGATCAATCCTGTGGCGATCTCGGTACCCCGGTGCTGGCTATTTTGGCACCTCCAGCCGGATCAGCTGCCAGATGCTACGGGCATAGTATTCTTCGGTGTTATAGACCGGATTGTCATCATAGGGATACACGACCCACAATGGCCCCTTGTCACGGATCGACATCTGCTCGCCATTGTGCAGATAGGCCACCACCGGGCCGGGTTTGGTCGCATCCGAGGTTGGAATGTCGATCAGGTAATCGTTAACCGCGATCGCGGTAATCATGCCATCAGCGGCGCCGACATGATCGAGCAGGTCGCGCAAGGCAACACCGCGAAACACTTGCTCACCTTCGGTCCAGATCGTGGTTGTGCGGATTTCGCTGACCGGCAGCGCCGTCAGGTCGTCAATGTCGAGGCTGATGACAGACCCATCGGTTCCGGTAACAGAGAGAAGCTCTTCACCAGCTTCTGCACCATGCCCAAAAGGCGCAAAAAACGTTCCCGCCACCAAGATCAGTGCCAATGCGACAGATTTCATGCCAACCTCCTAGAAAATCGTTACCAGTCGCCAGCCTATGTCAGTCCGATACCTTCGGAACACAACGCTTAGGGGTAGCAGCGTAGACTTTCGTATAGGTATAACCCTAATTTGAGCAGATTAGTTTAACCCAAGCGAGAGTGCTTTTCTTGACCCACAACCATGGCGCAATGCGCTCTATCACACGGTCAGTGCCCTATGCCTGGATCGGTCGTGGCAAGAGCAGCAGACATGCAGCCATTAGGAGAGGTATTTTCCCCTGTTCCACTCTGGCAGCCCCGCCCGCACGCGGCTAAGATATTGCCGTTACATTACGTAGAAATTGGGACACGCATGCGCATTCTTCTGGCGGACGATCACGCCCTCGTTCGGGATACAACCTCGGTCTATCTCAAGGCAGAAGGCGAGGCCGAAGTCGTGACGGCGCCCGATTTCAATTCCGCAATGGAAACAATCAGGCACGATGGGCCCTTCGACCTGATCCTGCTCGATTTCAACATGCCCGGCATGAACGGGCTGGAGGGGTTGCGCCTGGCAATTCGACAGGCCCCCAAAACACCGGTGGCGCTGCTTAGCGGGACCGCTCCCAATCGGATCGCACAAGAGGCGGTGGATGCTGGCGCAGCAGGGTTTGTTCCCAAATCGATGGCGGCAAAAAGCCTTTTGAACGCGGTTCGCTTCATGGTGGCGGGTGAGATCTTTGTACCAAGCACTGTTCTGCTCGCCACTGATGAGCCGACGAGTGATAGCCTGAACGCCACTCTCAGCCAGCGTGAGAAACAAGTCCTAAGCGGGCTCTGCCGGGGCATGCCGAACAAAGAGATTGCCCGCGAACTCGACTTGCAGGAGGTCACGATCAAGCTGCATGTCCGAACCTTGTGCAAGAAACTGAACGCCAAGAATCGCACCCAAGCCGCGATGATTGCGCGGGATGCAGGATTCGAATAGCTGTGATCCAAGCCTACCCGGGATCGGCCGCAACCCGGCGACGCAACCATATAGGGCGTCCCGCAATATTCAGGAACAGGATCGATACGGCGATGCCGCCCAGGGCGGGGACATGCTGAACCCACCATAGACCGGGATGATCCGCGACAAAGGCGGTCGCCGTACTGCGCATTCCTTCGAGAGCAATCAATCCGGCGAAGGCGGCTACCAGCTGTGGCCAGAGACCAAAGCGCGAGAAAGTGCCCAGCATCAGCGTGGAGAATCCGATCAGGACAACCGCCACGCTGACACCCACCCAGGACAGTCGCTCCTGTATTTCCTCGGCGATCTCGCCTCTTGAATAGGTCTCGGCCAGTTTGCTCCCGCCTAGCGCAGCCGCAAGTGCCAAGGTCGGCATGCCTCGAATATCCTGCCGCCGTTCAGTATCCCGCTTGGCCAATGCCGAGATGTCGTACGAAAAATCACGAAACACTGTGGTCGACAGGGTCTTGCGCGCGGTTTCCATCTGCAAAGCGGTACCTTCGACCATCACCAGTGCGATCTGCTCGCCATTGCGGGCCAGAAACGCCTTGGAGCTTGTATAGGTCACCACGCGATCGGGCGCACGGCGATCGGACAGATAGACGTCGTTGAGCGTTCCGTCCCGATCGATCTTGCCAATATAGACGGTGACGCCCTTCACCGGATGCATGAACTGCCCGTCATTGAGGAGTTGCGCGGTCATATCACCGGCAACCTCGGCCTGCCGCGCCTCGAGCCGAAGCATCGCAGCGGGGCGCAGATAAAGCGTGATCGTGGCCAACATTGCAGCACAGATAAGCCCGAATAAAATCACCGGTCGTGCCAGCCGGAACGGGCTGCTGCCGGTTGCCAGCATCACAGTCATCTCACTCTCGCGGTTTAGACGGTTGGTGACATAGACAGTCGCGCAGAATGCCGCCATCGGCATCACGGTGCGGACCAGTGTTGGCAAGGTCAATGCCGTAAACTCGAGCGCGACCATTGCTGTCTGGCCGCTGCTGATCAACCGGTCAAACAGGCTGACCGCCTTGCTGATCCAGAATACACCCACCAGCACAAAGGCGAAAAAACCGCACAGAACCAGCATTTGGCGCAGGAAATATCCATCGAACTTTGACATGCGGGCTTTCGCGGATTGGTCTTTCGTTCGCGGCACAATAAGCTAGCGCTGCGGGATACGGAACCGCCGTTTTCTACCAGGCACGCGAGAGTGCTAAGAGAAGGTCCTTTTGGGACCCGTAGAGTCTGAAGCGCTCGTGTGTAGGTGCAAGGATCGCATTAGAGAGATGAGTATTTATTAGGTTTGGCGGTGACCTACTCTCCCGGGGCTTTAGCCCGAGTACCATTGGCGCGGAGGCACTTAACTTCCGGGTTCGGGAAGGG
>NZ_JBXWRM010000004.1:0-278883 GCF_059612905.1 Ruegeria sp. YKSD163
GGAGGAGGCCAGTGCCGAGATTGCCCGGCTGTTGGCCGACAAGCTGGGTGAGAACCAGAATTTCGATCTGGAGATTACCTACGAAGAGCCGCCAGAGCCTGAGGAAACCAGCCTTGACCCGGACCGGTGCGAGGCGTTGCTGGCCGAGGTGCAAGCAAACGACAAGATCGCCTTCGAGCCGGGTTCCGCGACAATTGCGGCCAGTGCATCAGGTACCATGGACAGGATCGCGGACCTGCTGCAAAGCTGCGGCCCGATCCGTCTGGAAATCCAGGGTCACACCGACAGCCAGGGCCGCGAAGAAATGAACCAGCAGCTCAGCCAGGCCCGCGCCCAATCGGTTCTGAACGAGTTGCGGGCCCGCCGGGTGCTGACCGCAAGCTACGCCGCCGTCGGCTATGGCGAAAGCCAGCCGATCGCCGACAATGGCACCGAAGCGGGGCGCGAAGCCAACCGCCGCATCGAATTCCACCTGATCCGACCGGAAACGGTGGACGATCACACGACCGCGCTGGAGCAGGTCGAGGCAGAACAATCCGCTGATGCGGAGGCTGAACAGAGCACCACCGGGGCCGCCGGGGAGGATCAGTAAGTGGATAGAACCAACTTCATCATCGCAACCGCCATCATCCTGTTTGTGGCCTTTTCCATGGGATGGTTCGCGAACTGGTTGGTGCACCGGTTCACCCGCGTCCGGCAAAGCGATGTGGCCGATCTGGACCGAATGAGCCAGGAGTTGCACGAGGCCGAGGAGGCCCGCGATCAGGCGATCACCTATCTGCAGCAGCGCGAGGCGGAACTGACCAACCAGCTGACCCAGACCGAGGCGGAACTGGCCGCAGCGATGGACGGGTTGCGCGCGGCCCGGCAAGAGGCCGAAGAGCTGCGCCATCATCGCGGCTGAGCGATCGGCGCGAGGTGCCTACCAGCGGGTCAGGGCGTCTTCATCCTCGTCCTTGGCGGCGACCCAGCCTGCGCCAGCCCCGGTGATTTCCTTTTTCCAGAACGGCGCGCGGGACTTCAGATAGTCCATCAGGAATTCGGCAGCCTCGAACGCATCCTTGCGATGGGGTGCGGCGGTGGCGACCATCATGATCCGATCACCCGGCGACAATCGGCCAAAGCGATGGATCACCAGCACGTCGCCCAATGACCAGCGCTCTTGCGCCTCTGATGCGATCCTGGTCAGTGCCTTTTCGGTCATGCCCGGATAATGCTCGATCTCCATCACATCCAGATCGCCCTGCGCCAGATCGCGCACCACGCCGGTAAAGGTCACGATGGCGCCCATGCCGGTATCGGCGGCGGCAAAGGCGTTGGCCTCGGCGCCAAGGTCAAAGGGTTCCTTCTGGACCAGCACCCGCATCGGACTCAGCCTCCGGTCATCGGCGGAAAAAAGGCCACTTCGCGCACGCCGCTGAGCGATGCGTCGAAATCGGCCAAATCCTGATCCAGCGCCACCCGCAGGGCGCTCAGATCGGCGAATGCCGCCTCGTAACGCGGCTCGCGGGCGCACAACTCCTCGACCAGTTGCGCCACGGTCTGCGCCCCGGTTTCGACCCGCTCGCGCGGCACACCGATCCGCTCGCGGACCCAGGCGAAATAGAGAACATCCATCAGCGCGTCTCCCTCAGGTGCGGCATGGCTTTACGTAGGTAGTCAAAGCCTGTGATCAATGTCAGCGCCGCCGCGACCCACAACAGCCACAGGCCCACGCGTCCGGACCAGATCATGCCATCCAGCTTCCAACGCAGGCCGTGCAGGTCCGCGACCTCGCCCGCCATGATCTGATCGACGATCCCCTGATCCATGCCGAATGAGGACATCACCAGGTAGTGTTCGAAAATGCCCTGGCTGAACAGCACCGCGATGGCGATCATCTGGGTCGTGGTCTTCCACTTGGCCAGCTTGGTTACCTTGAGCGTACCGGCCACATCACCGAGATATTCGCGCAGACCCGAGACAAAGACCTCGCGGAACAGGATCACCGTGGCGGGCAATACCAGCCAAGGTGTCCAATGTTCTGTTGAATAACCCACAAGGATCATCAGCGCGATCACCACCATCGCCTTGTCGGCGATCGGATCCATCATCGCGCCCATCTTGGTTTCCTGTTTCCAGGCCCTTGCCAGATAGCCGTCGAACCAGTCGGTGACGGCCGCCGAAACGAACAGGATCAGCGCGAACCAGTCGGCATAGGGCCGCGTGAAATAGAGAAACATGACTGCCAGGCCGGGCGCGGCAAGCAGGCGCAGCAGGGTCAGGATATTGGGCAGGTTCCACTTCATGCGCTGGGTTTATCCTGCCCCGAGCGAATGGGAAAGAGGACAGAAGTACCGCATATCTCAGACAACCGCGCGCAACTGTTCGATCAGGCGATAGCGCAGGCCAAAGGCGCGGTCGCTGGTGGGGTCCGCCTCGGATGCCATCCAGGCCACGACCAGGTCGCGGGCTGGATCGGCAAAGAGGTATTGACCGTGGATGCCCATGCCATGGATCAGCGGTTTGGCTCCGGGGTGGATATACCACTTGCTGCGATAGACCATGTCATATTCCGCGAAACGGTCGGCGAAATCACCGGTCGCCCAGGCCTCCGGATCACCCTGCGTGGCGATATCGTCCAGCCAGTCGGCGGGGATCACCTGACGCCCGTCCGCGCGTGCGCCGCCCCGGCAGATCAACTGCCCCACCCGCGCCAGATCGCGGGCGGTGACGCACATACCACCCGCCGCCCGTGGCCCGCCGATACGGTCGACAGTGATATAGGCCGCCTGCTCTGCGCCCATCGGCCGCCACAGATGTTCGGACATCAGGTCGGCATAGCGCAGCCCCGCCGCCCGTTCGAACACCCAGGCCAAAAGGTCGGTTACCGGCGAGACATAGTGAAACCGCCCGCCATGCGGACCGTCACGCTCGGTCAGCATCTGCTGGAACCCGCGCAGATCGGGTACCGTGTCACCCGGCTCGACCACGTTCCAGTTAGCCGCCTTGCGATAGGCGATGATCGGGCCGGTGGTGGCGGTGTAGTCTTCGGAGAACGCGACCCCCACCCGCATATCCAGCGCCTGTCGCACCGTCGCACCGGCATAGGCGGTTTCTCCCTGCTCGGGAACATAGTCGGTGATTGCCGCATTCAGGTCCAACAGCCCCTTGTCCGCCAGAATCCCGGCCAGGAGGCCCAGCACGGATTTCGAGACCGACATCAGGATATGCGGATCATCGGCCCCCATACCGTTGCGATAGACCTCGTGCACGACACGGCCCTGATGCAGCACGACCAGCGCATCGGTGCAGGTGGGTGCAAGGATATCGCTCAGCGTATCCTCGGAAAGCAGCGGCGCACCCTGCTCCAGCGCCCACACATCGCCCGGCGCATTGGCGATCCGGGCCGAAGGCACGATCTCGCGCACATGATGAAAGGCCCAGGCCGAATAGGGTCGGGTGCGCCAGTTCGCCAATGTGGCGCGGTCGGCCTCGGCTGGCGGAAACCCCTGCATCAATGTCATCGAAACGTCCTCCCCGCGTCAGCCAAGCGCAGGGCAAAGCAAATGGCAAGTCAGCTTTCGTGGAAGAAGTCGTAGATTTTCTGCGCCAGCCCCTCGGAGACACCTTCGACCGCGGTCAGGTCGGCCAGATCGGCGCGGCTCACCGCCTTGGCGCTGCCGAAATGCGCAAGCAGCGCGCGTTTGCGGGCGGCACCGACGCCGGGGATATCGTCGAGCGGGGTTGCGCTGACCGCTTTTGCCCGCTTGGCCCGGTGGGTGCCGATGGCAAAGCGGTGCGCCTCGTCCCGCAGCCGCTGGATGAAATACAGCACCGGGTCGTTGCGTTTCAGGGCAAAGGGGCGCTGCCCGATGCGGTGGAACTCTTCCTTGCCGTGGTCGCGGTCGATGCCCTTGGCGACGCCCACCATCGGAATATCCTCGACCCCGTGCGCCACCATGATCTCCTGCACCGCGCTGACCTGCCCGGCGCCGCCGTCGATCAGCAACAGATCGGGCCACAGCCCCTTGTCACGGTCGGGATCCTCTTTCAGCAGGCGGGTAAACCGGCGGGTCAGAACTTCTTTCATCATGCCGAAATCGTCACCGGGGGTCAGGTCATCGCCCCGGATGTTGAACTTGCGGTACTGGTTCTTCATCAGCCCCTCAGGTCCCGCCACGATCATGCCGCCCACTGCATTGGTGCCCTGGATATGGCTGTTGTCATAAACCTCGATCCGCTGGGGCGGGCCATCCAGGTCGAACGCCTCGGCCAGCCCGCGCAACAGCTTGGCCTGTGTGGCGCTTTCGGACATCCGCCGGGCCAGCGACTCCCGCGCGTTGCGCAGCGCGCCCGAAACCAGTTCGGCCTTTTCGCCGCGCTGGGGTACCAGCAGTTCCACTTTGCGCCCGGCCTTCTCGCTCAGCGCCTCGGTCATCAGGTCTGCATTCTCGATCGCGTCCGACAGGATCAGCTGCCGGGGCGGTTCCTTGTTGTCATAGAACTGGCCCAGAAAGGCCTCCATCGCCTCGGCCGCCGAGACGCCCTCGCCCACGCGGGGATAGAAATCGCGGTTGCCCCAGTTCTGGTTGGCCCGGATGAAAAAGACCTGCACGCAGGCCTGGCCGTTCTCCAGATGCAGGGCCACCACATCCGCTTCGGCCACGCCGCGCGGGTTGATGCCCTGTGCGCCCTGCACCGTGGTCAAGGCCCGGATCCGGTCGCGCAACGCCGCTGCACGTTCGAACTCCATCGCCTCGGACGCTTCCATCATCTGGTCCGCCAGTTCCTCTTGCACTCGGGTCGAGCGGCCCGAAAGGAAGCGTTCAGCATCCTTGACGGCGGCGGCATAATCGGTCTCGGATATCAGCCCCACGCAGGGCCCCGAACACCGCTTGATCTGGTAGAGCAGGCAGGGCCGGGTGCGGCTGTCGAACACCGCATCGGTGCAGTTGCGCAGCAGGAACGCCTTTTGCAACTGGTTCAGGGTGCGATTGACCGCACCGGCACTGGCGAAGGGGCCGAAATAGGTGCCCTTTTCCTTTTTCGCGCCCCGATGTTTCTTGATCTGCGCAAAGGGATGGTCCTTGGCCACCAGGATATTGGGAAAGCTTTTGTCATCCCTGAGCAGCACGTTGTATTTTGGCTTGAGCTGTTTGATCAGGTTCTGTTCCAGCAGCAGCGCTTCGGTCTCGGTGCGCGTGGTCAGGAACATCATCGAGGCGGTCTCGCGGATCATCCGCTCGATTCTTGGACTATGGCCGGGGCGGGCATAGTTCGACACTCGGGCGCGCAGGTTGCGCGCCTTGCCGACATAGAGCACCCGCGCCTGCGCATCGAGCATCCGGTAGACACCGGGCGCGCCGGTCAGACTGCGCAAATAGTCCTGGATACAAGCATATCCGGTGGCCGGGGAATCAGGTTGGGACGGGTTCGTGTCTTGCATGGGACCGAGATATGATTCTCTGGACCCGGCTGCAATCTTGTGGCGTCCGTTTCAAGAGGAAACAAATCCACGGATTATGTGGATAAGTCTGAAGACAAGTTTACGACACGTGGAAATTTCCCTTGTTTCGCGGGCAGTTTTCCGAGTTGCCTAAAAAATAGGCAGCACTGCAATCCTCTGATTTCAAAGAAAACTTTTCCAGATGCGCTGCAAGTAAATGAAAACAAAGGTCTTTTTGTAACGCTTTCGTTACGTCAACCAAGCCGGTGCAAAACTTGCAGCCTGAACCTCTATTCAACCCCCAGAACATCAGGGGTGCGCCAACCCAGATGCTGACCGCCATCGACGCAAAGCAACTGCCCGGTGACCGCAGGGGCATCGAGGAAATATCCCAAGGCGGCGGTGATATCTTCGGCGTTGGCACCCCGGCCCGAGATGGTGCGGGCGCGCTGGCTTGCGAAATGTTCGGGCGACTGGCGGTGTCCCTTCAACGTCGGTCCGGGGCCGATCGCATTGACGCGGATCGCCGGTGTCAACGCTTGGGCGCTGGTTTGGGTCAGGGTCCACAGCGCGGCCTTGGCCAGCGTATAGGTCATGAATTCTGGCGTCAGCTTTCGCACGCGCATGTCGATCATGTTGATGATCAAACCGGTCGCCATGGGTTCGCCATTGTCGTCCGAGATCGCTTCCAGTCCCTGCGCTGCCATCGCTTGGGTCAGCACGAAAGGGGCGCGCAGATTGCTCTCCATATGCCGGTCCCAGCTTTGCCGGCTGGCGCTGGTCAGGCTATCATATTCAAAGATCGAGGCATTGTTGACCAGACAGGTGACCGGGGCGCCCAGTGCCTCTGCTGCGCGGGGCAGCAGGGTCTGCATCTGGTCCTCATCCAGCAGATCGGCCTGAAGCGCTGTTGCGCGCTGGCCCAAACGCCGGATCCGCTCCGCTACTTCGGTCGCCTCGCTTTCGGAACTGGCAAAGTGCACCGCCACGTCATGGCCGCGCCCGGCAAGATAAAGCGCCATGGCCCGGCCCAGACGATGGCCAGCCCCGGTGACAAGCGCCAATGCCATGTCAGCACCTCCTTGTTGTGTGTCGTCTAGAGCAGGACGACAACGATATAGACGACATAGATGCCCGTCAGGAACACACCCCAGGTGCGGGTGATGTCCAACTTGAAGAACACGAACGGGATCAGCATCAGCGAAGACGCGAGCATCACCCAAAGATCGAACCGCAGGAACTCGGGATCAACCGGGATAGGGCCAAACAGCGTGGCCACACCGATGATGGCCAGCAGGTTGAACATGTTCGATCCGATCACGTTGCCCAGTGCCACGTCCGCCTGACGCCTGAGCGCGGCCATTACGGTGGTGGCCAGTTCGGGCAGCGAGGTGCCGACCGCCACCAGGGTCAGGCCGATCACGGTCTCGCTAACCCCGTAGGTGCGCGCGATAATCGAGGCATTGTCGACCAGCAGATGCGCCCCCATCGGCAGGCCGATCAGGCCCAGCAGCAGATAGATCCCGATTCGCCACCACGGCATGTCGGGATCGGCCTCCTCCAACGCTTCCAGATCGTCATCGGCGCAGGGATCCCCGCAGGCTTTGCGATGGGCATGCGCCTCGCGAAAGGCATTGGCCAGCATCAACCCCAGACCGGTCAGCAGGATCAGGCCGCTGGTGGCGGTGAATGTGCCATAAAAGGCCAGCCCGATGAACAGGACCGAGGCCAGGATCATCAGCACATAGTTGCGCCTCGTATTGCACTCGCTGGTGTGCAGCGTCGCCAACAGGGCCGGCAGCCCCAGCACTAGCAGGATATTCGCGGTGTTCGACCCCACGACATTTCCCAGCGCGATGCCCGGCGCGTTTTCCTGCACGGCCTTGATCGAAATCAGCAGCTCCGGCGCCGAGGTACCGAAGGCGACGATGGTCAGACTGACGATCAGCGCCGGCACGCCCAGCCGCAGGCTGAGATTGACCGCGCCCCGTACCAGCGCGTCCCCGGCCAGAAGCAGGATGACCAGCCCCAGCGCCGATAGGATCCATGGCATCATGTGCGGCCTCCATGTCCACAGGCGCAGGGGCCCTTGCCGATCCTGTAGCGCCCGCAACGCGGACATTTTGCCGATTTCAGCCGGGACGCGCCCGGAAACCGCAAACGTCCGAACATGGCGAGAACCATCATGCCAACCAGGAAAAGGGCGACGATCTTTGTCAGCATGTCAGAGACCGAAACGCGCAAAGGCCGCGCGCTCCTCGATGCCGGCAAGCGCATCCTCAGCCAGATGCACGCCGAACCGTGACCAGAACGGGCGTCGGATGCCGTAGCGGCGGAACCGCACCTTGTCGCCGAACCGTTCCTGCATCTTGGGTTTCATATGGGCGATCCCTTCGATCAGCCCCAGATCGCGGGCCCGCGCGCCCAGCCAGACCTCGCCGGTGAACAGGTCTTCGGTGGCATCCAGCCGGTCGCCGCGACGTTCTTTGACATGGGTGATGAAGTTCTGGTGGATGTCGCCCAGCAATCCCTTGAGCCGGGTCACGTCCTCTTTCTTTTCCGGGCTGAACGGGTCGAGCATGGATTTCGACTTGCCCGCCGTGTGCACTCTCCGCTCGAACCCCTGGCGCGCCAGAAACACATGCGCGCCGAAGCTGGCCGAGATCACCCCGATCGAACCGAGAACCGAGCTGTCATCGGCCCAGATCTCGTCAGCGGCGCAGGCCAGCCAATACCCGCCCGAGGCTGCCACATCTTCGACAAAGGCATAGACGGGGACCTCATGCTCGGTCGCTAGACGCCGGATACGCGCCCCGATCAGCGAGCTTTGCACCGGCGATCCGCCTGGCGAATTGATTTCCAGCGCAACGGCCGCAGGCTTGCCCTTGCGAAAGGCGCGCTCGAGCATGGGGGCAAGCGTGGTGTCGTTCAGCGCCCCGCGCCCGGCGAGACCAATCGCACCGGACAGGCGAACCACGGCCACCAGAGGCGGCTTTTTCTTAAACGGAAGGGCGAGTGTCATGGCAGCCGATGTAGAGCGCGCCCTGCCGACAAACAAGACGCGCGGCATGACAGATACGCGACGGCAACATATTTCCCACAGCGAACGGGCAAATTTGCAACGTGCTCCTCCTCTTAACTGCGAATGCGCCAGCCGGTCCGGAAGATCCACCAGATCACCGCCAGGCAAAGCCCCGTGAACCCGGCAATCGCCAACAGGCTCAACCCAACGGGCACATCGGCCAGCCCGTAGAACGACCAGCGAAACCCCGAGATCAGATAGACCACCGGGTTGAACAAGGTCACCGTTTGCCAGGCCGGCGGTAGCATCGAGATGCTGTAAAACGTACCGCCCAGAAAGATTAGCGGCGTCACCACCAGTTGCGGCACCAGCGACATCTGTTCGAAATTGCTGGCCCAGATGCCGACAATGAAGCCAAGCAGCGAGAAGCTGAGACAGGTCAGCACCAGAAAGGCCGCCATGGCAAAGGGATGCTCGATCCTGAGATCGACAAAGAAGCTGGCGGTCACCAGGATCACCAGTCCCACAAACAGCGCCTTGGTCGCCGCCGCGCCGACATAGCCGATGACAATTTCGATGAAATTGACCGGCGCCGAGAGCAGTTCATAGACGGTGCCCAGAAATTTCGGGAAATAGATGCCGAAAGAGGCGTTCGAGATCGACAGCATCACCACCGACAGCATGATCAGCCCGGGCACGATGAAGGCGCCATAAGAGACACCTTCGATCTCTTGGATGCGGCTGCCGATGGCGGTGCCGAACACCACGAAATAAAGCGAGGTGCTGAGCACCGGCGAAATGAAGCTCTGCGCCAGGGTGCGAAAGAACCGGGCCATTTCGAACCGGTAGATGGCGGCAATGGCGGCCCAGTTCATTGTGTCTCTCCCTTGACGAGGGTGACGAAGATCTCCTCGAGGCTCGATTGGCGGGTCACCACGTCGCGCAATACCAGACCGGCCTCGGCCACGTCGTTCAAGAGCGTGGTGATCCCGGTCCGGTCGGCATGGGTGTCATAGCTATAGATCAGCACATCCCCCGCCGCGCCCAGCGACAGGTTGTGACGGGCGAGGCTGGCCGGGATCGTGGAAATCGGTCGGGTCAGCAGCACGTCCAGCTGTTTGCGGCCCATCCGTGCCATCAACTTGGCCTTGTCCTCGACCAGCAGCAGCTCGCCCTTGTTGATGACGCCGATGCGGTCGGCGATGGCCTCGGCCTCTTCGATGTAATGGGTGGTCAGGATGATGGTGACACCGGCGGCCTTCAACTCGGCCACGATCTCCCACATATCCTTGCGCAGTTCCACATCGACCCCGGCGGTGGGCTCGTCCAGGAACAGCACGCGTGGGTCATGCGCCAGCGCCTTGGCGATCAGCACCCGGCGCTTCATGCCGCCCGACAGTTCCTTGATCGCGTTGCGACGCTTGTCCCAGAGCGACAGCTTGCGCAGCACCTCCTCGATGCGGCCATCATTGGCACGCTTTCCGAACAGCCCGCGCGAGAACCGCACCGTGTTCATCACCTTTTCAAAGGGTTCCAGCGCGATTTCCTGCGGAACCAGGCCGATCATCCGGCGGGCAGCGCGGTAGTCGGACTGAATATCGTGCCCACCCACGGTGACGCTGCCAGAAGTGGGCGTGGTGATGCCGCAGACGGTCGAGATCAGCGTGGTCTTGCCGGCGCCATTGGGGCCGAGCAGCGCCAGAATCTCACCCTCGCGAATGTCGAGCGAAACGCCCTTGAGCGCCTCGAACCCGTCAGCATAGGATTTTCGCAAGTCCCGGATCGAAAGAATGGTCGTCATGTATTGGTCCCGTTCTGGCCGGAACCCTACAATCTGCCGCCGCAGGGGAACAGAGCGAATATGCAGCCCCGTTCAGCCGCGCCTGAACCAAGTCTTGCGAGGCGCGGCGGCCTCTTCGGCCCCTTGAGGGTCCTCGTTGTCATCGGCCGTGAACTGCGCTTGCAGGTTGTCAAAGAACTGGTCCGCCATCTTGCGGGCAAACCCGTCGATGATGCGGCTGCCAAGCTGGGCCAGCTTGCCGCCCACCCGCGCCTCGGCCCGGTAGGACAGCAGAGTTCCTCCCGTATCATCGGGGGCAAGCCGCACCTCGGCGCCGCCCTTGGCAAAACCCGCCGCGCCACCCTTGCCTTCGCCCGTCAGGGTCAGGCCAGCGCCCGGCACCAGTTCGGACAGGGTAACGGTACCGCGAAAGGTCGCCTTTACCGGGCCGACCTTTTGCACCACCACCGCCTCGAAGCCTTCATCGGCGGTGCCGGTCACCTCTTGCGCGCCGGGCACGCAGGTGCACAGCACTGCCGGATCGAGAAGCGCGGCAAAAACCTTCGCGGGGTCGGCCGCGATGGTACGTGTGTCGTGCAGCTGCATGGGCTCGCTCCCTTTGTGACGGGACCGTGCTAACGCCGCCCTCCGATGGGGGCAACCGTCGGGGGTATCGAAAATAGGCATGGCGCAAGGGCCAAACCGTGATAGCCAGAGGCAGGGCGCGGGCGCCCGGACAGGATCCACGAAATGACCGAGACCGCACAACACCGGCCAGGTGCCGGAATTGCCTTTATCATGGCCGGAATGCTTGCCATTTCGCTCAACGACATGCTGGTCAAGCAATTGTCGGGCGCCTATCCGTTGCACCAGATCGTCTTTACGCGTTCGGCTGTGGGGATCGTGCTGTCGTTTGGGTTGGTCTGGGCCGAGGGCGGGTGGCGCATCCTGAAAACCAGGCATCCCTTCCTGCACGCCCTGCGCGGCCTGCTGGTGGTGATCTCGAACATGAGCTTTTTCGCCGCGCTGGCGGTGGCGCCTCTGGCGGATGTGACAGCACTGTTCTTTGCCGCGCCGCTGTTCATCACGCTGCTGTCGGTGCCAATCCTGAAGGAACGTGTCGGGCCGATGCGCCTGGGCGCGGTGCTGGTCGGCTTTTCCGGCGTGATCCTGATGCAGCGCCCATGGCAGGGGGCAGAAAGCCTCGAGGCAAGCCGGTTGGTCCTGCTGCTGCCAGTGTTGTCTGCACTGACTTATGCGCTGTTGCAACTGATGACCCGCAAGCTGGGGGTCAGCAGCAAGGCTTCGGCCCTGTCGGTCTATATCCAGATGATGTTCATCCTGGTGGGGGCATTGTTCTATCTGGTCGCGGGCGATGGCCGGTTCGTTGACGAAAGCTCGGACCCCAGCATGGTCTTTCTGCTGCGCGCCTGGACATGGCCCAGCGGACAGGACTGGCTGCTTCTGACCGGTCTGGGCCTCAACTCGGCCATCATCGGCTATTGCCTGGCGCAAGCCTATCGCCAGGCTGACGCGGCAACGGTGGCGCCCTTCGAATATGTCGGATTGCCGCTGGCGGTATTCTGGGGCTGGATGATCTGGGGCGATCTGCCGGATTGGGAGGTCTGGGCCGGAATGGCGCTGATCGCAGGTTCAGGCCTGTTCGTGTTCCTGCGCGAACAACGCCAGCGCAGAACTGGCGTAAGGTCGGGCAGCCGCGCGGGCCGGGTCTGAGCCTAGCGGTTCCGCTTGGGGATCGCCTCGTTCGCGGTCCAGTCCCAGGTGCCCTGGTCGCGCTCGTCCACCGCCTGTTTCCAGCCCACCGCCTCGGCCCGTTCCTTGAAATGGATGCCTTCGGGGCTGTGCCGGGTGATCCCGTCGAAAACCGTCGCCAGCCGCTGGGTCTGCATCAGCCCGGTCTGCTCGATCGCCTGGTTGATCACCAGTTTCTGCATCGCCAGCTGGTTGATCGGCACCGTCGCCATACGCGCGGCCAGTTCCTCGACCCGGTCGTCCAGACGCTCCGCCGGCACCGCCTCCAGCACCAGCCCCATATCCGCCGCCTGACGCCCGGTGATCTTGTCGCCGGTGAACAGCATCCGCTTGGCCCGTTCGGCCCCCAGCCGATAGACCCACATCGCCGTGGTGGGACAGCCCCAGACCCGCGAGGGCATGTACCCGATCTGCGCATCCTCGGCCATGATCGTCATATCCGCACACAGCGCGATATCCGATCCGCCCGCCACTGCGAAGCCGTGCACCTTGCACAGCACCGGCTTTACTGCCCGCCAAAGCGACATGAAATGCTGGGTATTGGCCCACATGAACCGGTAATCCTTGATCGGGTCCCAGGGCATCGGCTGGGTCACGTCGCCCGCCCCGTTGCCCTCTGCGTAATAGGTCAGGTCATAACCGGCGCAAAAGGCGCGCCCCGCCCCCGACAGCACCATCACATGCACACCCGGATCGGCATCCGCCCGTGCCACTGCAGCGGCCAGCGCGCCGGGCAGCTCATCATTGATGGCGTTCATCACCTCGGGCCGGTTCAGCGTGATCCGGGCGATACGCCCGTCCTTTTCATAGGCAACAACGGACATGTCTTCCTCCCTGACTGCGCCCTAGCAGAGCATGCGGCGCGGCGCGCACAAAACGCAACGCCACGTCATGCGTCACCGCCGCGCTTGATTTCGGCGCCAAGGGCCGGAAACCTGCCGCAAAGAGAAGGAGAGCATCATGCTGAACGGCATCCGCATCGTCGAGATCGAGGGGCTGGGCCCCGGACCCTTTGCCGCCATGCTGCTGGCGGATCTGGGCGCCGATGTGATCACCGTGCACCGCAAGGGCGGGGCGGTGACACCCGGCATGCCGGAGCGTTCGCTTCTGGATCGCGGCAAACGCTCCATCGCGCTCGACCTCAAGGATGCCGCCGACATCGCCACCGCCCGCGCCCTGATCGCGAGTGCCGATGCCCTGATCGAGGGCTTCCGCCCCGGCGTGATGGAGAAGCTTGGCCTCGGCCCCGAAGATTGCCACGCCCTGAACCCGGCGCTTGTCTATGGCCGGATGACCGGCTGGGGCCAGGACGGGCCGCTGTCCCATGCCGCCGGGCATGACCTCAACTATATCTCCCTCTCGGGCGCGCTTTGGTACGGCTCGGCCCCCGGCGACGCGCCGCAGACACCCGCTACGCTGGTGGGCGATATCGGCGGAGGCGCCATGTATCTGGTGACAGGGATTTTGGCCGGCCTGCTGAACGCCCGCGCCACCGGGCAGGGCACCGTGGTCGATGCCGCGATCTATGACGGCTCGGCCCATATGATGAACCTGCTGATGAGCCTCGGGCAGACCGGCAGTCTGTCAGAGACGCGCGGCCGCAGCCTGCTTGACGGCCCGCATTGGAGCCGCACCTATACCTGCGCTGATGGTGGCCATGTCACCGTGCAATGCCTCGAGCCCAAGTTCTACGCCCTCTTCCTCGACCGGCTCGGACTGTCGGACGACCCCGAGTTCTCGCAGCAGTTCAACCCGAAGCTCTGGCCCGCGCTCACCACCCGCCTCGCGGCGCTCTTCGCGACACAGCCGCGCGACCACTGGGCCGTTCTCTTCCTCGGCACCGACGCCTGTGTCGCGCCCGTCCTCAGCCCGCAAGAGGCGCAGCACCACCCGATGAACGCCTCCCGCCGCACCTGGGCCGAGGTCGACGGCACGCTTCAGGCCGCTCCCGCACCTCGTTTCGCTGGCCGCGACTGGCAGCCGAAACCCAGTCCCGCGCGCGGGGAACACACGGCGGAGATCCTTGCAGAACTGGCCAAGCCCGGGACTCCCTGACCCCCCTTCATTTCGCTGAAAATACTCCGGGGAGCGCGAGGGGCAGCGCCCCTCGCTCCTGCACTCACCGCCCGCGCACCGTGTCGATCATCAGCTGCACGTTTGCAGGATCGGCATCCGGCGTGATGCCATGACCCAGGTTGAAGATATGCGGCCCCTTGGAAAACGCCTCGACAATGCGCCGCGTCTCGTCCACCAGCGCCTGACCGCCGGTCACCATGTGGGACGAGGCCAGGTTGCCCTGCACGCAGCCATCCACCTGTACATGCGCCGCCGCCCAATCGGGCGTCACCGAATTGTCGAGCGCCACGCAATCGACGCCGGTGGCCTTGGCAAACCCGACATAGCCCTCACCCGCCTCGCGCGGGAAACCGATCACCGGGATGCCGGGATGGCGCGCCTTCAGCGCCTTTGTGATCTCGCGGCAGGGCTCCAGCGCATACTTGGTGAACGCCTCACCCTTCAGCGACCCGGCCCAGCTGTCGAATATCTTGACCACCTCGGCGCCTGCCTCGATCTGGGCGCTCAGATATTCGATTGTAGCCGCCGTCAGCCGTTCGATCAGTGCGTCAAACAGCGCCGGATTGCCCTCGCGCAGCGCATGCGCCGGGCCCTGGTCGGGCGTTCCACGCCCGGCGATCATATAGGTGGCCACCGTCCAGGGCGCTCCGGCAAAGCCGATCAGCGCCGTCTCCGATGGCAATTCTCGGGTCAGGATGCGCACCGTCTCATAGATCGGCGACAGCGTCTCGTGGATCGCTTCCACCGGCTTCAGCCGGTCGAAATCCGCCTGCGACCCGATGGTCGACAGGCGCGGCCCCTCGCCAGTCTCGAACCACAGGTCGGCGCCCAGCGCCTGCGGCACCAACAGGATGTCGGCAAACAGGATCGCGGCGTCGAACCCATAGCGGCGGATCGGTTGCAACGTCACCTCGGCGGCCAGCTCGGGGTTATAGCACAGCGACAGGAAATCGCCTGCCTGCGCGCGGGTGGCGCGGTATTCCGGCAGATACCGCCCGGCCTGCCGCATCATCCAGATCGGCGGGGTGTCCAGCACCTCGCCCGCCAGCACCCGCAGCAGTTTCTTTGTCTCGGCCATATCCGCCCCCATCCTTCACTTTGCGCCACGGGTCTGCGTTCGGCGGCAATTTGTCAAGCGCAGCCCCCATTGTCAGGGCAATGTGACGCGACTAAAGCTGACGTCCATGAAAATCGCACTTCCCTCTCCCGCATCGCCGCTGAAGATCGGCACCCGTGGCTCGCCTTTGGCGCTGGCGCAGGCGTTCGAGACCCGCCGCCGCCTTGGCGTCGCCTTCGACCTGCCCGAGGACGCATTCGAGATCGTGGTGATCACCACCACCGGCGACAACCGCGCGATGATCGAGGCGGACCGCCCGCTGAAAGAGATCGGCAACAAGGGTCTCTTCACCAAGGAGATCGAAGAGGCGATGCTGCGCGGCGATATCGACATCGCGGTGCATTCGACGAAGGACATGCCGGTGGAACAGCCTGCGGGCCTGGTGCTCGACACCTTCCTGCCGCGCGAGGATGTGCGCGACGCCTTCATTTCGCCCAGCCATTCGGCGATCCGCGACCTGCCGCAGGGCGCCGTGGTCGGCACCTCGTCACTGCGCCGCAAGGCGCAGCTGCTCAATCGTCGGCCCGACCTCAAGGTGGTCGAATTCCGGGGCAACGTGCAGACCCGCCTGCGCAAGCTCTCCGAGGGCGTGGCCGAATGCACCTTCCTGGCCATGGCCGGTATCCGGCGGCTGAACATGGCCGAGGTGCCCGCCACCGCGATTTCACCTGACGACATGCTGCCTGCTATCGCGCAGGGCGCCATCGGGATCGAACGGCGCCTGGACGATACCCGCGCCGCCGAGATGCTCGCCGCAATCCACCATGACGAGACCGATCAGCGGCTGGCCGCCGAACGGGCGCTGCTCGCCGCGCTCGACGGCTCTTGCGAAACCCCCATCGCCGGGCTGGCCGAGCTGGACGGCACCACCCTGCGCCTGCGCGGCGAGGTGCTGCGCCCTGATGGGTCCGAGGCGATCGCGCTCGACCGCAGCGGCGACGTGACCGACGGCCCGGCGCTGGGCACCGAGATGGCGCGTGATCTGCTGACCGAGGCGGGGCCGGGCTTCTTCGACTGGCGCGGCTGACCGCCCGCGCGGCCTTTGCCGCTTTGTCATCGCCGGTTCCCGGGGCATAGTAGGCGGGGCGCATTGCTGCGCCCGCCCGGAGACCCCGCATGGACCGCCGCCTGACCACCATCCTCGCCGCCGACCTGTCGGGCTACTCGCGCCTAATGGCTGCGGACGAGGAAGGCACGATCACCCGCCTGCGCCACCTCTTTGCCGACATCGTCCGGCCCGGCCTGTCCCGCGAGGGCGGGCGGCTGATCAAGACCATGGGCGACGGCATGCTGGTCGAGTTCGCCTCGCCCGTCGCCGCCCTGCGGTCGGCCGTCGCCATCCTGCAACGGGTGGCGCGCGACCAGGCCGAAACCGCCCCCGACACCCGGATGTTGTTCCGGGTCGGTATCCACCTGGGCGACGTGATCAGCGATGGCGACGATATCCTTGGCGACGCGGTCAACATCGCCGCCCGGCTGGAAAGCCTGGCCACCCCCGGCGGCATCTGCATTTCCCGCAGCGTCCACGACCAGGTGCGCGGCAAGGTCACCGCCGAACTGATCGAACTGGGCCCGCAGCCGGTTAAAAACATTCCCGACCCGGTCGAGGTCTGGCGGGTGGGCGCAGAGGGCGTCGCCTGCGCCGCGGAGAAACCCGCGGTGCGCGCCGAACTGCCCGCCGTGGTCATCCTGCCCTTTGACAACATGTCAGCCGACCCGGAACAGGATTTCCTGGCCGACGGCATTGTCGAGGACGTGACCACCGAACTCAGCCGCTTCCGCACCCTGACCGTGATCGCCCGCAACTCTGCCTTTGCCTACAAGGGCAGCCACAAGGACGTGCGGCAGATCGCGGAAGAATTGGGCGTGCGCTATGTGGTCGAAGGCTCGGTCCGCCGCGCGGGCGACCGGCTGCGCGCCACCGCGCAGCTGATCGATGCCCGGACCGGCGCCCATGTCTGGGCTGAACGCTGGGACCGGACCATGGCCGATCTGTTCGACCTGCAAGACGAGTTGACCGCCGCCATCGTGTCCGGGGTGGAGCCGGAATTGGGCGCGCACGAACGTAATCTGGCGCGCCGCAAACCCACCGACAGCCTGACCGCCTGGGAGATGTGCCAAAAGGGTTATTCCGAATTCACCCGCTACACCGACGAGGGTTATTCGCAGGCACATGCCTACTACACCCGCGCCATTGCCGCCGATCCGGATTTCGCCTTGCCGCACGCGCTGCTAGCGCGCCTCGCCTGGGTGAAGGTCATTACAGGGCGGACGCGCGACCCGGCCGCCGAAATCTCGACTGGGCTAGACCATGCTGCGCAAGCCATCGAGCGCGACGATCGCCTTGAAATCGGTTATGTCGCGCTGGGCGTCCTGCTGGCCATAACCGGGCGGGAACAGGATGCCGCCGACGCGCTGGACAAGGCCGAGTCGCTCAATCCCAACAACGCGGTGCTGCATTTCGGTCGCTGCCACGCCTGCCTGTTCATGCAAAGGCTCGATTGCGACCGGCTGGAACGGGCCGCCCGCACCGCGCTGCGTCTGAACCCCAAGGACCCGATGGCCTGGGGCTTCTGGTTCCAGCTTGGCAATGCCTTCACCTTTCGCGACATCGACGCCGCCGATCCCGAGGCGCTGGCCGCCTATGAAACCGCCTGCCGGTTCGCAAACGCGGATTACTTCGTCTTCATGGCCACCGCGCTGAAACACGCCAAGCTTGGCAACCGGGACAAGGCCGCCCACTATCTTGCCCAAGCGCGCGAAAGATACCCGGCCCTGACAGCTGAATTCTGGCGCCGCGCCTTCCGCTTTCCGATCTGGGCGCGCTGGGTCGCGGCCGACGAACCAAATCTGCAAATCCTGATCGGTCTGGGCCTGCCGGAGGAATGACGTGGCGCTCTGTTTGACAGGCCCGCCCCTGACCTGAGACCCTGTCTTTCAGGGAGGACACAACATGACACCGGGCAAGGCCTATCTCAGCACCGAGGAAATCCGCCCGCTGGCGGAACGCTCAGACGCCATGGGTCTCTGGTTGGTGGTGCATTGCTGGGGCACCATCGCGCTGGCGGTGTCGCTCTTCGGTCTCTGGCCCAATCCGCTGACCTTTGTGCTGGCGGTGATCGTGGTCGGCTCGCGCCAGCTGGGCCTTGCCATCCTGATGCACGAGGCGGCGCATAACGCGCTGTTCCGCAACCGGCGGCTCAACGATCTGGTGGGCGAATGGCTCTGCGGTCGCCCGATCCTGGCGGAACTGGCGGCCTATCGCCATTACCACCTGACCCACCACCGCTTTACCCAGACCGACAAGGACCCCGACCTTGTCCTGTCGTCGAAATTCCCCACCTCGCATGCCTCGATGCAACGCAAGTTCGCCCGCGACCTGACCGGGCGTACCGGAATAAAGCAACTGACCGGCCAGATCCTGATGTCCTTCCGCCTCGCTGGCGATGACGAGGCGATCAAGGCCGCGGCTTCGGATTTCGCGCAAAGCTTCAAGGCGCCGCAATTGTGGAAATCGCTGCCGGTTTTCCTTGGCGTGGCACTCTTGATCAGCCTTGTCGGCGACTGGTGGTGGGGGCTGGCCTTCTGGGTGCTGCCCTATCTCACCTGGTTCCAGTTCGTCCTGCGCATCCGCAATATCGCCGAGCACGGCGCCACCGAACAATCCGAGGATCCGTTCCGGAACGTCCGCACCACCCTTGCCGGGCCCATCGCCCGCCTTCTGGTGGCGCCCTATTGGGTGAACTACCACCTCGAACACCACATGATCATGCATGTGCCCTGCTACAACCTGCCCCGGATGCACGCGCTCTTGCTGGAAAAGGGGCTCGGCGCCCGGATGAAAACCGCCCCCAGCTATGGCGCCGCCCTGCGCGAGGCCGGCTGGCGCAGCGCCTGAGGGCACACCACAGGGCACGCATTGGCGTACGCCGCGAATCCCTCTATCCTGCAAGAGCCAACCCATTGTCGCGCAGGAGTAATATCATGACACGGCGCAGGACAGGCTGGACCCTCTTGACCGCGGCGCTGTTGCTGCCCGGCATGGCGATGGGGTTTCAGGCCTTCAACCGGTTCGAGGTCTATCCCGTCAGCAAGGGCGTGTTCGAAGTGGTCAACCGGCATGGTTCCGCGCCCAAGGATTTCTGGTGCGGCGCTGGTGATTATGCCATCCGCGTGCTGCGAACCAGCGCGACCCAGCGCATCTATCTGTGGCAGGCGGTGGGACCGGCGGTTACGGTCAAGGGCCGCAAGGGCGTGCAGTTCTCACTGCAACCACCCCAAGGCGCCGATACCAACCCGGGCTATTCGATCAGCGTCAAAAAGGTCGGCGACAACATGACGGCGTCGATGGCACAAAACTATTGCTACGACCGGCTGACCGACGATTTCTGGCTCCGTCCCTGACAAAGGGGAAACCGGCCCGCCCCTTCACTTTGCCGAAAATACTCAGGGGGAGTCACCGCAGGTGACGGGGGCAGAGCCCCCTGAACCCGGTCAGATCCATTTCGCCATCGGCGGCAGGCTCATCAGCACTGCGTTGGCGTCATGCCCGGTCTCCAGCCCGAACTTGGTGCCCCGGTCATAGACCAGGTTGTATTCGGCATAGAGCCCACGATGCACCAGCTGAGCCTCCTTCTCGGCCTCATCGAACGGCTGCACCCGGCGGCGTTCCACCAGCGGCAGATAGGCGGGCAGGAAGGCGCGACCGATATCCTGCGTCAGCGCGAAATCCGCCTGCCAGTCATGTGTGCAGAGATCATCCATGAAGATACCGCCGACACCTCGCGCCCGCTTGCGGTGCGGGATATAGAAATACTCGTCCGCCCAGGCCTTGAGACGCGGGTAATGCTCGCTCCCGTGCGGATCCAGATGCGCCTTTTGCGTAGCGTGGAAATGCGCCGTGTCCTCGGCGTATTCGATACAGGGGTTCAGGTCCGATCCGCCGCCGAACCACCAGGCATGCGGGGTCCAGAACATCCGCGTGTTCATATGCACCGCCGGTACATTCGGGTTCTGCATATGCGCCACCAAGCTGATGCCCGAGGCCCAGAAACGCGGATCGTCCGCCATGCCGGGAATGCCCTTGCGCGCGGCCATCGCCGCCTGCGCCCGCTCGCCCAGCGTACCGTAGACGGTCGAGATATTGACGCCGACCTTTTCAAACACCCGGCCGCCGCGCATCACGCTCATCAGCCCGCCGCCCGCGTCCGAGCCGTCGTCGGATTGCCGCGTGGTCTCGGTCACCTCGAACCGGCCCGGCGCCATGTCACTGAACGGCCCTTCGGCATGGCTGTCCTCCAGCCCCTCAAAGGCGGCAACGATCTGGTCGCGCAGATCGCGGAACCATGCCGAAGCGGTGGATTTCTCGGTCTCGAACATATGGTCTTCCTTCAATGCGCGGGTGCTGCCACCGGGTCCAGCAGGGTTCGACCGCCATCGACCGTCAGGATCTGTCCGGTCATGAAGCTGGAGGCATCCGAGGCCAGATATTGCGCGGTCAGCACCAATTCGTTCGCGGCGGCGACCCGGCCCAGGGGGGTGTGCCGCTCGATATCCTTGCGAAAGTCACGGTTGTCCTTCAGCGCCACTTGTAGCGAGGCGCTCATCACCGAGCCGATGGCAATGGCATTGACCCGGATCCGCTGCGGCGCCAGCGCCACCGCCATGGCGCGGGTCATCTGGTCCAGCGCGGCGGTCGAGACCGAATAAGCCAACAGGTCGGGGTGAGTCCGCCGGGCGGCGACCGAACTCAGGTTGATGATCGCACCGGCCTGCCCTTCGCCATTCTCGCCAGCCTGCTTGATCATCCGTTTTGCCACCGCCTGGCTAAGGCGATAGGCCGGGAACAGGTTCTGGTTCAGGGCGACGCGCACCGAATCGTCCTCCGTGTCCAGCGGATCGGTCGGGATCACCTGCCGCGCACCGTTCACCAGAATGTCGATCTGGTCGAACGCATCGATCGTGGCGGACAGCAGG
The DNA here is from genome assembly GCF_059612905.1 of Ruegeria sp. YKSD163. Classification (NCBI taxonomy): domain Bacteria; kingdom Pseudomonadati; phylum Pseudomonadota; class Alphaproteobacteria; order Rhodobacterales; family Roseobacteraceae; genus Ruegeria; species Ruegeria sp. YKSD163. Next base: position 21,173 of record NZ_JBXWRM010000004.1, read on the forward strand.
TTGGCGACTGTCAGCCGCTCGCGCAGGTCACCGGCGAAATAGCGGATGTTGCCATCCTCGGCGAAATCGCCCAGCTGCTCCTCCAGCCCTTTGTCGTCCATGTCAGCGAACATGACATTGGCCCCGGCCGAGGCGAACTGGCGCGCGATGGCAAGGCCGATACCGTTGGCCGCGCCGGTGACGATGGCGGTCTTGCCTGCGATGGAAAAGGACATGGGCTGTCTCCTGACTTTGGGCGCAACTTAGCCGGGTTCAACGCCGGGGGCGAGAGGCGTGGAAAACCTTGAACCGGTTGTCGCCGGCGACCTCGGCCACCTGCTGGAACCGTTCGTTCAATGCTGCCTCGTAGGGCAGGTGCCGGTTGGCCACCATCCACAGCTGCCCCGACCCGGTCAGATTGCGCGCGGCCGCAGCGATGAAGCCCTGGCCAAGCGATGGTTCGGCGGCGCGCCCGGTGTGAAACGGTGGGTTCATCACAACGCAATCCAGCCGCTCGGGTGCTTGCCAGTTCAGCACGTCGGTCCAATGAAAGCTGGCGCGCGGATCGTCGATGTTTTCGCGTGCACAGGCCAGCGCGACATGGTCGGCCTCGACCAGATACAGCGCGCGCACGCCCTCGCGCGAGAGGATCCCCGCCGACAGATATCCCCAGCCCGCGCCCAGATCGGCGATCACCTTACCCGGCTTGGCCGGCAGCGCGGCCAAAAGCATGGCCGAGGCGGGATCGACCCCATCGGCGGAAAACACGCCGGGCGCGGTGCGGAACCCCGCGACCCGCTGATCGCCGGGCGGGGTCCAGTCTGAAAAATCCGCCGCATCGGCGCGGAACCAGAAGATCTTGCCATGCGCCTTGGACAGCGGCCCTTCGACCACGACCCGCTTGCGGATGTCTTTCAGCAGGCTGTCGACCCCGTCGGTCTTGGCCCCGTCCACCACCACCCGCCCGGAGGCGCGGCGGCAGGCCTCGGCCACCATCGCGCGCGCCAGCGCCTTGGCGCGCGGCAGGAATACCACCGCATCAGCACAGGGCGCATCCGACTGCGCTACGGTGCGAAACCCGCGCGCGGCGAAATGGTCGTGCCATGGGCGATAGGGTTGCACCACCTCGGTATCGGGTGGCAACGCCGACAGGTCATGCTCGGGCGTCGGACCCAGCACCGAAACAGGCGCGGTCAGGTCCAGCCCCGAGGCCAGCGCAAGATCAAGTCGCGAAGACATGTTCGGATATCCGTTCCGGGACGCAGCGGCGCAAATGGCGCGGCATCAGTCCTCTTTTTCCATGGTGCATTGCAGCGGGTGCTGATGACGGCGGGCGAAATCCATCACCAGGCTAACCTTGGTCTCGGCGATCTCGTGACTGAACACACCGACAACCGCGACCCCCTTCTTGTGCACGGTGAGCATTATTTCGAACGCTTGGGCGTGATTCATGCCAAAGAACCGTTCCAGCACATGCACGACGAATTCCATCGGCGTGTAGTCGTCGTTCAACAGCAGCACCTTGTACAGCGGCGGGCGCTTGGTCCTGGGGCGCGTCTGCAACAGGACCGAGGCATCGTTGTCCTGGTCATGCTTGTCCGACATCATGTGCAGTTGTGCGTTCATGGGGTGCGCGTATCCGATTCCGGGTTCGGTTTGGTCGCAAGCTTATATAACCTTAGCGTGGAAATGGAAAAGAGAAAGCAAACGCGACAGATGGCGCAGAATCTGACAACGGTGGGGTTCGACGCGGACGATACGCTCTGGCATAACGAGCGCTTCTTTCAGATGACACAGGCGCATTTCGCCGGTTTGCTGGCCGATTTCGCTGAGGCCGACCACTTGATGGAGCGGCTGTTGGCCGCTGAGAAGCGCAACATCCGTCACTACGGCTACGGGGTAAAAGGGTTCACCCTGTCGATGATCGAAACGGCAATTGAGGTGACCGACGACCGGGTGCCCGCAGCCGTGATCCGGCAGTTGATCGAGGCCGGGCAAGAGATGCTGGCGCACCCGATCGAGCTGTTGCCGCATGCCCGCGCCGCAGTCGAGGCAGTGGCCGAAACCCATCGCGTTCTATTGATTACCAAGGGTGATCTGATCGATCAGGAACGCAAGCTGGCGCAGTCAGGGCTGGGTGAGCTGTTCCACGGGGTCGAGATCGTCTCGGAAAAGACGGCCCGCACCTATCAGACCGTCTTTGCTCGCCATGGTGATGGGGCCGGGCGGGCGATGATGGTGGGCAACTCCATGCGGTCGGACGTTATCGCGCCAATACAGGCCGGGGCCTGGGGTGTTTTTGTGCCGCATGGGCTGGAATGGGAGATCGAGAAAGCCGATCCGCCGTCGGATCGGTCCCGGTTTCACAGCCTTCCCGACCTGGGCGCTCTGGCAGAGTTTGTGGCGCAGCTGGGCTGAGCCGAAACCGGGGCCAGCGTGATCTGAGTCACGAAACCGTCGGGTTCGAATCGCGGCTTCAGGCGCCATAAAAATGCCATGATCGCCGGTGTTGGGGCAGGCAGGACATCCTACCCTAAATGTAGTTAATCAGAGAGGAGGAATTTCCGCCCAAGCGTGCAGCCAGCGGGTTTATTTCGGGAATCCACTGTGTTAGCCTTGCTCCAAGAAGAATAACCGAGCCAGCCGGAAACCGGCGGCCTGAGGCAGACAGAGGCAATGATCGTGCAGGTTCGGCAAACAATGCCGGCCCGTTTGGGCCTGATTTTTTTCTTCGCGGTCTGGATGATCGCGGCTCTAGCCGGCGTGGTCAGGGCAGCCCCCTATGCCGCGATGGTGATAGACGCCCGCACCGGAGAGGTGCTGCATGCCACCAATGCCGACACCCGCCTGCACCCGGCCTCTCTCACCAAGATGATGACGCTCTACATCGCCTTCGAAGCGGTCCGGAATGGCGAGCTGACCATGGATACCCAGGTGCGGATCGACCCTTTCGCCGCCAAGGAGCCGCCCTCGAAACTGGGCCTGCGTGCGGGTCAGAAAATCGCCTTTCGCTATCTGGTGCGGGCCGCGGCGGTGAAATCGGCAAATGATGCCGCCACCTCTATCGGGATTGCGATCTCCGGGTCCGAGGCGGCCTTTGCCCGGCGCATGAATCGCACCGCCAAGGCGCTGGGGATGACGCGCACCACGTTCAAGAACGCCCATGGGTTGACCGAATCCGGCCATCTCAGCACCGCGCGTGACATGACCACGCTGGGGCGGCATCTGCTGTATGATTACCCGCAATATTACAACCTGTTCTCGCGGCGGCAGACCAGCGCCGGGATCAAGACCGTTGCCAATACCAACCGCCGCTTGCTGGACGCCTATCAGGGTGCCGACGGGATCAAGACGGGCTATACTCAGGCGGCCGGCTTCAACCTTGTCGCCTCGGCCAAGCGCGGCGACGAACGGGTGATCGCCACCGTTTTTGGTGGCAAATCGAGCACCGCGCGTAACGCCAAGGTCGCCGAGTTGCTTGATCTCGGTTTCCGCAAGGCGCCGTCGCGTGCGCCAATCCGCCGCCCCGACATGCCGCTATATGCAGGCGAAGTCGGGGAAACGTCGAAAACCGTTCGCGTGGCCGGTGCCCCCACCAGCAGCCTGCGCCCCAATCAGCGGCCGGGCGGCGCGATCGCCACCGTGGTGGCACAGGCGGTTGCCGAAACCGCACGCCAGGACGAAGACCGCATTCAGGCTGGCATCAACGCCGCCATGGCCGAGGCCGATGTCGTGACACGACAGGCGCCGGACACACCGGATCCTGGCGTTCGGCCCAGCATGCGGCCCGAGAACCTGATCCTGGCCGTGTCGGAACCCGATGTCGAACCAGAACCCGAGCGCGAGGTGGTTACCCGCCTGTCGACCTCGGGCGGGCATCTTTGGGGCATCAATATCGGGCGCTATCCCAACCGATATGACGCGGAAAAGGTATTGCTGCGCACCGCGCTGGCCGAAGTGTCGACACTGGACGGTTCGCTGCGCAAGGTGCACCAGTCCTCGAAAGGGTTCGAAGCGACGTTCCAGGGCATGACCCGCGATCAGGCCGACCGCGCCTGCCGTCGGCTTCAGGCCCGCAACGTCACCTGTTTCATGATCGGGCCGTCATAAGGCCCGGCACACGACGACCTCGTGAATATTGGCCGCAGTCCCAAGCTGCGGCCTTTTCTTTTCCCGCTCGCTCAGCGTTCGAATACCGCGACTCTGACGCCGCCCTCTTCAAGACACCGGCGCACCGAGCGGGCGATCTGGACGGCGGTCGGCCCATCGCCATGCAGGCAGATCGTGTCTACCGAGGTCTCCAGATGTTTGCCGCTTTCGGTGATGATGGCACCCGCGCGCACCATTTCGAGCATGCGCGGCCCGGCCACGCCCGGGTCATGGATCACCGCGCCGGGCAGCGACCGGTCGACCAGCGTGCCGTCATCGTTATAGGCGCGGTCGGCAAAGATCTCGCCCACCCATTTGCAGCCCAGTTCGCGCACCGCCTGTTCCTGTTTGGTGACCGCCAGCACCATGATGATGATATCGGGGTCCACATCCAGCGCGCCCTGATAACAGGCACGCGCCATGTCCTGATCGACCGAGCACATGTTGGCCAGCGCCCCGTGCAGTTTCAGATGCCGGACCTGCGTGCCCACCGCCCGCGCCATGCCCAGCGCCGCGCCCAGCTGGTAGCGCACCATGTTGCGCAGGCTGTCATGCGGCACCTTCATGTTGCGGCGACCGAACCCTTGCAGGTCGGGAAAACCCGGATGCGCACCGATACCCACGCCGTTTTCCGCCGCGAGCGCCATGGTTTTCGCCATCACGTCCGGGTCACCGGCATGAAAGCCACAGGCGATATTGGCCGAGGTGATGATTTTCAACAGGCTGTCATCGTCGCCCATTTTCCAGGGGCCAAAGCTTTCGCCCATGTCGGCGTTCAGGTCCACTTGGGTCATGGTATGCTCCTCAGTCGGTGGCGGACACGACGCCGCTGATCAGTTGGTAGGACAGAAGGTCGGGAATGTCATGCGGGTCGCGCACCAGCGGTTCGACCCGCGAGGAAAGACGCGCAAGATCCTTGAGCCAGGCCGCATGCAAGCTTACGGCCTCGTCCAGCGACACGAACTGAAAGCGGACCGCGCCCCCCGGCGGCGTCTGTGCCGCACGCGGCAGGTCGCAGGGCAGCACGGTCGCGATCCGGGGATAGCCACCCGTGGTCTGGCATTCGGGCAACAGGATGAACGGGTTGCCGGTGCCGGTCATCTGGATGTCACCGGGCGAGATCACCTCGGACAGGATGTTGAGCTGCCCCTTGGCGGCAAAACCCGGACCGTCGCTGTCCAGCTGCATCCCCATCCGGTTGGCGCGCGGGCCACGGCGGAACTCGGTCGCCTCGAACCGGGCCAGCGTCTCTGCATCGAACAGCGCGGTCTGGAAACTGGCCACCACCCGCAGGGTGCCGCCACCGAACCGGTCTTCGGCGGCGATCTTCATGCCCGCCTCGCCCTTGTCCGGCCCGTTTTCCAGCGTATCGCCCACCGCCACCGCGCGGCCGACCCGCGCCGCCAGATGCGCCGAGCGCGAGCCGAGAAAAGGCTCGCTCGCAATGCCGCCGCCCAGGTGCAGATATCCATAGCCGCCCCTCAGCACCGCGCCGATGCTCAGCCGCTGCCCCTTGGCCAGCGCGTGCGAGGCGTTCCAGGCGACCGGGCTGCCGTCGATGCTGGCCTGCATGGGCGCGCCGGTGAGCGCGATGCGCACAGGTGCGGTGGCTTCAAACTCGCCGCCCATGCCAGCCATCTCCAGCGCCGCCAGGTCGGGTTTCTGACGCAAGAGCGCGGCCCCTTCATGCAGTGCGCGCAGATCGGCCGCGCCCGAGCGCGACAGGCCCTGATCCAGGTAGCCTTCGCGCCCCTGGTCCTGGATGGTGCAGGCGGGGCCGATGCGGCGGACGATCAGGCTCATGCCGCGATCTCCTCGACCGTGGCACCGCCTGTGTCGTCCTCGTTATGGGCGCGGATATGGTCCAGTTCCGCCCGCTCGATGGGCTCGAACACCATCTCGTCGCCGGGGTTGAGGGCAAATGTCGGCTCCATCCCCGGTCGGAAACAGCGGAACGCGGTCTGTCCGATATGACGCCAGCCGGTGGGTGTGGGCCCGGCAAAGACGATGAGCTGGCGGATGGCGCAGACCAGCGCGCCCTCGGGCACCATCGGGGTCAGCTGTTGCAGGCGGGGAATGTCGAACTCGGGCGCCAGCGGACCCAGATAGGGCTGGCCGGGGGCAAAGCCGATGGTCAGCACCCGCACGCGCGACTGCGCCAGACGGCGCACCGCCTCATCGACGTCCAGACCGGCGGCGGCGGCGGCATCCTCCAACTGCGGCGCCAGATCGGTGCCATAGACCGTGGGCACCCGCCACAGTTTGCGGCCCGAGGGCAGCGGCGCGGCATACCAGTCGCGTTCGGCCAGCAGGGCAGCCAGCCGGGCCTGCACCTCGGCATGGCTCAGCCGCAGCGGGTCAAAGCGCAGATAGGCCGAGGCGAGCGAGGTCGAACTTTCCACTACGCCCTCCCACCCAGCCTCGTGTAGCGCGCCGCGAAAGGCCAGCGCGGCCCGGTTCGACGGTTCGGTCATGGTGTCGGCAAAGGTGACGAGCACACCATCCAGACCAACAGTCCGTATCAGGGGAAAGGGATCAGCGCGGGTCATATAGCCTCCGCATCAGGGTCGGGGTCAGGTACATGGGAAACTGGTAGCATCCCAGAAAGATCAAGAGCGGCTCGGTCACTTCGCTGGGCAGCGCAACAAAGAACAGAGCGAAGTTGCGGTTGCCCGCAACGATCGAGGTGGGCACCGGATCGGCCCCGCCTCTGGCGCGCAGGGTCAGATAACACAGGGTCTGCCCGCCCAGATTGATGGCAAAGGCTGCCAGCAGCCAAAAGGCCAGTTCGGCCGGGCGCTCGGTCATGGCCGGGCGGACCGCAGACATCAGCGCAATCACGATCACCGCCAGCGCGATCACTGTCAGCCCATCCATCGCGCGGCGGTTGAGGTCACTCAGATGCCGCGCACCCCAATGGCGCAGGGCAAAACCGCAGCCCGCCGCCGCAAGGATGACCGCCAGCAGGCGCAGGGCGGCGCCAAACACCTCGGCCGGGTCGCCAAAGGCGGGCAACAGCCAGAACACCGGGATCGCGGTCAGCGGCAACAGCGCCGTGCCCAGAATCAAGAGCCGCAGCGCCGGCGCCGGGTCATGCCCCAGCAGGATGGTGAAATTGGCCGAGCCAGTGACCGAGGGCGCAGCCAGCACCAGCGCCGCTACCAGCGCAAGCGGCGTAACCGGCAGGCCAAGCAGGCGCAGACCCAACAGGAACAGGATTGGCAGTGCCAGTTGGAGCACCAGAACCCGGCGGGCGGTGCGGGTCAGGTCCGCCAGCGAGCCCGCCGCATCGACCGGGCCGATGCGAAAGGCAGTCAGGAACAGCAACAGCGCCACCAGTTGCGGGATCCAGGGCCGCATCAGCGCCGCCAGCCCGGGCAGCGCCAGGCCAGCGGCCAGCCCCACCATCAAGCCCAGCCTGCCATGCCGGGCAACAAAGGCCAGCGCCTGTTGCATCGTCCCTGCTCCCTCGCCGTCCGGGCGCTATTGCCCCGGACCCGCCCTGAGATTATCTGGCAGCCAGGTGGCCAGGTCCGGGAACAGGATCAGCACGAACACCATCAGCACCATGATCAGGAACATCGGGATGGCGGCGCGGGCGATATAGCTCATCTCGTGATTGGTCATCCCCTGCAACACGAACAGGTTGAAACCGATGGGCGGTGTGATCTGCGCCATTTCGACCACGACGACGATGAAGATGCCGAACCAGATCAGGTCGATGCCCGCATCGCGGATCATCGGCTCGACAACCGCCATGGTCAGCACCACGGACGAGATACCGTCGAGGAAACAGCCCAGGATGACGTAAAAGACCAGAAGCACCATCAGCAGCTCGAACCGTGACAGATCCCAGGCGGCGATCAGGTTGGCCAGCCCGCGCGGCAGGCCGGTAAAGCCCATCGACAGCGACAGAAAGGCAGCGCCTGCAAGGATCAGCGCAATCATCGCGCTGGTGCGGGTGGCGCCCATCAGGCTTTCGGCAAAGGTCTTCCAGCTCAGCGATCCCTGTCCCAGCGCCAAGAGCAGCGAACCGATGACACCGAATGCAGCAGCCTCGGTCGCGGTGGCATAGCCCAGATACATTGACCCGATCACCACCACGATCAGCGTGATCACCGGCGCCAGAAACCGCGAGTTGCGGATCTTGTCGGCAAAGCTCAGCTTGGGTTCGGGATTGGGGCTCCAGTCCTTGCCGATCCGGGAATAGATCGCGACATAGCCCATGAACATCGCCGCCAGCACCAGCCCCGGCAGGATACCGGCAAAGAACAGCTTGGTAATCGACTCGTTGATGGTGACGCCGTAGACGATCAGCGTCAGCGAGGGCGGGATCATCAGGCCCAGCGTTGCCGCCCCGGCCAGCGTGCCGATGATCATTCGCTCGGGGTATTTGCGCTTGCGCAATTCAGGGATCGACATCTTGCCCACGGTGGTCAGCGTGGCCGCGGACGAACCCGACACGGCGGCAAAGACGGTACAGCCGACGATATTGGTGTGCACCAGCCCACCGGGCAGCGGTGCCATCCATGGGGAAAGACCCTTGAACATGTCCTCGGACAAGCGCGTTCGATACAGGATCTCTCCCATCCAGATGAACATCGGTAGCGCTGTCAGAGTCCAGCTGGAGGAGGCCGACCAGATCGTGGTCAGCATGACATCGCCCACGGGGCGGGTGGTGAACAGCTCCATCCCGACCCAGGCCACACCCATCAGCGCAAGCCCGACCCAGACGCCAGTGCCCAGAAGGGTGAAGAGGACGAAGAGAAACAGAATGATGACCGAAAGGTTTTCCATCGCCGCCTACTCCCCGTGGCTCTGGTCGGCGAGGTCACGCGTGATGCGGTGATCGCCCTTGAAGATGACGTGGATCAGGTGGTCGGTCAGCGCGATGGCCAGGATCACGGCGCCCAAGAGCATCGCCGACTGCGGGATCCACAGCGGAGTGCGGTCCTGTCCCTGGCTGATGTCGTTGAACTTCCAGCTCCAATAGACAAAGCGATAGGCGTACCAGACGAAGTACCACATCACCGCCGTGCCGATGCCGAAACACCAGACCTCGATCCAGCGGCGCAGCCCGTCGGGCACCGCGTTGAGCAGGATCGAAACGCGGATATGACTGCCCCGGTTCAGCGCGTTGGCAAAGGCCAGGAACGAGGCCGCTGCCATGGCGTAACCTGCATAGTCCGGTGCACCCGGAAACACTTCACCGGTCCAGCGGGCCAGCATCTGCACCACGATCAGACCCAATATGCCGACCAGGCACATCGCGGCCAGAACGCCAGCGATGAGATAAAGCAAATCCAATCCGCTGCGCAAACCTCTCAGAAGCGCCATGACACATCCTCCGTTTCGGAAAAATCAGCCGGATCGAGGCGGGCGGCGGACAACCCGCCGCCCGCGCCGCATCCCATCGCTTAGTCGGCCTTGAAGGCGTCGACGATGGCCTTGCCCTGATCACCGGCGGCTTCGAGCCACTCGCTGGTCATGGTCACGCCGATCTCTTTCAGCTCACCCACCAGCTGATCCGAAGCCGGGCCGACGGTCATGCCGCCGTCACGCAGGCCCTGAAGGGTAAAGCCTGTGTATTCCTTGGACCGCCAGTTGCCGGCGTATTCGGCCAGCCCGGCACAGGCCTGAATCACGTTCTTGTTCTGATCGCTTACGCCCGACCACACATCCGAGTTCACGAACACGTAGTTGCGCGGCAGCCAGGCATCGACCTCGTAGAAATAGTTCAGCGACTCCCAGACCTTGCGGTCATATCCGGTGGAGCCCGACGAGATCATCGAATCCGCCACACCGGTGGCAAAGGCCTGGCTGATCTCGGCCGCCTCGATGGTGACCGGCAACATGCCGGTCAGTTCCGCCAGCCGCGAGGTGGCGTTGTTGTACGAACGGAACTTGATGCCCTTCATGTCGGCGACCGAGTTCACCTCGTTCTTGAAATACAGGCCCTGCGGCGGCCACGGCACCGAGTAGAGCAGGGTCAGGTTCTGCTCGGCCAGCAGCGCGGACAGCGGCTCTTTGGCGGCTTTCCACAGCTTGTCGGCATCGTCAAACGAGGTGGCGAGGAAGGGCACCGAGTCAAAGCCGAACAGCGCGTTCTCATTCTGGTGGCCCGACAACAGGCGCTCTCCGATCGGCGCTTGCCCGGTCTGCACGGCGCGCTTGATATCGGCGCCCTTGAACAGCGAGCCCGAGGGATGGGTGACGATCTCGATCTCGCCACCGGTGCCGGTGGTGACGCAATTGCCGAATTCGGCCGCGGTCACCGAATGGAAGTTCGAGCCGGAATAGGCCAGCGGCATGTCCCACGTTTCAGCAGTGGCGGACAGGGCCGCAACCGAGGTCAGCGCCGTCGCCGCAAGAAGAGTTGTCAGTTTTTTCATCGTAGTCTCCCTAGTTGGTTGGTTCGTTTTATGGTTCTCAGTTTTGCCCGGCCTTCGTGTAGCGTGCCGGTGAATAGACGCTCAGGTCAATGTTGGGCTGCCGCCCCGAGATGAGCTGTGCCAGGATGCGGCCGGTTTTCGGGCCGCCGGTCAGGCCGACATGGTGATGACCAAAGCCGGTATAGGCGCCCTTGAGATGCGGCAGTTCGCCGATCACCGGGATCGAATCCGCGGGCGCCGGACGGTGGCCCAGCCATTCGGTCACCTCGTCGGCCTTGAGGCCGGGAAACACCGCCGCCGCGCTGCGCTTGAGCAACTCGATCGGGGCACGGGACGGCCCCGCCTCGAGCCCGCCGAACTCGACCACCCCGGCCAGTCGCAAACGACCTTCCATCGGAGTGGCGACAAATTTGCGCGCGGCCACCATAACCGGCGATTTCGGCATGAAATTCGGGTTCCAGAACTCGATATGATAGCCGCGCTCGGCCTCGAGCGGCACGTCGAGCCCCAGTTTCCTGGCCAGCGGCCCGGACCAGACCCCGGTGGCGACAACGGCAGCATCGCAGGGGATGGTCTGGCCACCGGCGCGCACCCCGGTGACACGGCCGTTTTCTCGCGCGATATCCTCGACATCGGCCTGGATCAGCTGCCCGCCCGAGGCCACCACATGCGCGGCCAGATCCTTGACGTATTGGCCCGGATCGGTGATGCGCCCGTGATCCTTGAGACGGATGGCAAAGCGCAGATCGGAGGAGAAGACCGGATCATATCCACGGAACTCCTCGGCCTCCATCTCATCCCAGGCAAAGCCGTTCTGCCGCCGCAGGTCCCAGGTGAACGCATCCCCCAGATAGTGGGCGCGGTCGTTGTAGAGGAACAGATAGTCAGACGGCACCACCCATTTCTCGGCGCCGGTTCCTTGTGCCAGCGCCAGATGGTCGGCCTGACTGTCGCCGATGATGGGCGCCATCGCCGCTGCTGTATGCGCCGCGTCGCTTGCATTGGCCCGGCGAAGGAACCGCAATAACCAAGGTGTCAGCTTGGGCAGATATCCCCACCGCAGAAACAAGGGTTCGTTCGGGTTGAACAGCATCTTGGGCGCCTTGCCGATCAGGCCCGGCGTGCTCACCGGTACGATCGCACAAGAGGCCAGCACGCCACCATTTCCGTATGACGTGCCTTCGGCCGGTCCGGCGCGGTCGATCAGCACCACCTTGTGCCCGTCGCGCTGCAACCAGATCGCGGTGGACACCCCGACGATACCAGCGCCGATGATCGCAATGGTCTTTGCGGTATCCGTCATGTTTCTCCCCAACCGGCAAAAGCACGGGCCATATCCGATTCCCTAAGTGTCAGCATGCCACACATTTCCAAAACGTCAACAAAATGTCGATAAGTTGCCATCGAATGAGTCATTCCGATTTCCTGACGGCATGGTAATCAAGCTTGTCGGGATCAGCCCGGGCGCCCAGACCCGGCCCGTCAGGCACGATGACCTGTCCCGCATCAACCCGGAACGGGGTTTCAAGGATGTCCTCCTTTAGGAAATAGCTGGCCTGATAGAACTCGCATCCCAAGGTGATTTCCGGAGTGGCGGCGATCATATGGGTGCCGGCCAGATGCGCCAGCCCGGCCTCGAACATGTCGCCGCCATAGGCCATAAGCCCATTGGCTGCGGCGATCCGGGCCACTGTCTGGGCCCGCGTCAGCCCACCGGATTTCATGATCTTGATCGAGACGCCGTCGCAGATCCCTTCGCGTGCGGCCCGCACCATGTCCTCGGGGCCATAGACGCTCTCATCCGCCAACAGGGGCACATCGCTCATCCCACGCAGCCGGGCCATCAGCTCGAACTGATGCGCGCGCACCGGCTGTTCGATGAAATCGGGCCGGAACCGCGCCACATCCAGCACACGCGGCACCGCCTCTTCGATCTCCAGCCCCTGATTGTAGTCGACACGCACCCGGAACTCGGGGAAGTCGCGCGCGATCCGTTCCAGCCGCATGATATCGAATGCATGGTCGCGAAAGCCGGTCTTGAGCTTGATCAGTCCGACGCCGTCCGCGCGCAACCGCTCCATCAGCGCGATATCGGCGTCGAAATCCGGGTTGGCGATGGAACAGCTGAGCGGGATCGTGTCGCGGCATTTTCCGCCAAGCAGCGCCCAAACCGGCAGGTTCGCAATGCGGCCCGCCAAGTCCAGCAAGGCGGTGTCCAGCGCCGCCTTGGCCTCGGTGCAATGGGCGACAGCGCGGGCAGCCTCTTCCATGATCGCAATCCTGTCGCTGACCCGCCGCCCGATGACGAGCGGACGCAGGTATCGATCAAGCGCCGCATAGCTGGCCTCGGGCGTGCCGGTAAAGACCGACCAAGGCGAGGCCTCGCCAAATCCCTCGACGCCACCTTCGGCCACAAGGCGCAGCACGACGATTTCGCAACTTCCCTCGACCCGGCCGATCCCGTGATCGCGCGCGGACACGACAGGCAAGGCCAGATGCCAAAGATCCAATCCTATGATCTTTTGCTCAAGATCGCCCATCTTTATTCCCCGTTGACCCAAGGAGAGTGTGCGGAAGCTTTTGCATCATTTCCAATACTAATATTTGCACAAGGCATCACTTCTGATGATAACCTAAGTTATATGAGCCGCTTCTTTCGCCACTATCAGGCGTTTCACGCCATCATCGAGATCGGCACGGTGACAGGTGCCGCCGAACGGTTGGGTGTTTCGCAGCCCGCCATTTCCAATCTGCTGGCGCAGTTGGAGCGGCAAACCCGTCTCAAACTCTTTGAACGCAATCGCGGTCGCCTGTTGCCGACGCCCGAGGCAATGGTTCTGTTCGACGAGATCGACACGGTGATGCGCGGGTTGGGCCAGGTCAATCAGGCGGTGGTCGATCTGCAGAACCAGAAGGCCGGGCAGTTGCAGGTGGCCACCAACCACGCCATGGCCTTTGGCTTTCTGCCTGAGCAGATCGCGAGGTTTGCTGCCGACAAACCTAACCTGACCGTCGCCTTTCAGTCGCAATACTCGGCCAAGATTCAGGACTGGGTCATGGCCGGCCTGTTCGAGATCGGTATCTGCGAACAGCCTGTCCGAACCGATGGCCTGGACTGGATCCCGTTCTTCTTCGAAATCCAATGCGCGGTGCCCGCCGACAGTCCTCTGGCCCGGCACGATGAACTGACGCCCACGCTGCTGGACGATGTACCCTTCATCGTCATGGGCGCAGACCATATGGTGACCCGCCGCGCCCGTGAGGCGTTTCATCGCGAAGGCGCCAACCTGAGAATTCGCTGCCAGACAGACCTGTTCCGCAACGCGCTCAACCTGGTGAAGCAGGGGCTTGGGGTTACGCTGGTCGACCCGTTCACCTTGTCCAGCGACGATCACAACGGCTATGTCCTGCGTCGGTTTTTACCTCGCATCCTATTGGATGTCATCGTCGTCACGGCACGGGGCCGTCCGATCTCAGCGATGGGCGCTCAGTTTCTGGAGCAGGTTTCGGCCAGCATGACTGCCCTGGCGGTGGCGGCGCCTGACTCCGCCGAGACATGAACAAATCGCCAGAGCGTACAAAAAAACCCGCAATTTCGCCTTGTCCTCGGGTGATGAAATCCATAAACGGGTCAGCGGAGCTGTGGCCGAGTGGTCGAAGGCGCTCCCCTGCTAAGGGAGTAGGCCCGGAAGGGTCTCGTGGGTTCGAATCCCATCGGCTCCGCCACCGACACCTAGGCTCTGTCAGAACAACTTGGCTTGAGGGTTGGCTTGGGTTCGAGGACCGACAAGAACCGCGCTCAGACCCCGATTTGTGCAACAGCGCCGTTCCGACTTCCCCGGAAGCTCTTTGGTGACGAACCGGTCCACTCCCTGAACGCACGGCGAAAGCTCTTCGGCTCTTTGTACCCCAGCATTGCGGCGATCTGTTCGATCGGAATGTCAGAGTTCCGAAGCATTTCGCGTGCCTGCTCCTCGATGAACATAGAGCGGATCTTTCTGAATAACGTCCCTTCTGCGCCAAGTGCCCTTTGAAGAGACCTTGGGCCGATCGCAAGATGGGCCGCAACTTTGCTTTCGGAAGGCACATTTGTCGGAAAATGAGCGCGCATGATCTGTAGGACCGCGCTCTCCATGGATTGAACCGGCTCAACACCCATGAGAGCTCCAAGCTCCTCCAGTGTAATAGTTTTCTGAGCTAGCATCGGTTGAGGGTTTCGCGTGGCTAGGTCGCTTAGCCGGATTGCGACGGACGGAGACCGGGCGCCGGTCCTCACAGGTGCGCCGAGCAGATCTGCTAGCTTTGATTTGTCATCGCTATGCCCATCGGGAAGTTCGAGCCAATCGGGCCGCCAGTCCGCCCCGAGGAAATACCTGACCACCTTTGAGATAACGAATAGCGCCCCTTCATCAAGGTGCCGGTGGCCGACGACCGACAAGCCCTTCGAGTCTCGTCCGACAACCAGGTGCGTGTCAGTCTGTCGGATGACGATTTCAGAGCCAGGATGCGTCAGCGACAACGCGCGTCGCCCGCGTTCAAGCGCAGATCGCAGATCGGGTGCGCCCAGCACGTAGTTCGCATAGGCTCCGTAGGCCAAGTAGTCGAAGGCTTGGCCAACCCTGGCGCCCAGATGGCGATCGCCTATCGTGCGGGCGATGGACTCCAGTATGACGGCCTCCGCCGCGTAGGAGACAAACCCGGTTCCTTCTGAGAGCATTTTTCGGTCGAGGCCAGCCGATCGGAGCGCACTCTCGACGACGTGTTTCGGGGCGAAGCCGTCGAGAATGTCCACGACGTGCGCCAGTTCGATGATGTTGACCAACTTCTGTCTCACGGCGTCTCTTTGTCACAAAATGACCGGTGGCACTATGATAAAACGCGAGGCAAACGAAGATCTGGGAGGCGACTCATGAAAGGTAAACAATTGGTGATCCGCAGATTTGCGTTTCTGGCATTTCTGGCCGCGATCGTCTCTGGTCCCGCTCAAGCCCAGAACTTCGACGCCTCAATGGACCAGCTTGCCGACAGCAGGGAAATCCCGGTCACGGTGGACAATTTTATCCGTGCCGCGACAGACATCGAGTTCGGCAAATATGTTGCTCTCGCCGGAGGGGTGAACAAGTTCTACCACTTCCGCGATTTGATGCCCGTTGACAACCAGACGACCATCAGCGCGAACCGGGATACGCTCTATAGCACCGCGATCATCGATATCAGCGAGGGCGCCAACTTCACCCTTCCCGATGTCGGCGACCGCTATATGTCGGCGATGGTCATCAACCAGGATCACTACCTCAACAAGGTCTTCCACGGCGGCGGCACCTATGCGCTCGACATGGATACGTTCGACACGCCCTATGTCGCCGTCTACCTGCGGGTACTGCTGGATGCGACCGACCCGGCGGACCTGGCCACCGTGCATGCGATCCAGGACCAGATGTCGATTGAGGCCGCATCGTCAGAGCCTTTCATTGTACCGCCCTATGACGAAGAGAGCTACTCGGGGCTTGTGAAGGCCGCCGTCGGTATCGGCGCCTACCTGCCGGACAGTTTCCGCATGTTCGGCAAGAAAGAGGATGTCGATCCGGTGCGGCATTTCATCGGGACGGCCGGGGGCTGGGGCGGGTTGCCCGAGGATGAGGCACTCTATCTCGGGGTCGTGCCGGGACTTCCCGTGGGCGAATACAAGATCGAGGTGCCCGCCGATGTTCCGGTCAAAGACTTCTGGTCGGTCAGTGTCTACGATGCGAACCGCTATTTCGCGCCGAATGCGCTCGGCGCCTATGTCGTAAATTCTGTCAGCGGGACGCGCAACGCGGACGGCAGCATGACCGTGCATCTGGGCGGCTGCGACGAAGGGCGTGTGAATTGCCTGCCGCTCGTCGACGGGTGGCAATACACCGTGCGGCTCTACCGGGCGGCTCCGGAGGTCCTCGACGGATCGTGGACCTTCCCCAAAGTTCAGCCGGTGAACTGACTCAAATAGGACAACGAACATGCGATATCTTCTTGTTGCCATTGCGCTCTGCGCACCCGAGCCAGTCCTCGCCGAGGACATCACGATCCAGAATGTCATGCGCGCCGAGAGCGATACGATGTTCCGGCTCACCATGCAGACCAACGGGACCAGCGTCGGCGAGATCGCCCATGAGCGCGAAGTAACCTCCGCCGACAAACCGCAGCCGATCATCCGGCCCAACCAGGACACCTTGTATTCGGCCGCCATCATCGACCTGTCCGAGCCAGTGACGGTGACGCTGCCCGAGGGCGACGGGCGGTTCCAGTCGGTGCTGGTGATCAGCCAGGACCACTACAACTTCGCCTATGCTGAACCAGGTGCCTATGAACTGACCGAGGACGAGGTCGGGACCCGTTTCGCGATGCTCCTGTTCCGCACCTTTGTCGACGCGGGCGACCCCAGCGATGCCGCGCGCGCCCATGCCGTGCAGGATGGAATACGCCTCGATGGTGGAGGAAGCGGCCCCTTCGAGGCGCCGGATTGGGACCTTGAAAACCTTGCAGCAGCGAGGAAGGCGGTCAGTGACCTTGCCGCCGCCGTCGGCCTCGATGCCAGCATCGCCTTTGGCCGTCGCGACGAGGTGGACCCGCTTGGCCATCTGATCGGGATGGCGGGCTGGGCGGGGCAACCGGCCACGACGGCCAGTGCTTTTGTCGACGCCGTCGACAAGAATGACGGTGAGACTCCCCATGCAGTGACGCTGCGCGACGTGCCGGTGGATGCCTTCTGGTCGATCACCGTCTACGACGCCGACGGCTTCCTCGCGCCCAACGAACTGGGGCGGAACAGCTACAACAACACTTCGGCCACCCCGAATGAGGACGGCTCCTACACCATCCACTTCGGCGGCTGCGAGGACGCGCGGATCAATTGCATCCCCATCACGCCAGGCTGGAACTATACGGTCCGGCTCTACGAGCCGCGCGCCGAGATCCTCGATGGCAGCTGGGTCTTTCCCGCTATGGAGCCCGTAGACTGAACCGAAAGGGGACACCATGAAACCCATTCTTCTGTCTGTCCCTCTGCTGGCACCTACCTTGTGTTTCGCCGAAAAGGTGGATGCCACCGTCGCCAACCTTGGTCGTACGTCCCTCCATGACAATCGACCCGCTGCTCTTTGAGAAGCCCCCTATTTCACATCGCACTTCACTGTCAGTCCGGCGGGAGACGAGATCAGAGCGGGTTTTGCCGACCCATGGCCGGAGCGGAAGCTTGGCGTTTTAGAAGTCTTCGCTCTGCCGAGCTTTGTGAGAACCACCCGCAGGCGATTTCCTTTCCTCCCTCAAACAGAGAACGGCGGCAGATCGCTCTGCCGCCGTTCTTGATGTCGCAACCGAACTCAGTTCTGCAGCTCGGCTGGGCTCTTGTCGGCGATATCGGTCCAGTTGGCGTTGGCCTTCACGATGAAACCGGGGACGTCCTCTTCCCACTTGGCCTGGATCTCGTCGGACAGGTTCAGGTACAGCTTGTCGTCGACGATCTTCCAGTTGTCCGGGTCGCCATCGAACTTGAAGCCCATCGCTGCACCAAAGGCGCAGTAACCACCATAAGCGGGCAGATAGGCTTCCGGGTTCGCCTCGAACGTCGCCTTGTTCTCGGCGCTGGCAAAGCGATAGGTGGCATCATGATAGACCGAAGTGATCTTCCAGTCGCCTTCAGTGGCTTCGCCCACGGTGAAATAGGCCACCGGGTCATAGCCTTGCAGTGCCAGACCGGTCGAGCTGGCGTTCAGGTCGACACCGGCTGCCATGGCCGAACCGGCCAGCGTCAGCGACAGGGCGACGCCGCCGATGAAGGATTTGAGAGTGTTCATTCTAAGTGCCTTTCGCGTTGTTGGGCCCATGGCGATCGATGTGCGATAGGGTCCCTTTGATCCCGCACGGCGTAATTGCGCCGCGGTGACCCTGATCTGGGAGATCCCCCGATCACGTTCAAAGCAACTCTTTTTGAGTGGGCGTGTTGTGTGGGTGAGCACGTCGGGAGCAGCAGGACCTAGCCCCGGTTTCCCTCGCGGCGCAGCTGGCTTAGAAAGTTCAGGACCTTGTCCAGCGGCATCTCGCAGGGCGCCAGCCGCGGTCCTGCGGTCAGGTCGTAGAAACAAAGGCTGATGTAATCGTTGCTGCCGCGCTCGTGCGCGACCAGCTTGATCGAGCGTCCCCCCGCAAAGACGGTCTTGCAAACCAGATAGCGCTTGCCTCCGGACCGACCGTGATGCGTGCCGAGCGGCCAGTTCCGCAGACAGGTCAGCGCCGCCGGGATGGGGGTCAACTGGATTTCTGTCCGATGCGCGGCTCGGTGCCGGCCTTGAGGCGGGCGATATTGGCGCTGTGACGCCAATAGACGAGCAGGGTCAACGCGATGCCTAGGAACAGCGTCGTGCCATGGCCAAGAAAGACCAGCCACAGCGTCGAGCTGGCCGCCGCTGCCAGCGCGCTGAGCGAAGAGATGCGGGTGGCTAGGGCAACGACCAGCCAGGTCAGACAGCAGGCGATGCCGACAGGCCAGGCCAATGCCAGCCACAGACCCAGAAAGGTGGCGACTCCCTTGCCCCCCTTGAAGCCCAGCCAGACCGGATAGCAATGGCCCAGGAACGCTGCCAGCGCCGCCAGTTGTGCGGCATCCTCGCCAGCGAACACCCGCGCCAGCAACACCGCCAGCGCCCCTTTACCGCCGTCCAATAGCAGGGTCAGTGCCGCCGCCTTCTTGCTGCCGGTGCGCAGCACGTTGGTGGCACCGATATTGCCCGAACCGATCTGGCGAAGGTTGCCCAGACCCATGATGCGTGACAGCAGAAGTCCAAAGGGGATCGAACCCAGACCGTAGCCGATCAAGGCCCAGAGGATCAGCGCATTGGAGGCGGTATCGATTGGGGGCATCAGTCTCTCCGATAGACGGGCAGGCCCGCGACATAGGTTGCCAGCACCCTACCTTGCATCCGCTGGCCGTCAAACGGAGTGTTCTGCGATTTCGATTTCAGCGTGAACCGGTCCAGTACAAAGGGTACATCCGGGTCGAACAGCACCAGATCGGCGGGTGCCCCCGCGCTCATCCGTCCCGACGCCAGCCCCAGCCGCCGCGCCGGGTTCAGCGCCATGGCCCGGAACAGGGTCGGCAGGTCCAGTTGGCCCGCGTGGTAAAGCCTGAGTGCCGCTGGAAGCAGGGTTTCCAGCGCCACCGCACCACTGGCGGCCTCCTCAAAGGGCAGCCGCTTGCTTTCCTCGTCCTGCGGCGTGTGCATGGAACTGATCGTGTCGATCAGGCCCGTACGCACCGCCTCGATCACCGCCTGCCGGTCGTCTTCGCTGCGCAGGGGCGGCTTGACCTTGAAGAAGGTGCGATAGCCCGACACATCCAGTTCGTTCAGCGTCAGGTGGTGGATCGAAGTGCCAGCCGAGATATCAAGTCCGTTCTTCTTGGCCCGTTCCAGCGCGGGCAGGGCGCGCGCCGTGGTGATCTGGTCGGCGTGGTATTTCGCTCCCGTCATTTCCAACAGCGCGATATCGCGATCCAGCCCCATCCGCTCGGCCATGGGCGACACGGAGGGCAGGCCATAGAGCGCCGCGAACTTGCCGCTGGTGGCCGCCGCCCCCTCGCTCAGCCCCGGCTCCTGAGGATGCGCGATGACCAGCGCGCCGCAGGACTTGGCATAGGTCAGCGCGCGGGAAAACACCTTGGTATTGGCGACCACATGGTCGCAATCGGTGAACGCCACCGCGCCCGCATCCAGCAGGAACCCGATCTCGGTCATCTCGCGGCCCTGCCGCCCCTTGGTCAGTGCCGCCATCGGCAGCACATTGACCGGCGTGTCCGCCTGCGCCCGGCGGGTGACAAATTCCAGCGCTTCGGGCGTGTCGATGGCCGGGTTGGTGTCGGGGCGGGTGATGATGGTGGTGACACCGCCCGCCGCCGCAGCCTGTCCTGCCGACTTGTAGCTTTCCTTGTGGCGCTCGCCCGGTTCACCCACCTTGACGCCGATATCGACGATACCGGGGGCCAGGCACTTGCCGCCGCAATCGACCACCTCGACATGTTTGGGCACTCCGATCTCGTGGCCTTGCGCCACGATCCGCCCGCCCTCGACCAGCAGCGCGCCGCGCTCGTCGGTGCCCGCCTCGGGGTCGATCAGCCGGGCATTGGTGAAGAGGATATCGCTCATATCATCGCCCTTTCGATGGCGGTCTTGGTGGCGGCCGGGTTCGCCTGGTATTTGATCAGGTGCTTGTCACCGCCCTTGGTGACCACCTGAACATAGCTGCCCATGGTGCGCACGGTTTCGATCTGAGAGAGCGGAACACGAGGGCCAGGCCCGCTAAGTGTGCCCTCAGAGATCTCCCACACCACCGCCAGTTCTTCGGATGCAAGGTACCAGCCGCGCAGGGCAATCGCCGCCAGCCCCGCCGGCGCACCGGTCCAGATATATGGGTTGCCTAACGCCCAAAGCACTGCCATTGCACCACCCATCGCAATCGCTGCCATCCAGGTGTGATTGCGCAGATAGGCTTGCCTGTCCGCGACAAATCGGATCACAGGATCAGCCATGCCAGCCCCGCGATGATCAGAGTCATGATGATGACAAACAGGGTGAGACCGATCTTACTGGCCTTGCGCCGTGCTGCGCGCGGTGACAGGCGGGGCGCGGAATGCGGCAGGGCGCTGGCGGTCTCTATCGAGGTGCCGGACCAATCAGTCCCGGCCTCGCGATACGTCCCGATGGGCTTGAGCATCGCAGGCAGCGGCAGGTCCAGCGCCCGCCCTTCAAAGGCCCGGCTGCGCAGCATCAGCACCCAACCGGTACGCGCCCGCAACTCTGCCCGGTCGAACTGATCCTCGGGCACGCCAAGCCCCTCGGCCAGATATCCATCAAGGCCCAGTTCCTCTAGATCCGAAATAGGGAAAACCTCGACCTGATCCATGTCGAGCGTCTCGGCCCCCAATAGCTGCGCCACCGCACCCGGCTCTTGCAGGAACCGCGCCTCCTCGGGCCGCATGTCGAGGGAATAGAGGCGGATCATGCCATGCTCGTTTGCGGATACATTCAGCCGGGTCATGCGGCCTCTCGCAGGTTGCGGGCCAGCAGTTCCATCGCCGCCATACGCACGGCGACGCCCATTTCCACCTGTTCCTGGATCACCGAGCGGTTGATGTCGTCGGCCAGCGTTCCGTCGATCTCGACCCCCCGGTTCATCGGGCCGGGATGCATCACGATGGCGTCCGCCTTGGCCAATCCGAGTTTGTCGCGATCCAGCCCGTAGCGGTGGTAATACTCGCGCTCAGACGGGATGAAACCGCCATCCATCCGCTCGCGCTGAAGGCGCAGCATCATCACCACGTCGACGTCTTTCAGCCCCTCGCGCATGTCGTCATAAACCTCGGCGCCGAACTCGGCGAAGTGGGCGGGAACCAGCGTCGGCGGGCCGATCAGGCGGATCCGGTTTTCCATCTTGCCCAGCAGGATCAGGTTCGAGCGGGCCACGCGGCTGTGGGCGATGTCACCACAGATGGCGATGTTCAACCGGTGCAGCCGCCCCTTGGCCCGGCGGATCGTCAGCGCGTCCAAGAGCGCCTGTGTCGGATGCTCGTGCCGCCCGTCGCCCGCGTTCAGCACCGCGCAATTGACCTTCTGCGCCAGCAGGTCCACGGCGCCCGAATGCGGATGCCGCACGACAAGCAAGTCGGGATGCATCGCGTTCAATGTCATCGCGGTGTCGATCAGGGTTTCGCCCTTCTTGATCGAGCTTGCCTGCATCGACATGTTCATCACATCCGCGCCCAGCCGCTTGCCCGCCAGTTCGAAACTGGCCTGTGTGCGGGTGGAGTTTTCAAAGAACATGTTGATCTGGGTCAGCCCCGACAGCACGTCGGAATGCTTGGCCGATTGCCGGTTCAGGTCCACATAGGTCTCGGCCAGGTCCAGAATGGCGGTGATATCGGCGGGAGACAGCTGTTCGATGCCAAGCAGGTGTCGGTGGGCAAATGACATGGGCGGCTCCGGTCAGGCGATTGCGCCGCTTATAGAAAGCGCGCGGGCCGGGGGCAATACGGCCTGTCGCCTCAGTCGGAAGGCGCACAGCCCCCTTCGGGCAGGCAGAACTCGCCGGGTTTGCACCATTTGCCTTGCCCGCAATCAATGGCCTTGAGCGGGACACAGCCCCGTTCGGCCGAGCATTTGAAGCCGGGGCGGCATTGCGAACCGGTCTCTTCGCAAAGGAACCAGCCGACGCGACTGCATCCACCTTCGGGGAGGCATTGAGTGCCTGCCGGGCAGACCCGCCCGTCCTTGCAGGGCGTGTTTGTCGGGAGGTCCAAGTCGCGTGAAGTGATAGGAACACATCTGCCACTGGCGGTGCAGGTCATGCCGGGGCCGCAGGTCAGGCCCGATTGGCAGCTGCCGTCTCCCTTGGGGGCACAGCCTGTACCGCCCGCCACACATTGCTCGAACGGGCCGCACGAGCGCCCACCGCCGCAATAGGTCGCGCCCAGGGGGATGCAATAGCCGTCCCAGGTACAGGTCTGCGCCCCTGAACAACAGCTTGTCGCGCCGCACCGAAAGGTTCCGGGCGGGCAATCGCCGGTTGCGGCGCCAGCAGGAAGCGTGGCGCAGAACCAGAGCAGAACGGGTAACTGCCAGATGTGAAACCGGAACATGACCCCATGCTCAGACCCGGCGCGCGCGCTGTCCAGCCCAATCCGCTTTCCCTTGCCGCAGGGACGGTTAGATTGGGGGCATGGAATCGGCACTTGACCCTCATACCGCGCTGGCCCTGCTGCAATGGCAGGTCGAACTGGGTGTGTCCGAGACGATCCTGGATGCGCCGCTGGATCGCTATGCGCTGACCGAGACCGAACCGCGCCAATCTGCGCAGGCGACGTCCGATCCGCGTCGCCCTGCGATGCCCGCGCCGCCTCCCAAGGCGCCCGAGGTCGACCCGGCCCAAGAGGCTGCGCGCGCCGCGCGAGCGGCAGCTTCGCTTGATGCCTTGCGTGCTGCGCTGGCCGAGTTCGAGTATTGCGAATTGAAACGCGGGGCGCGCAATCTGGTCTTTGCCGATGGTGTGCCCGGTGCACGGGTGATGATCATTGGCGAAGCGCCGGGCCGCGACGAGGATCGCGAGGGCCGTCCCTTTGTCGGCCGGGCCGGACAGCTGCTGGACCGGATGCTGGCGGCGATCGGCCTAAGCCGGTCGGAAAGCGTCTATATCACCAACGTCCTGCCCTGGCGGCCCCCGCAGAACCGCGACCCGTTGCCGGTGGAAATCGGCATGATGAAGCCGTTTCTGGAACGGCATGTGGCATTGGCCAAGCCCGAGGTGCTGGTGTTGATGGGCAATATCAGCTGCGAAACGGTGCTAGGGCGACGCGGGATTACCCGGTTGCGCGGGCAATGGACCCAAGCCATGGGCCTGCCGGTGCTACCGATGTTTCATCCGGCCTATCTGCTGCGTCAGCCGCAGATGAAGCGGCAGGCCTGGGCCGATCTGCTGGAGCTTCAGGCGAAACTGAGGGAGGCGTGATGCGCATTCTGGCCTTTTCCGATCTGCACATGGCGCGCGCCCGGGCCGCCGATCTGGTTGCCGCCAGTCTTGAGGCCGATCTGGTCATCGGGGCGGGCGATTATTGCAACGGCCGGCAGGGGCTGGATCAGGCGATGGCGATGCTGGCCGGGATAATGGTGCCGCTGGTGCTGGTGCCCGGTAACGCCGAAAGCGCCGACGAGCTGCGCGCCGCCGCCCCCGATGGTGCCCATGTGCTGCACGGGTCCGGTGTGCGGATCGACGGTCTGCGTCTGTTTGGTGTGGGGTATGGCGTGCCGCCCACCCCCTTTGGCGACTGGTCCTGCGACCTGACCGAGGGCGCGGCGGCCGAACTGCTCGACCGCTGCACAGGTGCCGATATCCTTATCACCCATTCGCCGCCCAAGGGGATCGGCGATGTGACCGGAACAGGGCTTTCGGTCGGGTCTACCGAGATCCGCGACGCTATCGAACGGGTTCAGCCAAGGCTGGCGCTGTGCGGACATATTCATGACAGCTGGGGGGCCGAAGGCATGATTGGGCGCAGCCGCGTCGTCAACCTTGGTCCCACAGTGAACTGGTTCGAGATACCGGCATGATCGATCCGGTCACCTTGCTTACATTCGTCCCCGCCGCGCTCGCGCTGAACCTGACACCGGGGGCCGACATGATGTTCTGTCTCGGGCAGGGGCTTCGCGCGGGTCCGCGCGCGGGCTGGGCCGCCAGCGCCGGTATTTCGGCGGGTGGCATGGTGCATGTTTCGATCGCGGGACTGGGTCTGGGGGCTGCGGTGCAGGCGATGCCCTGGCTGTTCGACGTGATCCGCTGGGCCGGGGTTGCCTATCTGCTCTGGCTGGCCTGGGGCGCGTTGCGGCAAGAGTTCAGCGCATCCGAGGTGCCGGCACGCCCTGCGCGCCGCGCCTTTCGTGACGGAATGCTGGTGAACCTCACCAACCCCAAGGTGATCCTGTTCGTTCTTGCCTTCATCCCGCAATTCATCGACCCGGCTGCCGGGCCGATCCTGACGCAATTTTTGACATTTGGCCTGGTGATCGCGATTGGCGGATTCATCGTCAACGGTATGGTGGGCCAGTTCGCTGGCGGGTTGGGCAGACGGCTGACCGGCGATCCGCGATTGGGCCGTCTGCTAAGCCATCTCACCGCCGGCATTTTCGCCGCGCTGGCGCTGCGGCTTGCCCTGCTAGAAAGGACCTGACCCCTTGTCCCGCATCGACGAAAACCTTGACTTCATCCCGGTCCGTATCGCGGTGCTGACCGTGTCGGATACCCGCTCGATCTCGGAGGACCGCTCGGGCCACACTCTGGTCGACCGGATCGCGCGGGCGGGACACATTTTGGCCGACCGGCGTATCATCCGGGACGAACGCGCCCAGATTGCCGACCAGCTGCGCGCCTGGGTTGCAGACCCTGAGATCGACGTGATCATCTCGACCGGTGGCACCGGCCTGACCGGGCGCGACGTGACCGTCGAGGCCCATCGCGACGTCTATGAAAAAGAGATCGAGGCCTTTGCCACCGTCTTTACCCTGATCTCGATGGAAAAGATCGGTACCTCGGCGGTACAGTCACGCGCCACGGGTGGTGTGGCGGGCGGCACTTATCTGTTCGCATTGCCCGGCAGCCCCGGTGCCTGCAAGGATGCCTGGGACGGAATTCTGGAAAAACAGCTGGATTATAGGCACCGGCCCTGCAATTTCGTGGAAATCATGCCCAGATTGGACGAACACTTGCGACGGAAATAGCTTTGCGACCCGTTCAAGCACTTGGGGCTTGGCGTTTTTCCATGCGCTGCTAGTTCTGTTACAGTGCGATCCTGAGCGAGCGGGGTGCGAAAACCGATGCGATTTCTGCGGCAGAGCCTTTTGGGTGTCTTTCTGGCTTCGGTGGCGCTTGCCCTGCTGATCTGGGCCGGACAGCTGGTGATGGAGGCGGTGCAGGTCAGAATGGCCGGCGACCGCAAGCCTCCGGCGGCGCGCGAACGGGTCTTTGCCGTCAACGTGCAGCGTGCCGAATACGGCACCGTCACCCCGGTTCTCGAAGCCTTCGGTCAGGTGCAGAGCCGCCGCACTCTGGAACTGCGTGCCGCCATGGGCGGACGGGTGATCGGCCTGTCGGACAGTTTCGTCGAGGGCGGTGCGGTCGCGATGGGCGAAGTGCTGGTGCGCATCGACCCGGCCAAGCCGCAGACCGAGCTGGACCGCGCGCGATCCGACCTGATGGATGCCGAGGCAGAGGAACGCGATGCCGCAAGGGCGCTGATCCTGGCCGGTGACGAGTTGCAGGCCGCCGAGGATCAGTCCGCGTTGCGGGCCCAGGCGATGAAGCGGCAGCGGGACTTGGTCGAACGCGGTGTCGGCAGCGCCGCCGCCGCCGAGACCGCTGAACTGGCCGATGCCCAGGCGCGGCAAGCCGTTTTGGCGCGGCGTATCGCGGTGGCCCAGGCCGAGGCACGGGTGGATCAGGCTGCGACCCGGTTGGCCCGCGCCCGACTGGCTCTGGAACAGGCCGAGCGCGATCTGACCGAAACCGAGGTCACCGCCCGTTTCGACGGCACGCTCAGCGGTGTGACTCTGGTCGAGGGGCGGTTGGTGGCTGTGAACGAGAAACTGGCGGAACTGATCGATCCCAACGCACTCGAGGTGGTGTTCCGGGTCTCGACAGCACAGCATACGCGCCTGCTGGATGCGGCGGGTCGGCTGATCGGCGCGCCGGTTGAAATCGAACTGGATGTGGCCGGGGCCGATCTGACCGCTACCGGAACCGTCAGCCGCGACAGCGCGGCAGCGGGTGAGGGGCAGTCGGGCCGGGTGATCTATGCCCGTCTCGATGCGGCGCCGGGGTTCAAGCCCGGCGATTTCGTCACCGTCCGTGTCGAGGAACCGCCGCTGGCCGACGTGGTCCGCCTGCCGGCCTCGGCGCTGGACGCGGCGGGCACGGTGCTGGTTCTGGATAGTGAGGACCGGTTGGAACAATTGCCTGTCACCTTGATCCGGCGGCAGGGCGATATGGTGCTGCTCCGGGGCGCGGGGCTCGCCGGGCGGGAGGTGGTGCTGGGCCGCACGCCGCTCTTGGGTCCCGGTATCCGGGTCCGCCCCTTGCGGGACGAGGCGAAGGCGGGCAGCCCCGATCTGTCGATGCTGGAGCTGAGCGACGAGCGCCGTGCCCGGCTGGTGGCGCTGGTCGAAGCCAATGAGCGGATGCCTTCGGAAGTGAAGGCCAAGGTGCTGGGTCAGCTCGCCGAAACCCGCGTTCCCGCCGGGCTGGTGGCCCGGCTGGAAGACCGGGCCGGGGGCTGATCCGCGATGGTGCGCGGCATCCCCAGCGCGGCGGGCGGCTTGCTCAGCTATTTCACCCGGCACCGGACGGCGGCGAACCTGCTCTTGATGGTGCTGTTGGTGCTGGGCGCGGCGGCGATCCCCAACATGCGGGCGCAGTTCTTTCCCGATGTGATCGTGCAAAGCGTTTCGGTCAACGTGGAATGGGAGGGCGCCGGCCCCGAGGATGTGGACAGCGCCATCGTACAGGTGCTGGAACCAGCGCTGCTTGCGGTCGACGGGGTGGAAAGCACCACCGCCAGTTCCCGCGAAGGGCGCGCCGATATCGAACTGGAGTTCGAGCCCGGCTGGGACATGTCTCAGGCCGCCGACGATGTGCAGGCCGCTGTCGACGCGGTCACCACCCTGCCCGAGGATGCCGAGGACCCGGCAGTCCGCCGGGGCGCCTGGCGTGACCGGGTGACCGATGTGGTGATCACCGGGTCGGTCGGTCCACAGCAACTGGCGCTCTTTACAGACGAGCTGATCGTGCGCCTGTTCGAGATCGGCGTTACCCGTACCACCATTCGCGGCATCGCCGCGCCGCGCACGGTGGTCGAGGTGTCCTCGGCCAAGCTGATCGCAAACGATATCTCGATGAACGAGATCGCCACGGCCATTGCGGCCGAGGTCACCGGTGATCCGGCGGGCGATGTCTCGGGCGCCAATGCGCGTATCCGGACGGGGGTGGAAAAGCGCAGCCCCGAGGATATCGCGGGCATTGTGCTGCGCTCGAACCCGGATGGATCCAAGCTCAGGATCGCGGATGTCGCCCAGATCCGGGTCGAAGGCGTCACCCGCGATCGAGCCTATTGGGTTGGCGACCAGCCGGCCATGTCGATCCGGGTTGACCGGTCCGACCGGGGCGACGCGATCCGGGTACAGAAGCAGGTCGCCGAGGTGGTCGAGCGGATGCAGGCCAGCCTGCCCCAGGGCGTCACCATGCAGCTGATCCGCACCCGGTCCGAGGCGATCAGCGACCGCCTCAACATCCTGGTCGACAACGGGCTGATGGGGCTGGGGCTTGTGGTGATGCTGCTGTTCCTGTTTCTGAATGCGCGCACCGCCTTTTGGGTTGCGGCAGGGATCCCGGCCTCGATGTTTGCGGCCATCGCGCTGATGTATGTCGGTGGGTTGACCATCAACATGGTGTCGCTCTTTGGCCTGATCATCACGCTGGGCATCGTGGTGGACGATGCCATTGTCGTCGGCGAGCACGCCGATTTTCGCGCCCGGCGACTGGGCGAACACCCCGTGGTCGCCGCCGAGACCGCCGCGCGCCGCATGGCGATGCCGGTCTTTGCCGCGACGCTGACCACGATCATCGCCTTTTTCGGCCTGACCGCGATTGGCGGCCGGTTCGGCGAGCTGATCCGCGACATCCCCTTTACCGTGATCGCGGTGCTGGCGGCCTCGCTGGTCGAGTGTTTCCTGATCCTGCCCAACCACATGTCCCATGCCATCGCCCATTCGGCCAAGGAACATTGGTATGACTGGCCCAACCGGGTGGTAAATCGTGGCTTTCGCTGGCTGCGCGATCACCTGTTCCGGCCCTTTGTAGGCTGGGTGGTTCATGCCCGCTATGTGGTGCTGGCCGCGACCGTCGCCGTGCTGGCCAGCCAGGCGGCACTGTTCATCACCGGCGATGTGCAATGGCGCTTCTTCAACGCGCCCGAGCGTGGCTCGGTCACCGGCAATTTCATCATGGTCGAAGGCGCCACGCGGGCCGACACGCTGGAGATGATGCGCGAATTGCAGCGTGCCACCGAGGAGCTGGGCCGCATCTACGAAGAACGCCATGGCCGCAACCCGATCGACTATGTCCTGGCCGAGATCGGCGGCAATGCCGGACGCGGTCTCGCAGGGGCCGAAACCAAGGATGCCGATCTGTTGGGCGGTATCTCGATCGAGCTGATCGACGCCGATTTGCGCCCCTATTCCAGTTTTGCCTTTGTTGGTGAGTTGCAGGATTTCGTCACCCGTCATCCCAAGGTCGAAACGCTCAGCTTCCGAGGCTGGCGCTCGGGGCCGGGTGGCGATGCGCTGGACGTGCAGTTCTATGGTGCCTCGGCGCAGGTGCTCAAGGCTGCGTCGAACGACCTTCAGGCGGCGCTGTTGCGCTATCCCGAGGTCTCGGCGGTCGAGGACGATCTGGCCTATGACAAGGAAGAGGTCGTGCTGGACCTGACCGCGCAGGGTCAGGCGCTGGGCTTTACCGTCGATGCGCTGGGCCGGGCGCTCAGGGCGCGGCTGAACGGGATCGAGGCGGCCACCTATCCAGATGGCCCGCGCAGCGCCGAGATCCGGGTGGAACTGCCCGAGGGCGAGCTGACCGCTGATTTCCTGGAACGCACGCTGATGCGGGCGCCTGCCGGGGTCTATGTGCCGCTGGCCGATATCGTTTCGGTCAGCCAGCGCACCGGGTTTTCGACCGTTCGGCGCGAAAACGGCATCCGTCGGATCTCGGTCACCGGTGATATCTCCGAGGACGATCCGGCGCGGGCCACCGAGATTTCGACCGCGCTGGAAACGCAGATCCTGCCGCGAATCGCCAGTGAACGTCAGGTCGAATGGCGCATGTCGGGGTTGAGCGAGCAGGAGGACACGTTTCTCTCCGAAGCGGCGACCGGTCTGACCCTCTGCCTGACCGGCATCTACCTGGTGTTGGCATGGATCTTTGCCAGCTGGACCCGGCCGCTGGTGGTGATGGCGATCATTCCCTTCGGCCTCGTCGGCACAATCTGGGGCCATTACATCTGGGAGGTTCCGCTGAGTATGTTCACGGTGGTGGGTCTTTTGGGCATGACCGGCATCATCATCAACGATTCCATCGTGCTGGTGACAACCATCGACGAGTATGCCGAGAGCCGGGGGTTGCTGCCCTCGATCATTGACGGGACGGCCGACCGGTTGCGGCCCGTTTTGCTGACCTCGCTGACCACGGTGCTAGGCTTGGCTCCGCTGCTTTATGAAAGCTCGCAACAGGCGCAGTTCCTGAAACCCACAGTGATCACGCTGGTCTATGGTCTGGGCTTTGGCGTGCTTCTCGTGCTGCTGGTGGTGCCGGCGCTGCTAGCGGTGCAGAACGATGTGGCGCGCCCCCTGTCGGCGTTGCGCCGAGCGCTCCGTGGCGGGGCGCCGCTTGCGAGGGCGGCAGTGGCGGTGAGCGGTACTCTGACACTGGCATGGCTGGGTGCCACGGTGGCCTGGGTTGCGGTGACCGGCGCGCTGCCCGCTTGGCTGCTGGGGACGCTTCCGTCGCTGCAGGGGGTGGCACCGATGCCCGCCGCGCTGGCGCTGTTCATCGGAGGTGCACTGGTGGTGTGCCTGCTGGCAATGGCGGTCTCGGCCCTGATCCTGATGCGAAGCGGTGGACGCAAACCGGCCTGAGCAGGTCTCAGTCCGCGCGCAGGGCGATTTCCATCAACTCGGTCACCCGGTCGATCAGTGGAACCACGCCATCGCGCAGGTGGTCGATGGGAAACCAGCGCGCATCCATCGCATCGTCACCGGCCTGCAGCGTGCCCCCCTGATAGCGGCAGAGCACACCGACCAGCAGATAATGCACAACCGCCTGTCCGTCGCCATCGCGGTGGATCAGGTCGAAATGGGTCAGATAGCGTTGCGCGCGGGCCTCTATCGCGGTTTCCTCGCGCAGTTCGCGTAAGGCGGCGTCGCGAACGGTCTCGCCCCATTCCACATGACCGCCGGGAAAGCCCCACAGGCCGCGCCCGGGATCCTTGCCGCGTTGCGCCAGCAGCACTTGGCCCTCGTGGATCACCACGGCCAATGCGCCGATCTTTGGCTGAGGCGTCACCGATCAGCCCGGCAGGCAGCCGTGGATATCCACCGTGCGTTTGGCGCCCAGTACGGTGATGCGGATGCGCGAGCGGTCGAGTGCAAAGGCCGTGCCGCCGGCATTGATGATTTCCGAGCTGGCGATCAGGGTATTGCCCTGGCGCCGGGTCTGCGCCTCGCCGGCCCAGAGCGCCGGATCACCCGGTTCGAACACGGCAAGTTCCGATCCGCCCGCCGAGGGCATCGAGATCCGTGCCTCGATCCGCATACCGTCCTGGCTGGGGCTGATCCGGCAGGTGGCCGAGGTCACGCCAGCCTCGGCGGCCGAATAGGGCCGCCTGGCCAGCGCCGCCACGATGGTCGGGTTGCGCGGTGCGCCGGCGTCAAGCGTATGATCGAAGTCCAGATTGCCCGGTACGCAGATATCCTTGCAGACGCCAAATTCCATCTCGCCGCGCAGCCGTACCGGGCGATTGGAATCCTTTGGGGTGATCTCGATCGGCAGCACCATCTGGTCGGTATAGCCGATCGACCGCAGGCCGCTTTGCTCGAACACTTCGGGCGCGGGCCAGGTGATGCTCACCTCGCCGAGATTGCGCGAGCCGCGCCAGTCGAAACTGGGAGGGATACCCGCCTCGCCCGGAGCGCGCCAATAGGTTTTCCAGCCCTCGGACAGGGTCATGCGGATCGCGCCCAGATAGGTGCCGCGTGGGGTCAGCCCGCCGTCGAGGATTTCGATCTGCACCAGATCGTCCAACCCCGCCGCGGGGGCGGGAGTGGCGAGCGGCAGGCTCAGCAGCGCGGCAAGCGCCAAGGCAGAAAAACGGGTCGACATGCTCAATACATGCGCTTTCAGGGGCGGTTTGCCAAGTCACGATCCGGTCAGGCGCGGGATTTCCGCGCGCAACACTGGCTGTCCCTTGCACCCTGGCCTGCGGTTCCCCATTGTAAGGGAAAGGAGAGCCCGCGCCGATGATGGACCTGACCGGAAAACTGCTGATCGCGATGCCGGGGATGGGCGATCCGCGCTTCGAACGCTCGGTGATCTTCCTGTGCAGCCATGGCGAGGACGGTGCCATGGGGCTGATCGTGAACAAGCCCGCCGATCTGAACGTTGCCACGCTGCTGGAGCAGCTTGAGATTCCAGCGACCTCGGCGACCGCGGCCCAGGCGCCGGTACGGCTGGGCGGGCCAGTCGAGATGGCACGCGGCTTTGTGCTGCACTCACCGGATTACGCAGGCAAATTGCAGTCGCTGAAAGTGTCGGACGCGTTCACCATGACCGCGACGCTGGATATTCTCGAAGACATTGCGCGCGACAGCGGCCCTGCCCGCGCGGCGCTCATGTTGGGATATTCCGGTTGGGGGCCGGGACAGCTGGAGGCGGAAATCGCCGACAATGGCTGGCTTACCGCCGAGGCCGATCCCGATATCGTGTTCGGCAGTCGTGATGACGAGAAATGGGAAGCGGCGCTGAAATCGCTCGGGATTGACGCGCTTTTGCTGTCGGCCAGCGCCGGCCACGCCTGATCCGATAGTGCGCCTGCGGCGCGCTCGATGTCTCGTCGTCGTTCCTCCTCCTCGGTGCATGTGGCGGCGTGATGTGCCGTCTTGCTGTTTGGGTTATGAGGGGGGGATGCCTCCGGCGGGAGTATTTGGGGCGAAATGAAGCGGGTTTAGGGCGTGCGCGGCGCGGCGGCGCGGCGCAGGCGGTCGTTGATTGCAAGGCCCAGGCCGTGCTCGGGGATCGGGGCGATGGCAATGGGTTTGCCTGTTGCGTCGAGCCGGTGCAGCGCTGCGAAGAGATTTGCGGCGGCTTCGGTCAGGTCGCCGGTGGGTGATAGGTTTTCGTCGCAGTCCATCGGGCCGAAGCCGAGGAAGACTTCTTCATCCAGAGGGGCTGTGGCATTGAGGCGCACCGCGCCTTGAGGAGCGTAATGCGACAGCAGCTGACCTGGTGCACTGATCTCATCGCCTTGCTGGTGCCGCGCCAAAGGCTGGCCGAGCAGCGCCTCGATCTCTTCGGCGGGCAGGCCACCAGGACGCAGCAGGGTGGGCGTGCCGGAAAGGCCGATGATGGTCGATTCCACACCCACGCCGCAGGGACCGGCATCGAGGACTGCCGCGATCCGGCCATCGAGGCCTGCCAGCACGTGATCCGCCGTGGTCGGGCTGATCCGGCCCGAGGGGTTGGCCGAAGGGGCGGCGACCGGCCGGTCGAGGGTGTCGAGCAGGGCGCGGGCGGTCGGGTGGGCGGGCACCCGCACCGCCAGCGTGTCGAGCCCGGCGGTAACCAGTTCGGATATCCCATGGTTGGCGCGCAACGGCAGAACCAGCGTTAGCGGGCCGGGCCAGAAGGCGGTGGCGAGCCGCTCGGCGGTTTCGGACCAGCGTACATGGCGCCCGGCGGCCTCGGTACTGGCGACATGGGCGATCAGCGGGTTGAAGCTGGGCCGACCCTTGGCGGCATAGATGCCGGCCACCGCCTGCCCGTTGGTGGCATCGCCACCCAGTCCATAGACCGTCTCGGTCGGGAAGGCGACAAGCTGGCCCACCCGCAGCAGCTCTGCCGCGCGGGCGATGCCGTCGGGATCGGCGGCAAGGCGAAGGGTGTGTTGGACTGGCATGGCGGGGTGGTGACGCGGCGTTTTGGTTGCTTGCCGGATGGCTCTGGATAGGTAATCGGACAAGCCTTGATACATACCGATGCGCCCGCGACTTGCCAAGTCGCCAAGACTACCACCGAGGGGACCCCATGCCGTACCGTTCGCCCGTCACCGATTATACGTTCCTTTTGAACCATGTGGTCGGTTATGACCGGGTCTCCGGGACTGAGAAGTTTGCCGAGGCGGGTGCCGATATGGCGAGCGCCATCCTGACCGAGGCCGGGCGCATGTGCGACGAGGTGATGGCGCCCTTGCAACGCGGCGGCGATCTGAATCCTGCGCGGCTGGAAAACGGGGCGCTGCGCAGCTCGCCCGGCTTTGCCGAGGGGTGGAGGGCGATTGCCGAGGGCGGCTGGATCGGCATGAGCGGGTCGCCGGAGCATGGCGGCATGGGGCTGCCGATGGCGGTCACCACCGCTGTGAACGACATGATGAGCGGCGCCTGCCTGTCGCTGCAACTGGCGCCACTGATGAGCCAGGGCCAGATCGAGGCGCTGGAGCATCACGCCAGCGACGCGATCAAGGAGCTGTACCTGCCCAAGCTGATCTCGGGCGAGTGGTCGGGCACCATGAACCTGACCGAACCGCAGGCCGGGTCGGATGTGGGCGCGCTGAGTTCCAAGGCCGAGCCCAACGGCGATGGCACCTATGCGGTCACCGGGCAGAAGATCTTCATCAGCTGGGGCGACAACGATTTCTGCGACAATGTCTGCCACCTGGTGCTGGCACGGCTGCCCGACGGTGTGCCCGGGACCAAGGGCATCTCGCTGTTCCTGGTGCCGCGCAACCTGCCCGACGAGAATGGCAATGCGGGCGTGGCCAACAGTCTCAAGGTGGTGTCGCTGGAACACAAGATGGGCCTGCATGGCTCTCCCACCTGCGTGATGCAGTATGACGGTGCCAAAGGCTGGCTGGTGGGCGAGGAACATGGCGGCATGGCGGCCATGTTCACCATGATGAACAACGCGCGTCTTGGCGTGGGCGGGCAGGGTGTCGGCGTGGCCGAGGCGGCCTGGCAGCACGCGATGGCCTATGCGATGGAGCGCAAACAGGGCAAATCCGCCTCGGGCACCATTGCTGACCATGCCGATGTTCGGCGGATGCTGACCAGCATGAAGGCCGATGTATTTGCCGCCCGCGCGATTCTGGCGGCCTGTGCCGTGGCGATCGACATGGGTAATGCGACCGGATCGGCCGAGTGGAAGGCGCGGGCCGCTTTCCTGACCCCGATTGCCAAGGCCTTCGGCACCGACACGGGTATTGCGGTCGCGGAAACCGGGGTGCAGGTGCATGGCGGCATGGGCTTTATCGAGGAAACCGGCGCGGCGCAATTCTATCGCGATGTGCGGGTGACCGCGATCTACGAGGGTACCAACGGCATTCAGGCGATGGACCTGGTGGCGCGCAAGATGATGGATGGCGGCGAGGCTGCGGCCAAGCTTCTGGACGAGATCGAGGATCATGCCGAGCGCGCCCGTGGTCGCCTGCCGGAGCTGGCCGGACCCGTGTGGGAAGCGACCGAGACCCTGCGCGAGGCCACCGAGTGGATGGTGGCGCAAGGAGAGCTGAACGACCGCTTTGCCGGGGCGGTGCCATTCCTGCGCGCCTTTGCCCGGGTGCTGGGTGGCCATTTCCACCTGATTGCGGCCCTGGCCGATCCCGGTGGTCCGCGCGAGAAACTGGCGCGGTATTACATTAACGCGCTGTTGCCGGAACATGCTGGCCTGCTGGAACAAGCGCAGGGCGGTTGTGCCGATCTGTATGCCATCAGCCTTGAAGAGTTGTCGGCGTGATGGATCGGACACCGGGCCTGGCCATGCGCTACCCCTGGGACGAGCCGCCCGCCCATGGTTCTGCGATCGAGGTGGCCGAAGGCGTGTTGTGGATGCGCCTGCCGCTGCCGATGAAGCTGGATCATGTCAATGTCTATGCGCTGGACGATGGGGATGGCTGGACGGTGATCGACACCGGGTTCTCGTCGAAAAAGACGCGGGCCAT
This sequence comes from Ruegeria sp. YKSD163, assembly GCF_059612905.1. Taxonomy (NCBI): domain Bacteria; kingdom Pseudomonadati; phylum Pseudomonadota; class Alphaproteobacteria; order Rhodobacterales; family Roseobacteraceae; genus Ruegeria; species Ruegeria sp. YKSD163. Next base: position 57,020 of record NZ_JBXWRM010000004.1, read on the forward strand.
CTGGCAGGGGCTGATCGACGGGCCGCTGGCGGGCAAGCCTGTGCGCCGGGTGGTCGTGACCCATCACCACCCCGACCATATGGGCAATGCCGGCTGGTTCCAGTCTGAACTGGGTGCCGAGCTGGTCACCACGCGTACTGCCTGGTTGTTTGCGCGCATGCTGACACTGGACGTGCAGGAGACCTGGCCCGAGGAAACGCTGGACTATTACCGCAGCGCGGGCATGGCGTCAGAAGTGCTGGCAAAGCGGACGGCCGAGCGGCCGTTCAACTTTGCCGACATGGTCTATCCGATGCCGCTGGGGTTCACCCGGATCAAACAGGGCGACGTGTTCCATATGGGCGGGCGCGACTGGGACGTGCATATGGGCAACGGCCACGCGCCCGAACATGCCACGTTCTGGAGCCGCGACGACAATCTGGTGATCACCGGCGACCAGATTCTCAGCTCGATCAGCCCCAATATCGGCGTCTATGCGACCGAACCGATGGCCGATCCGCTGGCCGACTGGCTGGAAACCTGCGAACGGCTGGCGCCGCTGGCCCGGCCCGACCATCTGGCGCTGGGCGGGCACAAGCTGCCCTTTACCGGCCTGCCGATCCGGATGCGGCAGCTGATCGACAACCACCATGGCGCGCTGAAGCGTCTGCGCGACCACCTCGATACGCCGAAGGCGGCCTCGGACTGTTTTGCGCCGCTCTTCAAGCGCACCATCGGCGAGGGCGAATACGGGCTGGCGCTGGTTGAAGCGGTTGCCCATGTCAACCATCTCTATCATACCGGAGAGGTGACACGGACCCGGCGCGCGGATGGCGCCTGGCTCTATCAGCGGAAAGGATGAGCCATGGAAAACAAGATCGAGACCTCGGCCGAATATGCCGAGGCGGCGGTGTTGCGGCCCCGGTGCCACGAGGTGCATGCCGATCCTGACAGCCCCGCCCGTATGACAGAGGTGCCCGCACCGCTGCAGGAACCGGTCCAGAACAAAAGCCCGGCGCAATGGGCCTATGAACGTCTGATCCTCTATATACGCAACTTCGAAAAGCAGCTGGACGCCAGCCAAGAGGTGGCGATGGGCTTTGTCGGCGGCGATGCCGGGGTGTTGCGGATCGAGGGGATCGGTTATTTTGACCCCGATATCGTCACTTTTTACGGGGCCGATGGCACCGGCGCGCGCACCCAGCTGGTGCAGCATGTGAGCCAGCTGAACGTGATGCTGCGCGCCATGCCGGTGGCGACCGAGGACCGTCCGGCCCAGCGCATCGGCTTTCGCCTGGCCGCCGATCTGGAAGCGGACTAGACGCTTTCGGCTTGCCTTGGCGCTGACGGGGCCGTTCAATACCTGCATTGTCCGCAGGAGATAGCTGCCCGTGTCGCATTTTACCCATGTCCGCAACGCCTGGTCCGGGTCCTGGGCCCGGCGACGGGTCTTTGTTCCGCTCTATGCCGCGCTGCGCCTGCTGGTTCTGGCGCTGATCGCGCCGGCGCTGGCGGGACTGATCAATCTGGCCGTTGGCCTGTCGGACCAGTCGGCGCTGACCGATCAGGATATAGCGCGTTTTGTCCTGTCTCCACTGGGCTTTGCCGCGACACTGGCGGTGCTGAGTATCCTTCTCGTCGCTGAAGTGCTGAGCTTTGCAGTGATGGCGGCAACCCTGCGAAGCGGCGCCAGTGATGTCTGGAGATCGGGCAGTTCTGGATTGTCGCTGGTATTGAGGCGGCTGCAACCGCTCCTTATTTTTGCCGTGCTCTTTGTTTTGCGGGTTCTTGCGCTGGCCGTACCATTCGTAGCGGTTGCAGGGCTGATTGCCTGGTGGGTGTTGGGCGACTTTGACATCAACTATTACCTTACCTTTCGTCCACCCTCGTTCCGTCTGGCTATGGCTGCCATTGCCATATTGGTGCTGATCCTTGCCTGGCTCTTGATGCTGCGGCTGTCGGGGTGGGCGCTGTCGCTTCACTTGGTTATCTTCGAAGGGATCCCGCCCTCGCAGGCCTTTGCCGAAAGCACCCGCCGGATGGGTGCCCGTCGGACCGCGCTCAAGATCGAGCTGTTGCTATGGCTGCTGACACGGTTCGCGCTGGCCGCCGTCTTGGGCGTTCTGGCCAGTGCGGCGTTGGCGCTGGTGCCGATCCCCCAAGACGGCGCGTTGCGCCGGGCGCTGATGCTGGTGGTTCTGGTTATGGGCCTCTGGTCGCTGGCGGGGCTGGTGTTGGCGGCAACCGCGCTTGGGGCGCTCACCAAGTTGCTCGACCGGTTCTACGATGGCGCGGCAACCGAGGTAGCCCCCCTGCCAACCTCTGATCCGCAGGGCCTGCGGGCGCGGCTGATCGGCGCGGCGGTGCTGGCCGCCCTGGCACTGGGTGCGGGCATGTGGGTCAGCGACGGATTGCTGACCCAACTGACAGCCAAGGACGAAGTGACCGTCATCGGCCATCGCGGGGCTGCCGGGACGCGGCCAGAGAACACCATGGCGGCGATCGTCAAGGCGATCGAGGATGGCGCCGACTGGGTCGAGATCGATGTGCAGGAGACCGCCGATGGCGAGGTCGTCGTTATGCATGACAGCGATTTCATGAAACTCGCCGGGGTGCCGACCAAGATTTGGGACGCCACGATGCAGGATATCGAGCAAATCGACATCGGCAGCTGGTTCTCGCCAGATTACGCCGCCGAGCGGGCGCCGACCCTGCGTGCGGTGCTGGAGACCGCCAAGAACAAATCAAACGTCCTGATCGAACTTAAATACTACGGTCATGATGTGGATCTGGAAAATCGCGTGATTGCATTGGTCGAGGAGCTCGGCATGCAGGACCAGATCGCTACCATGTCACTGAAATACCCTGCGGTGCAGAAAATGCTGACGCTGCGCCCTGACTGGCGCAGCGGTGTTCTGGCGGCGACGGCTGTGGGTAATCTCGCGGGTCTAGAAGGCGACTTTGTCGCGGTCAGCAGCGCCAGCCTGCGCCCCTCGCTGTTGCGCGCCGCCCATGCGGCGGGCAAGGATGTCTATGTCTGGACGGTGAACGAGCCGCTCTTGATGTCCAAGATGATCTCGATGGGGGTCAACGGGTTGATCACCGATGAACCCGCCATGGCGCGCGAGGTTCTGGCAGTGCGCGCGACGCTGAACCCCGCTGAACGGCTGCTCTTGTGGCTGACCCAGGAAATGGGGTGGGAGCTGAATGCAAAGGCCTATCGCGATGAAAGCCCGTAACCTGCTGATCCTGTGCCTTTGCGCGGGCAGTCCGGCCGTGGCGCAGGATCTGACTCAGATGCTGGAACTGCCGGCGCACCGCGCGCTGATGGCGGCGCAACAGGCGGCGCCGCTGGCGCCGTTCACCACTGATGGCTGTTCGGGCGGGCTCAGCGCCGGTTGGACCATGGTTGCCGACACCTTTCCCGACTTCGCCGTCGCGCAAGGCAGCCTGCCACCATGGGAGGCCTGCTGTGTCATTCATGACCGCGCTTATCACGACGCGGGTGGAGCAACCACATCCGAGGACAGCTATGCCGCGCGTTATGAGGCCGACCGGGCCTTGCAAAGCTGCGTGCGCGACACCGGAGAAAGCCATCTGGCGGATCTGGCGACCCGTTATGACACCACACCCGAAACGGTCCGCGCCGCCTATGGCACCATTGCTGATGCAATGTATCTGGCAGTCCGCTTTGGCGGTGGCCCCTGCTCTGGCCTGCCATGGCGCTGGGGCTATGGGTATGCCCATTGCACCCCCTTTGACTCAACCGCGCCTGCGCGCGATTGACGTCGTGACAGAGCGGCGAGAATCCGCTATCCAACCGAAAAAACGCGAATAGGATGATTGCTATGGCTGACTTCAAACCCGGTTCGATGGACATCACCACTCAGACCAAGACCTTTGATGGGTTCATCAAGGCGATGATCTGGGTCTGTGTCGTGATCTTCTTCGTCCTGCTGTTCATGGCCGTGTTTACCGCCTGATCCTGCGAGGGGCCTTCCCGTGAAGCTGATTTTTCTTGCTGGCGCGTTGGCGCTGAGCCTGATGGCTTGTACCCGCCAGAGCGCGCCACAGGCCGATGATGCGACCGTCGCTGCCGTTCGCTATCGCGATCCGGGGCCGGCAAAGCTGACGCTTTACACGATGGTCAACAACCGGTCGGGCGCGGGGGCGCATACCTCGCTGATGATCAATGCCAGCGAGCGGGTGATCTTTGACCCGGCGGGGTCGTTCTGGGCCGATATCGTGCCGGAACAGAACGATGTTCTGTTCGGCATCACTCCGGCGGTTGAACGGGCCTATCGCGGCTCGCATGCCCGAGAGACGCATCATGTGGTGGTACAAGAGCTGGAAGTATCCCCGGAACAGGCAGAAGCGGCCTATCGGGCGGCGCGTACCATGGGGCCGGTGCCGGGAGCCTATTGTGCCAATTATACTGCGCGCCTGTTGCAGCAGATTCCGGGGTTCGGTGACATCAAGGTCACGTTCCAGCCGACCAAATTGGCCGATCAGTTCGGTTCGCGCCCCGGTGCGGTGACGAACAAGTATTACGAGCAGGACGACGCCGACCTGCAAAAGGGTCTGGCCGCCAACAACGCCAAGCTGAACCAGCCGGGCTGAGCCTTGTCTCAGCCCAGCAGGTAGAGCAGGCAGTAAAGCGTGCCTGCGCCTGAAAAGATCGCGACCAGCACGTTTTTCGACCAGTATCCGGCGGCAAGCGCCACTGCCGCCGCGCTCATCCGGGGCGCATCTGGCTGGCCGCCGGTGGCCTGCGGCCAAATGACCAGCGGCGCGATCAGCGCGGGCAGGATAGCCACGGCCGTATAGCGCAGGTGCCGCAGCAGCCAGTCGGGCAGCGGACGGTCGCCCACCAGCCCTATAAAGACGAAGCGCAGGCCAAAGCTGCCAAAGGCAAGTCCGGCGATGACGATCCACATGGTTGATGGGTCGATCTCGGTCATGTGTTCTTGTTCCTGCGGGCGAGCATCACTTCGGCCTGCGCGCCGGCCATCATCCCGGCGGTGCCCGCAATCAGCAGGCCCAGGTTGAATGGCACACCGGCTGTCAGCAGCGCGGTCACGATCGCCACCAGCGCCGCGATCACATGCGGCAGGGTGCGCAGCATCGGACCGATCATCGCAAGGAAGGTAATCGGCAGCGCGAAATCCAGCGCCCAGCTGTCGGGGATGCGGGTGCCCAGCACCGCGCCCAGATAGGTCGCCAGGTACCAGGCGGGCGCCAGCGGCGTCACGGTGCCAAAGAAATAGGCCATCCGCTGCGGCACGGTCAGGTCCGGCTCGGTCTCGAACCGCACCACTGATAGGGCGTAGGACTGGTCTACAGTGAAATAGGCGGCAACCGCCCGTTGCCACAGCGGCGCGGCACCCAGATAAGGCGTCAGCGCGGCGGAATACATCGCCACCCGCAGGTTCACCGCCAGCGCCGACAACAGCACGATCAGCGTCGGCGTGTCATCAAGCAAGAGTTGCAGTGCGGTGAATTGCGCCGCACCGGCAAAGACGGTGGCGGTAAAGGTCATCACCTGCACCAGGTTCAGCCCGGCCTCGGTCGCAAACACGCCAAACAGGGTGCCAAAAGGGGCCGCCACCATGATGAAGGGCGCGCCGTCGCGAAAACCCTTCCAGTAGACGGATTTGGATGTGGTGAAGGACATGCCTAGATCCTAAGGTAAGCCCAACCGCTGTACCGGGCCAAGGAAAGGGTTGCAATTGGCTATCTCGGACGACATGTCGGATTACATCATCGCCCCTGATCCGGGCGCCGCCCGGCTGACCCGCGCGGTCGAGGGGTTGGACCAGACCGGCGCGCCCGCGCGTATCTCGGTGGTCGAGGAAAGGCCTCTGACTATCTTCCTCAACAGTCAGGAAATCGTGACCGCCATGACCATCGGGGATTACCCCGAATATCTGGCGCTGGGCTTCCTGCGCAATCAGGGCATGCTGAGGCCGGATGAAGAGATCACCGGCGTCGATTTCGACGAGGATCTGGAAACCGTCGTGGTGCGCACGGCGGTGGAAACCAGTCACGAAGAAAAGCTGAAGAAAAAGACCCGCACCAGCGGCTGTGCGGTGGGGACCGTGTTCGGCGACATGATGGAGGGGCTGGAGGAGGTGCGCTTGCCGGACGTGGAGGTGCGTACATCCTGGCTCTACGATCTGGCGGCGCGGATCAACCGCACGCCCTCGCTGTATCTGGAGGCCGGGGCCATCCACGGCACGGTTCTGTGCCGCCAGAGCCGGCCGCTGGTCTATATGGAGGATGTGGGCCGCCATAACGCGGTGGACAAGATCGCGGGCTGGATGCTGTCCACGGGCGAGGGGGCGGACGACAAGATCCTTTACACCACCGGGCGGCTGACCTCCGAGATGGTGATCAAGACCGCGATGATGGGCATCCCGGTGCTGGCCTCGCGCTCGGGCTTTACCGCCTGGGGGGTCGAGATCGCGCGGCAGGTGGGGCTGACCCTGATCGGCCGGATGCGCGGCCAGCGGTTTGTCTGCTTGTCAGGGGCCGAGCGGCTGGTCTGGGATGCCGACCCGGACAGCGTGCCGGTCGAGGACAGGAAACACCGCCGGAAGAGTGCGGAAGGGTGACCGAATTTCGCGCGAAATTCGGACCGGAAAGCGCGCGTTTTCCGGCACGGAAGGAGAGGGCATGACAGGACGTAGACCGTTGGGCGTGATCCTTGCCGGAGGGCTCGCCACCCGGATGGGGGGCGGGGACAAGGGGCTGTTGCCACTGGATGGGCAGACCTTGCTTGCCCATGTGATTGACCGGCTGGCGCCGCAGGTCGGGGGACTGGCGCTCAATGCCAATGGCGATCCGGCGCGGTTTGACGCGTTCGGCCTGCCGGTGCTACCCGACACGGTTGAGGGGTTTGCCGGGCCGCTGGCGGGCGTGCTGGCCGGGCTTGACTGGGCGGCGGGGCAGGGGGCCGAGAGCATCGTCACCGCCGCCGCTGACACCCCGTTTTTCCCGCACGATCTGGTGGCGCGGCTGGTCGCGGCATCCGAGGGGCAGGCGCAGCCGCTGGTGCTGGCCACCACCCCGCGTGAGGGCGCGGCGCTGAAATCGGGCGGTAAGGTCAACCGGCACCCGACCTTTGGTCTCTGGCCCGTGGCCCTGCGTGACGACCTGCGCTCGGCGCTGAACGAGGGCCTGCGCAAGGTGGTGCTGTGGACCGACCGGCATGGCGGGCGCGAGGCGCTGTTTCAGGCCGAGCCGTTCGATCCCTTCTTCAACGTCAACACGCCCGAGGATCTGGCCCGGGCCGAAACCCTGTTGGAGCGCGCATGAGGGTCTATGGCGTCACCGGCTGGAAGAACGCAGGCAAGACCGGGCTGATGGAGCGGTTGGTGGCCGAGATCACCGGTCGTGGGCTGACGGTTTCGACGGTCAAGCACGCGCATCATTCGTTCGACGTCGACCATCCGGGCCGCGACAGCTGGCGGCACCGGCAGGCGGGAGCCTCCGAGGTGATCCTTGCCTCGGGCTATCGCGTGGCGCAGATGACCGAATTGCGCGGCGCGGCGGAACCGCCCTTGGCCGAACTGTTGGGCCGCCTGTCGCCTGTCGATCTGGTGCTGATCGAGGGCTACAAGCGCGAGGGCCATACCAAGGTCGAGGCGTTCCGGGCCGAGGCGGGCACGGAGCTGATCGCGCCGGGAGACCCGACCATCCGCGCTGTGGCAAGCGATACACCCCTGACGCTCGACCGGCCGGTGTTCGATCTGAACGACACAAAAGCGATTGCCGATTTCATCCTTTCCGAGGTCGGGCTGTGATACCCTTTGACACCTTTGCCATGGTCGATTGGTCGGGCGGCAACGATACCGGCCCGCGCCCGCGTAAGGATGCGATCTGGGCATGTGTCGCGGGGGAGGAGCCGGTCTATCTCCGGAACCGGGGGCTGGCCGAGAACTGGCTGTGCGATCTGATCGAAACCGTGCTGGCTGCCGGGCGGCGACTTATGCTGGGGTTCGATTTTCCATTTGGCTATCCGGCGGGATTTTCCGGGGCGGTGAGCGGGTCGAACGACCCGCTGCGACTGTGGGACTGGTTCGAGGCCCGAATCGAGGATACGCCCGCAGCGAATAACCGGTTCGATCTGGCCGGAGAGGTCAATCGGGGGCTAGGCGGCAAGGGTCCGTTCTGGGCCAATGGGTTGAAACGCGACATCGCCGGGCTGCCTCGAACCAAGCAGGATTACCACACTCCGTTTCCTGACCGACGCTTGGTTGAGCGTCGTGCGCCGGGCGCCTTTACCTGCTGGCAGATGGCTGGAGCCGGGGCGGTTGGCGGGCAGGTTATGATGGGGCTGCCGGTGTTGGCGCGCCTGCACCGCCGCTTTGCCGGGCGGGTTTCTGCCTGGCCGTTCGAACCGTTGGACAAGCCCGTGACCCTGGTGGAAATCTGGCCCTCGCTGACCTTGGGAAAGGGGCCAATGGACCGGATCAAGGATGCCTGGCAGGTAGAGCGGGTGGCGGGTGATCTGGCCGCGTTGCCACAGGAAAGGCTCGGGTCCCTGCTGGACATAACCGCGCCCGAGGAGGGTTGGATATTGGGAGTGAACCAGACATGACCGGGCTGAAACCGCCGCCGCTGCGCAACGATTGCTTTGCCCTGCCCGCCGGGGTCGAGTGGACACCGGTCGATACGGCGCTGGAAATGCTGCGGGACAGATTGGGGCCGGCGACCGGGATCGAAACGCGCGCGGTGGCGCAGGCGCTGGGCGCGGTGCTGGCAGCGGATGCGGTGGCGCTGCGCGCCAGTCCGCCGCAGGCCAACAGTGCGGTCGATGGCTATGGCTTTGCCGGGGCGGTACCCGAGGGCGCGCATGTTATGCCGCTGGAGCAGGGCCGCGCAGCGGCTGGCGTGCCCTTTGACGGGGTGCTACCTGCGGGCCGGGCCTTGCGGGTGCTGACCGGCGCGGCGCTGCCCGAGGGGGTTGAAACAGTGATCCTCGAAGAGGATGTGACGCTTGGCGCGGGCGAGGTCGCCTTTCGCGGGCCGCTCAAACGCGGCGCGAACACGCGCAAGGCGGGCGAGGATGTGGCCGCAGGTGCGGTTGTGCTGCGGGAAGGGCGGCGGTTGACCCCCGCCGATTTGGCGCTGTTGGCGTCGGTCGGCATTGCCGAGGTGGCGGTGCGGGCCACGTTGCGGGTGGCGATCCTGTCCACCGGCGACGAGTTGACCGAACCGGGGGCAGAGGCCGGGCCAGGCCAGATCTATGACGCGAACCGGCCGATGCTCTGCGCATTGGTGCAGCGTCTGGGATACAGGGTGTGCGACATGGGGCGGGTTCCGGATGACCGGGCGAGCCTGCGCGCGACCCTGGACCGGGCGGCCGCCGAGGCGGATGTGATCCTGACCAGCGGCGGCGCCTCGGCGGGGGACGAGGACCATGTCTCGGCGCTGTTGCGCGAGGCCGGCGCGATGCAGGAATGGCGCATCGCGCTGAAACCGGGGCGCCCACTGGCGCTGGGCTTGTGGCAAGGAAAACCGGTCTTTGGTCTGCCGGGTAACCCGGTTGCCGCGATGGTGTGCAGTATGGTCTTTGCCCGCCCGGCGATGGCGGTTCTGGCGGGTGAAACCTGGAGTGCGCCACAAGGGTATGACCTGCCAGCAGGGTTCGAGAAACGCAAGAAACCCGGACGACGCGAATATCTGCGTGCCCGCATCCGTGAGGGCCGGGTCGAGGTTTTCGCCTCCGAAGGGTCGGGGCGGGTCAGCGGGCTTAGCTGGGCCGAGGGGCTTGTCGAAATCGGTGACGAAGCGTGCCATATCCGCCCCGGCGACCCGGTGCGGTTCATTCCTTATGGGAGTTTCGGACTCTAGATCTTGAGGGTGGCGGGCGCGGGGTTAGTCGAACGTGCCCGCCACCCGGCCCAGCAGCATGAAGGCGCGTGCGGTACGTGTCTCCCCCAGGGCCGAGATCTCGGCATCGCTGGCTTGTGCCTCGAAGGTGGCGAACATTCGGTCGAAGAGGCGCAGGAAATGATGCGCCGCGTCGCGAAAAATCGGATCCTGCTTCATCCGGCCAGCGGTCAGCGCCAGCGACGAGCGGTCACGCACTCCGCCCAGCGATGCAACGGCACGGCCACGCGCGCCATGGGCAAACTGGCGCCAGATTTCGGGCCGCGCCATGTCGGGGCGCAGATCGTCCATATAGATGCCCTCGTGGCTGAGCAGGGTCAGCACGTCCTGCGCGGCCTGGATCAGCTGTGCCGCTGACCGGTCCTTGAGTGCGCGGCGCAGTGCGGCGAAGCCTTCGACATCCTCGGCGGTTTCCGGGAAATGCAGGGCTCGGATCAGGTCTTCGGTCGAGATCGGCGGCGAAAGTGACTCGGCCGGAGTGCCAAGCGCGAGCAGGCCCTGATCCTCGGCGCTTTCCGGCGCGGCAGCCGGGATGGGCAGGGCGCGCGCGCGCCGCGAGGTCGAAAAGGTGGCCAGCGTGGTCTCGGTCTTCTTGGCGGCGGCGGCGATCTCGTCCAGCTTTTTGGCGACCGAGGGTTCGTGTCCTGCGGCCTGTTTCTGTTGCTGGGTGATATAGGCCTGGCGGATCGCGTCGATCGCTGCTTGCAGGCGCTGGCTTTCCTCGCGCATCACCCGGCTGGCCTTGGCCGCGGTCGCGGCAACCCAGATCATCGCCACCGGCATGAAGATTGCCAGCATGGTCACCAGAAACCCTATGCCGCCCCCCGCGCCCGTATCGGCAAAAGCGAACAGATAGACCGACACGGCCAGCCACAGCAGGGTCAGTACGATGGCGATGATTTCGATGCCGGTCACCGAAGCGCGCCGGGGCCGATCATAGAGCCCGAGCGGTGTATTGCGGGCGGGGTCTGGGTCTGGCGACGGGCCGGACATGGGTGATGCTCCGTCAGGAGTACTCGATACTCAGGATTTCATAGGACTTCTGGCCACCGGGCGTCTTGACCTCAACGCTGTCGCCTTCGTCCTTGCCGATCAGCGCGCGGGCAATCGGTGATTTGATGTTCAACAGGCCCTTTTCGATATTGGCCTCGTGTTCACCGACAATCTGCCAGGTCTTTTCCTCGTCGGTATCCTCGTCTACCAGCGTCACACGGGCGCCGAACTTGATCGCGCCGGTCAGTTTCGCGGGGTCGATGACATCGGCCAGAGACAGAACGCCCTCCAGTTCCTTGATGCGGCCCTCGATAAAGGACTGCTTCTCGCGAGCTGAATGATATTCGGCGTTCTCCGAAAGATCGCCATGTTCACGGGCCTCGGCGATGGCCTTGATGATTGCGGGGCGCTCGACGCTCTTGAGCTGTTTCAACTCGGCTTCGAGGGCGGCAAAGCCCGAAGGCGTCATGGGAATCTTTTCCATATCGTCTTGTCCACGCACAAATTGCGTCGCCCCGCCGCGCGATGCGCCGGGGCGACTGTTGGGTTGCTGTTTACCTGACCCAAACCGGGCGTGGAATGCAAGAGGGGACAAGCGGTGGTTGGGCAGAACCCCGCCTCAGGCGTAGCTGACGACCTCGAATTCGATGCCATTGTCATCGTCGAAATAGAACCGGCGCCCGGGTTCGTAATCGGCGTGGTTATGCGGGCTAAACCCGGCCGCGCGCACCCGTTCCTCTGTCGCGTCGATGTCATCGACCAGCACCCCCACATGGTTCAGCCCGCCGATCACGTCATAGCTGGTCTCGGCCGAGGCGACCGGCGCGGGCGGGGCGTAAAGCGCCAGATAGGTATGGGCATCGCCCACATGCACGGTATAGCCCCCCGCCATCGCGGCGCCCTCCCAACGGGTTTCCCAGCCGAAGACCGAGTTCAGCCAGGCGGCGGTCGCCTTGGGATCGGCGACGGTGAAGTTTGCGTGTTCCAGTGTGGCCTTCATGAAAATCTTCCTTTTGCTCTGTTGCCACGAGTGAAGATAATTTCTAAACTTAACTTTAGGTCAAGGTCTGTGCAGGAAAAAAATATGTCCGCATCCGAAGGTCTCTCTATCGGCGCATTGGCAGGGCGCACCGGGCTCGCGGTGTCGGCGATCCGCTATTACGAAACCCAAGGTTTGATCACGCCCTGGCGCAATGCGGGCGGGCAGCGGCGCTATCAGCGCGCCGACCTGCGGCGGCTGAGCTTTGTGATGATCGCGCAACAGCTGGGGCTGACCCTTCCCGAGATTCGAGGGGTTCTGGCCGGTCTGCCGGGCAACCGCACCCCCACCCGCGCCGACTGGACCCGCATCAGCATCGCCCTGCGTGATCGGTTGAACCAGCGCATCGCGACGCTGGAGCGGCTGCGTGACAATCTGGATGGCTGTATCGGCTGCGGTTGCCTGAGCCTGCCCAATTGCGCGCTATACAATCCGGCCGACCGCGCCGGGAGCAAGGGACCCGGCCCCCGGTTGGTTCTGGACGAGACCGGGGACCTGTGACGCGGGCTTAGCCGACCACCTCGCCGATCAGCATCTGCGGCGCATCGTTGTAGAAATTCGGGATATCCGCCACGACCGGCCCGGCGGCGGCCATTGCCGCATTCATCGCGGTCTGATCGGCGAAAACGATGGTGGCAATCGCGTGGAACGGGGGCGGCGTATCGGGACCGCCTGCCAAACCTTTGGTCACAACCGTGTTCTGGATGTGGGGGCCCATGTGTTCGGCGACCAGACCCATGTGGGTGGTGAGGTAGTAGTCGTAATCGAAACTGGTGTCGTCGCGGGCGGGATAGGCGACTTGCAAGGATACGGGCATTCAATCTCTCCAGATAAAAGGGTGAGGGCAGAGTAGGGCGATTCCCGGGGTTGCGGCAAATTATCCTGAAAGGCCCGCAAGAACCCTTATCGGGCGCGGGAATTGCTGCATGTGCGAATATAACCTCGCGTTTCAATTGACGCTTGACCTGCATAGCCTGTAATCAAGCGCGAAACTTTATTGCGTCCGGCCCGCGACCGGAAAGCCAAACCAAAGCCAAGGAGCGTCACGATGGCCGAGATTGAACGCGAAGCGATGGAATATGACGTGGTGATCGTCGGGGCGGGTCCGGCTGGCCTGTCGGCGGCTATCCGTCTGAAACAACTCGATGCCGACCTGAACGTCGTCGTGCTGGAAAAGGGCTCGGAAGTGGGCGCGCATATCCTGTCGGGCGCGGTGCTGGATCCTTGCGGTCTGGATGCGCTGATCCCCAACTGGAAGGAAAAGGGCGCGCCGCTGAACGTGCCGGTCAAGGACGACAACTTCTATATGCTGGGTGAGGCGGGACAGATCCGCATCCCCAACTTTCCGATGCCGCCGCTGATGAACAATCACGGCAATTACATCGTGTCGATGGCCAATGTTTGCCGCTGGATGGCCGAACAGGCCGAGGAACTGGGGGTCGAGATCTTCCCCGGCATGTCCTGTTCCGAACTGGTTTATGGTGACAATGGCGAGGTCAAGGGCGTGGTCGCCGGTGTCTTTGGCCTGGAGGCCGACGGCTCTTATGGCCCCAACACAGAGCCGGGGATGGAGCTGCACGGCAAGTATGTCTTCCTCTCCGAAGGTGTGCGCGGGTCGCTGGCCAAGGAAGTGATCGCCAAATACGACCTGCAAAAAGGCAAAGAGCCGCAGAAATTCGGCGTCGGCATGAAAGAGATCTGGGAGATCGACCCGGCCAAGCATCGCGAAGGCTCGGTCACTCACACCATGGGCTGGCCGCTGGGCGGCAATGCGGGAGGCGGGTCGTTCATCTACCACCTGGACAACAATCAGGTCTATGTCGGTTTCGTGGTGCACCTGAATTACAAGAACCCGCACCTGTTCCCCTACATGGAGTTCCAGCGCTTCAAGCATCACCCGATGGTGGCCGAACTGCTGAAGGGCGGCAAACGCGTCGCCTATGGCGCCCGCGCCATCACCGAGGGCGGATACCAGTCGATGCCCAAGATGGTGGCGCCCGGCGTGGCGCTGCTCGGCTGCTCGGTCGGTATGGTCAACGTGCCGCGTATCAAGGGTAACCACAACGCGATGCTGTCGGGCAAGGCCGCGGCCGAGGCCGCCCATGCCGCCATCAAGGCGGGCCGCCAGTCGGACGAGTTGAGCGATTACGAGACCGAAGTGCGCAGCGGCCCCATCGGCAAGGACCTGAAGAAGGTCCGCAACGTCAAGCCGATGTGGTCGAAATGGGGCCTGACCGCCAGCTTGGCGCTGGGCGGGTTCGACATGTGGACCAATACGCTGGGCTTTTCGCTGTTCGGCACTCTGGGCCATGGCAAGACCGACGCCGCCGCGACCGAGGATGCCAGCAAACACAAGCCCATCGACTATCCCAAGCCCGATGGCGTGCTGTCCTTTGACCGCCTGACCAACGTGTCCTTTGCCGCCACCAATCACGAGGAAAGCCAGCCTTGCCACCTGCGGCTGACCGACCCCGACCTGCCGGTCAAGGTGAACCTGCCCAAATATGACGAGCCGGCGCAACGCTATTGCCCGGCAGGCGTTTACGAGGTGGTCGAGGACGAGGCCGGCCCGCGTTTTGTCGTCAACTTCCAGAACTGCGTGCACTGCAAGACCTGCGATATCAAGGACCCCAGCCAGAACATCACCTGGGTCACCCCACAGGGCGGCGACGGTCCGAACTATCCCAACATGTGATCGGGCGCTGATACGCAGACAAACACCGGGCCGACATGTTGCCCGGTGTTTTCTTTTGTGCAGATGACCGGAACTTTATTGCTGCTTATCGATCCCAGCCCCCCCAGCCATTGCACCCGCGCCCGCAACGCCCTAGCTTTGCGGGAAAGCAGCAGGAAAAGGCGGATCCTTGGCGATGTCTCTGGTCAAAAAAGCGGTGGCGGCGGTACTGGTCTCGGCGCTTGCGCTGCCGGTGTCAGCGGATGTGGGCGCGGGATCGTATCTGGCCGCGCGCCAGGCGGCTTATGACAATGATTTCTCGGCTGCTGCGGATTACTTCGCGCGGGCGCTCACCTTCGATCCCAAGAACCCGGCCCTGATGGAAAACATGGTTCTGTCTCAGCTGGCGCTTGGGCGCCACGAGCAGGCCTATCCGATCGCGCAACTGATGCAGGAGGCAGGGCTGAAAAGCCAGGTTGCCAATATCGCCATCGCGGTTCATCTGCTGGCCGAGGAACGCTATCAGGAGGTTCTGGACCGCGACCCTGAAACCCGGGGTGTGGGCAAGCTGGTCGATGGTCTGGTTGCAGGCTGGGCCGAGATGGGGCTGGGCTCGGTCGCCCGTGCGCTTGCGCAGTTCGACAAGGTAGCGGACGAGGCCGGGTTGCGCGGTTTCGCCAATTACCACAAGGCGATGGCCTTGGCCTCGGTTGGTGATTTCGAAGGTGCCGAGGCGCTGTTCGCCGCCGATGACGGGGCATTGACCACCATCTCGCGGCGAGCGGCCCTGGCCCGCGCCGAGATCCTGTCGCAACTGGATCGGAATGACCAGGCGCTCGAAATGCTGGCCGACGTATTCAACGGCAGTTTCGACCCGGCGTTGACCGATATCGCCGATCGTCTGGCAGCGGGCGAAACGCTGCCCTTCTCTCTGGTCCGCTCGGTCCGGGACGGTCTGGCTGAAGTGTTTTTTACCATCGGCGCCGCCCTGAATGGCGAAGCGGCCGATGATTTCACCCTGATCTATATCCGCTCTGCGGTGCATCTGCGCCCCGACCATATCGACGCGCTGCTGATGACGGCGGGACTGCTGGAATCACTTGGCCAGTACGATCTGGCCGTGGCCACCTACAAACAGATCCCCAGCGACAGCCCCGACTATCACGCCGCCGAACTGGGCCGGGCCGAGGCGCTGCGCCGCTCGGCCAAACCGGACGCCGCCATCGAGGTGCTGGAGAAACTGGCCAAGGATTATCCTACGCAACCGCAGGCCTTTGTGGCGCTGGGTGATCTGGAGCGCCAGCAAGAGGCCTATGACCGCGCGGCCGCCGCCTATGACAAGGCGCTGGAGTTCACCGAAGCCGGCGCACCGAACCTCTGGTTCCTGTATTATGCGCGCGGAATCTGTCACGAGCGTCTGGGCAACTG
Organism: Ruegeria sp. YKSD163; assembly: GCF_059612905.1. NCBI lineage: Bacteria > Pseudomonadati > Pseudomonadota > Alphaproteobacteria > Rhodobacterales > Roseobacteraceae > Ruegeria > Ruegeria sp. YKSD163. Next base: position 73,030 of record NZ_JBXWRM010000004.1, read on the forward strand.
GCCCGGCGCCGAAGCTGATTTCCGGGCCGCGTTGGAATTGAACCCGGATCAGCCTCAGGTGCTGAATTACCTCGGGTATTCGCTGGTCGAAAAGCAGGAGAAGCTGGACGAGGCGCTGGATCTTATCGAACGCGCGGTCGCTGCGCGGCCCGATAGCGGCTATATCGTTGATAGCCTCGGCTGGGTTCTGTTCCGGCTTGGTCGCTATGACGAGGCGGTTGGGCATATGGAGCGCGCGGTCGAGCTGATGCCGGTCGATCCGGTTGTCAACGATCACCTGGGCGATGTGCTTTGGGCGGTGGGTCGTGTGCGCGAGGCTGAGTTCCAGTGGAAACGCGCGCTCTCCTTCATCAAACCCGACGATACCGATGGAGAGGCCGATCCGGACCGTATCCGCCGCAAGCTGGAAATCGGCCTCGACCGGGTTCTGGCCGAGGAGGGCGTGCCGCCGCTGAAGGTCGCCAATGGCGATTGAGGTCTTTGCGCCCGCCAAGATCAACCTGACCCTGCACGTGACCGGCCAGCGTGACGACGGCTACCACCTGCTCGATTCGCTGGTTGTCTTCGCGGATATCGGTGACACGGTGCGGGTCGTCCCGGCGGATCGGCTCAGCCTCGATATCGACGGGCCCGAAGCGGGCGGGCTTGACGCTGAGCCCGACAATCTGGTCCTGCGTGCCGCGCGCCTGCTGGCGCCTGACCGTGGCGCTGCGATCACCCTGACGAAACGGCTCCCCGTCGCTTCGGGCATCGGCGGCGGCTCGGCGGATGCGGCGGCAGGTCTGCGCGCGCTGGCGCAGCTTTGGGATGTGTCCCTGCCAGAGCCCGAGCAGGCACTGTCACTGGGGGCCGATGTTCCGGTCTGCCTGTCCGCGATGCCGCGCCGCATGCGCGGGATCGGCGAGCAGCTGGATCACGTGCCGCCGCTGCCCGCGATGGATATCCTGCTGGTCAATCCGCGCGTGACAGTCTCGACGCCGACCATCTTCCGCACGCTTGCTGAAAAGAACAATCCGCCCATGGAGCGGGACTTGCCGCGATGGCGCGATCTGCCCGATTTCGCCGGTTGGCTCGCAAATCAGCGCAACGATCTGGCCCTGCCAGCCGTTGCCCAGCAACCGGTGATCGCCGAAGTCATCGATGCATTGAGCGAGGCCGGCGCACTTTTTGCTGGTATGTCGGGATCTGGGGCGACCTGCTTTGGATTGTTTTCACCCGATCCTCCGCCCGCTGAGCCGGTGCTTAGACGACGTCACCCGGACTGGTGGTACGCCCGGGGTCGGCTGCTCTGACCTCTTGTCCCCCTTCATTTCGCCAGAAATACTCCGGGGGTGAGGCCTGTCAGGGCCGAGGGGGCAGCGCCCCCTTGCGTCAGTTCAGCCGCGCCACCACATAATCGGCAAGATCGCTCAGCATGGCACGGATCTCGTGATTGGGCAGCACCTCCAGTGCGGTACGCGCCTTCTCGGCCCAGACGTGGGCATCGGCCCGGGTCGCCTCCAGCGTGCCGTATTTTTCCATCAGCGCCAGCGCCTCGCCCAGGTCTTCCTCGGTCTGTTTGCCTTTTTCGATGGTTCGCACCCAGAATGCGCGCTCTTCGTCGGTGGCTTGCGCCACCGCCTTGATCACCGGCAGGGTCAGCTTGCGCTCGCGGAAATCGTCGCCCACGTTCTTGCCCGTCGCCTTGGCATCGCCCTGATAGTCGAGAAGATCGTCGGCGATCTGGAACGCGATACCCAGGGCATCGCCATAGTCGAACAGCGCCTTGATCTGTGCCTCGGGCACACCGGCGATCACGCCGCCGACCTCGGTTGCGGCGGAAAACAGCGCCGCCGTCTTACCCCGCACCACTTGCAGATAGATGCTCTCATCGGTGCGCAGGTCGCTGGCCGCGGTCATTTGCAGCACTTCGCCCTCGGCGATGGTTGCGGCGGCATTGGCCAGGATGTCCAGCACCCTGAGAGAGCCGGTTTCCACCATCAGTTGGAAACTGCGGGCAAACAGATAATCGCCCACCAGCACCGAGGATTTGTTGTCCCAGAGCAAATTGGCCGTGGGACGTCCACGGCGCTGGCCGCTTTCGTCCACCACGTCGTCATGCAGCAGGGTGGCGGTATGGATGAACTCGACCGTGGCGGCCAGCTTGACATGGTCCTCGCCCTGATATCCGCACAGCCGCGCCGCCGCCAGTGTCAGCATCGGGCGCAGGCGCTTGCCGCCCGCCTCGACCAGATGCGCCGTCACCTCGGGGATGCGGGGCGCGTGTTCAGACGCCATCCGTTTACGGATCAGCGTGTTTACCGCCGCTATCTCATCGGACAGGGTTGCGGCCAGCATCTCATGCGGTTTCGTGCTCACCTTGGCGTCCATCGCTCTCCTGCAACAAGGCTCGACAATGCGCCAACCTTGCCCTTACATCCATCCTTATGAAGGAACTTTTGCGCAGCACCGACCCGACCGTCATGGCCTTTGCATCCGCCCTTCTCGAGGGCGAGGATATAGACTGCTTTCAGATGGACGTAAATATGAGCGTCCTCGAAGGCGGCATCGGAATCTTTCCGCGCCGCATGATGGTGCGGGACGAGGATTATGACGACGCCCTGCGCGTGGTCACCGACAATGGCATTCCGCTGGGAAGATGACCACCTTTGCCGAGAGCGAACTGACCTGCGACGCTTTCCTGGGTGGGCATCTGCAACTCTATCAACCGCGGGCCGGGTACCGGGCCGGGGTCGATCCGGTGTTTCTGGCCGCCAGCGTCACGGCGGATGCAGGACAATCGGTGCTGGAACTGGGCTGTGGCGCTGGTGCCGCAATCCTGTGCCTGGGTCGTCGGGTGCCGGAACTGGCGCTGACGGGGGTCGAATTGCAGTCGGGCTATGCCGATCTGGCCCGGCGCAATGCGGCGCTGAACGATATCGCGCTCGACGTTGTCGAAGGCGATATCGCGGCCCTGCCGCAGGCGCTGCGACAGCAGAGCTTTGACCATGTCATCGCAAACCCGCCCTACTACCTTGCTGGCACCCACAGCCCGGCCAGCGATGCGGGGCGGGCCACCGCGTTGGGAGAGCAAACGCCGCTTGTGCGTTGGGTCGATGCGGCTGCGCGCCGTCTCCGCCATCGCGGCTATCTTCATATTATTGCAAAGGCCGACCGTCTGCCGGATATGCTGGCCGCCTGCGACGACAGGCTGGGCTCGCTTGAGGTGTTACCACTGGTTCCGCGTCAGGGCCGCGCCGCCGAGTTGGTGATTCTACGCGCCCGAAAGGGCGGGCGGGCGCCGTTTCGCCTGCATTCCGGGCTGATCCTGCATCAGGGCACCCGGCATCCGGGCGACCGCGACCATTACCTGCCTGAAATCGCAAAGGTTCTGCGCGAACCCGCACCGCTGCCATGGCCCGGCGCGGGATAAGCCGGGTTTGGCCGATATGTCGGTTTTATGACAGAATGCGACCGCTGCCCGCGTGACAGGCCGCTTGGGATGTGCTCAACTCGATTCATTGACAACAGAGAAGGAGGATCGCCATGAGTGTGAGCGCGCATTTGACCGAACTGAAGAAAAAGCACGCAAATCTCAGTCTCGAAGTTGAACAAGCCCAGCGTTCGCCAGGTACTGACGACCTTCAGATCAGCCAGCTGAAGAAACAGAAGCTGAAGCTCAAGGAAGAAATCGAGCGGCTGTCCGTCTAAGCCGCAAAGCTGGCGCGCGCTGCCAGCAGCGCGCCGCCAGTGATCAGAAGCGCAGAGATTGCCAGAACCCAGCTGGGCGCTGCGATGCCGCTTATTACCAGAACAAGTGTTGACAGCAGGGGGGCGGCATAAGAGCTCGTTCCCAGCAGTTGGATGTCGCCACGTTTCACCCCGATGTCCCAAACGTAAAAGGCCAGACCCACCGGCCCCAGGCCCAATGCCAGGGTCGAGGCCCAGCCCAGCGTATCGCGCGGCCAGACCGTTTCTTCGACCATGAAATGCAGCCCCCAAGAGGCCACGGCGGTGGTGAGGCAGAATATGGCGACCGAACTGGTGGGGGCGTTCCCAAGGCGCCGGGACAGGACCGAATAGCCCGACCATGTCAGCGCGCAGAGCATCGCAAGCCCGTAGCCCGGCAGAAATTGTGTCTGGAATCCGGAGCCACCGCCGTCGGTGATGATCAACGCCGCCCCGGAAAAGGCCAAGCCTGCACCCACAAGATGGCCCCGCCGCAGGCGCTCCCCCGGCAGCAGGCCCGAAAACAGAACTATCAATAAAGGCCAGAGATAGGCAATCAGTCCCGCCTCGGCCGCAGGCGCCAGCCTGAGCGCCGAGAAATAGAGCGCGTGATAGCCGAACAGCCCCAGCGTTCCAAAGGCATATACTCTCCAGCCGACGCTGCGCAGTTGCGAGAGGTTGCCGGTGGCCATGACCCAGACCAACCCCAGCGCCCCGCCAACGGTAAAGCAGAGCGCGTTCAGCAAAAGCGGTGGCACCGGCGCCGATCCGACCGTCAGCAGCGCCAGCAACGCCCAGAGCAGAACGGCAACAAAGCCGATGGCGGTGGCGCGGGTGCGGGTCATGCGGGCGGGATGTCCTTGACGTGAACGATTGTCAAACCGTCCGAGATATGAGCGGTTTTTGCGATCTCGGCAAGAAACCAATCGCGGAATGCCGCGATCTTGGGTTGGGCTTCCGACCCGGCAAGGCAGACGAAGCGAAATCGCGCATCGGTCTCGATCGCAGTCTTGAACGGCATCACGAGTCTTCCCTCGATGACGTCCTTGATGATCATCGGGCGGCGGCCCAGCACTACGCCCACCCCTGCGACCGCCGCGTCGATGGCATGGTCCGCATTGGAAAAATGCGCCCCGCGTTTGGGGGCGAAATCCATGCCCACTGCGCGGAACCATGTGGGCCAGTCGATGGGCGGATCCAGAAAGCTGATTGATTCGTCAAAGATCAGTGGCGCTTTGCGCAGGCTTTCCGGTGTCGGGTACTGGCTCGCCAACTCGGGCGTCATCACCGGGATCATCCATTCCTTGCGGGCAGAGACGGAATAGAGTCCCGCGTCCAGCCCCTGACCAAAGCGGATCGCCACATCGACCCCATCCCGCGCAAGGTCGACCAGCCGCAGGCTGGTCGAGATGCGCAGATCGATCTCTGGATGTGCGCGCGCAAAGTCGTAAAGCCGGGGTGCCAGCCATTTCGCGGTCAGAGCTGGCCCGGCGGTCACCGTCAGGGTGGTGTTGTCCTGCAGCCGACGGGCGGCCCGCCAAGCGGCGGTCAAGACCTCGAACCCTTCCTGTGCGCCCGGGGCCAGGGCGCGCCCTTCCTCGGTCAGTTCTACCGCGCGGTTGAGGCGCCGAAACAAAGGGCGGCCCAGATGCTCTTCCAGCGATTTGATCTGAAAGGACAGTGCCGCAGGGGTCACGCTCAACTCGGCTGCGGCCTTGGCAAAGGACATGTGTCGGGCCGCGGCATCAAAGGCGCGCAGGGCGGTCAGCGGGGGTAGGCGGTCGCTCATGTCGATGCAGTTTTTCTTGCCTAAAGGTCGAAAATGTCTTGTTTGTGATGTTTTTTGATTGGGCGCATATTCACGTCAAGTCAAGCAAAACTGAATAATTCACGAAGGAGCCCTGCCATGATCGAGATAACAACCAATCCCGCCGCCCGTCGGGCTATGGACCGCGCGCATATGGAACGGGCGCAAGCCTTGCGCACGGTCTGGGGATGGCTTTTCGGTTCCCGCTGACCGCTGCGCGCGCGGACTTACGGGATTGGGGGTCGGCCTGATGCGCCGGCCCCTTGGCCGTATTGCAGGCATGAAAAAGGCCGCCCCGCAATGGGGCGGCCTTTATCCCGGATCGCACCAGATCAGACGAAGAACTGTGCGCCGTTTGCCGAAATGGTCGAGCCGTTGATGAAGCCCGAGTCCTCAGACGCCAGGAAAGTCACACAGCGGGCGATCTCCTCGGGCTCACCCAGACGCCCGGCGGGGATGCCAGCGACGATCGAATCGCGCACCTTTTCGGGGATCGCCATCACCATCTCGGTGGCGATATAGCCGGGGCAGATGGCATTTGCGGTGATACCGGCGCGGGCGCCTTCCTGGGCCAGCGACTTGACGATGCCCAGATCGCCCGCTTTGGTCGCGGCATAGTTCACCTGGGCGAACTGGCCTTTCTGACCGTTGATCGAGCTGATCACGATGACGCGGCCGAACTTGCGCTCGCGCATGCCGGGCCAGACCGGGTGCACGGTGTTGAATACACCGGTCAGGTTGGTGTCGATCACCTGATGCCACTGTTCCGGGGTCATCTTGTGGAACGGCGCGTCACGGGTGATGCCCGCATTGGCGACCACGATGTCGATCGGGCCGATCTCGGCTTCGACCTTGGCGATACCGGCGGCCGATTCCTCGTAATCGGCGACGTTCCACTTGTAGGTGGCGATGCCGGTTTCGGCGGTAAACTTGGCTGCGGCTTCGTCATTACCGGCATAGGTGGCGGCGACATTGTAGCCTTCGGCCTTGAGCGCCTTGGAAATCGCGGCGCCGATGCCGCGCGAACCGCCGGTGACGAGTGCTGTACGTGCCATTGAAGAATCCTCCAGATCTGAATTGGCTTGATAATGCTGTTACGCTGCGGGGGCAAAATACGCAATATTGTTTCGTGGAGATTTTCCGCATTGCAGAATGTCAATATTGTCGCACTTGCAGCATGCTCTTGGAATGCCACGAAAAAGGGCGCCTGACGGCGCCCTGTTCCTATGGCCGGTTCGGGCGATCAGTCACGCTCCACGCAGAGGGCGACGCCCATGCCGCCACCGATGCAGAGGGTGGCGAGACCCTTTTTGGCGTTGCGGCGCTTCATCTCGAACAGAAGGGTGTTCAGGACGCGGCAGCCCGAGGCGCCGATCGGGTGGCCGATGGCGATGGCACCGCCGTTCACGTTGACGATGGCCGGATCCCAGCCCATGTCCTTGTTCACCGCGCAGGCCTGGGCGGCAAAGGCTTCGTTGGCCTCGACCAGGTCCAGGTCCTCGACCTTCCAGCCGGCCTTGGCCAGCGCCTTGCGGCTGGCGTGGATCGGGCCGACACCCATGATCGACGGGTCGAGCCCGGCGGTGGCGTAGGAGGCGATGCGGGCCAGTGGCTCGATACCGCGCTTTTCCGCGTTCTCGGCGGTCATCAGCAGGGTGGCGGCGGCACCGTCGTTCAGGCCGCTTGCGTTGGCGGCGGTGACGGAACCGTCCTTGGTGAAGGCGGGGCGCAGTTTCTGCATCGCCTCGATGGTGGCGCCGTGACGGATGTATTCGTCCTTGTCCATCACGATGTCGCCCTTGCGGGTCTTAATGATGAAGGGGACGATTTCATCGGCGAACTTGCCGGCATTCTGCGCGGCTTCGGCCTTGTTTTGGCTGGCGACGGCGAATTCGTCCTGCATCTCGCGGCTGATCTGCCACTGCTCGGCCACGTTCTCGGCGGTCTGGCCCATGTGATAGCCGTTGAAGGCGTCCCAAAGACCGTCGCGGATCATGGTGTCGATGTATTTCATGTCGCCCATCTTGTGACCGGCGCGCAGGGCGGCGGCATGGGGTGACAGGGTCATGTTCTCCTGGCCACCGGCGGCGACGATCTCGGCATCGCCCAGCAGGATGTGCTGTGCGCCCAGCGCCACTGCACGCAGGCCCGATCCGCAGACCTGGTTGATACCCCAGGCCGAGCTTTCCTTGGGCAGGCCGGCATTGACATGCGCCTGGCGGGCGGGGTTCTGGCCCTGGGCGGCGGTGAGGACCTGACCCAGAATGGTCTCGCTCACCTCGGCCTTGTCGATGCCGGCGCGCTCGACAACGGCTTCGAGCACCGCGGCGCCAAGGTCATGCGCCGGGGTATTCGCGAAAGAGCCGCCAAAGCTGCCGACGCCGGTGCGGGCGGCAGATGCAATTACTACGTTGGTCATGTGATCCGATCCTTTGCCGTCATGATCCTATTGGGGAAATCTGACGGCATGACGGGGCGATGTCGACCCCGGAGCGCCCTTATCCCCGCTCTAGCCCCCTTGACATAGCCCAGTGCTGCACATGCAGCAACTGACAGCTTGTCTCACAAGTAATGCCAGGATGGTGATCAGCCGTTGGCCTTTGCGGTTTCGGGTCGTTCCCAGGCCGGCGTGACGGTCGGCGCGCCGTAGAGGTAACCTTGCAAGCAATCGACCCCGTTTTCAGCGAGAAAGCGCGCGTCCTCTTCGGTTTCGACCGATTCGGCGATAATCAGCATTTCGAACTCGCGGGCCAGCGCGATCAACGCTCTGACGGTGGCGCGATTGGCGGCGTCGGTACTGACCTGACGGATGAAACGACCGTCGATCTTGACCGCGTCAAAAAAGAAGTCGCGGAAACTGTTGAAGTCGATGGGGCCGTCACCGAAATCATCCAGCGCAAAGGCGATGCCGCGCGGTTGCAGCCTGTCCATGAAGTCGATCACGAGTTCCGGAACGGCCATGGCCGAGGTCTGATTGATCTCGAGGATCAGCCGATCGGCCAAGGTTTCGTCCCGCTTGAGAAAACGTTCCAGCACCTGCATCCATTTGCGGTAACCTATCGAGCGGGCGGACATGTTGATTGACAGGCGCAGCGTCGGGTTGCGAACCAGCGCGCGCAGACCGGTTTCCAGCGCGATACAATCCAGTTCCCGCCCGATTTCGGTATTCTCGACAGCTGGCATGAAATCACGTGCGGGGATGACCCGGCCGGTTTCGTCCAGCACGCGAATGAAGCCTTCATAGAAGGCAGTGCCATGTGGTGGCACGGTTTGCAGGACCGGCTGATAGGCGAGCAGACAATCGCCATGCCGTACAGCCTCGGTCGCCATGGCGACGGCGGATCGGTCACGGCTCGAGACCGCCGCGCTCAGGGGGTTTTCCGCCCCTTCGGGCAAGTCTGCCAGTTTCTTGATCCGGGGGCGCATCGAGGTTCCTTGTCTGACAGGCCAGAACGAGAGATGTGCCCAGCCTTGGCCAAAATCGTGAACCACAGGTTAAGCGCAGGATTTGACTAAAAGACGGATCACTCGGCACTGTGTCACATCGTGCTCGCGTACCCCTCTGATTTCACAGAGATCTCACGGCTATTGCGATGGCGCGGCCCATGATCTTGCGACGAGATTGTTAGAATGTGACCGAGTTTCTAGCCTTCGAAACCGGGTGTCCCCTTTTGGTCAGGGTGGCGGGCCAGGTAGCGGGCCTTGATCCCTTCGGAGGTCTCGCGGCTGCCATCATGGCTGTAGCCCGGCGGAGCAAAGGCATAGGCGAGCCGCTGGCGCAGGGTCAGGCCCGGTTGAGTCACGTCGCGCCAGATCCCCAGCCATTCGTGAAAGGCCACGCGCAGGGGGTTGAATGTGCCGAGGTTGTGGACAAGGCCGTAATCGACTTTCTCGTCCTCTTGCTCGGGGACGAAGGTGCCGAACATCTTGTCCCAGATGATGAAAACACCGGCATAGTTGCAGTCCAGATAGCGGGGATTGCGACCATGATGCACGCGATGGTGACTGGGCGTGTTCATCACCGTCTCGAACCAGCGGGGTAGTTTGTCGATCGCCTCGGTGTGGATCCAGAACTGATAGATCAGGTTCAGACCGCCGCAAAACAGCACGAGCGCCGGGTGAAACCCCAGCAGGACCAGCGGCGCCTTGACCACCATCATGAAGGTAAACGTGCCGGTCCAGGTCTGCCTGAGGGCTGTGGTCAGGTTGTAGTGCTGGCTGGAGTGGTGGTTCACATGGCTGGCCCAGACCCAGCGCACCCTATGGCCGAAACGGTGCACCCAGTAATAGCGCAGGTCGTCCAGCACGAAACAGATCAGCAGCGCCCAGATGGATGTGCCCATGTCCAAGGGTGTGATCCGCCACAGCAGCATGAAAAACCCCCAGGCGATGAAGCCCAGCACAATGCCCTCGGCCACCGACCCGGCCCCCATGATCAGCGAGGTCACGGCATCCCGGGTCTCGTACCGCCCGCCGCGTTTCTTGATGGCGATCCACAGGAATTCGATCAGGATCGCAGCGATGAAGAAAGGCACAGCCAGCTGGGTTGCATCGGGATAGCTGATCGAATCGGTCATGCGCGGGCCAGTCTTTGTTGCCAGATCGGGGTTTCATCGGGGTCGAGTGTCAGGGTGACGCGGGGCGCGGTGAAATCGTGGAACGTGATGGTCAACCCGCCCGAAACCTCGTCTATCTCATAGTCTAGAAGGTGTCGGCCCACGGTATCGGCGCCCAGTGCCCAGATCAGGCCAGGACCGGTCTGTGTCTCGACCAGGGCCGCATGACAATCGCGTGTGAGCAGTGTGCCAGTCACTTGGTCTTCGGGGAAATGCCGCAACCAAGCGGCTTGTAATGTGTCAGGGCGCAGTACCACGCGCTCTGACCGGCCGGTCAGATGCAGAACAATGGCGATGGCCGATATGCCGCCGATCACCAGGATCAGCAGGATTTCAAGTGGCATGCGCTTCTCCCTGCGACGCAGAGTGAGGCCCATGCTCATGTCCTGTCAAAGGTCGCGTGGCGTCAACGCTCTCTCAATTGATGGTGAACGGATCACCGACCTTGCCTTTGCCCTTGGAACGGGTGAAGCGGGTCGTATTGCCATCGACCTCGACCAATTGGCAGTCGGTGCCGATTTCCTTCTTGCCGATGATCCCGTTGCGGCACCAGAACTTGCCGTTCCAGGTCCAGGCTCCCTTGTAGGTCTTGCCGCCAAAGCTTCCGGTCTGGCTGCCATCGGATTTGATGATGGTCCAGTTGCCGTTGGCGTCGGTCAGCTTGCGGTCAACAAGCTGGGCGCGAAAGTCCTTCTCTTTCTTGATCGGCTTGAACTCGGCCAGAGCGGCGGAACCGACCAGGCCAAGCGAGAGTGAAAGGATGACGATGGCGGTACGTTTCATGAAAACCCTCCGGATTAAATTGATTGCTACAAAACGTCCCAAAACAGGACCCTGAAATACTGCGGGATCAAAAAGGTCGAGTCAAACGTTCCCTTGTCCGACCCAAAAAAGGAGCGCCCAAAGGCGCCCCGCTGAGGGAATGATCAGGGATATGCCTAGTCGCTTTGGCGCAGGGGTACCGCGCTATTGCATCAACGCTGCAATGATCGCGCGGGCGCTGTCCGAGTTCCAATCGGCATCGCCGATCAGGCGGGCGACTTCCATCCCGTCGGCATCGATCAGCACCGTGATCGGCAGACCGATGACCGCCATCTCGCGTGCCAGCGCCTGACGCGGATCCTGATGTCGGGGCAGGTTGTCGACACCGATCTCGCCAAAGAACTTCTCGATCCCGGCGGGCGAGTTGCGGCCGGTGGCGATGGTCAGCACCTCGAAACTGTCGCCGCCCAGTTCGGACTGGAGCGCCGAAAGCTGCGGCATCTCCTTGCGGCAGGGGGCACACCAGGTGGCCCAGAAATTCAGCAGAACCACCTTGCCCTTGTAATCGCCCAATGTGGCTTCTCCCGCGCCGTCGGCCAGTTGAAACGGTACCTGCGAGACAGCGCGCGCTTCGGGCAGCACGATCAGTTTCTTCATGTCACCGTCGCGCAGCGCCTCTATCTCGGCGCGGTCGGCGGCCAGGCCGAGCGATGGATTTGCGCCCAGCGCGGCGGCGGTATAGACGAGGGCGAGCAACAGTTTCTTCATATCCCCTCCGAAGGGTTTAGCACGATGACCGACAAGACCTCGAACCAGATGTGGGGCGGCCGCTTTGCCGCCGGACCGGACGCGATCATGGAGGCGATCAACGCCTCGATCGGGTTCGACAAGCGACTGGCGGCCCAGGACATCGCAGGCTCGCGGGCCCATGCGGCCATGTTGGCAGCCACGGGCGTTATTACGGATAGTGATGCCGAGGCCATTCGGGAAGGGCTGCTCACCGTTTTGTCAGAGATCGAGGCGGGAGAGTTTACCTTTTCCACCGCGCTGGAGGACATTCACATGAATGTCGAAGCGCGACTGAAGGAGATCATCGGCGAACCGGCAGGGCGTCTGCACACCGCGCGATCGCGCAACGACCAGGTGGCGACGGATTTCAAACTGTGGGTGCGCGACCAGTTCGACGCCGCCGAACAGGGGCTGTTGGCATTGATCCGGGCGCTTCTGGGTCAGGCCGAGGCCGGGGCCGATTGGGTGATGCCGGGGTTCACCCATCTCCAGACGGCCCAGCCGGTGACCTGGGGCCATCACATGATGGCCTATGTCGAGATGTTCGGCCGCGATCTGAGCCGGGTGCGCGATGCCCGCGCGCGGATGAACGAATCGCCCCTGGGCTCGGCGGCGCTGGCGGGAACGTCGTTCCCGATCGACCGGCACATGACGGCGGCGGCGCTGGGGTTCGACCGACCCACGGCCAATTCGCTGGACGCGGTCAGCGACCGCGATTTCGCGCTTGAGTTTCTGTCGGTCGCCTCGATCTGCGCCATGCATCTGAGCCGCTTTGCTGAGGAATTGGTGATATGGTCCAGCGCCCAGTTCCGTTTTGTCATCCTGTCGGACCGGTTCTCGACCGGCTCGTCGATCATGCCGCAGAAGAAGAACCCCGACGCGGCCGAACTGATCCGCGCCAAGGTTGGCCGCATCTTCGGCGCCAATACCGCGCTGATGATGGTGATGAAGGGGCTGCCGCTGGCCTATTCCAAGGACATGCAGGAAGACAAGGAACAGGTCTTTGACGCGGCCGACAACTGGATGTTGGCGCTGGCGGCGATGGAGGGGATGGTGCGCGACATGACCGCCAATCGCACGTCACTGGCCGCCGCTGCCGGGTCGGGCTTCTCGACTGCGACCGATCTTGCCGACTGGCTGGTGCGCGTGCTGGGCCTGCCGTTCCGCGATGCGCACCACGTGACCGGCGCGCTGGTGGCGCTGGCCGAAGGCAAGGGCTGCGACCTGCCGGATCTGAGCCTGGACGAGATGCAATCGGCCCATGCCTCGATCACCGCGGATGTCTATGGTGTCCTTGGGGTGGAAAATTCGGTAAACTCGCGCCAGAGCTATGGCGGCACCGCGCCCGCGCAGGTGCGCGCGCAGGTCGCCCGTTGGAAGGAGATACTGGCATGACACCGATCCGCCTGACCCTTGCCGCTACCATGGCCGCGCTGCTGGCCGGTTGCGGAGCCGATGGCGAACCGGTGCAGCCGACGGTTGCCGCAAATGTCGGCGTCTCGGGCAGCGGTACCCATGTGAGCGGCGGTGTTGGGTTGGGCAAGGGTCCGTTCAACCTCTGGCTCGGGTTCTGAGCGGCCAGTCGTGTCCGGGGGCGCCGCCCCCGCCGCGGCAAGCCGCGACTCCCCCGGAGTATTTTCGGCAAAGTGAATGATATTCTGGCCGTTGCTTCTTTCTGGTTCAAAATACTCCGGAGCGCGAGGTGGAGCCTCGCAAAAATCTTCTCCGCTTTGCGTGGCGGCAATTGATCCGCCACCGGATTTCAGGCTAAGCGCGCGACATGGATCATTTTCTTTATCGTGACGGTGCGCTCCGCGCCGAGGATGTCCCCCTGGCCGAGATCGCGGCCACGGTTGGCACGCCATTCTATGTCTATTCCACCGCCACGCTGCTGCGGCATTTCCAGCTGTTTGACGAGGCGCTGGACGGGACCGAGCACCTGATCTGCTACGCGATGAAGGCGGCCAGCAACCAGGCTATCCTGCGCACCCTCGCGCAGGCAGGGGCGGGGATGGACGTTGTCTCGATCGGCGAATACCTGCGTGCTCGGGCAGCGGGTGTGCCGGGCGAGCGCATCGTTTTCTCCGGTGTCGGCAAGACGGCCGATGAGATCCGGATGGCGCTCGAAGGTGGCATCCGCCAGTTCAACGTCGAATCCGAACCCGAGATGGAGGTCATCAACGCCATCGCTCTGGAACTGGGCAAGGTGGCGCCGATCACCATCCGGGTGAACCCGGACGTGGATGCCAAGACCCATGCCAAGATCGCGACCGGCAAGTCCGAGAACAAGTTCGGTATTCCGATCGCGCGCGCCAGTGCGGTCTATGCCCATGCTGCGGCGTTGCCGGGGCTGGAGGTGGTGGGGATCGACGTGCATATCGGGTCTCAACTGACCGATCTGGCGCCGTTCGAGACCGCCTATCGCAAGGTGGCCGAACTGACCGAGCGGCTGCGCGCCGAGGGCCACGATATCCGCAGGCTCGACCTGGGTGGGGGCCTTGGCATTCCCTATACCCGCTCGAACGAGGCGCCACCTTTGCCAATGGAATACGGCGCGTTGATCAAGCGAACGCTGGGCCATCTGGGTTGCGAGATCGAGATCGAGCCGGGCCGCCTGATCGCGGGCAATGCCGGGCTGATGGTGTCGAAGGTCATCTATGTCAAATCCGGCGAGGGGCGCGATTTTCTGATCCTCGATGCGGCGATGAACGACCTGATCCGCCCGGCCATGTATGACGCCCATCACGATATCGTGCCGGTGATCGAACCCGAACCGGGGGTCGAGCCACAGCCCTACGATATCGTCGGCCCGGTCTGCGAAACCGGCGATACCTTTGCCAAGGGGCGGATGATGCCACCGCTGACGGCTGGTGATCTGGTCGCGTTTCGTAGCGCTGGCGCCTATGGCGCCGTTATGGCGAGTGAGTACAATACGCGCGCCCTGATCCCCGAGGTTCTGGTGCATGGGGATCAATTCGCGGTTATTCGCCCACGCCCAAGCTTTGACGAAATCATAAATCGCGATACCATCCCCCCATGGCTCTGACGCGGTGACCCCGTCGCGCGGGCCGACAGGAGGCCCGATGTGACCCTAAACCGCCCGCCGAACCTGCCCTTACCACTCTTTGCGTTGGGTCTGACGCATGCAGGCCTTTGGGCCGAACGGTTGTGGCGGGGGTTCTGGCCCTTCCTCTCGGTGCTGATGCTGGCACTGGCACCGATTCTGCTGGGCCTGCACGAGCTTGTGCCGGTGGAATGGGTCTGGGCCTTTGCGGCCGGATTTGCGCTGGCACTGGTGGTGACGCTTGTACTGGGTCTCCGGCGGTTCCGCAGGCCGTCCCGGGACGAGGCGCTGTCGCGGCTCGACGCTGCGCTGCCGGGACGACCGATCCAGACCCTCCTCGATGAACAGGCGGTCGGCGCGCAAGATCCGTCCTCGGCAGCGCTCTGGCGCGCGCATCAGTCCCGAATGGCGGCGCGGGTCGCCAAGGCGGAACCGGTCGCGCCCGATCTAGTACTGACCAAGCGTGATCCCTATGGACTGCGCTTTATGGCGGCGCTTTGTTTCGTCGCGGCGCTGCTCTTTGGCTCGGTCTGGCGGGTGGGGAGCGTGGCCGATCTGGCGCCGGGCGCGGCGCAGGCCGCAGCAGGGCCCAGCTGGGAGGGCTGGATCGAGCCGCCACGCTATACCGGTCTGCCGACGCTCTATCTGAACGACCAGAACGATGAGGTGCTGCAACTGCCGCAAGGCAGCCGTATCACGCTGCGGTTTTATGGCGAGGTGGGACAGCTGCGTCTGGCCGAGGATGTCTCGGGCAAGCCGCTGGAGCGCCCCGAACACCCGGAACAGACGGTTGAGGTCACTCGCAGTGGCCCCTTCGAGATCGAAGGGCGCGGGGGGCGCGGATGGCAAGTGGTGATGCTGTCGGACAATGCCCCGCAGGTCGAGATCGTGGGTGCGGCCGAGACCCAAGCAGGCGGAAAGATGGTCCTGCCTTTTGCCGCAATGGACGACTATGGCATCACCGGTGGGCGGGCTATCATCGCACTGGATATCGAGGCGGTTGACCGCCGGCATGGGCTTCGGATCGAGCCCGAACCGCGCGACCCGGTGGTCGCCGATCTGCCCTTGCCGATCACCGGGGACCGGCGCGAATTCACCGAGAACCTGATCGAGGATTTTTCGCAGCACCCTTGGGCTCACTTGCCGGTGACGATCACCTTGATCGCCAGCGATGCGGCAGGGCAGGAGGCCGAGACGCTGCCGTTTGGCACCGCTCTGCCGGCGCGGCGCTTCTTTGACCCATTGGCAGGGGCTGTGATCGAACAGCGCCGTGACCTTCTGTGGTCACGGGACAACGCGCCGCGCGTGGCCCAGATATTGCGGGCGATCTCGCACCGTCCGGACGAGGTGTTCCGCTCGCAAACCGCCTATCTCCGGCTGCGGGTGATCCTTCGTCGGATGGAAGCGTTGCAGCGTTTTGGCCTGAAACCATCGCAGCAGGAGGAGATTGCCCAGGCGCTTTGGGATCTGGCGATCATGCTCGAGGACGGCACCCTGTCGGATGCGCTGGAGCGGATGCGCCGGGCTCAGGAGCGGCTGAGCGAGGCAATGAAGAACGGCGCTTCGGACGAGGAGATCGCAGAGCTGATGCAGGAATTGCGCGAGGCGACGCAGGATTATCTGCGACAGTTGGCGCAGAACCAGCAGAACGAGCAGGATGGTGAGCGGCAGGCGCAAGAGGGCGAGAGCCTGCAAATGACGCAGGATGACCTGCAAAAGATGATGGATCGCATCCAGGAACTGATGGAACAGGGCCGCATGGCCGAGGCGCAGCAGGCGCTGGAAGAGTTCCAGCAGATGATGGAAAACATGCGCGTGACCCAGGGACAGGGCGACAATGGCCAGTCCGAAGGGCAGCGCGCGATGGAGGGGCTGGCCGAAACGCTGCGCAACCAGCAAGGGTTGAGCGATCAGGCCTTTCGCGATCTTCAGGAACAGTTCAACCCGGGCGCGCAGGCAGGCGAGAGCCAGCAGAACGAAGGCCGCAATGGGGGACAGGGCCGGGGGCAAAGCCACGAGGGCGAGGGCCAGGGTAGCCGCCAGTCTGGAACCGGACAGGACGGCGCCCAGCCGGGTGAGCCCGGCGAGACTGGCGAAGGCTCGCTCGCCGACCGGCAGCAGGCGTTGCGCAACGAATTGGGGCGGCAGGAACAGAACCTGCCCGGACAGGGTACCCCCGAGGGCGATGCCGCGCGCGAGGCATTGGATCGGGCCGGGCGTGCGATGGAGGGCGCCGAGGAGGCGCTGCGCGAGAACGATCTGGCCGAGGCGATCGACCGCCAGGCCGAGGCGATGGAAGCCATGCGCGAGGGCATGCGCTCGTTGGGCGAGGCGCTGGCGCAGCAAAGCCAGCCGGGACAGGGCAGCCAGGAAGGCGATCAACGCGCCCGGAGCCAGGACCCGTTGGGGCGTACTCCCGGTTCGCAGGGTGGTGTCGACACCGACGAGTCTCTTGTACCGGGCGATGATGTCTATCGCCGGGCGCGCGATCTGCTGGACGAGATCCGACGCCGCTCTGGAGAAAGTGACCGCCCCAAGATCGAACGCGACTATCTCAAGCGTTTGCTCGACCGGTTCTGAGGCGGGGTTACGCCGACCGCCTTATTTCGGCATCAGCATGCCGGCCTGCGCATCGAGCCACAGTCGGGCCTGATCGACCAGCGCCACATAGGCGCTGAGCATCGGGTCGGCCTGCGGCACGGTGCGCGCCACCAGCGGGGCATTTGCGTAAAGCAGGAACAGGACTGCGCCAAAGATCAGCATCACCAGAAACCCGCGCATGAAACCACCAGACCGACGACGCCGGGCGGGGCCTGCATGCACGGGCGCGGGTGCCACCGCCGCCCCGTCCGAGTTGCGCAGGGTCGAGTTGATTTCCTCGATATCGGGCAACAGCCCCCGGCGTGAGGTGTTGTCTGCTTCTTGCGCCACCGGTTCCTGCCCGCGCATCCGGGCCATCCGGTCCTGCGCCTCGCGCGCGCGGCGCCCGGGCTCGTCGCCTGGATAGGCGTCCAGACCCAGATCGGGTTGACTTTCCAGAGCGTCGGCTTCGCGAGCGCGCAACTCGGCCTCGCGGGCGGCCTCTTCGCGCAGGATGTCCGAGATGTCGGGGTCGATGCCACGGGCCTTGGTTGTCTCGGCCGTGTCATCGGTCGCGTCGACTGCGTCTTCGGCCTCGCTGTCGTCCTGCCAGTTGTCATCTCCATCGTTGGCGGTGTCGCCATCAGGCGCTGGCGTCTGTTCGCTGTCGAGGTCGTCGAAGTTTTCGGTCGCTTCGGCCTCGATCGCCTGACCGGCCGCTGGCTGAAACCAG
Organism: Ruegeria sp. YKSD163; assembly: GCF_059612905.1. NCBI lineage: Bacteria > Pseudomonadati > Pseudomonadota > Alphaproteobacteria > Rhodobacterales > Roseobacteraceae > Ruegeria > Ruegeria sp. YKSD163. The sequence goes on from NZ_JBXWRM010000004.1 coordinate 91,089, forward strand.
GTATGGCCGCAGTTCGAGCATTGTACATCGCGGCCCTCGGACGGGATCACCTCGTCCGGAACCTCGTATTGTGCGTCGCAATTCGGACATGTCAGACGCATGCTGTCTCCCGGTTTCTTTTTCTGCCTAAGCTTGGTTTTTTCACCGATCATAGGCGGTTGCGCCCATTGCGGAAAGAGTGATTTGCCGCAAGTAGTCGCGAGTGTCGCCCATTGGACCCAGCGCAGGCGCAGGCGGGCATTGAAACCACGTCCCCCATCGGGCAAGAAGAGCCGGCAATATCAGGGGGGCCGATGTGATCGAGCTTGAGAATGTGGGCTACAGCTATGGCGGCGACGAATTGCTGAGCGAGATCTCGGTCGAGTTGTCGCCGGGGTCGTTCCATTTTCTGACTGGCCCCTCCGGCTCGGGCAAGACAACGCTTCTCAAACTCTGCTACGGGGCGCTTTTGGCAACCTCGGGACAGGTCCGCGCCTTTGGCGAGGACATGCGGCGGCTGGATCGGGACCAGATGGCGCTGTTTCGCCGCCGTATAGGGGTCGTGCATCAGGATTGCCGCTTCCTTGACCATCTGCCGCTGGCCGAGAACATCGCGTTGCCGTTGACCGTCTCGGGCCATGAATTGTCGCAAGAACAAGAGAACCTGCGCGAACTGATGGCCTGGGTCGGACTATCCAAACGGCCCGAGGCCCTGCCGCCTGAACTGTCGGGGGGGGAACGCCAGCGCGCGGCGCTGGCCCGTGCGGTGATCATGTCGCCAGATGTGGTGGTGGCAGATGAACCCACCGGTAACGTCGACTGGGAGATGTCCCAGCGGCTGCTACAATTGCTGGTGGAACTGAACCGGATGGGCAAGACCGTGCTGATCGCTACCCACGATCTGAGTCTGATCCGTGCCGCCAAAAGCCAGGTTCAGGCGCGGGTGCTGCGGATCTCGAACAAGCGGCTGCAACTGGCGGGGGCGGATCTGTGAGCAAGGGAACCATCCGCGCATTGTTGATGGCCGATAAACAGGCCGACCGGGTGGTGCCGCCTTCGGGCTTTACCGCGCAACTCACCTTGTTCGTGTCCGGCGCGATGGCTTTTCTGGCGGTGTTCGCGCTGGCTTTGTCGCTGGCCTCGGGGCGGTTGGCGGACCGCTGGGCCTCGGAACTGGCCCGGGCGGCAACGCTGCGCATCAATGCGCCCGCCGATCAGGTCGCCGCACAGACGCAGGCGGCGCTGTCCATCCTGAAACAGACACCGGGCGTGGCCGAGGCCCGCGCGCTGAGCCGCGAGGAACAGGCGGCGCTGCTGGCGCCTTGGCTTGGGCCTGATTTACCGCTGGACACGTTGCCGGTGCCGCAACTGATCGAGATCGTTGGCGGCGAACCCGCATATGACGCACAGGGGTTGCGACTGCGGCTGGCGGCCGAGGTTCCGGGCGCTGTGCTGGATGATCACCGGCGCTGGCGCGAGCCGCTGGTGGATGCGGCCAATTCGCTGCGCCGTCTGGCGGTGGTGTCGATCTTGCTGATCGGTGGCGCCACGGCGGCGATGATCACGTTGGCGGCCAATGCGGCGCTGGCGGCCAATGCGCAGGTCATCGAGGTTCTGCGGCTGGTCGGCGCGCGCGACCGCTATATCGCGGGCGCCTTCGTGCGCCGGTTCACTTTGCGGGCGTTGATCGGGTCTGCCGTGGGGGTGGTGCTGGGCATGGGCGGAGTGCTGTTGCTGCCCGAAGCCTCGGACGAGGGTGGCTTTCTGACCGGGCTCGGTTTTCGTGGCGCAGGCTGGCTGCTGCCGCTGCTGATCCCGGTTCTGGGCGCGGTGGTTGCTTTTGCCGCAACCTGGAACGCGGCCCGCCGCAGGTTGAAGGAGCTTGCATGATGATACAGTGGGTGCGTTCCATCGTCTTTACCATCGTCATTTACATCTGGATGGCCATCCTGGGGCTGCTCTTTACCCCTTATGCGCTGGTCTCGAAGAAGGGCGCGCTCAGGGCCTGCAAGCTTTACGCGCGCAGCACGATCTGGATGGCGCGCTGGATGGTCGGCATTCAGGGCGAGATACGCGGACCGGTGCCGACGGGTGAGGTGCTGATAGCAGCCAAGCATCAGTCGTTCTTTGACATCCTGCTGATCTTTCACGCGGTGCCGCATGGCAAGTTCATCATGAAACGCGAGCTGTTGTGGACGCCCGTGATCGGGGTCTATGCCAAGCGGCTGGGCTGTATTCCGGTAAACAGGGGCAAGCGCGGTGCAGCGGTGGCCAAGATGGTCAAGGACGTGGCCAAGGAATTCGCCGAACCCGGTCAACTGGTAATCTATCCGCAGGGCACACGGGTCGCGCCGGGCGTATCCAAACCCTATAAGGTGGGCAGTGCCGTCCTTTACGAGGGGTTGCAATACAGCTGCATCCCGGTGGCGACCAATGTGGGGTTGTTCTGGCCGCGTGACGGGCTCCTGCGAAAGCCGGGGCGCGCGGTTGTGGAGTTCCTGGACCCGATTCCGCCGGGGGTGCCGCGCGATGCCTTCATGCGGCGCCTGGAGACCGAGATCGAGGGCGCCTCGGACCGGTTGATGCGTGAAGCAGGATATGAGACCGCGCAGAGTTGAGGCACGGCAGGGGGCGCTGCCCGCGTCGCCCGACGGCGACTCCCCCGGAGTATTTCCAGCGAAATGAAGCCTTGAGGGCGCCTATGCCGGGGCGGCGGTGCTGCCGCCCCGAGGCTTTGACGGTGTTACGAGTGGATCGGGCCGTCGCCGCAGGCCAGCGCCGCCTCGCGCACCGCCTCGGAATAGGTGGGATGCGCGTGACAGGTGAGCGCCAGATCCTCGGCCGAGGCGCCGAATTCCATCGCAACGCAGATCTCGTGGATCAGCTCGCCCGCCGCCGGGCCGATGATATGGGCGCCAAGGATGCGGTCGGTCTCCTTGTCGGCGAGGATCTTGACGAAGCCGTCGCTGGCGAAATTGGCCTTGGCGCGGCCATTGCCCATGAACATGAACTTGCCGACCTTGTAGGCGCGACCCGCTTCTTTCAGGCTTTGTTCTGTCTCGCCGACATTGGCGACCTCGGGCGTGGTGTAGATCACGCCGGGGATGACGCCATAGTTGACATGGCCGTGTTTGCCCGCGACCTGTTCGGCGGCGGCCATGCCTTCGTCCTCGGCCTTGTGGGCGAGCATCGGGCCTTCGATCACGTCGCCGATGGCGTAGATACCGGGCACGCTGGTCTGCCAGTCCTTGCCGACCTTGATCTGGCCGCGCTGGGTCATTTCGATGCCCAGCTTGTCGAGGCCCAGGCCGGCGGTATAGGGTTTGCGCCCGGTAGCGACCAGCACGGTATCGGCTTCGATCTCGTGCTCGGTGTCCTTCTTCATCAGCTTGTAGGTGACCTTGGCCTTGCCCCTGGCCACTTCGGTCTTTTGCACCGCGGCGCCCATGACAAAGTTCAGGCCCTGCTTTTTCAGGATGCGCTGGAAGGTCTTTTGCACCTCGCCATCCATGCCGGGGGTGATCACGTCAAGGAATTCGACCACCGTCACCTCGGCACCCAGGCGGGCATAGACCGAGCCCAGTTCCAGCCCGATGACACCGGCGCCGATCACTACCAGGGATTTCGGGATCTTGCCCAGTTCCAGCGCTCCGGTGGACGTCACGACGGTTTTCTCATCCACCTCGACACCGGGCAGCGAGGCCGGCTCAGACCCCGAGGCGATGATGATGTTCTTGGCCTCGTGGGTGTCGTCGCCCACCTGCACCTTGCCTGCGGCGGGGATGGTGGCCCAACCCTTGATCCAGTCGATCTTGTTCTTTTTGAACAGGAATTCGATGCCCTTGGTGTTGCCCTCGATCACCTCGTCCTTATAGGCGAGCATCTGTTTCCAGTCGACCGAGGGCGCCTTGCCCTTGAGCCCCATCTTGGCAAAGTTGTGCTGTGCCTCGTGCAGCGAGTGCGAGGCATGCAGCAGCGCCTTGGACGGTATGCAGCCCACGTTCAGGCAGGTGCCGCCCAGGGTTTCGCGGCCTTCGACCACGGCGGTCTTCAGTCCCAGCTGGGCGCAGCGGATGGCGCAGACATAGCCGCCGGGGCCGGCGCCGATTACGATGACGTCATAGTTAGCCATTTTAACTCTCCTTCGTGTGCGCCGGGTGGGGTATTGCGGCCCGGTGCCTGAAATGTCGTGCCGGTGCCGGATCAGACCGGCGTCAGCAGTTTCACCGTGATATGGGCAATGCCGCCGCGTTCGTGGTGCATGGCCAGTTCTTCGCTGTCGAAGAAGGCCTTGGCCGAGGCGAGGTCGGTGATCTCGAACAAAGCCACCGCATGATCGGCGCGATCAGGGTCGCGCCAGATATGCAAATCGCGGATGCCCGCGGCCTTGCGCATCGCGCGATCCTCGCGGAACACCTTGAGCCAAGCGTCGAAGTCGGCCACATCGGCCTGCCAGAGGGCGTGGGTTGCCATGGGTCAGTGTCCTTTTGATCCGGTATGTAAGGCAGCGGGCCGCCGGTGCGTGACCCGGAGCGCGGCGAATCTGGATAGCATTCCGTCAATCATCTGATCCGTCTTACTCGGCTTTCTTGTCTGTCCGGCCTGGGATGGTTTCGGCCTCGCACCGGACATGGTGCGAGGCCTGTCGTCTTTGATCACAGATCCATCAGCAAGCGGCGGGGATCTTCCAGCGCCTCTTTCACGCGGACGAGGAAGGTCACCGCGCCCTTGCCGTCGACGATACGGTGATCATAGGACAGCGCCAGGTACATCATCGGGCGGATCTTGATTTCTCCGTTGATGACCATCGGACGGTCCTGGATCTTGTGCATGCCGAGGATACCCGACTGCGGGGGGTTCAGGATCGGCGAGGACATCAGCGAGCCGTAGACGCCACCGTTGGAGATGGTGAAGGTGCCGCCCTGCATCTCGGCCATGGACAGCTTGCCGTCGCGGGCGCGCTTGCCCTTTTCGGCGATCGCCTTTTCGATCTCGGCAAAGGACATCTGGTCGGCGTCGCGGATGACCGGCACCACCAGGCCCTGCGGCGTACCGGCGGCGACGCCCATGTGCACGTAGTTCTTGTAGACGATGTCCTGGCCGTCGATCTCGGCGTTGACCTCGGGCACCTCTTTCAGCGCGTGGCAGCAGGCCTTGGTGAAGAAGGACATGAAGCCCATGCGTACGCCGTGCTTCTTCTCGAACGCGTCCTTGTATTGGTTGCGGATCGCCATCACCTCGGTCATGTCCACCTCGTTATAGGTGGTCAGGATCGCGGCGGTGTTCTGGGCGTCCTTCAGGCGGCGGGCGATGGTCTGGCGCAGGCGCGTCATGCGGACGCGTTCCTCGCGCGCGGCATCCTCTGCCAGGGCAGGCGCGCGGGGCGCAGCAGCCGGGGCAGGAGCGGCGGCAGGGGCCGGCGCGGCGGCCGCTGTGGCAACGGCAGCGGCGACATCCTCTTTCATGATGCGGCCGTCACGTCCGGTTCCGGTGACCTGTGCCGGGCTGATCCCGGCTTCGGCCATCGCTTTTTCAGCCGAAGGAGCGTTGGCGATGTCCTTGCTGGTGGAAGCTGCGGGAGCGACAGTGGTGGTCGGGGCGGCGGGTGCGGGAGAGACGCCCGAGGCGCTGCCTGAGATCACCGCCAGCTTGGCCGATGCGTTCACCGTCGCGCCTTCGGCCGCGATGATTTCGGCCAGCACGCCGGATGCAGGCGCGGGCACCTCGACCGAGACCTTGTCGGTTTCCAGCTCGCATAGCATCTCGTCCTGCGTGACGGTGTCGCCCACCTTCTTGAACCAGGTCGAGACAGTGGCTTCGGTCACCGATTCACCCAAGGTGGGCACCATCACGTCAACCGAGCCGCCCGACTCGGCGGCAGGCTCTGCCGCCGCTTTCGCGGTTTTTTCGCCTGCGGCGGGGGCCGCACCTTCGCCGGCGGCAATGGTTGCCAGCAGCGCGTTCACGCCAACGGTTTCGCCTTCCTTGGCCACAATCTCACCCATCACGCCTGCGGCGGGGGCGGGGACCTCGACGGTTACCTTGTCGGTTTCCAGCTCACAGAGCATCTCGTCGACGGCCACGGCGTCGCCGGGTTTCTTGAACCATGTGGCCACTGTGGCTTCGGTCACGGATTCGCCAAGCGTGGGGACACGAACTTCGATCGTCATCGCTTATTTTCCTTCGATGCTCAGCGCTTCGTTTACGAGCGCCTCTTGTTGGGCTTTGTGTTGGCTGGCCAGGCCGGTCGCGGGCGAGGCCGAGGTCGCACGGCCGACATAGGTCGGGCGGGTGTGCTTGGCGCCGATGCGGGTCAGCACCCATTCGATATTGGGCTCGATGAAGCTCCACGCGCCCTGGTTCTTGGGTTCTTCCTGGCACCAGACCATTTCGGCCCCCTTGAACCGCTCCAGCTCGTTGATGAGCGAATGGGCCGGGAAGGGGTAATACTGCTCGATCCTGAGCAGATAGACATCGTCGATGCCGCGCGCGTCGCGTTCCTCGAGCAGGTCGAAGTAGACCTTGCCCGAGCACAGCACGACCCGCTTGATCTTGTCGTCGGCAACCAGCTTGGTGTCTGAGTTGCCATATTGCGCATCATCCCACAGCACTCGGTGGAAAGACGAACCGGTGGTGAACTCTTCGGCCTTCGAGACTGCCAGTTTGTGACGCAGCAGCGATTTCGGGGTGACCAGGATCAGCGGCTTGCGGAAGGTCCGGTGCAGCTGACGGCGCAGGATGTGGAAATAGTTGGCTGGCGTGGTGCAGTTGGCCACGATCCAGTTATCCTGACCGCACATCTGCAGGAACCTTTCCAGACGGGCCGAGCTGTGTTCGGGGCCCTGGCCCTCGAACCCGTGTGGCAGCAGGCAGACAAGGCCCGACATCCGCAGCCACTTGCTTTCGCCTGAGCTGATGAACTGGTCGAACATGATCTGGGCGCCGTTCGCGAAGTCGCCGAACTGGGCCTCCCAGAGCGTCAGCGCATTGGGTTCGGCCAGTGAATAACCGTATTCGAAACCCAGCACCGCATATTCGCTGAGCATCGAGTCGATCACCTCGTAATTCGCCTGACCCTTGCGGATGTTGTTGAGCGGATAGTACCGCTCTTCGCTGTCCTGGCTGATCAGGCCGGAATGGCGCTGGCTGAAGGTGCCCCGAGTGGCATCCTGACCGGCCAGGCGGACCGGATAGCCCTCGGTCAACAACGAGCCATAGGCAAGCGCCTCGCCAGTGGCCCAGTCGATGCCCGTACCGGTATCGAACATCGCCTTTTTGGTTTCAAGCAGACGTTCGACAGTGCGGTGCAGCGCGAACCCCTCGGGCGCGCGGGTCAGGGCATTGCCGACCTCGGCCAGGGTTTCGGGCGTGATCGCGGTCTCGCCGCGCACATATTCCTCTTTGTTCTTGTCCAGATGCGACCAGCGGCCGTCCAGCCAATCGGCCTTGTTGGGCTTGTAATCCTTGCCGGCCTCGAACTCTTCGTTCAGATGCGCCTGGAAGGCGGCCTTCATGTCCTCGATCTCGCCCTCGGGGATCAACCCGTCCTTGACCAGACGCTCGGTATAGAGGCTGAGCGTGGTCTTGTGGGTCTTGATCCGCTTGTACATGATCGGGTTGGTGAACATGGGCTCGTCGCCCTCGTTATGGCCAAAACGGCGATAGCAGAAGATGTCGATCACCACATCCTTGCGGAACTTTTGCCGGAACTCGGTGGCCACCTTGGCGGCGTGCACCACCGCCTCGGGGTCGTCGCCGTTGACGTGGAAGATCGGCGCCTCGACCATCAGGGCGATATCGGTCGGATAGGGGCTGGAGCGGCTGAAATGCGGCGCGGTGGTGAAGCCGATCTGGTTGTTGACCACGATATGCATGGTGCCGCCGGTGCGATGGCCGCGGATGCCGGAAAGCTGGAAGCATTCGGCCACAACGCCCTGACCGGCAAAAGCCGCGTCGCCATGCAGCAGCACCGGCATGACCGAGGTGCGGTCCTTGTCGCCGAACTGGTCCTGCTTGGCGCGGGCCTTGCCCAGAACGACGGGGTTGACCGCCTCGAGGTGCGAGGGGTTGGCGGTGAGGCTGAGGTGAACCGTATTGCCGTCGAACTCTCGGTCCGAGGAGGCGCCGAGGTGGTATTTCACGTCGCCTGAGCCGTCGACATCCTCGGGCTTGAAGCTGCCGCCCTGGAATTCGTTGAAGATGGCGCGATAGGGTTTGCCCATCACGTTGGCGAGGATGTTCAGGCGGCCACGGTGCGGCATGCCGATGACGATCTCGCGGACCCCCAGCGCGCCACCGCGCTTGATGATCTGTTCCATCGCGGGGATCAGCGCCTCGCCGCCGTCGAGGCCAAATCGCTTGGTTCCCATGTATTTGACATGCAGGAACTTTTCGAAGCCCTCGGCCTCGACCATCTTGTTCAGGATGGCCTTGCGCCCTTCGCGGGTGAACGAGATCTCCTTGCCATAGCCTTCAATTCGTTCTTTCAGCCAGGCGGCCTCTTCGGGGTTCGAGATATGCATGTATTGCAGCGCAAAGGTGCCGCAATAGGTGCGTTTGACGATGTCGATGATCTGCCGCATCGAGGCATGGGTCAGCCCCAGCACGTTGTCGATGAAGATCGGCCGGTCCATGTCGGAATCGGCAAAACCATAGGTCTTGGGATCCAGCTCGGGATGCGGGGTGCCCGCGCGCATGCCAAGCGGGTCCAGATCGGCCACCAGATGGCCCCGGATACGATAGGCGCGGATAATCATCAGGGCGCGGATCGAATCCAGCACCGCGCGCTTGATCTGGTCATCGCTGACCGGAACGCCGGCCTTGGCGGCCTGTTCCTTGATCTTGCCACCAGCGGCCTTGGCGTCGATCTCGGCCCATTGTCCGGTCAGCGCGCCGGTCAGGTCGTCGGCGGGCATCGGCGGCCAGTCGGTGCGCGCCCAACTGGGGCCGTCGGCCTCTTTCTTCACATCGGTATCCGCATCGCCCATCGCGCGGAAAAACTCGGCCCATGCGGCATCCACCGCGCCGGGGTCGTTGGCGTATCGGGCATAGAGCTGTTCGAGGTATTCCGCATTGTGCCCCTGCATGAAGCTTGAGGCATGAAACTGGGAGTTGGGCGATTGTTCGGTCATTGGTTCACCTGACTTTCCTAGCTCTGGATTTCGCGGGTTGCGATGGCCAGAACGGGTTCTTTGAGCGATCTGAAACTGTGGCCTGCATTCGGTATGGCGGTGAATGTGGCGTTCAGGCCGCGCGCCTGAGCCTTGGCCACATAGTCCCGGGCAAGGCCGGGCTGCGTATTGGAATCGTTCTGGCCGGTCACCGCGATGATCCGGGTTTGTCGTGGTATCTGGTCGAGATAGCGGATCGGCGATTGGCTTTTGGGCCAGGGCGTGCCGCGTGCGGCCCGCCAGCGCGGAATGTCGAACGGGCCTGACACCATGATTGCCGTGTCGATCAGGCCCGGTACCGTTCCCAGCAGCGTGGCGGTCTGTGCCGCTCCGCCGGAATGAGCCACCACCACCAGCTTTTGATGCGGATATGCCTGGCCAGCTGCCGAAATACCCTGTGCCAGCAGATTGTTGTTCTGTTTGGTATAGTGGTCGCGGCTGCCGTTGTTCGATCCCTTGCTGCGGCGCCCGGCGACGGAATAGCCGGGCCGCGCCATCTGGATGACGGTCGACTGCGGGTTTCGCGCGGCCAGTTCCGTGGCAAAGGACGTGATGTAGTCTGGCCCGGAATCTCCGTGTAGGACGATAACCAGCGTTTTGGGGCCCACACCATGAACCTGGCCCGAAATCGGCCCGAACATTTCGGCCAGCAACGGGGTGCCAAGACACAGGAACAGCGCTGCAAGGCCAGCCGCGAGGCGCTGGTGAAAGCGGGCCGGATGCGAGACGTGGGCACTCATGGCGACACCGCCCGGTTGGGATGGGGACCGTATTGATTGGTGCCCGGCTGGCTGGGCCGGGTCAGCCACCACAGCACCAGAAGCGGCGAGACGATCAGGACGGCGAGCGTCGGGATCAGCAACAGCAGCGTGGCGCGGGTGAAGAGAAGGTCGAGCGAGCCGCCAGCGGCAAAGCTGGAGGCGATGCCGATGCCGAAGACCAGGATCAACCCGGCGCCGATCATCAGCAAAACGGGAAGCAGCGCAAAAAGCCCGCTGCGGCCGGTGTCGTGCATCCGGCGAAAGGCCACGGCCAGATGCGGCAGGAACACGGCGAGTGAGAACAGCGCTGCGAGGGGGCCGGTATTCTCGATACTGGCGCTGGCGCCGGTTCCCGAGGTTTCGACCGTGGTGCTGACGGAATCGAACAGCGCCGCATCGAGCAGGGTTGCCACCACGTTGCCCAGCACCATGAACAGGAAAAAATACCAGTACTCCGGGCGAGAAGCCCGCCCGGAGAAGGTGAAGTATTTCGAGAAACACGTTCCTATGACCTTGCCGAACGTCATGTGTCCTCCCGATTTGCGCGCCGCCCCGCATTGACGCGGGGCAGGCCGGTTACTTGCCGATCGCCGCCAGCACGGCCTCGCCCAGGGTTGCCGGGCTGTCGGCCACGACGATACCGGCCGAGCGCATGGCTTCGATCTTGTCCTCGGCGCCGCCCTTGCCGCCGGCGACGATAGCGCCCGCGTGACCCATGCGGCGGCCCGGAGGGGCAGTGCGGCCCGCGATGAAACCGGCGACCGGCTTCTTGCGGCCCTTCTTGGCCTCGTCCTTCAGGAACTGGGCGGCCTCTTCCTCGGCGCTGCCGCCGATCTCACCGATCATGATGATGCTTTCGGTTTCGTCGTCGGCCAGAAACCATTCCAGCACGTCGATATGCTCGGTCCCCTTGATCGGGTCGCCGCCGATGCCCACGGCGGTGGACTGGCCCAGACCGATATCCGAGGTCTGTTTGACCGCCTCATAGGTCAGCGTGCCCGAGCGGGACACCACGCCGACGCTGCCGCGCTTGTGGATATGGCCGGGCATGATGCCGATCTTGCAGGCATCGGGCGTGATGACACCGGGGCAGTTGGGGCCGATCAGGCGCGAGGACGAGCCTTCGAGCGCGCGCTTGACCCGCATCATGTCCAGAACCGGGATGCCTTCGGTGATACAGACGATCACCTCCATCTTGGCGTCGATCGCCTCGAGGATCGAGTCGGCGGCAAACGGCGGTGGCACATAGATCACGGTTGCATTGGCCTCGGTCACGGCCTTGGCCTCGTGCACCGAGTTGAAGACGGGCAGGTTCAGGTGGGTCTGGCCACCTTTGCCGGGGGTGACCCCGCCAACCATCTTGGTGCCATAGGCGATGGCCTGTTCCGAGTGAAAGGTACCTTGCGAGCCGGTGAAGCCCTGGCAGATGACCTTGGTATTTTCGTCGATGAGGACTGCCATTTTATTCTCCAAAATTCTCTGAACTAAGACGAGTGACGACATCATCGGATACCGCGAAGAAGCGCGCCCAAGAGACACGTCGCACCTCTGCAAGCTCTTTCTCGACTGTATCGTCGTGGTCGATCACATCTGTGTTCAGATCGTGTGAGTAGAGATCAACCGATGGATAGCGCGACAGTTCAAGCGTGAAGCGCCATCCCCCATCCACCGTTCGATCTGCGGTGTAAATTGTGCCGCGTCCATATAGCCTTCCATCACGAGCGCCTTTGGAAGTGTTCTGCCGGAACAGGAACACATCACACGGAACGTGTATCGACGAGTTGTTCCCCCGCTTTCCAACGGATACTTCGATCCGTTGGTCTAAGGGCCATTCTTCGATTTCGTTGGGCTTAAGAATTACGGCTGTCACGCGATTAGCCCTTGACCGCTTTCACGATCTTCTCGGCACCATCCGACAGGTTGTCGGCGGCGATGACGTTCAGGCCGGAGGTGTTGATGATCTCCTTGCCTTTCTCGACATTGGTGCCTTCGAGACGGACGACCAGCGGAACCTGAAGGCCCACTTCCTTGACCGCGGCGACCACGCCTTCGGCGATCACGTCACAACGCATGATGCCGCCGAAGATGTTGACCAGGATGCCTTTGACGTTCGGGTCCGAGGTGATGATCTTGAACGCTTCGGTCACCTTCTCCTTGGTGGCGCCGCCGCCGACGTCGAGGAAGTTGGCGGGCTCGGCACCGTAAAGCTTGATGATGTCCATGGTTGCCATCGCCAGACCGGCGCCGTTCACCATGCAGCCGATCTCGCCATCCAGTGCGATGTAGTTCAGGTCGTATTTGGAGGCTTCCAGTTCCTTGGGATCCTCTTCGGTGGTGTCGCGCAGTTCGGCGATGTCCGAGTGGCGATAGATCGCGTTGCCGTCAAAGCCGACTTTGGCGTCCAGCACCTTGAGGCTGCCGCCCTCGGCCACGATCAGCGGGTTGATCTCCAGCATCTCCATGTCCTTCTCGACGAAGGCCTTGTAGAGGAGACCCATCAGCGAGACGCATTGTTTCACCTGCGGGCCGGAAAGGCCGAGCGAAAACGCGATGCGGCGGCCATGATAGGGCTGGTAGCCGGTCACCGGGTCGACGCTGAAGGACAGGATCTTCTCGGGCGTGCTGGCGGCGACCTCTTCGATGTCCATGCCGCCCTCGGTCGAGCAGACAAACGAGATGCGGCTGGTCTGACGGTCGACCAGAAGGGCCAGGTACAGTTCCCGTTCGATGCCCGATCCGGCCTCGATATAGATGCGGTTGACCTGCTTGCCTGCCGGGCCGGTCTGATGGGTGACCAGGGTGCGGCCCAGCATCTTCTTGGCTTCCTCGGCGGCCTCTTCGACCGATTTGGTCAGACGGACACCGCCCTTTTCACCGGCATCGGCCTCTTTGAACTTGCCCTTGCCACGTCCACCGGCGTGAATCTGCGCCTTGACGACCCACAGCGGGCCGTCCAGTTCCCCGGCGGCGGTTTTGGCGTCTTCTGCACGCAGCACAACGCGGCCGTCCGAAACCGGCGCGCCATAGCTGCGCAGAAGGGCCTTTGCCTGATATTCATGGATGTTCATTGCATCTGTCCCGTCTGACTGCGATTGACCCGTTATAGGGTGGTCTAGCGGCCATTTTTAAAGGGTTATTTGACGCGGACGGGAAATATCGTGAAGATTTTGCACGTTTGTGATCACACGGTTTCAGGCTGTGATCACATATGCAAAGCCTTGCGAGTATCTGTGATTCGCCATTGGTTGCTGCTGCAGAAAACGGCCTTGTGGCGGGGTTTTCCGACTTTTGCGCTAACGGCCCGGCGGACCGTTCGGGTGTCTGAAGCAGGGAAAGCGATAGCGTGTTTTCTCGCGCCCCCGACCCGGCTCGAACAAGTGCGCGAACCGACGGTCCGCAAGGCTATCCGTCAATCTGCCCGCAGACAGCTTGGGCAAGAGTGCGGTGTCGGACCTTTTGGGTTCCAGCCGGGGAAAGGTTCTCTGACAAGGACACTTTCGCCAGCAAACTGCCGAGGCAGATGGCAAGATGGCATGAAAAAGGCCGGCCCCCATCAGGACCGGCCCTGAAGATTGCATCGCCGGGGATCAGGCCAGAGAGCTGTCGATGCCCTTGCAGGCCTCGACAAGGCCTTTGACCGCGTTGACCGAGTTGTCGAACATTTCCTGTTCTTCCTTCGTCAGAGTCACGTCGATGATGCGCTCGATCCCGCCTGCGCCGATCACGGTGGGCACCCCTACATACATGCCCTTGACGCCCAGTTCGCCGTTGCAATGCGCGGCGCAGGGCAGGACGCGTTTCTGGTCCTTCAGATAGGCCTCGGCCATTTCGATGGCGCTGGTGGCGGGGGCGTAATAGGCCGAACCCGTTTTCAGCAGGCCGACGATTTCGGCGCCGCCGTCACGGGTGCGCTGCACGATGGCGTCCAGTTTCTCCTGGCTGGTCCAACCCATCTTGACCAGATCGGGCAGCGGGATACCGGCAACTGTCGAATAACGCACCGACGGCACCATGGTGTCGCCATGGCCGCCCAGCACGAATGCGGTGACATCCTTCATCGACACGTTGAATTCTTCGGCCAGGAAATGGCGGAAGCGGGCCGAGTCGAGCACGCCGGCCATGCCACAGACCTTGTTCGCGGGCAGACCCGAGAACTGCTGCAGCGCCCAGACCATCGCGTCGAGCGGGTTGGTGATGCAGATGACGAAAGCGTCGGGGGCGTTGTCGCGGATGCCTTCGCCGACCGATTTCATGACCTTGAGGTTGATGCCCAGCAGGTCGTCGCGGCTCATGCCCGGCTTGCGTGGCACACCGGCGGTGACGATGCAGACATCCGCACCCGCGATATCGGCATAGGACTGGGTGCCCTTGAGCTTGGCGTCGAACCCTTCCGAGGGGCCGGATTCCGCGATGTCGAGCGCCTTGCCTTCCGGCGTGCCTTCGGCGATGTCGAACAGGACAACATCGCCCAGTTCCTTCAGCGCGACGAGGTGGGCGAGCGTGCCGCCGATCTGACCTGCGCCGATGAGCGCGATCTTGGGTCTGGCCATTTGGAGTATCTCCGGTCCGGTTGAAAATCGTCGCTGTGCTAGAGCGTAAAGCGGCGTCGCGCAAGTGTTCTGCGACGCGGCATCACGGCGCATTCCCCCTGTCCGAAAGCGGGTGATTGCGCTAAAAGCGTTGTAACGTCGCGGGTTAGGGGGAATTGACGCGTGCTGGAACCGGATATCGGCTTTTTCGCGGTGACCATTCCAGCGGTGATCTTTGCAGGTGTTTCCAAGGGTGGGTTCGGCTCGGGCGTAGCTTTTGCCTCGGCCTCGATTCTGGCGATCTACCTTGACCCAGGGCAGGCGCTGGCGCTGATGCTGCCCTTGTTGATGTTGATCGACCTGGCGACTCTAAAGCCCTATTGGCGCAGATGGAGTTGGCCCGATGCCCGATTGCTGATCCTGGGTGGGTTGCCCGGTGTGGCGCTAGGCGCGCTGCTCTACCGCGCGACCGATGCCGATCTGTTGCGCCTCCTGATCGGGGGGATTTCTCTGGCGTTTGTGGCCTGGCAGATGGCGTGCGGGCGCGGTTGGGTGCGAGAATTCCCCTCGCGCCTGCCTCCGATGGCTGGGTTGCTGGCGGGAGGCGTGGCTGGCTTCACCAGCTTTGTCAGCCATGCGGGGGGGCCGCCGGCGGCAGTCTATCTGCTGTCTCAAAGGCTGGGAAAGACTGAGTTTCAGGCCACCACGGTGTTGACCTTCTGGGCGCTCAACGTCGCCAAGTTTATTCCCTATGCCTGGCTGGGAATGTTCACCCTGGACACTGCGAGTGCGGGTCTCTTGCTCGCACCCTTTGCCCTGCTCGGGGCCTGGTTGGGCGTCAAGGCACATCACCTGGTGCCGGAACGGGCTTTTTTTGCGCTGGCCCATGTCATGCTGACGGTCACCGGGGTCAAGCTGATCTGGGATGCGTTCAACTGAGCCGGGTCAAAGTGGCGCGCCGATCCGATCCGCAAATGCCTCACGAGGGAGGGGGCACATCGGACCGGCGCGCAACCCGGTTCAGGCGTCGTTGCCACTGGTCGGCAGCGCCTCGGCCAGTGCCTCATAGGACTGACCGCTGGCCACCATGCAGGTCATGCCATTGGGCAGGGTCACCGTGATGGTCCAGGTTCCGGTCTCGTCCGAGGCAAAAACCTCCATCACCGAGCCCTGCTGCACCAGTCCGATACCGCGCCGTGCCTCGCCATATTTCTGCGCCAGTTGGTCCAGCACCATCTGACGCGGCGCGCAGTTGTTGCTGTGCGCCTGAAGCTGGCCCGCCGCCAATGCCATCAGGCCAAGGCCCATCGTCATCTTGATAATCGTCGTCTTCATGGGTCGTCCCCTTTTCCGGGGCAGCCGCGATGCGCCCAGGCCTGCCGGTATTCCTGGTCAGCCGCACCGCCCGTTGCCGTTGGTCATGGCAGAACATGTCTCGGCCCGTTTTGCCCGGTGGCCTGTCCCAAGGACCCGCATGCCCTGTTCCGATACGAAAACCCTGCCGAAAAGGTGCTCAAAACCGGTTAATCCGGCGCGCGCCAGCCCGTTGCGCAAGGTTGATGCTGCATTGCGGCGTTTTTTGCCTTGAACATACCGGCAAAAAATGCACCTCTCCGCGCAACAATATTTCTCTTGGGAGATCTGAAATGGATCCGCGCCAGCGCCCCTATCGTTCCGTCCTCTATATCCCCGGCTCCAAGGAGCGGGCGTTGGACAAGGCGCGCAGCCTGCCGGTGGATGCGATCATCTTTGACCTTGAGGATGCGGTCGCCGCCGACGAAAAGGATAACGCCCGCGAGACGTTGAAGGCGGCACTGGCGCAGGGCGGTTATGGCGCGCGGGCCAAGATCGTGCGGATCAACGGGCTGGACACGCCCTGGGGGCGGGCCGATGCTGAGGCGTTGCGCGAGATGGATGCCGACGTGGTGCTGCTGCCCAAGGTGGGCAGCGCGACGGATGTGGACGCGCTGGCCGCGATCACCGGCGATCTGCCGATCTGGGCGATGATGGAAACGCCGCGCGGCATGCTGAACGCGACCCAGATCGCCGCGCATCCGCTGCTGACCGGGTTCGTGATGGGCACCAACGATCTGGCCAAGGAGTTGCAGACCCGGTTCCGGGCCGACCGTCTGCCGATGATGACCTCGCTGGGCCTGTGCCTGCTGGCGGCCAAGGCCGAGGGGCTG
The DNA here is from genome assembly GCF_059612905.1 of Ruegeria sp. YKSD163. Lineage (NCBI taxonomy): Bacteria > Pseudomonadati > Pseudomonadota > Alphaproteobacteria > Rhodobacterales > Roseobacteraceae > Ruegeria > Ruegeria sp. YKSD163. The sequence continues at coordinate 107,714 of NZ_JBXWRM010000004.1, forward strand.
ATCGCCATCGACGGCGTTTATAACGCGTTCAAGGATGACGAGGGGCTGGCGGCCGAATGCGCGCAGGGCCGCGACATGGGGTTTGACGGCAAGACGCTTATCCATCCGGCACAGGTGGATATCGCCAACGCGGCCTTTGCCCCGTCCGAGGCCGAGATCGACCTGGCCCGGCGCCAGATCGTTGCTTTTGCCGAGGTCGAGGCCAGCGGGCAGGGCGTGGCCGTGGTGGATGGCAAGATCGTGGAAAACCTGCACGTTGCCACCGCCCGTGAAATTCTGGCAAAAGCAGAGGCGATATTGGCTTTGCAAGCGGGATAAACTCTCATGGGCTTCGTTCTTCTGATCCTTGGTGTGGCACTCTGGTGGGCCGCGCATCTGTTCAAGCGGGTTCGGCCTGCGCAACGCGCCGCAATGGGCGATCGCGGCAAGGGCAAGGTGGCGCTGGTGTTGCTGGGCTCGGTCGTGCTGATGGTGATCGGGTTCCGGATGACGCCTTATGTGCATGTCTGGGCGCCGCCCGCCTATCTGACCCATGCCAACAACCTGTTGGTTCTGGTTGCGATCTGGATGATGAGCCCGGCCGGAACCAAGGGCAAGCTGCTCAACAAGATGCGCCATCCGCAGTTGGCTGGTTTTCGCGCATGGGCGGCGGCGCACCTTTTGGTGAACGGAGATCTGGCGTCGATTATCCTGTTCGGCGGACTGTTCGTCTGGGGCATTGTCGAGGTCGCCGCGATCAACGCCGCTGAACCCGAGTGGAGCCCGGGCGAACCCGGCACGCTGGGCAAGGATGCGATGTTCCTGGTCGCCTCGGTCGTGCTGATGGCGGTTATTGGGTATATTCACGGGCTGGTCGGCCCCTGGCCCTTCCCGGCATAAGGACGCGCGATCATGGCCAAGCTCTATCGCCTCCTGACCGAGGAGGATACCTCCGCCTTCTGCCACAAGGTTTCCGATGCGCTGGCCAAGGGATGGGAGCTTTATGGCTCTCCAGCCTATGCCTATGACGCGGCGAACGGCATCATGCGCTGTGCACAGGCTGTGACCAAGGACGTTCCGGCCGACTATTCCCCTGACATGAAACTGGGACAACAATGATGGCAAAGACCAATCCGGGCCGCTTCTTCGAAGACTACACTGTCGGCCAGACCCTGCATCACGCGGTGCCGCGCACCGTGACCAATGGCGAGCGCGCGCTCTATCACGCGCTTTATCCGGCACGGCATGCGCTCTACTCCTCGGATGCGTTTGCGCAGGCGTGCGGCTTGCCGGGCAGCCCGATCGACGATCTGGCGGCGTTTCATGTGGTGTTCGGCAAGACGGTCCCGGATGTGTCGCTGAACGCGGTGGCCAATCTCGGCTATGCCGAAGGCCGCTGGCTGAAACCGGTTTATGCGGGCGATACACTGCGCTCGGTTTCCGAGGTGATCGGGCTCAAGCAGAACTCTAACGGCAAGACCGGAGTGGTTTATGTCCGCACGCGCGGGCTGAACCAGGGCGACGAGACCGTGATGGAATATGTCCGCTGGGTGATGGTGCGCAAACGCGACCTGGATGCGCCTGCGCCCGAAACAGTGGTGCCCGAGCTGAAGAAGGTGCTGGCGCCCGCCGATCTGGTGGTGCCCGAGGGGCTGGATTTCTCGTCCTACGACTTTGCACTGGCGGGCGAGCCGCATCGTTGGGATGATTATGCCGTTGGCGAAACCATCGACCATGTGGATGGTGTCACTGTGGAAGAGGCCGAGCATATGCTGGCCACCCGCCTGTGGCAGAACACGGCCAAGGTGCATTTTGACCTGACCTTCCGCCCCGATGGGCGGCTGATCTACGGCGGGCACGTGATCTCGATGGCGCGCGCGCTGAGTTTCAACGGGCTGGCAAATGCGCAGATGATCGTCGGGCTGAACGGCGGGGCGCATGCCAATCCCTGCTTTGCCGGCGACACGATCAAGGCCTGGACCGAGGTGCTGGACAAGGCCGATACCGGCGCGCCCGGCGTCGGTGCGTTGCGCCTGCGGCTGGTGGCCACCAAGGGCGGTGCACCCTTTGCGCTGCGGGGTGAGGATGGCAAGTATCTGCCCGACGTGCTGCTTGATCTGGATTATTGGGTGCTCATGCCGAAATAGTCTGTGAGCCGGGACAGGAGTGCGCTGTGCTGTCAGACATGACGCGCAAGTGATCGCATTTGTAATCAACTGTGATAGCCTATGGTCATGTCTTTCTGGCGAGCATTTGTTTTTAGCCTTTTCTTGACCCAGCCAGCTGGGGCTTGCGATCTCGCCCTGGCGCTGGCGGTGGATGTGTCCGGCTCTGTCGATGAAGGCGAATACCGCACCCAGATGGATGGATTGGCCCATGCGCTCCGCGATCCGGTCGTGTCCGAGGCGCTGGTGCGGGCGCAGGCGCAGTTGATGCTGGTGCAATGGACCGGCGCCGCGCGCCAGCGGGTAACCATTCCCTGGACCCAAGCGAGCAGTTTCGAGGCGTTGGACAGCTTCGCCGACCGGGTTGCAGCCGATCCGCGCGTCTGGCGCAATTATTCCACCGCAATTGGCGAGGCGCTGGAAGTTACCATGGCGGCTTTTACCCAGGTGCCAGACTGTGCCCGCCATTTGATTGACGTCTCAGGCGATGGCCCTTCGAACGAGGGGGTCGAGCCGCTGGCGGTGCATCGCGACCTGCGTGCGCTGGGGATTACGGTGAACGCGATTGCCATCGAGCAGAGTGAGCCGGACCTGACCGCCTACTTCTACGAAAACGTCATCGTGGGCGAGGGTGCTTTTGTCGAGACCGCCAATGGCTTTGCCGATTATCCTGCGCGCATCCGCAAAAAGCTGCTGCGCGAGGTCACGCAGCAGACAGCGGCATTGGACTGAGGTACCGGTGAGAGATTCGTGATCACATCCAACCTGACCTGCTAACGCTCACATGCTGAGAATATGGAAGATATTGTGATCACGCGCCAGATCACCGTGATCACAAAGGCGCAAATCTTGCCGGGCGTGCCAAAAAACCGCGCCCTTTTGCAGTTGCGGCGCGTGACAGGACGCAAAAAAGAGGTAAAACCAAGCGCAGCCAACGGAAAGGAGCCATCATGGCCGATGTCAATCGGGGTAACCGCCCGCTTTCGCCGCATCTTTCGATCTATCGACCGCAGCTGACCTCGATCACCTCGATCCTGACGCGGATTACGGGCAATGCCTTGCTGCTTGCGGCGTTGCTGATCGTCTGGTGGTTCCTGGCCGCCGCGACCTCGCCCGAGTATTTCGCTGTCGCCGATGCAGTGGTCACCTCGCTGATCGGCGATCTGGTTATGGCGCTGTCGCTTTGGGGTCTATGGTATCACACGCTGGCCGGTATCCGGCACCTGATCTGGGACAACGCGCTGGGTCTTGACCTGCCGACAGCCGAGAAACTGGGTTGGACCGTTGTGATCGGGTCTGTCGTTCTCACCATCCTGACCCTTCTGGTTATCGCGTAACGGAGGCCAAAGATGCGCTATCTCACAGACCGCAAACGCGCCGTTGGCATGGGTTCGGCCAAGACGGGCACTGCTCATTTCTGGGCGATGAAGGTCAGCTCGGTGGCCCTGCTGATCCTGATTCCGCTGTTCGTGTTCACCTTTGGCCCGATGCTGGGCGAGCCGCATCAGGCGGTGCTCGACTATTTCTCGCGCCCCTTCCCGGCCATCATTGCCGCGCTGACGCTGATCGTTGGCTTCAAACATTTCGCCGACGGCGCCCAGGTGCTGATCGAGGATTACGTGCACGGCCTGATGCAGAAAATCCTGATCATCCTGGTGATCTGCCTTTCCTATGCCGCTGCTGCGACCGGCCTTTTCGCCATCGCCCGCATCGCCCTCTAAGACCGGAGCTTTATCAATGGCTGCTTACGAATACGAAACGCATGAATACGATGTGGTCGTGGTCGGCGCCGGCGGTGCCGGTCTGCGGGCCACGCTGGGCATGGCCGAACAAGGGCTGCGCACCGCTTGTGTGACCAAGGTGTTCCCGACCCGCTCGCACACTGTCGCCGCGCAGGGCGGAATTGCCGCGTCGTTGTCGAACATGGGGCCTGATCACTGGCAGTGGCACATGTACGACACCGTCAAGGGGTCGGACTGGCTGGGCGATACCGACGCAATGGAATACCTCGCGCGCGAGGCCCCCAAGGCAGTGTACGAGCTGGAGCATTACGGCGTTCCCTTCTCGCGCACCGAAGAAGGCAAGATTTATCAGCGCCCGTTCGGTGGCCACACCACCGAGTTTGGCGAAGGCCCGCCCGTGCAGCGCACCTGTGCAGCGGCGGACCGGACCGGCCACGCGATCCTGCATACGCTCTATGGCCAGAGCCTCAAGAACAACGCGGAATTCTATATCGAGTATTTCGCCATCGATCTGATCATGTCCGAAGACGGGCAGTGTCAGGGCGTGGTCTGCTGGAAGCTGGATGACGGCACCTTCCACGTCTTCAATGCCAAGATGGTGGTGCTGGCAACCGGCGGTTATGGCCGTGCCTACTTCAGCGCAACCTCAGCCCATACCTGCACCGGCGACGGTGGCGGCATGGTTGCTCGCGCGGGTCTGGCTCTGCAGGATATGGAGTTTGTCCAGTTCCACCCGACCGGCATCTACGGCTCGGGCTGCCTGATCACCGAAGGCGCGCGCGGTGAGGGCGGGTACCTGACCAACTCCGAAGGGGAACGGTTCATGGAGCGCTATGCGCCTCAGTACAAGGACCTGGCGCCGCGCGACTATGTCAGTCGCTCGATGACCATGGAAATTCGCGAAGGCCGCGGCGTGGGCAAGGACGGCGATCATATCCACCTGAACCTGAGTCACCTGCCGGCCGAGGCGCTGGCCGAACGGCTGCCTGGCATCTCGGAAAGCGCCAAGATCTTTGCGGGCGTCGATGTGACCAAGGAACCGATCCCGGTTCTGCCCACTGTTCACTACAACATGGGCGGTATCCCGACCAACTATTGGGGCGAGGTGCTGAACCCCACCGCCGACAACCCGACCGCCATCGTGCCCGGCCTGATGGCCGTGGGTGAGGCCGGTTGCGCCTCGGTGCATGGGGCCAATCGCCTCGGCTCGAACTCGCTCATCGACCTCGTGGTGTTTGGCCGCGCCTCGGCCATTCGCGCTGGCAAGGTTGTGGACCCCGAGGCGCCGAACCCGGTGCTGAACCTCGCCTCGGTCGAAAAGGCGTTTGACCGTTTCGACGGGCTGCGCAACGCCAAGGGCAATGTCGCCACCGCCGAACTGCGGCTGGAGATGCAGAAGACCATGCAGGCCGATGCTGCCGTGTTCCGTACCGCCAAGACCATGGCCGAGGGTGTCGAGAAGATGACCGCGATCGCCGCCAAGATGGACGATCTGAGCGTCACCGACCGCAGCCTGGTCTGGAACAGCGACCTGATGGAAACGCTGGAGCTGACCAACCTGATGCCCAGCGCGCTGGCCACCATTGTCGGTGCCGAAGCGCGCAAGGAAAGCCGTGGCGCCCATGCGCACGAGGATTTCCCAACCCGCGACGATGAAAACTGGCGGGTGCACACCGTCAGCCGTGTCGAAGGCAACACGGTCGAGCTCAGCTATCGTCCGGTGATCACCGACCCGCTCACCACTGAAGAGCAGGGCGGCATCAGCCTGAAGAAAATCGCGCCCAAGGCGCGGACCTTCTAAGGAGAGGAAACCATGGTACAACTGACCCTCCCGAAGAATTCCCGCATCACCACGGGCAAGACCTGGCCCAAGCCGGAAGGCGCGACCAATCTGCGCAAGTTCCAGATCTATCGCTGGAATCCGGACGATGGGCAGAACCCGCGCGTCGATACCTATTTCGTCGATATGGACGATTGCGGGCCGATGGTTCTGGACGCACTTATCTATATCAAGAACAAGGTCGATGCGACGCTGACCTTCCGCCGCTCTTGCCGCGAGGGGATCTGTGGGTCCTGTGCGATGAATATCGACGGGATCAACACGCTGGCCTGCATTTACGGCATGGATGAGATCAAGGGCGATGTGAAAATCTATCCGTTGCCGCATATGCCGGTGGTCAAGGATCTGATCCCGGATCTCACCCATTTCTATGCTCAGCACGCCTCGATCATGCCCTGGCTGGAAACCAAGACCAACCGCCCGGCCAAGGAGTGGAAGCAATCCATCGAGGATCGCAAGAAGCTGGATGGCCTTTATGAATGTGTGATGTGCGCCAGCTGCTCGACCTCGTGCCCCAGCTATTGGTGGAACGGCGACCGCTATCTGGGGCCTGCCGCGCTGCTGCATGCTTATCGCTGGATCATCGACAGCCGGGATGAGGCCACGGGCGAACGCCTCGACAACCTGGAAGATCCGTTCAAGCTGTATCGCTGCCATACCATCATGAACTGTGCCAAGACCTGCCCAAAGGGGCTGAACCCGGCCAAGGCGATTGCCGAGATCAAGAAGATGATGGTGGAACGCACGGTTTGAACCGTTCAGCGACCACGGTTGCAGCGGGTCCGCCCCTGGCGGGCCCGTTCTCTTTCCGGGATGGGGTGCAGCCTTGTTTTTTCTGCATGTCCAGTCTGCGCAACTGTGCGATGAATTCCCTGTGTCGCGCGCTTAGGTTCTTGCGAAGGGAGGGGCCAAATCTGATGCAAAGGATGACGCCCATGAAAGCCGCAAACAAACCCGCCAGACCCCAAATCCCCGTGCAAGAGGCGCTGGACCTGCTTAACCAGGCTTGGGCTTACTACGAACCCGAACCAGTCATGGTTGCAAAGGAAGAGCAACCCGACCTCTTCCAATATGCCAATGCCGCCTGAGGGCAGATTGCCTAAGCGGTACTGACAAGATAGGACGAGGTCATGCCCGTCCTTCTTCTTTTTCTGGCGTTGGTTGTCTTCGCTTATCTCTTCTGGCGCGCCCGCAGCACAACCCTGACCCGAAACTGTCGTTGGCGGTTTGACCGAGATCGCGAAATGTGGACTTGCGTCTACTGCGGCGGTCAGGTTTCAGGCTCTGTGGATAAGCCGCCAACCTGTTGCGTTGAAACAGCAAATTTGGTCGACTAGAAAGAAATTTCCGCGCTACGAAATTTCCGCTTGAAACGACTCATCATTAGACCGATATCGCGATTCAAGACGCCAACGCACGCGCCTCTGTCGTAAGGGACGCACCCTATGGTTACGCAGCGACGGTAACGTCTCCACTTTTGCCGCACGGCTTTGCCGCGTCTGTTGGAGATGACCTTGAACGCAGTTGTAACCGGGCCCCTGGCCTGTGAAAGCGCGACTCTGTCCCGCGCCGAAACCTTTATCCTGTCCAACCGTTTCGATCGCCCGACGCTGGTGATCGACACCCAGGCCGTTGCCCGCCAGTTCGCCGCGCTGGCCCAAGGGCTTGGCCGCGCGCGTATCCACTACGCGGTCAAGGCGAACCCGCTGCCGGAAATCCTGTCGACGCTGGCCCGCCTGGGCAGCAATTTCGACGCCGCCTCCCGGGCCGAGATCGAGCTGTGCCTGGCCGCCGGGGCCTTGGCTGACCGCATTTCCTTTGGCAACACGGTCAAGAAACCGGCTGATATCGTCTGGGCGCATGCGGCGGGGATCACTCTGTTTGCCGCGGATGCCGAAGGCGAGTTGGACAAGATCGCAGCCCATGCGCCGGGCGCGCAGGTCTATGTCCGTATGATCGTCGAGGCTTGTGAGGCCGACTGGCCGCTCAGCCGCAAATTCGGCTGTGCGCCGGACAAAGCCATCGCTGTCCTCGACTACGCGCGCTCTGTCGGCCTCGACCCGGTTGGCCTGTCCTTCCACGTCGGCTCGCAAACCCGGCGCGCCGAGATGTGGGTGCCGGTGCTGGATCAGGTGGCCGGTGTCTGGCATGCCGCCCGCGCCGCAGGGCATGAACTGAGCCTGCTCAATATTGGCGGTGGTTTCCCGGCTTTCTACGGTCAGGAAGTGGATGCGCCCGAACTCTACGCTGCCGAGGTGATCCGCCTGATCAGCCAACGGTTTGGCGAGGTACCGCAGGTCATGGCAGAACCGGGCCGCGGCATGGTAGCCGAAGCCGGTGCGATTGCCGCCGAGGTGCTGCTGGTTTCGCGCAAATCCACCAATGACCTGCACCGCTGGGTTTATCTGGATATCGGCAAGTTCTCGGGCCTGGCCGAAACCATGGACGAGGCAATCCGCTATCAGTTCCTCACCGAACGCGAGCATGAGCCGACCGGTCCCTGCATTCTCGCCGGCCCCTCCTGTGACAGTGCTGATGTGCTTTATGAAAAGAAGATGGTGCATCTGCCGCTGGGCCTGCGCGATGGCGACCGGATCGTGATCCGCAACTGCGGAGCCTATACCTCGACCTATGCCAGCGTCGGTTTTAACGGTTTCCCACCGCTTGACGTTGTCGCGATCTGAGACACTGCTGTCGGAGACGGTCTTGCGCCGTCTCCGTTCCGACGGCTTTATGGGGTGGCAAACAGACAGGTGACCGCCCGATGACCGATGCCCCCGCCGATGCCGATGCTCGCCGCGCCGTAAAGCCGGTGATCTGTTATCCCAACGACAGTCTTCCTCGCCCCGACATGGATCTCTATCGCGCCGGGCGCGCTTCTGCCCGCAAGACGGGCGAGGTACTTGTCCCGCCGCGCGAGGGACGGTGCTTCGAGGTCAAGGCGGGCCAGGTCTTTCGCATCAGCTCCGTCGAGGGACCGCAGGTGGGGGACTTGAACCTGCATAACCTGCATGACCTGAGCGAGCGGTTCTTCTCGGGCAAGACACGCGCCCTGCACGGTACCCACGTCACCACGGGTGAACGGTTGTGGTCGAACCTGCCCTACCTCCGTCCAATGGCGACGATCATCGAGGATACCCTAGGCTGGTACGGGATCGACCAATATGGCGGTTCCGTCCATGATGTGATCGGCACCCGCTGCGATCCCTATACCGGCAATTTGCTGGCGGGTGGTCATTACCACCATTGTTGCCATTCGAACCTGACGCGCGCCCTGGCCGACCATACCGGGCTACCGCTGCACGATGCCGAGATGCTGGTACATGACGTTCTGAACGTGTTCATGTGTACCGGCTTCACCCGTGATACCGGGCAATACTTCATGAAGGCCTCGCCGGTGCGACCGGGGGACTATCTTGAGTTCTTTGCCGAGATCGACCTATTGGGCAATCTAAGTGCCTGCCCTGGCGGCGATTGCTCGTCCGAGCATTCCTCGGATATGGCCGCTTGTCATCCGCTGCTGGTGGAGATCTTCGAGCCGCAGGCCGACACCTTGAGCACTTGGTCCAGCCCGCCGATCAACGGCTATGATCGTAGCCACGGGCGGTGAGCGTACGAAAAACGCGGCCAAAAAGGGCCGCGTATTCCTTTTGTGATGGACTCAGGCTTCGGGAAAGGCTGCGTGCAGAGCAATCTCGACCATGTCGCCAAAGCTCGTCTCGCGCTCTGCGCTGGGTAGAGCAGCCCCGGTCAGCAAATGGTCGGAGACCGTCAGCACCGCCAGCGCCCGGCATTTGTGCCGCGCGGCCAGGATGTAAAGCTCTGCCGCCTCCATCTCGACCCCCAGCACCCCATGGCGCACCATCTGTTCGTTCAGATCGGGCCGTTCGTCGTAGAAAACGTCCGACGAATAGATGCCGCCCACATGGGTCCGCACACCCTTGGTTTCAGCGGCGCGTGCCGCGGCGTGCAACAGGGACCAATCGGCGCAGGGGGCAAAGTTCAACTCGCGAAAGATGCCGCGTGACGGCGTGCCAAGCGTCGAGGCTGTCATCGCCAGGATCACGTCTCGCACCTCGACACTGTCTTGCATCCCCCCGCAGGAGCCAATCCGGATCAGCGTTTTTGCCCCATAATCGCGGATCAACTCGTTGGCATAGATCGACAGTGACGGCATGCCCATCCCGGACCCATGAATGGTTACCCGATTACCGCGCCACATGCCGGTAAACCCCAACATGCCCCGAACCTCATTTGCCAGAACCGGATTATCCAGGAACGTTTCGGCCGCCCATTTCGCGCGATAGGGATCGCCGGGTAACAGAACAGTTTCCGCGATTTCGCCAGCCTTGGCGCCAATATGGATCGTCATTTCCCCAAAATCCGCTCAGATTTCCAGATCGGAGATATCTGCGCCGCTCTGAATGGCATCATGCACCCATTGCGGTTTGCGTCCGCGACCCGACCAGGTCTGTTCCGGATTGGCGGGATTACGGTATTTGGGCTGGGCCTTGGTCCCTTTGGTCGACTTGCGTGTTTCGCCGGACAATTCGGCCAATGAAAAACCGAATTCCGCTGCCGCCTTTTCCGCCGCTTTCAGGGCTTCCTGACGTTCGCGTTGTTCGGCGGTTTTGATGGCTGCGTCAACCTTGTCCCTTAGGTTGATCAGTTCCTTACGCGTCATGCCGCTAAGATCGTGTCCCATCCTGTGTTCCTTTTTGAGTTCTATTGAGCGCAAAAAAGTGGCGCCAATCGCGCCACGTTAAACACAGACAAAGACGCGTTTCAGCATCATTTTATTAGGGTGGCGAATTTATTCCGCAGCTATTTCGGTGTCTCTGACAAGCGTCACAATATCGCCCATTATTCCATTCAATTCGAAATCCTTGGGGGTGTAGACTTTTGCAACACCCATTGCGCGCAATTTTTGGGCGTCCTCGTCAGGGATAATGCCGCCAACGATCACCGGGATATGTGACAGACCGGCAAGGCGCATGCGATCCATCACCTCTTCGACCAGCGGCAGATGGCTGCCCGACAGGATCGACAGGCCGACTACATGGGCCTGTTGCTCGAGCGCCGAGGTGACCAGTTCCTCGGGCGTGAGGCGGATACCGTCATAGCTGATGTCCATGCCACAGTCGCGGGCGCGAAAGGCAATCTGCTCGGCGCCGTTGGAATGACCGTCCAGCCCCGGCTTGCCCACAAGGAATTTCAGGCGCCGACCCAGCTTGTCGCTGACCGCATCAACCGCCGCGCGCAGGTCTTCCAAGCCTTCGGTCTTGTTCGAGACCGACCCGGATACACCGGTGGGGCCGCGATAGGTGCCATAGGCCTTGCGCATCTCTTCGGCCCATTCGCCGGTGGTGACCCCGGCCCGGGCTGCCGCAATCGACGGTTCCATTACATTCGCTCCGGTCCGGGCCGCGGCGCGCAACGCCTCCAGCGCCGCCGCCACCGCCGCATCGTCGCGTTCTGCGCGCCAGCTATCCAGCCGCGCGATCTGTTCCTGCTCGACTTGGGGATCGACGACCATGATGCCGCCATCCTCGGTTTGCAGGGGCGAGGGTTCGCCCTCGGTCCAGCGGTTGACGCCGACCACTACGGTCTCGTTACGCTCGATCCGGTTCAGCCGTTCGGCATTGGAATCCACCAACCGCGATTTCATGTATTCGATCGAGGCAACGGCGCCGCCCATCGAGGCGAGATTGGCAAGCTCTGCGCGCGCGCCCGCCTTCAGCTCTTCGACCTTGGCATCCACCACCGGGTTGCCATCGAAGAGGTCGCCAAACTCCAGCAGGTCGGTTTCATAGGCCAGGATTTGTTGCATCCGCATCGACCATTGCTGGTCCCAGGGGCGCGGCAGGCCTAGTGCTTCGTTCCAGGCGGGCAGCTGCACAGCGCGGGCGCGGGCCTTTTTCGACAGGGTCACGGCCAGCATCTCGATCAGGATGCGATAGACGTTGTTTTCGGGCTGCTGCTCGGTCAGGCCCAGCGAGTTCACCTGCACCCCATAGCGGAAGCGGCGGAATTTCGGGTCATTGACGCCATAGCGGCTTTCCAGAATCTCGTCCCACAGATCGACAAAGGCGCGCATCTTGCACATTTCGGTAACAAAGCGGATGCCGGCATTCACAAAGAAAGAGATGCGGCCGCACAACGCCGGGAAGTCTTCGGCCGGGACACGCGGTTTCAACTCGTCCAGGACGGCGATGGCAGTGGCCAGCGCATAGGCCAGTTCCTGTTCCGGTGTCGCGCCCGCCTCTTGCAGGTGATAGGAACACACGTTCATCGGGTTCCATTTCGGCACGTTGGTGTAGCAGTATTCGGCCACATCCGCGATCATCTTCAGGGACGGTTTCGGCGGGCAGACATAGGTGCCGCGCGACAGATACTCTTTGATCAGGTCGTTCTGAACCGTGCCTTGCAGCCTCGAGACATCCGCGCCCTGTTCCTCGGCCACCGCGATATAAAGCGCCAGCAGCCAGGGGGCGGTGGCGTTGATCGTCATCGAGGTGTTCATCTGCTCCAGCGGGATCTGGTCGAACAGCACCCGCATGTCGCCCAGATGGCAGATCGGCACACCGACCTTGCCCACCTCGCCCCGCGCCAGCACGTGGTCGCTGTCATAGCCGGTCTGCGTCGGTAGGTCGAAGGCCACCGAAAGGCCGGTCTGCCCTTTGGACAGGTTGTTGCGATAGAGCGTGTTCGAGGCCTTGGCGGTCGAATGGCCGGCATAGGTGCGGATCAGCCAGGGACGGTCCGCCTTGCGGTCGGAGTTTGCAGTCTGACGGTCTTTTTGCATCTGCGACATGGACGGCCTCTCGATTCTGCTTCGGTAACAAAGTTTCACTAAGGGGTTCTAAATCGCAATTTTCGGGACATGTCAATTCGCTGCATTGCGGCGAAGCCATCTCGCATCATTCGATTGTGAGGGGCCGCGATTGGTGGCAGTGTGCCGGAATGACGCAGACCGTGGAACTCCCGCTTTGGCTATTCGTGCTGATCGTGCTGTTTGCCGCGGTCACCTTCGCCTCGCACTTTCTTTTCCCATCAGTCCGCTGGTTTTTCCGCCGCAGGCTGGAACGCGCGGTTGCCCGGTTGAACACGCGGTTGGCCCGACCGATCCAACCCTTCAAGCTGGCCCGCCGTCACGACATGATCCAGCGGCTGATCTACGATCCAGAGGTGGCGCGGGCCGTGCGCGACCAAGCCCAGGCCGAGGGTATCCCCGAGGCGGTCGCCTTCGAGCAGGCGCGACGTTATGCGCGCGAGATCGTTCCGGGCTTTTCGGCCTTTACCTATTTCAGTTTTGCAATCCGGTTGGCACGCTTTCTCTCGAACGCGCTCTACCGTGTCCGGCTGGGCCATGTTGACGCCGAGGCGCTGCGGGGCATCGACCCCGAGGCGACGGTGGTCTTTGTCATGAATCACCGAAGCAACATGGATTACGTTCTGGTCACCTATCTGGCTGCCGAGCAATCCGCGCTCAGTTATGCGGTGGGCGAATGGGCGCGGGTCTGGCCTCTCAGCCGGCTGATCCGGGCGATGGGCGCTTATTTCATCCGCCGTAGATCGCGCAGCGATCTCTACCGCAAGGTGCTGGCCGCCTATGTCCGCCACGCGACCGAAGCTGGCGTGACACAGGCAATGTTTCCCGAAGGTGGGTTGAGCCTGTCGGGCGGGTTGGGGCGACCCAAGCTGGGTCTGCTGAAATATATCGTCGATGGCGCCGACCCGGCCGGGCGCGATGTGGTCTTTGTTCCCGTGTCGATCAACTATGACCGGGTGCTCGAGGACACGATCCTGACAGCGGCCGCCAGCCGCGGAGAGCGCCGTTTTCGCGCGCGGATTGGCGTGATCACGATCTGGTTTCTCAAGCAGTTCTGGTGGCGGATCACCGGACGGTTTCACCGCTTTGGCTATGCGGCCGTCAGTTTCGGCAGGCCTCTGTCTTTGTCCGGATTTCGAACCAAGGCCAAGGGAGACCCGACAGTACCGCTGGCACGCGAACTGATGGCGCGGATCGGGGCGGTGGTGCCGGTGCTGCCGGTGCCGCTGGTGGCCTGGCTGATCCAGCAAAACGGGCCGATGACCCGCAGTGCTTTGGCCGCAGGGTTCGATCATGCCCTTGCTGCGTTGCCGCATGCACATATCCACATGCCGCGCGAAGACCGCCACTATGCGATCGAAGTCGGGTTGCGGCAGTTGATCGAGCGGCGCATCCTGGTTGAAAGCGATGGCCGCTTTGGTCCGGGTACCGAGCGGCAGGACCTGTTGGCCTATTACGCGGCCTCGATTGCACATCTTATGGATGGTGGCGCTGCATATGCAGCAGAACTTTCTGCAATTGCAGGGTCATAAAATTTCAAAACATTGGTCAATTGCTATTGCAATGTTGCGCGACCGTTTGTAGGTCATGCTGAGGGTCGCGATTCTGCGTTGCGGCAAAAAGATCGAAAAAGGAGGCCACCATGGCTTTGGACACCGACAGCGGTATCGCGTCCTACGCGGCGCCCGAGAAAGACCTCTATGAGATGGGTGAAATCCCCCCGATGGGATTCGTGCCGAAGAAGATGTACGCATGGGCGATCCGCAAAGAGCGCCACGGTGATCCCGATACCGCAATGCAGGTCGAAGTGGTTGACGTGCCGACGCTCGACAGTCACGAGGTGCTGGTTCTGGTGATGGCCGCCGGCGTCAACTATAATGGAGTCTGGGCCTCCAAAGGTGTTCCGATATCGCCCTTCGATGGCCATGGACAGCCCTATCACATCGCCGGTTCCGATGCTTCGGGTATCGTCTGGGCCGTTGGGGATAAGGTCAAGCGCTGGAAGGTCGGCGACGAGGTCGTGATCCACTGCAATCAGGATGATGGTGACGACGAGCATTGCAATGGCGGTGACCCGATGTATTCGCCAAGCCAGCGGATTTGGGGTTATGAGACGCCGGACGGCTCCTTTGCCCAGTTCACCAATGTACAGGCGCAACAGCTTATGCCGCGGCCCAAGCACCTGACTTGGGAAGAAGCTGCATGTTACACGCTGACGCTGGCGACCGCTTACCGGATGCTGTTCGGCCATGAGCCGCATGATCTCAAGCCCGGTCAGAACGTTCTGGTCTGGGGGGCGTCCGGTGGTCTAGGGTCCTATGCGATCCAGCTTATCAATACAGCGGGTGCGAACGCGATTGGCGTCATCTCGGATGAAAGCAAGCGCCAGTTTGTCATGGACCTTGGCGCAAAGGGTGTCATCAACCGCAAGGATTTTAACTGCTGGGGTCAACTGCCCACGGTGAACACCCCCGAATATGCCGAGTGGTTCAAGGAAGCCCGCAAGTTCGGCAAGGCGATCTGGGATATTACCGGCAAGGGCGTGAACGTGGACATGGTCTTCGAGCACCCCGGCGAGAGCACGTTCCCGGTCTCGACCTTCGTGGTAAAGAAGGGCGGTATGGTTGTGATCTGCGCGGGCACCAGCGGCTACAACCTGACCTTTGACGTGCGCTATATGTGGATGCACCAGAAGCGCCTTCAGGGCAGCCACTTTGCCCATCTCAAGCAGGCAATGGCCGCGAACCAGCTGATGGTCGAGCGTCGTCTCGACCCGTGCATGTCCGAGGTGTTCACCTGGGCCGATCTGCCTGAGGCGCATATGAAGATGATGCGCAACGAGCACAAGCCGGGCAACATGTCGGTGCTCGTGCAATCGCCCCGCACCGGTCTGCGCACCCTCGAAGAGGTTCTGGACGCCCGCGGTTAACCCAACCGCCAGACCTGACCGACATGATGGCCTGCGAATCACGACCATGGTTCGCGGGCCATTTTTATTTTTTGGGCACGTTCTCGGGGTTTCAGGAGGTTAGAAATTTCGACCTCGCTACTTTTGGGGAGTGGAAAGCAGTGAATTTTCGCCCGCAAGCCGCACATGCTATAGTTGTGTTAACCTTTCGTTAACCGTTTCGGAGAGACTCTGATGCCGCAAACTGAGTGGATACTGGACGTCCTGTCGGACCTCAAAACCTTCGCCAGCGCGAACGGGCTGAGTGCTCTGGCCGAGCAGCTCGACGACACCAAGATCGTTGCCGCGGCAGAAATCGCGTCCAAGAGAGAAGAGGCGCTGTTACCGACCCATGGGCAGAAAGGTCAACCTGAACCCGATTTTGGAGGACTTGGACGCCACCAGCGCGCTTGAAGATCTCGAAAGGGTTACCGTCAAACTGCGCGATACGCTCGAAATTGACCATATCGTCTATCATTGGGTTGACAGCGCAGGCGATCAATATGGATGTGCAACCTATCCTCAGGCCTGGCAGGAACGGTATCTGGAAAAGAACTATCATCGGATAGATCCGGTGATTCTGGGATGTTTTCAAAGGTTTCACCCGGTCGATTGGAAGCGACTCGACTGGTCCGGCAAGGTCGCCAAGGCGTTCTTGCAGGATGCGCTGGAACACGGGGTCGGCAATCAGGGATATTCGATTCCGATCCGAGGCCCGAACGGACAGTTCGCGCTCTTCACGCTGAACCATGTCTGCGATGACGCGGAATGGTCCGAATTCACCGAAACCTATGGGCGCGATCTGATTCTGATCGCACATTTTTTTAACCGCAAGGCGCTGGAATTCGAACGCTCGCGCCAACCGGAGCAACCTCGCAATCTGTCGCCGCGCGAGGTTGACGCGATGACGTTGCTGGCTCTTGGTTACAGTCGGGCACAGGTGGCGCATTCGCTGTCGATCTCGGAACACACCCTGCGGGTCTATATCGAAAGTGCCCGTTTCAAACTGGGCGCGCTCAACACAACTCATGCGATAGCGACTGCCATGAGTCGTGGGCTTATCGTGGTTTAAGCAGCGTCCGCACTGCTGACCAGATGTTAACCATTCGTATGTACCCCTTTTGTTCCATAACGGACGGCAAGGGAACGAACGAATGCTGCGCTATTTGTATGCAGATGAACTGCATCGGTATCCGAAACTCGCGAAATCCATGTTTGTGGATCGTGCGGACCAGTTCAAGACACGCCTGGGATGGAATGTATACGTCAATGAGCACGGGGAAGAGCGCGATCAATACGACGATCTGAACCCGCTTTATGTCATCTGGGAAGAACCCGATGGCAGACATGGCGGCTCGATGCGATTTCTGCCCACGACCGGGCCGGTCATGATCAACGATGTGTTTGGGCACCTGACCGGCGGCAGCCCGATTTGCAGCCCGCTGATCTGGGAGGTGACGCGGTTCTGCCTCTCGCGGCGGGCCAGCTCGCGAGTGGCGGGGGCGATCATGCTCAGCGGTGGCGAAGTCATGGAGGGTTTCGGCCTGACCCATATCGCCGGGGTCTTTGACGAGCGGATGATCCGGATCTATCGGCTTATCGGTTCCTCTCCCGAAGTCTTGGGGAGCGAGGGGGAAGGCCGCGACAAGATTTATGTCGGGCTCTGGCCTTTCTCACCCGCCGATTGCACCCGGGTCGCCGAACGGGCGGGCATCCCGCGCGAGTTGTCACGGCTCTGGTTCAACCGCGCCTTTGGCAGGGCGGGCCGCCATCGGATCGTGCGTACGGGATAATTTCCGAACCGGTCCGGTCCTCTCTGGCACGGCGCGACCACCGACTGTAGGGTCGCGCCATGACCACAAATGCTGTTACCTATTCCGATGATCAGGCCAATGCCTTTGACGCCATTGCCGAGCTTCTGCGTGCGGCCGGGGTCGATCTGGACGATGATGCGCTGCTGCGCCCGCCCGGCGGGGGCAAGACCGGGGTGATGGCAGTGATTGGTAAGGCGGGGTCGGGCAAGACCCTGTTGCTGGCCGAACTCTGCAAGGCTTTGACTGAGGCCGGGGTGCAGGTTGTTTCGGGTGACTACGAAGGCCGCAAGAGCAAGGACCGGCGCACGTTGGCGGTACTTGCCCCCACCAACAAGGCCGCCAGCGTACTGCGTCTGCGCGGGGTCCCCGCAACCACGATCCATCGTATCCTCTATACTCCGGTCTATGATCCCGATTACGAGCGTATCGCCGAATGGCTGGCCGGCAATGGCGAAAGGCCCGAGATCGAGGGGCTGAGCGATGCGGCGCTCGACCGTGCGGCGGCGTTTTATGCGCGCAACACATCAATTCCCGGCGCGTTAGCGGCGGCGGGGCTCCGCGGGTCGGATTTCATCACCGGCTGGAAACGCCGCGAGGAACCTCTGGATATCGGTTTCATCGACGAGGCCTCGATGCTGGATGACCGTCAGTTCGAGGATCTGAAAGAGATCTTTCCCACCCTGATCCTGTTTGGCGATCCAGCGCAGCTGGCACCGGTCAACCAATCCGGCTCGATGGTGTTCGATGGGTTGCCTGCGCCGCATAAACTGACGCTCAGCCGTATTCATCGGCAAGAGGCCGACAGCCCGATTCTGGATTTGGCCCATGCTCTGGCTGATCCAACGCTCGATTTCGAAGCGTTCGAGCGCATGGTCGAAGACAAGGCTAGACAGGATGATCGTGTCGTCTGGGGCGGCAGGGTCGAGGTCGACCTGATGGCCCGCAGCCCGGTCCTGGTCTGGCGCAACGCCACCCGGATTCGCCTGATTAACGCCTTTCGCTCGGTCCACGGGGCGCCTGAGACCGAACTTCTGGAGGGTGAACCGCTGATTTGCGACGGGATCGAGCTGCCGCTCAAACACCGCAAGAAACGGCTCGACCTCGAAGCGCGAGGCCTGATCAAGGGCGCGCAGGTGATCTATCTGGGCCCCGGCCGCAAACCGGGATTCTCGCGCCTGCATGTGATGGGCGCCGAGGATCCGCAAGTCAGCGCTGCCTCGATCGTCAAGATCGAGAAGCCTGATGAAGAGGAGCCGTTCATCCCTTTCGCTGCTCGTATGGGCGCGACGTTCCTGCACGGGGCGGCTGTGACCATCCACAAGGCGCAGGGGTCGCAATGGGAGACGGTGCAGGTCTTTGCCCCTGACATCTATGCCGCCGCCCGCGCCGGACGCGTCGAGGCGGGGCAACCCCTCTGGAAACGACTGGCCTATGTGGCAATCACCCGCGCGCAGGAGAGGCTGATCTGGGTGGTGCGCAATCGCCTGTCGAAACCGACCTATCCGCTGCGGGTCGATGATCTGCGGCAGGCCGCCGCGCCGGTGCTGACGCTGGAAGAGGAGCAAGAGGCATGAGAACCATCCTGATCACAGGTGCCAGTTCCGGCATCGGGCGCGCCACCGCCGAACTGTTCCTTGGGGAAGGCTGGACCGTGGGTTTGCTGGCTCGGCGTGGAGAGATGCTGGAGGAAATCGCGGCAGGTCACGACCGCGCGGTCTCGCTGGTCGCGGATGTGACCGATCCACAGTCGGTCGAGCGGGCTGTTACCCGGTTTCAGGGCAGGGTTGGGCGGCTGGATGTGCTGTTCAACAATGCGGGTATCTTTGCTCCGGGCGGCACCATTGACGAAATCGCTCTCGATGACTGGTTCACAACCGTCAATGTGAACCTGAACGGTATGTTCCTTTGCGCCCGAGCCGCTTTTGCCTGGATGCGAGGGCAGGCGCCACAGGGTGGGCGGATCATCAATAACGGGTCGATTGCCGCCCATGCGCCCCGGCCGAACTCGATCCACTACACCACGACAAAGCATGCGATCACCGGTCTGACCCGCAGCTTGTCACTGGATGGCCGCGCCTTTGGCATCGCGGCGGGACAGATCGACATCGGCAATGCTCAGACCGATATGGTGCGGGGCCTGAACGAAAGGGCGCTGGCCGAAGGCCGCACGCCTGATCCGTCGATGGCGGTCATGGATGCGGCGCGCTCGGTTCTGCATATGGCGACCCTGCCGCCCGAGGCGAATGTCCTCTTCATGACGGTGATGGCGACCACGATGCCCTATGTCGGGCGCGGCTGAGCTCTAGTTTCCGCGCAGCGCCCGGAATGCGGCAGAGGCGCCCCATCCGGCTGCGATGGCAATGGCCAGAGACATCAGCCCGTACAGAACCGGTTGTTGATGCGCCAGATTGAACAGGAACCTTTCCAGCCCCACCTTTCGCACGTCGATCGTGGTTTGGAAATTCGAAACCACCTTGCCTCCGCGGGTCAGGAAGATACGCGCGACATACTCGCCCTCGGTCAGGTTGGCGGGCATGTCGATCTCGGTCCGGAACAGGGTCTGCTCATCCACAGCAACGGTGTTCTCGCGGATGGAATACAGCCCTTCGTTCTGGCGAATGCGAACAACGGCTCGGGTAAACTCTTGCGCGTCGGCTATGTTCATGTCGGCGCCTACCGAGCGGATTGCCCGCTTGATGGAAACCTTGTGGCGCAGGTCCTCGGTATCGCTCAGGGCCTGGCTGAACGGCGCACTGGTCGCGGCGGCATAGAAACTGGGGGCTGAATCCACCAGAACGCTGTCGGTGTTGACCCAGATTCCCAGCTTCTTTTCCTTGCGGCGAACCAGCACCGGGGTCGAAGGACCCGACACCGCCACGATCACCTGAAGCGGATCGCCCTGCGGGATCGGTGTTTCGCGCTTCACCGCGCCAAAGATCAGGATGTCTGAACCGTCAAAGTCGGCGGTGATCGCAACACGATCACGGCTCAGGCCAAGTACCACTTGTTCTTCGGTGGCCGTGGCCATCAGCGGCGTCACCAGCGCCAGCAGAGTGGCAAGAACGACGCGGCGCATCTCAGTGCCCCCCCGAGGCGCCAAGCGAGAAAAGCTCGCTGGGCATCAGCAGAAGGTCGAGTGCCAGTTTGGCGCAGACCGCCAAAACCAGCCCAGCCAGCAGGATACGCAGTTGCTCGGCCTTCATCCGGGCGCCGATTACCGTTCCGATTTGTGCACCGACCACTCCTCCGATCAGCAGCAGCACCGCAAGCACCACGTCAACCGTGTAGTTGGTGGTGGCATGCAGCATGGTGGTAAAAGCGGTGACAAAGATGATCTGGAACAGCGAGGTGCCCACCACGACCTTGGTCGGCATGCCCAGCAGATAGATCATCGCGGGCACCATGATAAAGCCGCCGCCAACCCCCATGATTGCTGACAGCACGCCGACCAGCAGACCAACCACCACAGGCGGGATGACCGAGATATAAAGGCCCGAGGTGCGGAATCGCATCTTGAACGGCATCGCATGGATCCAGCCACGCTGGCGCCGTTTTGGGACCGCGCCACCTGTCTTGCGCGATTTACGGATCGCATTCAGGCTTTCGATGAACATCAGACCGCCGATGATGCCCAGAAAGACGACATAACAGAGCTTTACCAGCAGATCGACCTGGCCCAGGCTCTTGAGATAGTTGAACAGGACCACCCCCAGCGCCGCGCCGGTCAGGCCGCCGATCAGCAGGATGGTTCCCATCCTGAAATCGACCGTACGCCTTCGGAAATGCGCCAGAACCCCCGAAAAGGACGAGGCGACGATCTGGTTCGCTTCGGTCGCCACCGCCACGGCGGGCGGGATGCCGATGAAGAACAGCAAGGGCGTCATCAGAAAGCCGCCACCAACCCCGAACATGCCCGACAGGATGCCGACCATGCCGCCGAGGCCCAGCAGCAGGAACGCGTTGACCGAAACCTCGGCAATGGGAAGGTATATCTGCATGTTTTTTGTTAAACCGGCATGCCCCGTCAAATCAACGGGGAATGCCGCTTTGCAGCGAACAGGACCGAAATTCCCAGGGGAACTGGCCCTATCACCGCTCTTTCACATAGGGTTCGCCACCCGCGCGCGGGGGAATCGCCTTGCCGACGAATCCCGCCAGGATCACCACGGTCAGGATGTAGGGCAGGGCGTCCATCACCTGGACGGGGATTACGACACCGCCAAGGTCGATATTCTGGAACCTGAGCGCAATGGCTTGCAGCAGCCCGAACAGCAGGCAGGCCCACATCGCATGCAACGGGCGCCATTTGGCAAAGATCAACGCCGCCAGCGCGATAAAGCCGCGTCCGGCGGTCATGTCCTTGACGAACCCGGCCTGAAGCGCAGTGGCCAGGTAGGCGCCGGCTATACCGCAGAGCACGCCGCAGATCATCACCGCCGCATAGCGCAAACCAACGACCGAGACACCGGCAGTATCGACAGCGGCCGGATTCTCGCCCACCGCGCGCAGGCGCAGGCCGAATCGGGTGCGATAAAGCAGCCACCAGGTGCCGGGCACTGCAAGAAACGCCAGATAGACCAGCACCGAATGGCCCGACAGCAACTCGGCATAGATCGGCCCCAGAACGGGGATGCCGCTCAACGTCTCGGCCAGCGGCCAGTCGATCGGTTCGAACCGGGCGCCCCCGAACAGCGACGGCGTGCGCCCGCCCTGCTTGAACCAGTCCTGCGCCACCAGAACAGTCATGCCTGCGGCAAGGAAGTTGATCGCAACCCCGGAAATCAGCTGGTTGCCGCGAAAGGTGATCGAGGCCAGCCCATGCAACCCCGCCAGCACCAGAGACGAGGCAATTCCCGCCAACAGGCCCAGAAGGACCGAGCCGCTGACCGCCGCGACGGCGGCGGAAAAGAACGCGGCCATCAGCATCTTGCCCTCAAGACCGATGTCGAAAATACCCGCCCGCTCGGAATAGAGCCCGGCCAGACAGGCCAGCAATAGCGGCGTCGACAGGCGGATCGTCGAGTCGAGCACCTGGATGATCGTCAGGAAATCCATCACGCTTTGCCTTTCCGCAGGGCCAGGAAGATCTTCTCCAGCGGCATCCGCACCATGTTGTCCAGCGCCCCGGTGAACAGGATCACCAGCGCCTGGATCACCACGATCAACTCGCGCGGGATGTTGGTCCACAGCGCCAGCTCGGCGCCCCCCTGATAGAGAAAGCCGAACAGGATCGCGGCCAGAAACACCCCGAACGGGTGGCTGCGCCCCATCAAGGCCACGGCGATCCCGATAAAGCCCGCGCCTTCGGTCGAGTTCAGGACCAGCCGCTCGGCCTCGCCCATCACGTTGTTGGTGGCCATCAGCCCGGCCAGCGCGCCCGAGATCAGCATGGCGACCATGGTGATCTTGAAGGGTGAGATCCCGGCATAAAGCGCGCCGCTCTCGGAATGGCCATAGGCGCGGATTTCATATCCCAGCCGGGTGCGCCAGATCAGCGCCCAGACCACGACACAGGCCAGCACCGCGACCAGCAACGACACGTTTGCCGGCGCCGCCTTGGAAAAGCTGATGCCGATCGGGGCCAGCAGCTCATGCAGGGTGGGCAGATGCACGGCGGCCGGAAAGCGTTCGCTGGCCGGGTCCATCGAGCCGTCGGGCCGCATCACATTGACCAGCATATAGTTCAGCAAGGCCGCAGCGATGAAGTTGAACATGATCGTGGTGATCACGATATGGCTGCCCCGGCGCGCTTGCAGATAGGCCGGGATCGCGGCCCAGACGGCCCCGAACAGCATCGAGGCCGCGCAGGCGGCCAACAGCGCCATCGTCCAGTGCGGCCAAGGGATGTAGAGGCAAATCATCGCCACGCCAAGCCCGCCCAGCATCGCCTGCCCCTCGCCGCCGATATTGAACAGGCGGGCATGAAAGGCGACGGCCACGGCCAGGCCGGTGAACATGAAATTGGTGGCGTAATAGAGCGTATAGCCCCAGCCATAGGTCGACCCCAGCGCCCCCGATACCATCATGTTGACGGCGGCCACCGGATCCTCACCGATACCAAGGATCACCAGTGCCGACAGGATCGCGGCCAGGATCAGGCTGATCAGCGGGATCAGCACCACATCGGCCCATTTGGGCATCTTGTCCATCAGGCGGCCTCCCCGTTGACACCGGCCATCAAGAGGCCAAGTTCCTTTTCATCCGTCTCGTCGGGCAGGCGTTCGCCCATGATATGGCCGTCGAACATCACCGCGATACGGTCGGCGAGGCCAAAGATCTCCTCCAGCTCGACCGAGACGAGCAACACCGCCTTGCCCTGATCGCGCAGGGCGACGATCTGTTTGTGAATGAACTCGATGGCGCCGATATCGACGCCACGCGTGGGCTGACCGACCAGCAACAGGTCGGGATTGCGCTCGATCTCGCGCGCCACGACGATCTTTTGCTGGTTTCCGCCCGAGAAGTTCTTGGCCGCCAGCCAACCGTCGGCAGGGCGGACATCGAACTTCTCGATCTTGCGGTCGGTATCGGCGCGCAGGGCGGCGTTGTTCATGAATATGCCGGATTGATAGGCCGGATCGTGGTGATAGCCAAAGGCGACGTTTTCCCAGGCGTGGAAGTCCATGATCAGACCTTCACGCTGGCGATCCTCGGGCACATGGGCCACATGGGCGGCGCGGCGGGCGCGGGCGTCGGATCCCGGGCCGCTCAGCGGCAGCGGGGCGCCGTTCAGCCGGATCGCGCCGCTGCCTGGGCGCATGCCGCCCAGAACCTCAAGCAGTTCCGACTGGCCATTCCCGGCAACGCCGGCAATGCCCAGGATCTCGCCCGCGCGCACGGTCAGGTCGATGCCCTTGACCCGTTCGACTCCCTTTTCGTCGGTTACGCGCAGGTTTTCGATTTCCAGGATCGGTTGGCCGGGTTTTGCGGGCACCTTGTCGACGCGCAGCAGCACCTTGCGGCCCACCATCAACTCGGCCAGATGTTCGGGACTGGTTTCGGCCGTCTTGACGGTGGCCGTCATCTCGCCGCGCCGCATGACGCTGACCGTGTCAGTCGCCTCCATGATCTCTCGCAGCTTGTGGGTGATCAGGATGATCGTCTTACCTTCGTCCTTGAGCCGGTGAAGGATGCGGAACAGCTGATCGGCTTCGGCCGGGGTCAGCACACCAGTCGGCTCGTCCAGGATCAGGATTTCGGCCTGACGATACAGCGCCTTGAGGATCTCGACCCTCTGCTGCATGCCGACGCCGATCTCTTCGATCACCGCATCGGGGTCGACGTTCAGCTCGTATTCGGCGGCCAGCTCGGCCAGGGTTCGGCGGGCCTTGGCCAGCGAGGGTTTCAGCAACCCGCCATCCTCGGCGCCCAGAATGATGTTTTCCAGCACGGTAAAATTCTCGACCAGCTTGAAATGCTGGAAAACCATGCCGATTCCGGCGGCAATGGCCGCCTGGCTGTCAGGGATCTCGGTCTTCTTGCCGTTGATCCATATCTCGCCCTTGTCGGCCTTGTAGAAGCCGTAAAGGATGCTCATCAGGGTGGACTTGCCCGCACCGTTTTCGCCGATGATACCGTGAATGGTGCCGGGGGCGACGCTGATCGAGATGTCCTTGTTTGCTTGCACAGGCCCAAAGGATTTGGAAATCCCTTTAAGCTCGATGGCGGGGACGGTCATGTCTTGTCCTCGATGGCCGAAAGGGCGCTCATCCGCCTAGGCGGGCGTTTTCGCAAGGATGGCCCGCAGGGCCGAAGGAGCGCCGGGTGAATGCGGGCCGGAGGGTCCGGCCCGCGATCTGGATCAGAACTTCAGTGCGGGGCAGCTGTCGTTCTCGTAATAGCTCACCACGCTCAGCTTGCCGTCGATGATGTCCTGGCGGGCCTGATCGACCGCCGATTTCATCTCGTCCGAGATCAGAGCGGCGTTGTTGTCATCCAGCGCATAGCCCACGCCCTCTTCGGCGAGGCCCATGTTGAAGACGCCGGTTTCCAGATTTTCGCCGGCCTTCATCGCGTCATAGACGGCCACATCGACGCGTTTCAGCATCGAGGTCAGCACCTTGCCCGGATGCAGGTGGTTCTGGTTGCTGTCGACGCCGATCGACAGGATGCCCTCATCGGCGGCGGTCTGCAGCACGCCGACACCGGTGCCGCCGGCGGCGGCATAGACCACGTCAGCGCCCTGGCTGATCTGCGCCTTGGTCAGCTCCGATCCCTTGACCGGGTCGTTCCAGGCAGCCGGCGTGGTGCCGGTCATGTTGGCCACGATCTTGACATCGGGGTTCACCGCCTTGGCGCCCTGCGCATAGCCGCAGCCAAAGTGGCGGATCAGCGGAATGTCCATGCCGCCGACAAAGCCCACGGTGCCCGATTTCGAAGCCATCGCCGCCATCATGCCGACCAGATACGAGCCTTCGTGTTCGGCAAAGCCGATCTGACGGATGTTCGGCGCGTCAAGCCAGGTCACGTCGACCGCGACGAACTTGGTGTCGGGATAGTCGGCGGCCACTGCGCTCAGCGGGTCGGCCATGGCAAAGCCCATGGTGATGACCGGGTTGGCGCCTGCCTCGGCAAAGCGGCGCAGCGCTTGCTCGCGCTGGGCCTCCGATTGCAGTTCGATCTCGCGGAAGCTGCCGCCGGTCTCCTCGGCCCAGCGCTGCGCGCCGTTGAATGCGGCCTCGTTGAACGACTTGTCGAACTTGCCGCCCAGATCAAAGATCAGGGCTGGTTCGGCCAAGGCGGCGCCTGCGGTCAGCGCCATCGCGGCGGCGGCTCCCATCAGGGATTTCATCAGGGTCATTTTATACTCCCGTTGGTTATTGTTCCCGGGGCGGTGGGCGGACCAGTCACCCCGCTCAGAGCGAGCAGAACTGCTGTGATGCTGGCAATTAAGGACGGTTGCAAGCCTGCCGGTCAACCGCTTTTTGACCGGTTGGTCCGAGAATGCGGCGCTTGCCGTCAGGGCAGGGGGCGCTCCATCACGATGGCATCGGCTGTCTCTCCACTCGGACGCCGGTAGTAGCTCCGGCGCAGACCGCAGGGCGCATAGCCGCAGGAGGTATAGAGTGCAATGGCCGGTTCGTTATCGTCCGCGACGTCAAGAAGGGCGCGGGTGGCGCCTACGCCCGCCGCCTGCATCTGCCAGTCGCTCATGCAGGCGCGGGCCAGCCCCTGGCGGCGCTGGTCCGGATCGGTGGCGATGGTGAGCAATTCGGCCTCGCCCGCGATCACCTGAAACAGGGCGAAACAGCGGAGATTGCCGACAAGATGGGTATGTGGGTTGCCCAGCAGAGCGGTGAACTCCGCTTCGCTCCACGGTCGCGACTGGGTGAAGGCGCGGGCATGCAGCCGGGCCAGCTCTGCCGGTGTCATGGGTCGAGCAGCACGGGTGGCCGGTCACGCGACGGCGCCGCATCTGCCGGGCGGACATAAAGCGGGGCCGGCGGGATGGTGGCATCGCGCCAGCGCGGGGCGGCGGCATGGGCGATGGCCTCGGCCAGCCCTTGCGGGCTGTACTCGGCCTGAAGCGGGCCAAGCGCCTCGGTCTGATCCCGGGGCAAGAGCTGTGGGGTGCCGCCATCGGGGGCGAGGTAGACGTGATCGCGGGGCGCGGGGATCGCCGGGTGGACGCCCGGCGGGGTCAGCAGCGCGCGGGCCTCGAACCCGTCCACGCCGACTGCCGGGATGCCAAGCCCCAATGCCAGCCCGCGCGCGGCCGAAACGGAAATGCGGATGCCGGTGAAATTGCCGGGCCCGATACCGACGCCGATGGCGTCGAGATCGCGCCAGCCCAGGTCAGCCCCGGCCAGCATCTCTTCAAGCAGCGGCATCAGCCGCTCTGCCTGACCGCGCGTCATCTCCTCGGCGGTGGCGGCGACGATCCGGTCACCCACCAGCAAAGCGGCCGCGCAATGCGCGGCCGATGTGTCGAATGCCAGAATGACCGGGTCAGACGGCAACGGGGCGCACCTCGGTCACTTCGGGAATGTAATGGCGCAGCAGGTTCTCGATACCCATTTTCAGGGTCAGCGTCGACGAGGGGCAGCCGGCACAGGCGCCCTGCATGTGGAGATAGACTACACCTCTGTCAAACCCGTGAAAGGTGATGTCGCCGCCATCCTGAGCCACCGCCGGGCGGACCCGGCTGTCCAGCAGCGCCTTGATCTGGGTCACGACCTCGGCATCCTCGCCGCTATGTTCGGCATGGCCCGAGGCGGCCTGTGCATCGGCGCCCATCACCGGCTGGCCGGACTGGTAATGCTCCATCACCGCGCCCAGGATCGCGGGTTTGATATGATCCCACTCGATCCCTTCGGCCTTGGTCACGGTCACGAAATCATTGCCGAAGAAAACACCGGTCACCCCGGAGACAGCAAAGATGCGCGCGGCCAAGGGAGATTTCTCGGCAGCTTCGGCCGAGGGGAAATCGGCGGTGCCTGCCTCCAGAACGGTCTGTCCGGGCAGGAATTTCAGCGTTGCCGGGTTCGGGGTCGATTCGGTCTGGATGAACATGGTCGGAATTCCTTATCGCTCCCCTCAGATATGAGGCGGCACCCGCCCCTTGTCAACTTTTGAACCATTCTAAATCTCGGGTTGGCCTTGATCTGGCCAACCCTTTGACGGTCACCGGTGATCACATCGCGGCCAAGGCGGCTTGGGCTCGGTCATACCCCACCTGCGGATCGTTCGTCAGCAGCGAAGGCTGGTATCTGACGATGGTCACATCCGTGATCCCGATGGTCTCGAGCCACCACTTCAGATAGGTCGAGTGAAAATCGCTGCCATACTTTGCGTCCGCACCCTCGGACCAGACGCCGCTGGTGGTCACCACCGTTGCCTTCTTGTTCCGCAGCAGGCCCGAATAACCTTCTTCAGGGTCGAAGCCGAACAGCATTCCGGGCTGGGTAATGATGTCGATATAGTGCTTCAGCCGATAAGGTATGCCGCCGTTCCACATCGGAACGCCGAGCACGATGTGGTCGGCCTCCATGAAGCGGTCGGTGATCCGTGCAACTTCGGACCAGGCTTGTTCCTTGGCCGGGTCCATCTCGCCCACTCCGAAAAATGTCATCTTGGCGGCGGCTGGATCGCCGTCAAAGGCGGGCAGGTCCTCGTTCCAAAGGTCAATGCGATCCACCCGGAGAGTGGGGTCTTTGGCGCGTTGTGCGGTGACGAAGGCCTCGGCAAGTGCGTTTGATTTCGATGCGCCGCCACGGGGTGAGGCGACGATATGAAGAAGGGTTGGCATAGGGGGCTCCTCTGTAACCATTTAAGGTAATATGATCGGTTACATGCGGGTTGAAACTTGTAAAGAGAGATTTAGGGGGTTACGAAATGGGTCACGCCAACGTGACCTGACTCGGGGCATTCGATCCATGCGCACCACGCTTCCACCGCCTTATCTGATTGCCGACGATACGGGGGTCGAACTGCTGAACTCGATGGGGGCGCCCTATGGCGAGGAATTGGACTGGTTGCGAAACGGTACCGAGATGCTGTGTTGGATGCAGTCCGTCGGATTGCTCACCGCCGAAGAGGCTGAGGCGGTAAGTAACACGCTTGAGGCACAGGAACTTGAGGCCACCGCCTCTGACCTGCGGGAACTGCGGGCCGCGTTTCGCGACAATGTCCCCGTCGCCTCGGCCGAATTCCTTGACCGCCTGAATGCCTGTCTTACGGAAACCAGCCGGCATGGCCGCATCGTCGTGAAGGAGGGGGGCGTGCCGGAATTGCAGCAGGTGCCAAGACTTCGAAATGGCAGCGATTTGGTTGGCCTTTGCGCCGCCGCCATCGCCGAGTTGTTGTGCCAGGGGGAACCCGGCCGGACCCGGCAATGCGACGGACCCACCTGTACCTATTGGTTTCGCGATACCAGCAAGAACAATCGCCGCAGGTGGTGCAGCATGGCGGTCTGCGGCAATCGGGCCAAGGTGGCATCGCATCGCGCCCGCACCAGATCAGAGTGAACTCGACCGCTCATGCAAACGGGTGCGCGCAGGACGCCGAAGATTTGGGTCATTCAGGACCGTGCAGCCAGCGCCAGCGCCTGATCCAGCCGGTCATCGCCCCAGAACAGTTCTTCGCCCACCACGAAACTGGGGGCGCCGAACAGATCGAGCGCGGCAGCGCGTTCACCTTGCGCAAATAGCGCGGCCTTGATCTCGGGCGTTTTGGCCTGCGCCATCGCCTCGGGCGGTAGCCCTGCCTCGGCCCAGCATTCGGACATCACCTGCGGGTCCGAGATTGTCAGCCCGCGCCCGAACTGCGCGCCATAGACGGCGCGTACAAAGGCTGCGATGCCGCCCATCTCGCGGGCCACCAGTGCCAGTCGTGCCGCCGGAAGTCCATTTTGCGGGAACGGGTCGGGGCGCGTCAGCGGCAAGCCCTGCCGGGCACAAAGCCGCTCCATGTCGCGCCACATGTACCGCCCCTTGGCTGGATAGAGGTTGAAGGGTGAACTGGTCCAGCCCTGCGCTGCAAAGATCGGCCCCAGCAGGAATGGTTCCCAGTCGACCGAGACCCCCAACTCTTCGGCGGCCCGTTCGATCCGCATCGCCGAGAGATAGGAATAGGTCGAGGCAAATTCGAACCAGAATGCGATGCGTTTGCTCATGTTGGCCTCAGGTGATCGCTTCCAGCTTTTCCTTGCTCAGGTCGCCCGGCACGATGGTTATGGGAATGGGCAAGCTGCCCGACGAACGGCTCATTTGTGAAACCAGCGGGCCAGGGCCCTTCTTGTCGGTACCCGCACCCAGGACCAGAACACCGATTTCGGGGTCTTCCTGAATATGAGCAATGATCTCGGGTACGGCTTCGCCCTCGCGGATCACCAGTTCGGGCTCGACCCCCTGCTTGTCGCGCATCCATTTGGCGAACACCTCGAAATGGGCGTGGATACGCTCACGCGCCTCTTCGCGCATCACTTCGCCGACGCCGATCCAGTGATTGAACTCATCAGGTGGGATCACCGATAGGATCGCCACCCCGCCGCCGGTATGGGCGGCGCGCATGGCGGCAAACCGCATCGCGTTCAGGCATTCGCGGCTGTCATCCAGTACAACAAGGAACTTGCGCATCTCGGTCCTCCACAATCCCGGTCAATCTGCCTGAGGGGCCTAACGCTGTCCATCGCTTTTCCCTGCCGCCCTCCGCGCTACCTTCGTGGCATAGAGGGTCAGGACGACGGCCAATACGGACAGTCGGAACAGATGCGCCGCCGCGACAAAGCTGGGATCGGCGCCCATGGCGGCGCCGAGAATGATCATGGTTTCAAGACCGCCGGGCGAAAAACCCAGTAGTACATCCAGCAGCGGCAGACCGGATAGATAAGAGGCCGGGAGCGCCACCAGCGCCGCCAGGCCCGTGGTCAGGGCGACAATGGCCAGACCGGCTGTCAGGCTTTGACGCAACTCACGCCACCCCATGCCTCCAAACCGGGTTCCGATCAGCGTACCCATCAGGACCAGCGCCGCTTGCGCGGCCCAGCTTGGCAGGCCGCCTTCCGTCCAGCTCGCAAGATGCGTTGTGGCGGCCACCAGAATGCCGGCAATCAGCACATGAGCGGGCAGCCTGGCCGCTTTCAGCAGGGGGGCAAGCAACAAGGCCGCCACGAGCTGGCCAAGAATCCAGACCCATGGAGTCACGACCGACGCCTGCGGCAGGCCCGGACCGATCTCGATCCCCGCCACAGTAGCGGCCAGAGGCACCAGAAGCGTCAGCGCCATCAGACGGATCGAGGCCAGCACGACGGGGCGGGTGAGCGACAGGCGCAGGCTGTCGGCCAAGGCGATAACAAGGCTTAGGTGACCGGGGGCGGCGGCGAGAAATGCTTCATCCCGGTCGATGGGCAACAGGCGCGGGATCAGCCAACGCCCGGCCCAGGGCGTGATCAGGGTCAGCCCGGCCAGCAGGCCGAAAGCCACCGGCCAGCGCATCATCGCCTCGATGCTTTCAGGGCTCACCATAGAGCCGATGCTGAGGCCGACAATGAGAAAGCCTGTGTCGCGTAGCCGTGGCGAGATATGCAGCGATAGCCCCGACACCCCAGCCAGCGATACCAGGACGGCGGGCCCGGCCAACAGGGCCATGGGAAAGTGAAGCAGCGCCGCAACCAAGGCGCCACATGTACCCACTGCTAGCGTCAGCAGGTCCCGACGCAGCTCTGCAAAGCGCAGGATCACGCGTTGGATTTCGCCCAGTCCCAATAGAGAGCGCGCGCGCGACGGGCGATCGGGCCGATCTGGTACTGGGTGTCGTCCAACGCGGTGACCGGGGTCACCTTGCTCATGTTGCCGGACATGAACACCTCGTCGGCTGCGTGGAAATCGGCAAAGTTCAGCACCGTTTCATGCACGGCGACACCATCGGCGCGCAGGTTCTTGATGTGGCGCGCGCGGGTGATGCCAGCCAGGAAGGTGCCGTTGGCGATTGGTGTGAACACCTCGCCATCCTTGACCATAAAGATATTGGCGGTGGCGGTTTCGGCCACATTGCCCAGCGCATCGGCGACCAGCGCATTGGTGAACCCCTTCGACCGCGCCTCGCGCAGCATCCGGGCGTTGTTGGGGTAAAGGCATCCGGCCTTGGCGTTGACCACCGCGTCCTCGAGCACCGGGCGGCGGAACCGGGTGGTGGTCAGCGTCGCCGAGGCCGTGGCGGGCGCCATCGGGATTTCTTCGAGGCAGACGGCGAAACCGGTGCTGTCGGCCTGCGGGATGATCGCGGTCGGATCCCCGTCGATGCCCCAGTACATCGGCCGGATATAGACCGCCTGGTCTGGGCCATAGGCCTTGAGCCCTTCGCGCACGATCTCGATCATGTCTTCGGTCGACACCGTGGGGGTCAGCATCAGCGCCTCGGCCGAGCGGTTGACCCGGGCGCAATGCGCCTCAAGATCGGGGGCCATTCCGTCAAAATAGCGGGCACCGTCGAACACGCCCGATCCCAGCCAGGCGCCGTGATCGGCGGCGCGGATGATCGGGGCGTCGCCCTCGTGCCAGCTGCCTTGGAAATAGGTGCGGATATTGCTGCCGGTTGCCATGATCGCCTCCCTCGGGTTGATATCAGGGTAGGCCTGACTGGGTCAGAGGTCCAGACCTTTCTAACGGCGGATCGCGGGCAGGCTGTCGCGCTGGACCATGGTGCGCAGGGCAAAGTTGGACCGCAGGTTGCGGATGCCGGGGATCTGCATCAGACGGTTTTCCAGAAACGCATCGAAGGCCGCCAGATCCGCTACCAGAACCCGCAGCAGGATATCGCGCGAACCGGTCATCAGATAGCATTCCATCACCTCGTCACAGGTGCGGATCGCCCGTTCGAATGCATCGACGGCGGCGCGCTCCTGTCGCTCCAGCTCGACCGAGACAAAGACCGACACGCCCAGCCCCAGCTTTGCCGGATCAACCCGGGCGCTGTAACCGGTGATCACGCCGTCACGCTGCAACCGCTCCAGCCGCCGGGCGCAGGGGGTGGGCGACAGCCCGACCTTGTCGGCCAGATCCGAGATGGTCATGCGCCCGTCGCGTTGCAGGGCGCGCACAATGCGATGGTCGATCTGATCCATTGGTGAATATCTCCAAAGATAATGGATATCTTGGTTAATAACTCTAATCTTTGCCGACGCCGCGCGCAATCTTGGTGAAAAACAGCGCCGCAGTTGTGGCAGATAGAGGGCCATTCAGCGGAGGATTCCATGCAGATTACACCCGTCGCAGCGCCCGAACATGAACAGGTGGTCCGTATCGCGGACCCCGAGAGCGGGCTTCTGGGCTTTATCGCCATCCACTCCACCCGGCGCGGTCCCGCTGCGGGCGGCGTGCGGATGCGCCCCTATGCGCAAGAGGCGGACGCACTTAACGACGCGCTGCGCCTGTCGCGCGGCATGACTTACAAGAACGCCGCGGCGGGTCTTGATCTGGGCGGTGGCAAGGCGGTGATCATGGCCGATCCCGCAACCCAGAAGACGCCGGACCTGCTTGCTGCCTTTGGTGCGGCGGTCGAGGCACTTGCGGGCCGTTACTGGACTGCCGAGGATATGGGCATGACCCCCGCCGACATGGCTCGGATCGGCACGCGTACCGCCTGTGTCGCGGGCCTCGCCGATGGGGATTTCGCCAGTGGTGACCCCTCGCCGATCACCGCGCGCGGCATCTTCAACGCCATCCGCACGGCGGCGCGGCACCGCTTTGGTTCGGACGACCTGCGCGCGCGTACCGTTTCGGTGCAGGGGCTGGGCCATGTGGGCCACTACCTGTGTGGCTATCTGCATCAGGCAGGCGCCAAACTGATCGTCACCGATATCGACTCGCGCCAGGTTGCCCGCGTGGCCGAGGAGTTCGGCGCCACCGCCGTCGCGCCCGACGCGATCTACGGGGTCGAGGCCGATATCTTTGCCCCCTGCGCCATCGGTGCCATCCTGAATGCCGAGACCATCCCGCAGTTGAAGGTCGGGGTGGTCGCGGGCGGCGCCAACAACCAGTTGGCCACGCCCGAGGATGCCACCCGCTTGCACGATCTGGGCATTCTCTATGCGCCGGATTACGTGGCCAATGGCGGTGGCATCATCAATGTGGCGACCGAGATCCTCAAGATCTCGGGGCGCGAGGCCTGGGTCGCCGGTCGCCTTGCGGCGTTGGACGAGACCATGGACCGTATCCTGACCCGCGCCCGCACCCTGTCGGTCAGCCCCGCCGA
Organism: Ruegeria sp. YKSD163; assembly: GCF_059612905.1. Lineage (NCBI taxonomy): Bacteria > Pseudomonadati > Pseudomonadota > Alphaproteobacteria > Rhodobacterales > Roseobacteraceae > Ruegeria > Ruegeria sp. YKSD163. The sequence continues at coordinate 141,725 of NZ_JBXWRM010000004.1, forward strand.
GGTGGCGGATGCCACCGTGGACGAGATCCTGCAGGCCAAGGCTGCCTGAAAGTAGCGTGACCGAGGCCGGTCCTAACCGGCCTCGGCCAGCAGCGCGGGGATATCGAGCGGCGCGTTGGTCATCGCCAGATTACCCTCGGCATCGCGCGGCCAGTCCACGGGCGCGCGGTCACGATACAGTTCGACCCCGTTGCCGTCGGGGTCGCGCAGATAGACCGCCTCGCTGACCCCGTGATCGGCGGCGCCGTCGATGGTTATCCCGGCCTCGATCACCTGCCGCAGCACCGTTCCCAGCGCCTTGCGGTCAGGGTAGAGGAAAGCCGAATGATACAGCCCGGTCGCCCGCGCGGGCGGTTGCGGACCGCCCCGGCTGTGCCAGGTGTTCAGCCCGATATGGTGGTGATAGCCACCGGCGCCCAGAAAGGCGGCGGCGTCGCCGTATCTCTGTTGCAGTTCGAACCCCAGAACATCGCGATAGAATGCGATAGCCCGGTCCAGATCGGACACTTTCAGGTGGACATGGCCGACACAGGTGCCGGCAGGGGCGGAATAGGTCATGATGCGTCTCCTTTGCCCGAATATCGGATGGAACCGCGTTCCGGCAAAGGGGCGATCCCGCGCAGATCACCTGCGCGGGCGCACATTAATCCCGGGTGTCAGGACCCATAATCCCGGGTGTTACGACACCATGCCGACGATTTCATAGGTCCGCTTCAGGATCGGCGCGGTGATGGCGCGGGCGCGTTCGGCGCCACGTGCCAGGATGCGGTCGATCTCGGCCTGATCGTCCATCAGCCGCGCCATCTCGGCCGAGATGGGGGCCAGCCGGGCCACGGCCAGTTCCGCCAGCATCGGCTTGAACGCGCCGAACTGTTTGCCGCCGACCTCGGCCAGCACCTGATCCACGCTCTGATCCGCCAGGGCGGCATAGATATTGATCAGGTTGCGCGCCTCGGGCCGACCCTCCAGCCCCTCGACCTCCGAGGGCAGGGCGTCGGGGTCGGTCTTGGCCTTGCGGATCTTTTGCGCGATGGCATCGGCATCGTCGGTCATGTTGATCCGGCTCATGTCCGAGGGGTCGGATTTCGACATCTTCTTTAATCCGTCGCGCAGGCTCATCACCCGCGTTGCGGCGCCCTCGATCACCGGTTCGGTAACGGGGAAGAAATCGACGCCGTAGTCGTGGTTGAACTTGATCGCGATGTCGCGGGTCAGTTCCAGATGCTGTTTCTGGTCCTCGCCCACCGGCACATGGGTGGCGTGATAGATCAGGATGTCGGCGGCCATCAGCGACGGATAAGCGAACAGGCCCAGCGAGGCGTTCTGCTGGTTCTTGCCGGCCTTGTCCTTCCACTGGGTCATCCGCTGCATCCAGCCCATGCGGGCGACGCAGTTGAAAATCCACGCCAGCTGCGCATGTTCGGGCACCTGGGATTGGTTGATCAGGATCGACTGTTCCGGATCGATTCCGGCTGCGATAAAGCCCGCACACAGTTCCCGCGTGGAATGCGCAAGTTCCTTGGGATCCTGCCAGACGGTAATCGCGTGGAGATCGACCATGCAATACACGGTCTCCATCTCGGGTCCCTGCATATCCACAAATCGCTTGAGCGCACCGAGGTAGTTGCCAAGATGCAGGTTTCCCGAAGGCTGAATGCCGGAAAACACACGCGGCGTGAACTTGGTTTCGGTCATGATGGGAAACTCCCGTCTGGAAAATTCGGCCCCCGTCGCTTACCCATGGGGCAAAGGGACGTCAACAGCCGCGAAAGGCCCGCCCATGAGCAGTGATAACGATACATCGCCGGTCAATCCGCTGCCGCCCGTCGTGGTGGCGCTGGTCCTCTTCATCATGGGGATCGAACTGACCTTTTCGCTGGGCGCGCGCGGCATCGTCGGCGGGCCGCAGGCGGTGGGCTGGCGGCTGGCGGCGATGCAGTCCTATGCCTTCTCACCCGACATACTGACCTGGATGTGGGAGACGGGGCGCTGGCCTGTCGAGCATGTGATCCGGTTTGTCAGCTATCCCTTCGTGAACGCCTCGTTCACCCAGTCGCTGTTTGTCTGCGTTTTCGTTCTGGCGATGGGCAAGATGGTGGCCGAGAGCTTTGGCAGCCTGGCGATGCTGGCGGTCTTCGTGGTTTCGGGTATCGGGGGGGCGCTGGGATATGCGCTGCTGACCGGGTCGCCGGTGGCCCTGATCGGGGGCTTTCCACCTGTTTACGGGTTGATTGGCGCCTTTACCTGGCTTTTGTGGCGCAAGCTGTCGCTGGTGGGGCAGCATCAGGCGCGCGCGTTCAGCCTGATCGCCTTTCTGATGGGGGCGCAATTGCTGTTCGGCCTGCTGTTTGGCGGCGGGCTGGACTGGGTCGCTGATCTGGCGGGCTTTGCCACCGGATTCGCGCTGTCCTTCTTCCTGTCGCCGGGCGGCTGGGAGCGGATGCGCGGCCGGATCCGCCACGATTAGGGCGATCCGGCCACGCAGGTTTATTTCTTCAGCGGGCAGGTGTTCAGGCCGAGGATGGTATAGAGCGGGCAGGACCCCACCAGCCCGGTCAAAAGCGGGATCAGGCCAACCAGACCCCACATGGTCTTGGGGCCGATCACGGTCAGCGACAATAGGACGAGGCCCAGTATGATACGGGCGGCGCGGTCGAGGGTTCCTTCGTTACGGGTCATTTGCGAATCCTTTCAGGTCAGAGATCTGCGCCCATTGTGACTGATCCCGCGGCGCCTGTCGGTGACAGTGTCACCGTTCCTCTGCGGCAATCCGTTCCAGCCCGGACCGGTCGCACAGCGTCACCCGCCCACGCGCCAGCTCTACCAGACCCTGGCGCGCGAATTCGGCCAGTCGACGGCTGACAAAGGCCCGGCCCGAGGCGGTCTCGGCGGCCAGCGCCTCATGCGTCGCAGATACGGTATCGCCCTTTGCCAGCCTCAACAGAACCCGCGCCAGCCTTGTGTCGAACCCGGTCAGGGCCACGTCCTCGACCAGATGTTCGAAATCGGCAAAGCGGCGCGCGACCGCCTGCATGACCTCGGTGCGGAACGCCTCGTTTTGGGCCAGCGCGGTGCGAAAGTCGGCATGGCTCATCAGATGTCCGCGCACCCGGGTTTCGGCCACGCCCTCGGCGCTGTAGCTGCGCCCCTCGGTCAGGCAGGCAAAGGTCTGCAGGCAGACATCGCCCGGTCCGACCCGGTAGAGCACCACCTCGCGCCCGTTGGCGGCGGTCAGGGTGACGCGGATCGAGCCTTCGTCCAGGCGCAGGAAGCCGGGGCAATCCTGCCCGGCGCGGAACAGGACGGTGCCGGGGGGGCAGTCAAGCGCGCTCATGACCGCCTCAAGGCGCGGCGGAATTCCGACAGGCGAAAGGCGCCGATCAGATGGCCGACCCCGAAATAGACCACAGCAGCAAAGAGGATCAGCGCCAACAGGCCCAGATAGCGCCAGCTGGGCAGGTCGAGCACCCAGCTGAGCGGGATCAGCACCGCATAAAGCGCCGCCCCCATGATCAGCGAGGCCATCAGGATCCGCCAGGCGCGACGGTGAAAGCGGGTGTCGAACCGGGCCACGTCTCCCATGCGGCGAGCGCCCAGGGCAAGCTGCGCCACCATGGTCCAGCCCGCGACAGTGGTGGCGATGGCGGGCGCGATCCAGCCCAGCAGCGGATAAAGCGCAAAGGCCAGCACCGCATTTACCACCATGGCCATCACCGCATAGCGGAACGGGCTTTTGGTGTCTTCGCGGGCGAAGAACAGCGGTTGGAACACCTTTTGCAGCATGAAGGCGGGCAGGCCTAGCCCATAGACCGCGACAGCCAGAGCGGTGGCGACGCTATCCTCGGGCGTAAAGGCGCCGCGCTGGAACAGCACCGCGACCAACGGCAGCGGGATCGCCACCAGCGCCATGGCCGAGGGCAGGGTCAGGATCAACGAGAACTCGCCCGCGCGCGAATAGGCATCGCGCGCGCCGGTATCGTCGCCTGCGCGCAGGCGGCGCGACAGATCGGGCAAAAGAACGATCCCCACCGCGATGCCAACCACGCCCAGCGGCAGTTGATAAAGTCGGTCCGCCGCAAAGAGCCAGCTGACCGCGCTTTCGGTGCGCGAGGCGACAAGCTGTCCCACCACCAGGTTGATCTGCGTCACCCCCATCGCAAGCGCGGCGGGAAAGGCCACCCGCACCAGCCGCCGCATGTCTGGGCTGAGCCGGGGAAGGCCGGGGCGCAGTCGGATGCCCGCACGCTCGGCCGCGACCCAGACCAGCGCCAGCTGCGCCACACCCGCGACCGGGATCACCCAGATCAGCCAGTCGATCACTTCGCCACCCAGTGCCGAGCCGGCCAGCATCGCGGCGCAGGCGAACACGTTCAGCAGAACCGGCGCGGCGGCAGCGGCGGCAAACCGCCCGGTGGCGTTCAGAACGCCGGAAAACAGCGCCGCCAGCGACATGAACAGGATATAGGGAAAGGCGATCTTGCCATAACCCACCGCCAGGTCGAACCGCTCGTCCCCGGCAAAGCCGCTGGCGGTGACCCAGATCAGCGCCGGCATGAAGATCATGGCCAGAGCCACCAGTGTCAGCACCGCCGCACCCAACAGGTTGAAAGCCTGCCGCGCAAATCCCTCGGCATCCTCGCCACCTTCGAGGCGTTTCGAGAACATCGGTACGAAAGCCGCGTTGAACGCACCCTCGGCAAAGAAGCGGCGGAACAGGTTGGGCAGGCGAAAGGCCGCGACAAAGGCATCCATCACCGGGCCGGGGCCGATATAGGCAGCCAGCAGGATCTCGCGCACGAAACCCAGGATCCGGCTGGCCAGTGTCCAGAAACCGACCGTGAAAAAACCGGCCATCATGCGAACGGGCTTCATGATGCGGCAGCCCGTTCTGCACCTTCGGTTATCGCCTTGCGCAGCTTTGTTTCAAGCGTGCGCTGCTTGGCCTCGGAATGGTATTTGAGCCCGAACATGTCCTTGACATAAAAACTGTCGACCACCTGTTCGCCATAGGTCGCGATCACCGCATTGGCGATATAGACATTGGCCGCCGCCAGCGCCCGCGCCAAATCGTAGAGCAGGCCGGGCCTGTCGCGGGTATCGACCTCGATGATCGTGTAGATGTCTGATCCCTCGTTGTCGAAGGTGATATGGGTTGGCACGTTGAACGCCTTTTCCCGCTTCTTGATCTTGTCGCGGGATTTCAGCGCGTCGCGGGCCACCACCTCGCCCTTGAGGGTTTTCAGGATCATCTGGCTGAGCCGGGGCAGGCGCGCGGCCTCGTAAGGGTGACCTTCGGCATCCTGGATCCAGAACGCATCGGTGACATAGCCGTCCTTGGTGGTATAGCTGCGGGCATCAACCACGTTGGCCCCGACCAGCGCCAGAGCGCCAGCCATCCGCGAGAAAATGCCGGGATGATCGGCCATGGCGAAACAGGCGCGAGTGGCGTCGCGGTCCTCGTCAGGGTCGAGCCGGATTTCGATGCCGCCGGGATCGCCGCTTTGTTCCAACTGGCGCAGCATCTCGGCAAAGGTGACATGGGTCTCGACATTGAAGCCCTGCCAATAGGGGGGATAGTGGCGGGCGATTTCGGTCTTGATCTCGCCTGCGGGCCAGTCGGACAGGGCCGCGCGCAGCGCCTTCTTGGCCTCGTTTCCGCGCCCTTCGCGGTTGAGCGCCTCCATACCCATTTCAAGCGCCCGCTTGGTTTCCGCATGCAGGGCGCGCAACAGCGTGGCCTTCCAGTTGTTCCAGGTGTTGGGACCGACTCCGCGAATGTCGCAGACGGTCAGCACCGTCAGCAGGTCCAGCCGCTTGACCGTCTGCACCGCCTTGGCGAAATCGCGCACGGTGCGCGGGTCGGAGATATCGCGTTTCTGCGCCATGTCTGACATCAGCAGGTGATAGCGCACCAGCCATTCCACCGTTTCGCAATCGGCCTTGGACAGGCCCAGACGCGGTGCCACCCGGCGGGCGATACGCGCCCCGAGGATCGAGTGGTCTTCGGGACGGCCCTTGCCAATATCGTGCAACAGCAGCGCCACATACAGCACCTTGCGGTTGACCCCGGCCTTGAGGATGGACGAGGCCAGCGGCAGCGATTCGACCAGCTCTTCCTTTTCGATCTGGGCGAGGTTGATAATGGTCTGGATCGTGTGCTCGTCCACCGTATAGCTGTGATACATGTTGAACTGCATCATCGCCACGATGGGTTCGAATTCGGGCACGAAGGCCGACAGCACCCCCAACTCGTTCATCCGCCTAAGCGCCCGCTCGGGGTTGCCGTGTTTCAGCAGCAGGTCCAGAAAGATGCGCCGCGCCTCCTTGTCGTTGCGCATGTCGTCATCGATCAGGTCCAGATTGGCGGTCACCAACCGCATCGCATCGGGGTGGATCAACATACCGGTGCGCAACCCCTCCTCGAAGATGCGTAGCAGGTTCAGCTTGTCGTCCAGAAAGGTCTCGGGATCGAGCACGTCGATCCGGCCATGTACCACCTTGTACCCCTGCTTGACCCTGCGGCGACGGCGAAAGATGCGCTCCAGCAGCGGCGCGCCCTTCATATGCGAAGCTTCGAGTTTGGTCAGGAAAATCCGCGTCAGCTCGCCCACTCGGGTGGCCTCGCGAAAGTATTTCTGCATGAATACTTCGACCGCGCGGCGCCCGGCGCGGTCCTGATAGCCCATGCGCTCGGCCACTTCGACCTGAAGATCGAAGGTCAGCTGTTCTGTGGCCCGCCCGGTGACCAGATGCAAATGCGCGCGCACCGCCCAAAGGAACTCTTCGGCCTGTACAAAGGTGCGATATTCCGATGCGGTGAACAGTCCCAGCGGCACAAGTTCGGCGGTTTCCTTCACCTCGTAGATGTATTTGGCGATCCAATAGAGCGATTGCAGGTCGCGCAGTCCGCCCTTGCCCTCCTTCACATTCGGTTCGACCATGTACCGCTCGCCCTGCTTGCGGTGGCGGGCGTCGCGCTCTTCCAGCTTGGCCTCGATGAATTCGCGCTGGGTATCCTTGTATAGTTCGCTTTTCAGGCGCTGGTCCAGCGACCGCGCCAGGGGTGCGTGCCCGGCCAGGAACCGGTGTTCCAGCATCGCCGTTCGAATGGTGAAATCCTCGCGCCCAAGCCGCACGCAATCCTTCACCGTGCGCGAGGAATGCCCGACCTTCAGTCGCAGATCCCAAAGGATGTAGAGCATCGATTCGATGACGCTCTCGGCCCAGGCGGTAATCTTGTAGGGGGTCAGGAACAGCAGGTCGACATCGGAGAACGGCGCCATCTCGCCGCGCCCGAACCCGCCCACCGCCAGCACCGCGATCCGTTCGCCCTGGGTGGGTGTGGCCAGCGGGTGCAGGATTTCCGAGGCCACGTACATCGCCGTCTTGACCAGCCCGTCGGTCAGATAGGTATAGGCGCGGGTCAATGGTCGTGCGGCAAAAGGGTCGCCTGCAAAGCCTGCAGCGATCGCGGCCCGGCCCGACTTCTGAACATCGCGCAGAATGGCCACGACCGAGCCGCGCAGCGCTGCGTTGTCGGCGGCCGCTGCCGCCGCTTCGGTGATCCGCGCAAACACGACCGGGGCGTCGAACACTTCGGCCGGGTCGCAGATCAGATCGCCGGTCAGCCAGGGCTGGATCGGCAGGGACGTATCGGTCGGATCAGAATCCGGCGCCGGAGAAGCTTTGTGGGGCAGGGTCAATCACAACCACCTGTTTGTTCTGGATCGTGGCCACGGCCAGCCCCCGTTCATTAGTCCCGTCGGGGCGCAGACGGAAGATGCCACCGACACCCTGGAACCCCGCACTTTGGGTCAGGGCGGCGCCAGTCAGCGCATCCGACTTGCCCGCGCCGACCAGCGCGCCGATGGCGGCAATGCCGTCATAAGCCAGCCCACCGATCGGGTGCGGTGCGCCGCCATAGGTGCTTTGATACCGGGCCCTGAAGGCGGCCGCCTTGGATGGGTCTGGCAGAGCGAACCAGCCGCCCTGCACGCCGGGCAGTTCCAGCGTCTGCGCCGGAATGTCCCAGCGGGTCAGGCCGATATACTGGGTCTCGGCCGGCGATACGCCAGCCTCGGGCAAAAGCTGGGTGTAGAGCGGCAATGCCCCGGCCGTGGTCGAGGTGAAAAAGATGGAATCCGCGCCGGTCCCGTCCACCGTTGCCTTGACTTGCGGGACCGAGTTGATCACGCCCTGCTGCGACCGTTCATAGGCGACCGTTCCGGCCAGCTTGGCGCCGCTGGCAGAAATCGCGTTGGTGATCGCTGACCGACCCTGTTGTCCGGCCTCGTCGGTGCTGTGCACCACGACGATATTGCCCTTGCCTTGACGTGCGGCAAAACTCACCAGCCGTTCGGCGCTGTTGTTGAAGGTCGGCCCCAGGACAAAAACATTTCCCCCGGCGATATTGACGTTGTTGGAGAAGGACAGAACGTTGATGTTCTGGTTCAGAACCGCCAGTCCAGCGGCATTGGCGGCCTGCGCATAGACCGGACCCAGGATGATCTTGGCGCCTTCGCCGACGGCCTGTTGGGCAACGGCGGCAGCAGTCCCGGCATCCCCGGCGGTGTCATAGACACGCAGGTCGATCTGAACGTTCTGCAGGTCTGCAATTGCCAACCGGGCGGCGTTCTCAAGGCTCTGAGCCAGGACCGCATCACCCGATTGGGCCGAGCCGCGCGGAACCAGCAGCGCGACTGGAACCGGTTTGGATGCATTGATGGACGGCCCACCACCACCCGTGGCGACAGGATCGCATGCCGATAACAGCGCAGCCGCCGCCAAGGCCATCGCTGAAAGGGCAATCTTGCGGGCGGGGTTGAAAACGGCAAACATCTAATCAATAGCTCCTTGATCCGGCGGCAGCCCGCCGCAGTGGTCGAGCCGCGATAATAAACGTCACGAAACACGGGTCCAGCGTTGAATTACCAAAAGCTCAGATTGCCTGCGGGCCTGTATTTCGTCGGCACACCGATCGGGTCGGCGCGCGACATCACGCTCAGGGCGCTGGATGTACTCGCCTCGGCCGAGGTGATTGCCGCCGAGGATACACGCTCGCTGCGCCATCTGCTCGACATTCACGGGGTGCCGCTCGATGGGCGGCGGGTCCTTGCCTATCACGACCATTCCGGTGCCGCGGCGCAGGCGCGGCTGATAGAGGCATTGGCCGAGGGCAAGTCGGTGGCCTATGCCTCGGAAGCGGGCATGCCGCTGATCGCCGACCCCGGTTACGAGTTGAGCCGCGCGGCCGCCGAAGCGGGGTATATGGTGACCTGCGCGCCGGGGCCTTCGGCGGTGCTGACGGCGCTGACGCTGGCGGGTCTTCCGACGGATGCGTTTTTCTTTGCGGGGTTCCTGCCGAATGCGGCGGCGGCGCGCAAAACCCGACTCGAAACTTTGCGCGGGGTGCCCGGCACGCTGGTGTTTTACGAATCGCCCAAGCGCCTGGCGGCCAGCCTGCGCGACATGGCGGCGGTGCTTGGCGGTGACCGGCCCGCAGCGGTGTGCCGGGAACTGACCAAGAAATTCGAAGAGACTCGCCGGGATACGCTGGCTGGGTTGGCCGACGCACTTGCAGAGGCACCGGTCAAGGGCGAGGTCGTACTGCTGGTGGACCGCGCCCGTTCAGCTCCGGTTAAGGAGTCTGACCTAGAACAGGACCTACTGGCGGCGCTCGAAACGCATTCGGTCCGGGATGCCGCCGATCTGGTGGCGCGCATGCATGATGTGCCCCGGCGCCCGGTCTACCAGCTGGCGCTGAAGCTCGGGAAGGGATGACATGAAGGCGCTTGCATCGCGAGGGGCACGAAATCACCTGGCCGGAGAAGCGGCCGAGCATTCGGTGCTGCGCGATTACGAACGGCGCGGATATTGCCTGGTCCGCCGCCGCTGGCGCGGCAGGGGTGGCGAGATTGACCTGATCGCCCGGTCGGGTGACGAGATCGTCTTTGTCGAGGTCAAGAAGAGCCGGGATTTCGCCCGTGCCGCCGAAAGCCTTGGTGCGCGCCAGATTGCACGCCTGCATGCGGCCGCGGCCGAGTTTCTGGCGGAGGAACCCGACGGGCAGCTGACGCCGATGCGCTTTGACGTGGCGCTGGTTGATGGAACCGGTCAGCTTGAAATCATCGAGAATGCCTTTGGTCATGGCTGATCGCCATTGAACCCACTGCCCCTCTGCGCCATGTATCTGGACAATCGATAGAGGGACTTGCCATGAAGATCGCCTTTCAGATGGACCCGATCGGGGCCGTGAATATCAATGCCGACAGCTCTTTCCGGCTGGCCGAAGAGGCACAGATGCGCGGGCATGAGCTGTTCTTCTACGGCCCTGACCATCTTGCCTATCAGGAAGGGCGGATCACAGCGCGCGGTCATGACATGACCGTGCAGCGGGTGGTTGGCGACCCAGCCGTTCTTGGGCCGCTGCGCCAGGTCGATCTGGCTGAATTCGATGTGGTCTGGCTGCGCCAGGATCCGCCCTTTGACATGCATTACATCACCTCGACCCATCTGCTGGACCGGCTCAAGGGGCAGACTCTTGTGGTCAACGACCCGTTCTGGGTTCGCAACTATCCCGAGAAGCTTCTGGTTTTGAATTTTCCCGAGCTGACCCCGCCCACCGCCATTGCGCGCGATCTTGAGACCATCCGCGCATTCAAGGCGCGGCACGGCGACATAATTCTGAAGCCGCTCTACGGCAATGGCGGCGCCGGGGTGTTCCGCTTGGACGAGAACGATCGCAACCTGTCCTCGCTGCATGAGCTGTTCGTGGGGTTTTCGCGCGAGCCTCTGATCGTGCAGAAATACCTGCCCGATGTGCGTAAGGGTGACAAGCGGGTTATCCTGGTTGATGGGGAGGCCGTGGGTGCCATCAACCGGGTCCCAGCCGAGGGAGAGGTGCGTTCGAACATGCATGTAGGCGGGCGGCCCGAAAAGATCGGGCTGACCGAGCGTGACCGCGAGATTTGCGCGGCCATCGGCCCGCTCCTGCGGGAAAAGGGACAGGTCTTTGTCGGGATCGATGTGATCGGCGACTATCTCACCGAGATCAACGTGACCTCGCCGACCGGTATTCAGGAACTGGAACGGTTCGACGGGGTGAATATCGCCGGTCGGATCTGGGAGGCTATCGAGGCCAAGCTCTGAGCGTGCGGTAGGCGGCCGTTTTCCGGCACCCTTAGCTCAGAGCTTTCGCCGAAACCCGAAAGCTGAGCGCTTCGGCGATATGGGGGCGGCGCACATCGGGTTCTCCGGCAAGATCCGCGATGGTGCGCGCCACCCGCAGGATGCGGTGATAAGCGCGTGCGGACAGCCCGAACCTGTCGGCAGCAGTGATCAAGAGGTCGCGTCCCTCGGCGTCGGGCGTGGCGATCTTTTCCAGCGCTTTACCCTCCGCATCGGCATTTTGCCGTAAGCTCGGGTGGCTACCGAATCTCAATGTCTGGACCGCCCGCGCGGCCGCAACGCGCGCCGCCACCTCGGCTGAACCTTCGGCGCTGGGCGGCAGGTCGAGATCGGTAAAGGCCACTGGCGGCACCTCGATCCTGAGATCGAACCGATCCATCAAGGGTCCCGAGATGCGGCCCAGGTAATCTTCGCCGCAGGCGGGCACCCGGGCACAGGCGCGTGCCGGATCGCTGAGATAGCCGCAACGGCAAGGGTTGGCCGCCGCCACCAGCATGAACCGGCAGGGGTATTTCACATGGGCGTTGGCGCGCGCCACCATCACCTCGCCGGTCTCGATCGGCTGGCGAAGGGTTTCCAGCACAGTGCGCGGAAATTCTGGGAATTCGTCCATGAACAGGACCCCGTTATGGGCAAGGCTGATCTCGCCCGGTTTCGCACCCTTGCCGCCACCGACAATCGCGGCCATCGAGGCGGTGTGATGGGGTTCTCGAAATGGTCGCGTGCGGCTGATCCCACCTTGGTCGAGCAGGCCGCAAAGCGAATGGATCATCGAGGTTTCCAGCGCCTCGACCGGGGTCAGCGGTGGCAAAATGCCGGGGATGCGCGCGGCCAGCATGGATTTTCCCGATCCGGGCGTGCCGATCATGATCATGTGATGACGTCCCGCCGCCGCGATCTCCAGCGCCCGTTTGGCTCGTTCCTGTCCCTTGACCTCGCGTAGGTCGCGGTCAATGGCAGTGGCGCTGACCTCGCCCGGCCGAGCCGCGTCGATCGGAGCCTGTCCGGTAAAGTGGCGCACCACCGCCGCCAGGGATGAGGCGCCGATCACCTTGGCTGCGTCGACCCAGGCGGCCTCGGCGCTCGACGCTTCGGGGCAGAGCAGCAACCAATCCTCTGATGCCGCGGTCATAGCGGCGGGCAGCGCGCCGACCACCGGCACCAGCGACCCGTCAAGCGACAGTTCCCCCAGCGCCAGAGTTGCCTCGGCGGCATCGGCGGGCACGATCTCCAGCGCGGCCAGAAGGGCCAATGCGATAGGCAGGTCGAAATGGCTGCCTTCCTTGGGCAGGTCGGCAGGGGACAGGTTGATGGTGATCCGTTTGGACGGCAGCGCGATTGCCATGCCGCTGAGCGCGCTGCGCACCCGGTCGCGCGCCTCGGACACCGCCTTGTCCGGCAGGCCGACGATGGAGAAAGCGGGCAGGCCCGGTGTCACGGCGCATTGCACCTCGACCGGGCGGGCCTCGACCCCCTGAAACGCAACGGTATGGGCGCGGGCGACCATGTGGAACCTGCCTTGTGGTTAACACTTCGTTGCTATCCCGAGGCAGGTTTAAGAATGGTTAATCCTTGGTCACCATCTCGGTGAATTTCGGCCAGGCGCCCGGGTCGGCCACGGTCTTGTCACGGCAGAATGCGTTGCAGAATCCCCAGATGCGCCCATCGAGTTCCATGAAATCGGTCACCGGATCGCCAGAATAGGGGCAGGCTTTGTTTACCGAGGGGCCGGCCTCGACCGCGCGCGCGGCGCTGGGGGTGCCCACCGGCCAGTCGCGCACCGGCAGGTCCAGCGCATAGGGCATCGGATCGTATTGCACCGTCAGCCCCATCGCCCGCCATTGCCGGACGGCGGTATCGCCGAGAAGGAACAGGCAATAGTCCCGCGCCGCCGCACTGACCGGCAGGCCATAGCCGACGATGCGCGCGGCGACCGGCACATAGAACACATCTGCCAGCGAATAGGTACCAAAGAGCGGCCCCGTCGCAGCGTCCGACACCACCCTGGCATGCGACCAGAGCGTTTCGATCCGCGCCAGATCGGCCAGCGTCCCTTCACTGGGTTGGAATCCGTCAAAGCAATAGAGAAGCTGCATCGGGCATTCGCTTCGCAGGGCGGAGAAGCTCGACACCATTTCGGCGCACAGCCAGCGGGCGGTCGCGCGAGCAGCTGGGTCAGCGGGCCACAGTCCGGCCTCGGGATGCCGCTCGGCCAGGGTCTCGGCCATCGCGAGACTCTGACCCACCACGATACCCTCGGGCGTACGCAGCACCGGCACCTGTCGTGCCGGGGCCAGGGGCGCCAGATCCGCGGCCATGGTGCCGGAATAGAGCCCCACCAGATGCGAGCGATAGGGGATGCCGAATTTCTCGAGCATCAGCCAACCGCGCAGCGACCAGCTGGAGAAACTGCGGTCGCCGATAAGAAGATCATATGTCATGCGCAGACGTTACGCGTCAGGCAAAGCGCCGGTAAATCGACGTTTCGTGCGGCGGCGCATCACACTAGATGATTGATCCGGCCGACCTCCCACCCCTGCGGCAGGCGCGTGATCTCGGTCACGGACAGGTTGTCGATCCGGTGGCCAAACGCCTGATCTGCGTCCAGCCGAAGGGCGCGCTGTACCTGGGTCAGGATCATGCCGAAATGGCCGACCACGATCAGCTCGGCACCGGGATGGTCGGCGATCAGCGCGTCGATCTCGGCATCGACACGGGCGCAGACCTCGTTCCAGCTTTCACCGCCGGGGGGGCGAACGTCGCCGGGGGTTTCCCAATAGGCGCGGATATGTTCGGGATCCTCGGCCTCGATCTCGGCAAAGCGGCGCAGTTCCCAGGCGCCGAAGTGGATCTCGCGCAGCCCGGCCCGGTGCGGCAGGCGGGTGCGGTTTCCCTGGATGGCGCTGGCTGTATCGGCGGCGCGGCGCAGGTCGGACGAGACGACCAGCGCCTGTGGCGGCAAATGCGCCGCGAGGCGGGTCAGGAAACCGGTATCGCTCAGATCGGCGGGCAGGTCGGACCAGCCGACCATGGATTTTGCATGGGTGGGGCCATGACGAACAAGATGCAGGCGGGTCACGGCAACTGCCCCTTCAGCGCCAAGGGCAGCCCGGCCACCACCATCACGACCAGATCGGCCTCGGCCGCCAGCGCGATGTTGAGCCGTCCCTGCGCCTCGCGGAACTGGCGCGCCAGGGCGTTGTTCGGCACGATCCCGTGCCCCACCTCGTTCGAGACCATGACCAGCGGCGCCGGACAATGGCGGATGGCCGCCATCAGCCGTTCCTGCGCGGCGTCCAGATCGTTCTCGGCCAGCAGGTGATTGCTCAGCCACATGGTGGCGCAGTCAAACAGACAGATATCGCCGGCGCTCAGCGCGGAGAGGGCCGGTCCGGGCTCCAGCGGTTCCTCGATCGTGGTCCAACCCGGCCCGCGCTGGGCCAGATGGCGGTCGATCTTGGTCTGCATCTCGGCATCAAAAACTTGTGAACTGGCGAAATAAACACGGGATTTTCCAGTGGAAACAACCATCTGTTCGGCAAAGGCCGATTTGCCCGATGCTGCACCGCCCAGAACCAAGGTGAATTTGGGATACAGCATTCCTACCTTTCTAGTGATCCATCCGTGCAATCCGTGCGTAATGGGTAGGACGGCTCAGGGAAAGTCAAGCTGAGCGCCGGACATTTGGGGAGAGATGTATGGCACTGGACGACCCGCAGGACAAACGAATGTCCCGACAGGCGATGAAGGCCGAACTGCTCGATGCCGAGACAGAGCTGGCTTTGGCCTATGCTTGGCGTGACCACCGCGACGAGGCGGCGCTGCACCGACTGATTACCGCTTACATGCGTCTGGCGATATCGATGGCGGCCAAATTCAAACGCTATGGCGCGCCTATGAACGACCTGATCCAAGAGGCCGGTCTGGGCCTGATGAAGGCCGCCGACAAGTTCGACCCAGATCGGGGCGTGCGGTTTTCAACCTATGCGGTCTGGTGGATCAAGGCCAGCATACAGGACTATGTGATGCGAAACTGGTCGATGGTGCGGACCGGCTCGACCTCAAGCCAGAAATCGCTGTTTTTCAACATGCGCCGGGTGCAGGCCCGGCTGGAGCGTGAGGCCGCCACTGACGGGCTGGCGCTGGACCGGCATCAGCTGCACCAGATGATCGCCTCGGAAATCGGGGTGCCGCTGCGCGATGTCGAGATGATGGAGGGCCGGCTCTCGGGCTCCGATTTCTCGCTGAACGCGACCCAGGCCTCGGATGAGGAGGGGCGCGAATGGATCGAAGCGCTGGAGGATGAGAGCGAGCAGGCCGCCGAACTGGTGGCCCATCGTCACGATACCGAACAGCTGCGCGACTGGCTGATCGAGGCGATGCAGGCGCTGAACCAGCGCGAACGCTTTATCGTGCGCGAACGCAAGCTGCGCGAGGATCCCCGCACGTTGGAAAGTCTGGGCGATGAGCTGGGGTTGAGCAAGGAGCGGGTGCGGCAGTTGGAAGCGGCGGCGTTTGCGAAGATGCGCAAAAGCCTTGAAGCGCGTTCGCGCGAGGTGCAACACTTCTTGGTATGAAACAGTTTTTTGCCGCGGGCCTGGCGCTGGCCCTGTGTCTGATCGCCCCGTTGCGGGCGGCGTCTGCCGGTGAATTGATCCCGGAGGACATTCTTGCTGCGATGCGGCAGTCCGATGTGGTGATCTTGGGCGAGACCCATGACAATCCCCGTCATCACCTGGTTCAGGCAGAGGCGGTCGCCGCGCTTCAGCCCGGCGCCGTGGTCTGGGAGATGCTGACCGAGGAGAGCGCGCAGCGCCTTACCCGCAAGGCCGTGAACGATCCCGCCGAGCTGGAACGCATCCTGCAATGGGCGGAACTGGGTTGGCCGCCACTGGCGATGTACCTGCCGGTGTTCGCGGCGGCGGATACGCCCGTTTATGGCGCGCTGGTGACGCGGACCGCAGCGCGGGCGGCCATGGAGACTGGGGCCGCTGCGGCGATGGGTGCGGATGCCGCACGCTTTGGTCTGACGGTACCGTTGACCGAGGCCGAGCAGGCCGCACGCGAGGCGGATCAGCAGGCTGCCCATTGCAACGCGATGCCGCCCGAAATGCTGCCACAGTTGGTGGCGATCCAGCGCCTGCGCGACGCGGTGCTGGCGCGTGCGATCCTGCGCGCACAGGACGAAACCGGCGGACCGGTCGCAGTGATCACCGGAAATGGCCATGCGCGGGCCGACCGGGGCGTCCCGGTCTTTCTCTCCCGGATTTCGCCGGGCCTGCGAGTCTATGTGCTGGGCCAGTCCGAGGATGGCATGATCGAGGGCCGTTTCGATGCGGTGATCGACAGCCCCGCAGTCCCGCGCGAAGACCCCTGTGCCGCTTTCGACAAGAGCTGAGGCCGGGGTTTTGTGCTGGCACTTGACCGGCGGCGGGCCTAAGTTCAGGGCCGACCCGGGTTTTCGGAGACGCGCGCCATGCTGGCATCCAGACGCATTCTGCTGATCATCGGCGGCGGCATCGCCGCTTACAAGGCGCTGGACCTGATCCGGCGGTTGCGCGAACGCGGCGCGGCGGTGACACCGGTCCTGACCCGGGCGGCCGAGGAATTCGTAACGCCGCTCTCGGTTTCGGCACTTGCGGGCGAGAAGGTTTATCGTGACCTCTTTGACCTGACTGACGAGGCCGAGATGGGCCATATCCAGCTGTCGCGCTCGGCCGATCTGGTGGTGGTGGCGCCCGCCACCGCCGATCTGATGGGCAAGATGGCGGCGGGGCTGGCCAATGACATGGCCTCGACCCTGTTGATGGCGACGGATACCCCGGTGCTGATCGCGCCGGCGATGAATGTACGCATGTGGCAGCATCCGGCGACGCAGCGAAACCGGGCGCAACTGGCGGCGGATGGCATCCGTTTTGTCGGACCGAACGAGGGCGACATGGCCTGCGGCGAATTTGGGCCGGGGCGGATGTCTGAACCGCTGGAAATCGTGGCCGCCATCGAAGCGGCGCTGGGCGATGGGCCGCTCAAGGGTAAGCGCGTGCTGGTGACCTCGGGTCCGACGCATGAACCGATCGACCCGGTGCGCTACATCGCCAACCGGTCCTCGGGCGCGCAGGGCGCGGCGGTGGCGCGTGCCCTGGCGGCGCTGGGTGCCGAGGTGGTGTTTGTCACCGGCCCGGCTGACGTACCGCCCCCGGATGGGGTCGAGGTGGTGCGCGTTCAAAGCGCGCGAGAGATGGACGCCGCCGTTGATGCGGCCCTGCCGGTGGATGCCGGAGTGTTTGCGGCGGCGGTTGCCGATTGGCGCGTGGCCAGCGCTTCGGACCGCAAGCTGAAGAAGTCCAGGGACGGGCTGCCGGTGCTGGAATTTGCCGAGAATCCGGACATCCTGAAACGGGTAAGCCGGATGGAAGCGGGCCGTCCGGCGCTGGTGGTGGGATTTGCCGCCGAGACCAATGACGTGATCGAGAACGCCACCGCCAAGCGGTTGCGCAAGGGCTGTGACTGGATCGTGGCCAATGATGTCAGCCCGGCCACCGGCATCATGGGCGGCAGCGAGAATGCGGTGATCCTGATCACCGGCGAGGGGGCCGAGGAATGGCCGCGCATGAGCAAGGAGGCGGTTGCCGACCGTTTGGCCCGGCGCATCGCCGAGACCTTGGTGGGGTAGAGATTTTTCGCCGAAAAATCTCGCGCGCCGCACGGGAGGCGCAATGGAACAGGAAGGGTCGACATGGTTGCCATTCGGGTGATCCGGGATGCAGAGGCGGATACGCAAGTACCGCTGCCGTCTTATGAAACGGCCGGTGCGGCTGGGGCCGATATCCGGGCCAATATGCCCGATCGCGGTTCCGTCACGCTTGCCCCGGGCGGGCGGGCGCTGATCCCGACCGGGCTGCGGGTCGAGTTCCCCGCAGGCTACGAGATTCAGATCCGCCCCCGCTCGGGTCTGGCGCTGAAACACGGGATCACCCTTCTCAATACCCCCGGCACCATCGACAGCGATTATCGCGGGCCGCTTGGGGTGATCCTGCTGAACGCGGGCGCCGAGCCGTTCGAGGTGGTTCACGGCGAACGGATTGCCCAGTTGGTGGTGGCGCCGGTGGTGCAGGCCCGGTTCGAGTTGACCGAAGCCTTGGGTGAAACAGAACGCGGGGCGGGCGGATTCGGCTCGACGGGGCGCGGCTGATGCTGCTGGTGTTTGCGCTTGCGGCGGGTCTCTGGGCCATGGGCCACATGATGGGCGTGTCACGGCGGGCCAGGCTGGTGATGCTGGGCGCTCTCTTTGCCATGGTTCTGTTGCTGCAAGTTGCCTTGCCAGTGTCTCATCCCCTGCGCGTGGCGACCGGCGGGTCACCTGCGCTCTGGCTGCTGATCGGCGGCTTCGGAGTTCTCGCCTTTGGCTATGGCAGCGGGGTTGCCTGGCTCAAGGCGCGCGCGCAGGGCCAACCTGCCGAAGTCACGGCAAAACCCGGCAGTTTCACCGAGACCGAGTTGGACCGTTACGCCCGCCATATCGTCCTGCGCGAGTTGGGCGGACCGGGGCAGAAGCGGCTGAAACAGGCGCGGGTTCTGGTGATCGGGGCGGGTGGGCTGGGCGCGCCCGCGTTGCAATATCTTGCGGCGGCGGGGGTCGGCACCATTGGCGTGATCGACGATGATGTGGTCGAGAATGCCAACCTGCAACGGCAGGTGATCCACCGCGATGCCGATATCGGCAAGCCCAAGGTGTTTTCGGCTGAGGCCGCCATGCTGGCGCAGAACCCCGCCGTGACCGTGCGCCCCTATCACCGGCGCCTGACCGAAGAGATCGCGGCCGATCTGTTTGCCGATTACGATCTGATCCTGGACGGGACCGATAATTTCGCCACACGCTATCTGGCCAACCAAGTGGCGGTGGCGCAGGGCAAGCCTCTGATCTCGGGCGCGTTGTCGCAGTGGGAGGGGCAGCTGAGTGTCTTTCACCCGGCAGGTGGAACGCCCTGTTACCAGTGCATCTTTCCCGAGGCGCCCGCGCCGGGGCTGGCGCCATCCTGTGCCGAGGCCGGGGTGATCGGCCCCCTGCCCGGTGTGGTGGGTGCGATGATGGCGGTCGAGGCGATCAAGGTGATCACCGGCGCTGGAGCACCGCTCAAGGGTGAAATGCTGATCTATGACGCACTCTATGGTGAAAGTCGCAAGATCCGGCTTAGCCGCCGGGCCGATTGCCCGGTTTGCGGCAAGGGGTGACTCAACCCCGAGATGGCCAGCACGAGATGGGCACGAACCTGTTTCACGCCGAACTGGCCAATTACCTCGGGGTCGGAGACCTGCGCAGCGACGATCCAGATCGCAACTGGTCGTGGAACCGCCACAGGCTGCAACTGGGCCGCTACCAAGTAGAGTTGACGCGGAAACCAGCCCCTGCATCCGAAGGCACTCCATTTCCGTCCGCTGTTGGCCATCCGTAAAAGCGCCTCGATTGCTTACCTATTCGAAAAGGTCTGGCCGCGCTAACGGGCGCTCAAATGGAAGTGCAAACTGGGCGAGGTGATCGACATGCTGCTGTACCGCCATGCAGCGCGGCTGGGCAAGGATATCGGTTGAACGCACAACCGCGCCGGGGGCCCATCAGGCGCCCGGCGCCGGACCCAACTTCGCCAGAGGGCATCTTTGATGCCTGCGCGGAGGCCCGAGGCGCCCCCTGACTGGATCAGACCGGTTCGGATTTCGCCGATTTGGTCGCTTTGCGCGCGATGTCGCGGGCCTCGTCCAGCGTTTCCTCGACGGCTTCGGCCTCGGTCTTGGACACGTAATCGGCGCAGCGCGAGACCGTGTCGAACCATTCGCGCGCATCCTCGACCAGCCGTTCGACCGAATGGCGCTGCCAGTCCATCACCGTTTCCATCGCCTGCGCCGGATTGGCCGGATCGGCGGCGGTTGCGCTGCGCGCAGCGTCCAGCGCGGTGCGGATCGCCTCGTGCCGGCGCTCGAACCAGTGCCGGGTGAATCGCTCGGATTCGGCCAGAAGCTTTTCCTGGGCGTCCCAGAACTGTTCCAACTGCGGCTGAACCAGCGATGTCATCGACACCGGCCCCTGCATGGATTTCAACACCTCGGTGAACGAGGCGGGTGTGATCTTGGTCGTCTCTGTCTTGGCCATGGTCTCTCTCCCGGTCACGGTTACCCGCCCAAGTCTGGCAGGCCGGTGGGGGGCCTGCCTTAACCCAGATCAATATGGCGGGTTTTCGCCTGTGCCGCGTTGTTCGAGGCTATGCCAGCGCCCGATCCAGATCGGCGATAAGGTCCTCGGGGTCTTCCAGCCCCACCGACAGGCGGAAAATCCCGTCGCCCGCATATGCGCGATAAGCCTCCAGCTGGGCGCCCTCCAGCCGGAACGAGGTCTCCATCAGCCCGGCGGTCCCCATCCAGAAGATCAGGCTGCGGTGATGGCCCAGCGACACGGCATAATGAATCACCTCAAGCCGCTCGATCATCTGCCTGGCCAGGCGTTCGCCCGTGGCGGCATCGCCCACCTGGAACGAGATCATCGCCGACATGTTCGACATCTGCCGCGCGGCAAGCTCTGCCTGCGGATGCGAGGGGAGGCCGGGATAGATCACCCGACCGACGCGGGGATCGGCCTCCAGCCATTCGGCCACCGCCTGGGCGCCCGCCGCATGCGCCTTCATCCTGAGCGGCAGTGTGGCGGCCCCGCGCGCGATCAGCCAGGCGTTGAAGGGTGACAGCACCCCGCCGTGGTGGATCGCCGCCTCGACCCGCATTCGTGAGACCAGATCGGCCCGGCCACAGACCGCGCCCGCCACCGCGTCGCCATGGCCGCAGATATACTTGGTCACCGAATGCATGGTCAGATCGACGCCCAGCGCGACCGTGTCCATTCCCAGTGGCGAGGCAAAGGTGGCATCACAGCTCAGCAGCGCGCCTGCCTGCCGTGCCAGAGCCGAGATCGCAGCCAGATCGGTCAGCCGCCCGATCGGGTTCACCGGGGTTTCGGTATGGATAAGCCTGGTCTCGGGCCTGATCGCCGCCGTCACGGCGGCAAGGTCGGACATGTCCACGGTGCTGACCACGATCCCCATCCGGGGCAGCGTGTCGCGCGCCAGTTCGGCCACGCCCGCATAAGAGACATCCGACACGATCACATGATCGCCTGCCGAGAGGAAGGTGAAGAAGATCGCCGCTGCCGCCGCCATGCCCGATGCGGTACACAGGCAGGCCTCGGTTCCCTGCATCGCGGCGATCTTGGCCTCGAGCATTGCGACGGTGGGATTGGCCCAGCGTGAATAGGCATAGGGACTTTCCGGAGTCAGGTCATGGGCGGAAAAGCCCAACACATCCTCGGACACATAGGTCGAGGACATGTGGATCGGCGGCGCCGAGGCCAGCGTTGCCGGGTCCGGGGACTCTCCGGCGTGAATGGCGGTGGTCATCGGGCCTGCGGGGCGGTTGGTCTTTTTCATCGTGTCTCCTCCTTGCGCCAGACCCTGAGGGTGAGGGCGCGCAGATGCAACCCGGTTTCGGCCCGGCACCTCTGGACCATTCCGGCCCGCGCTCCTAGCTTGTCGGACAAAGGAGAGCCGCATGACCAACCCCATCCTTGCCGACTGGCAGACCCCGTTCGACATCGCCCCGTTCGACCGGATCGCGGACAGCGATTTCGCCCCGGCGCTGGAGGCGGCGCTTGCCGAACACAGGGCCGAGATCGCTGCCATCGCCGACAGCCCCGAGGCGCCGACCTTTGCCAATGTGATTGAGACGCTCGAGGCGGCGGGCGGTGCGCTGGACCGGGTGTTGGGCGTGTTCTTTACCGTGGCGGGGGCGGACAGCAATCCGGCGCGCGAAGAATTGCAGCGGGCGTTCTCACCCCAGTTGGCGGCGCATTTCTCCGAGATTTCGGCCAACAAGGCGCTGTTCGCCCGCGTCGCCGCCGTGTGGGAGGCGCGCGAGGATCTGGAACTGACGGACGAACAGCAGCGGGTACTGATGCTGACCCATCGTGGCTTTGTTCGTTCGGGCGCCGCGCTCAGCGGCGAGGCCGAGGCGCGGATGAAAGAGATCAAGGCGCGGCTGGCGGTGCTGGGTACCGAATTCACCCAGAACCTGCTGGCTGACGAGCGCGACTGGTTCATGGACCTGTCCGAGGACGATCTGGAGGGACTGCCCGATTTCGTAACCGCCGCCGCCCGCGCGGCGGGGCAGGAGAAACAGGCCGCAGGGCCGGTGGTGACCCTGTCGCGCTCGCTGATCGTGCCCTTCCTGCAATTCTCGCCGCGCCGCGATCTGCGCGAGCGGGCCTATCGCGCCTGGGCGGCGCGTGGGGCCAATGGCGGCAAGACCGACAACCGCGCCATCGCGACCGAGACCCTGACCCTGCGCCAGGAGCGCGCGGCGCTATTGGGCTATGACAGTTTCGCCGCCTACAAGCTGGAGACCGAGATGGCGCGCAGCCCCGACCGGGTGCGCGATCTCTTGATGCAGGTCTGGGCGCCGGCCCGTGCGCGGGCCGAGGCCGATGCCGAGGTGCTGACGGCGATGATGCAGGAGGACGGGATCAACGGGCCGCTGGAACCCTGGGACTGGCACTATTACGCGGCGCGGCGGCGCAAGGCCGAGCATGATCTGGACGAGGCGGCGCTGAAACCCTACCTGCAACTGGACCGCATGATCGAGGCGTCCTTTGCCTGTGCCAACCGCCTTTTCGGGCTGGAGTTCCGCCCGCTCGACATCGCGCTCTATCACCCCGATTGCCGGGCCTGGGAGGTGACGCGGGGTGGTCGGCATGTAGCCGTCTTCATCGGTGACTATTTCGCGCGCGGCTCGAAACGCTCGGGCGCCTGGTGCTCGGCGATGCGGGCGCAGGCGAAGTTCCCGCGACCCCAGACACCGGTGGTGATCAATGTCTGCAACTTCGCCAAGGGCGATCCGGCGCTGCTGAGCTATGATGATGCGCGCACGCTGTTTCATGAATTCGGTCACGCCCTGCACCAGATGCTGTCGGATGTGACCTATGAAAGCGTGTCGGGCACCTCGGTCGCGCGCGATTTCGTGGAACTGCCCAGCCAGCTTTACGAGCACTGGCTGGAGGTGCCCGAGGTGTTGGCCGAGTTCGCCACCCATGCCGAGACTGGGGAACCGATGCCGGCCGAGATGCTGGAAAAGGTGTTAGGGGCGGCCAATTTCGACCAGGGATTCCAGACGGTGGAATATGTCGCCTCGGCTCTGGTGGATCTGGCGTTTCACGACGGGGCAGCACCGTCTGATCCGATGGCGAAACAGGCCGAGGTGCTGGCGGACCTCGGCATGCCCCATGCCATCGGCATGCGGCATGCCACCCCGCATTTTGCCCATGTCTTTGCCGGCGACGGCTATAGCTCGGGCTATTACAGCTACATGTGGTCCGAAGTGATGGATGCCGACGCCTTTGCCGCGTTCGAGGAGGCGGGCGGGGCGTTTGATCCTGAGCGGGCCGAGGCGCTGGAGCGGCATATCCTGTCGACCGGCGGGTCACGCGAGGCCGAGGACCTCTATCTGGCCTTCCGGGGCCGCCTGCCGGGGGTCGAGGCCCTGCTCAAAGGCCGCGGATTGATCGCGGCCTGAGATTTTTCGACGAAAAATCTCGCCTCCGGCGGGAGTATTTTTGGCGGAATGAAGGGGCGGCGGGTCAGTAGCCGAGGCTGCGGTCGACCAGGTGCAGGAACGGTTCGCTGCTTTCGCCCCGGCGGATGTTCTCGCAGATCACCTGCGCTGCCGTTTCAGGGCGGGTTTCCGAGGCGATATGCGGGGTGACAGTGACGTTGGGATGTGCCCAATAGGGATGATCCCGGGGTAGCGGTTCGATGCGGAATACATCGAGCGTCGCATGGCCCACCCGCCTGCTGTCAAGTGCGGCAAGCAGGGCGTCGTCGTCGATCAGCGGCCCGCGCCCGGGATTGATGATGCGGGCGCCCCGGGGTAGGCGGGACAGCGTTTGGGCATTGAGCGTGTTTTCGGTTGCGGCGGTGCTGGGCAGCAGCAGCACCAGGATTTCGGCGCCCGCCAGCGCTTGGTCCAGCCCCTCCGGCCCATGCAGGCAGGTGATGCCGGGCAGGTCCTTAGGCGATCTGCTCCACCCCGTGACTTGGAAGCCCAGCGCGGTCAAGGCGCGGGCGGCGGCCTCTCCCAGCGCGCCGAGGCCCAGGATGGTCACCTGCCGCTGGCTGGCCAGTGGCGGCACGTCGTGACGCCAGTCGCCTTTCAGACCGTGGATATGGGCATCCATCCCGAGATGGTAGCGTAGCACGTGTCCCACCACCCATTCGGTCATGCCCTGGGTCAGCCCATGATCGACCATCCGCGCCAAAGGCGCCACAAGGGTGGAATTGCCGGCGATGCTCTCTACCCCGGCCCAAAGGCTCAGCACTGCCTTGAGCCGGGTGAACCGGGTGAAATCGTGCAGACCGCCATTGGGCGCGTAGACGACATAGTCTACCTCCTCCGGCGCGAATGCGTTGCGCAGGTCAAAGGTCACTCCCATGTCTGAGAGGTATCCTTCGATCAGCGGTCGATAGATCGGCCAAAGCTCGGGGCGCGCGGAAAAGAGCACATTGACGGGCATGGTAGATCCTTTCAGGGGGTCAGCGGGGGCGGTGGATATGGGCACTGTGCACAAGGCCAAAGGCCACCATCAGCACCAGCATGGCCGAGCCACCATAGCTGACCATCGGCAGCGGCACGCCAACAACCGGGGCCAAGCCCATGACCATCGACATGTTGACAGCAAAAAACAGAAAGAAGTTCACTGCGATCCCCATCGTGACCAGTGACGAGAACCGGTCGCGGGTAGCGAGCGCAGTGACCACGCAAAACGCGATGATCAGCGCATAGAGGGACAACAGAGAGATGCCGCCGATAAAACCGAACTCTTCGGCCAGGGTGGTAAAGATGAAGTCGGTATGCTTTTCGGGCAGGAAGTTCAGCCGCGACTGGGTGCCCTGCATGAAGCCGCGCCCCGACCAGCCGCCCGAACCCAGCGCGATCTTGGACTGGGTGATGTGATAGCCGGCACCCAGCGGATCCGAGGACGGGTCCAGAAAGGTGTCGATGCGGCGGAACTGATAATCCTTGAGCAACTGCCAATCGGTTCCACGGCTTTTGAACACCGCGGTGATCAGTCCTACGCCCGCCGCAATGACGGCGGCGAAATAGGCCCAATGCACCCCGGCCAAGAACATCAGCGCCCCACCCGCCGACAAAAGTAGGATGGCGGTACCGAGGTCGGGCTGTTTCAGCACCAGCGCGGTGGGGACCAGGATGATCAGCACCGGCACCAGCACCCAGAGCGGGCGCGAGGTCTTCTTGCCTGGAAGCCAGTCGTAATAGGCCGCCAGCACCATCACCAGGGTGATCTTGGTCAGCTCCGAGGGTTGCAGCCGCATGAACCCCAGGTCGATCCAGCGCTGGGCGCCCATGCCGACGGCGCCGAACAGCTCGACCATGATCAGCAACACCAGCGATCCGCCATAGGCAACGGCGGCCATGTTGCGCCAGAACCAGATCGGCACCATCGCCACAGCGGTCATCACCACCAGCCCGGCCAGGAACCGCTTGATCTGGGGTTCGGCCCAGGGGCTGAACGAGCCGCCGGCGACGGAATAGAGCATCAGGAACCCGGCCGAGGCCACCGAGATCAACAGCAGTGTCAGGGGCCAGTTCATGTAGAGGATCTTGCGCAGGCCGCTGGGCGTCGATTTGACTGTATACTCAAGATAGCTCATGCGCGGTCCTTGTCCTCGGGCCGCGTCACCGGGCGCAACTCGCGGCGCAACCGCTCTTGCTGTGCCTCAATCCGGCTGCGGTCCTTGGCCGGATAGGCCTCGAGCGGTGGAAAACCGTCATAAAGTGCCTGAAGCAGGATGTCGCGCGCGATAGGCGCCGCGGCTGTGGACCCACCGCCACCATGTTCGACCACCACCGACACCGCGAAACGCGGGTTGTCGAAGGGGGCGAAACAGACAAACAGCGCATGGTCGCGCCGTTCCCAGGGCAGGTCTTCGTTGCGGATCACTCCGGCGGCGCGTTCGGCGGCGGTGATGTTGCGGACCTGGCTGGTGCCGGTCTTGCCCGCCATCCGGTTGTCATCGGCCAGGATGCGGCTGCGATAGGCGGTGCCACGGCGGTTGTTGCTGACCGCGTACATGCCCTTGCGCAGGCGGCGCAGATTGGCCTGGTTCACCGCCATCGGCTCTCCCGCGCCCGAAGGCTGCTCGACCCCGTCGATGGATTTCACCAGCCGGGGCGCTACCTTGCGTCCGGTTGCGATCCGGGCGGTCATCACCGCCAGTTGCAAAGGTGAGGCCAGCATGAAACCCTGACCGATCGAGGCGTTGGCGGTATCGCCGACCAGCCAGTCCTGCCCATGCACCCGTGCCTTCCAATCGCGATTCGGGGCCAGCCCGCGCGCCACTGCAGACATCGGAATGTCATGCCTTACGCCTATGCCGAATTCCTCGGCCATGGCCGAGATCTTGTCGATACCGACCTTGAGTGCCACGTCGTAATAATAGACGTCGCAGCTCTGCTCCAACGACTCTTCCAGGTTCATATGACCGTGGCCACCGCGTTTCCAGCAATGGAAGCGGCGGTTGCTGACCTCAAGGAAGCCGGGGCAATAGACCGTCTCCTCGGGGCTGGTGATCCCTGCCTCGAGCGCCGCCATGGCAGTGATCATCTTGAAGGTCGAGCCGGGCGGATAGGCCCCCTGAACCGACTTGTTCGCCAGCGGGCGAAAGGGGTCTTCGGTCAGGCCGCGGTAGTCGGCCACCGAGATACCGCGCACGAACAGGTTGGGATCAAAACTGGGGGCCGAGGCGATGGCGCGCAGATCACCGGTTTCGCAGTCGATGACCACTGCTGCCGCGCTTTCCTGTCCCAGCCGGGCCTGCACATAGGATTGCAGTGCCGAGTCGACAGTCAGTTGCAGATCGGCGCCGGGTTTGCCCTCGCGCCGGTCCAGCTCGCGCATGACGCGCCCGTTGGCGTTGACCTCGACCCGTTTGGCGCCGGCCTTGCCACGCAAGAGGTCTTCCTGTTTGGCCTCCAGCCCGACCTTGCCGATCTGGAAACGCGGAATGCGCAGCACCGGTTCGGGATCCTGGATCTGGCTCAGGTCGTAATCGCTGACCGGGCCGACATAGCCCACCACATGGGCAAAATCACCGGCCTGCGGATAGACTCGGGTCAGGCCGACCTCGGGCGTGATGCCAGGCAAGGCCGGGGCGTTCACCGCCACTTTCGAGATGTGCTCCCAACTGATCTGATCGGCCAGCGTGACCGGCAGGAATGGCGGCGAGCGGCGCATCTCGGCCAGGGCGCGGTCCAGTTCCTCGGGGTCCAGCGGGATCACCCTCTTCAGGTTTTCGATCACCTCATCCACATCGCCCGCATCCTCGCGCACCATGACGATCCGGTACGAGGGGGTGTTCTGGGCGATGATGGCGCCGTTGCGGTCGAACAGTTCACCCCGTGTTGGCGGGATCAGGCGGATATTGATCCGGTTCTCCTCGGCCAGCAGGCGGAACTGGTCGGCCTGATCGACCTGCATGTAGCGCATGCGCATCGCCAGTCCGCCGACAAAGGCCGCCTGTGCACCGCCAAGCAGTAGGGCGCGGCGGGTCAGGACCCGCTGTACCTTGTCCATATCGCGCGCCGACCGTCTCATCTCAACGGGCTCCCAGTGCTTCGGCATCGGCTGGCGTCAGGCGGCGCACACCGAACACCGCCTGGCTGGACCCGGCCACCAGCGGATAGATCAGGATGGTCAGCAACAGTTGCGAGGCCATCAGGAACAGCGGCGCCTGATCGACCGAAGTGATCGCTAGAACGATCCGGTAGAACAGGGCGATTGCAATCAACACCACGGCCACCGCCAGCCATTCCGCAACAAACCCGGTTTCACCATGTCCGCCGAAGCGGCTGTGCAGAAAGGCAGCACCCGCCACCGTCAACGCTGCCAGCAGGCCAGGAGGGCGTTGCAGCAGCAAATCGGCAAGCAGGATGACGATCGCAATCAGCAGCGGTGGTACGAAATCGGGCCGACGCAGCGCCCAGGCCAGCGTCAGAGCCAGCAGCAGGTCAGGCGCCGCCCAGCCCCTTGGCAGGGTATCGAGCGGCAGCAGGTGAAAGAACAGGATCACCATCGCCAAACCGGCATAGCATAGGCGCATCACCCAGATGCGCGAGGGCGCGAGGCTATCCATCAGCGGCCTCTGCAGGTTGCGCCAGCGCCGAGGTGTCGGGCGCGGCTGGTGCCGTCGGCCCGACCACGCCGCCATGATCGTCGATCTGCTCGGTGCCGTGATGGCGCAGCACGCGCAGGAACTCGAGCCGCTCATAGTCGGCCGAAAGGCGCACGCGCAGGCGCCCGGTCCGGTCTTCGGCCACCTGGCCGATCAAGAGACCCGCGGGAAATACGCCGCCATCGCCCGAGGTGACGACCCGGTCGCCGGGTCGGACCAATTCGCGGTTCTCCAGGAAATCCACCACCGGGGCCGCCGTGTTGTCGCCAGTGATCAGCGCCGTCTGGCCCGAGGGCTGTATGGTGGCGGGTATCGAACTTGCCGCGTCGGTAAGCAGGATGACCCGAGCCGAGGATTGGCCCACGCCCGAGATCCGGCCCACCAGTCCGATCCCGTCCATCGCGGCCCAGCCGTCGACGATCCCGTCGCGGGCGCCTACGTTCAACAGGACAGACTGCCGGAAGGGTGAGCCGCTGTCGGCCATCACAACGCCGGTGATATAGGTCAGGCGCGGATCAAGCCGGACATTGTTGAGATCGAGCAACCGGGCATTCTCCTGTTCCAGCTGCAACGCGGCCTCTTTCCAGGCGCGCATCTGGCGCAGCTCGCTGCGCAGCTCGCGGTTCTGCTCGCTCAGCCGCTGATAGCTCTGGAAATCGCGGATGAGGTTGATGGTGCCGGTGACCGGCACCATGGCCCAGTCCATCGAGGGGATGACCGTGTCGACGACCTGGGCGCGGAAGCGTTCGACGCGCGGGCTGTCGATACGCCAGACCAGAAAGATGCCCAGCAGGCACAGCAGCAGAACCCCGAGCAACAGGCGGCGCAGGGGGCCGGCATAGTCCTCGCGCTGTGAGCGGTCGCGTGCCAAAGAGGTCCTTTCCGCCAATCGTCCGAGCCGCCGGATGGCAGCCGCCTAGACCGCCAGTTACCCCCGGATCCTGCGCGGCTTAGCTGTCGTAGTCAATCGCGTGGCGCAGCTGCTTTTCGTATTCCAGCGCCTTTCCGGTGCCGAGTGCGACGCAGTTCAGGCTTTCATCGGCAATCGAAACCGCTAGACCGGTCTGTTCGCGCAGGGCCAGGTCAAGATCGCCCAGCAACGCACCGCCGCCGGTCAGCATGACGCCGCGGTCGACGATGTCGGCGGCCAGATCGGGCGGCGTGGTTTCCAGCGCGGTCATCACCGCCTCGCAGATCTGCTGCACCGGTTCGGCCAGCGCCTCCGCCACCTGGGCCTGGCTGATCTCGATCTCCTTTGGCACGCCATTGAGCAGGTCGCGACCCCGGATCAGCATCGACTGGCCGCGCCCGTCATCGGGCATGCGCGCGGTGCCGATCGAGGTCTTGATGCGCTCGGCGGTGCTTTCGCCCACCAGCAGGTTCTGCTGGCGGCGCAGATAGCTGATGATCGCCTCGTCCATCCGGTCGCCGCCGACGCGGACCGAGCGGGCATAGACGATGTCACCCAGCGACAGGACAGCCACCTCGGTGGTGCCGCCGCCGATATCGACAACCATGTTGCCGGTCGGGTCGGTGATCGGCATGCCGGCCCCGATGGCGGCGGCGATGGGTTCGGCGATCAGCCCGGCGCGGCGGGCGCCGGCGCTCAGCACCGACTGACGGATCGCGCGCTTTTCCACCGGGGTGGCGCCATGGGGGACGCAGACGATGATCTTGGGTTTCGAGAAGGTCGAGCGTTTGTGCACCTTGCGGATGAAATGCTTGATCATCTCTTCGGCGGTGTCGAAATCGGCGATCACACCTTCGCGCATCGGGCGGATCGCCTCGATGCTGCCCGGGGTCCGGCCCAACATCAGCTTGGCATCCTCGCCCACGGCAAGAACCTTCTTGACCCCGTCCTTGACGTGATAGGCCACCACCGAGGGTTCGGACAGGATGATGCCCCGTCCCTTGACATAGACCAGCGTGTTGGCGGTTCCCAGGTCGATGGCCATGTCCGCTGCGAACAGACCACTCAAATTGTCAAAGAACCCCATTGCGGTTGATCCTGCTCTTCTCGATTGTTGCGATTGCCCGCGACTCGACGGCTCGGGGCCGATTGACTTATAGGGCGCGCAGGCACTGTGGAAAAGGGCCGATTCTGCGCGGGTCAGCACCAATCCGCCGCGCCGAGACATATGACGCGGGGCAGGACAGGCAAATGCTATCTTATCAGCACATTTATCATGCCGGGAACCTGGCCGATGTCCAGAAACATGCGCTGCTGGCGGTGGCGCTTGACTATCTGACGCGCAAGGACAAGCCGCTGAGCTATCTGGAAACGCATGCGGGGCGCGGACTTTATCACCTGGATGCGGCCGAGGCGGTGCGCACGGGCGAGGCGCGGGCCGGAATCGGCCGGGCCGAAGGGGCGGCATGGTTCGATCCGGCCCATCCAATGACGCGGGTGCTGGCAGCTGTGCGGAGGGATCACGGCGCTATGGCCTATCCCGGCTCGCCGCTGGTGGCGGCGCATCTGCTTCGGCCCGGTGATATGATGCACCTGGCCGAGCTGCATCCGCAGGAACATGCGGCGCTGGAACAGGCAGTGGCGGGATTCTCGGCGCGGGTTTATCAGCGAGACGGGTTCGAGATGGCGCAGTCGCTGCTGCCGCCCAATCCTCGACGAGGCATGATGCTGATCGATCCCAGCTACGAGGTGAAGGCCGATTACGACCGAATGCCTTCGGTGATCGGCCAGTTGCACCGCAAATGGAATGTCGGCGTGATCGCGCTCTGGTATCCGATCCTGACCGACGGACGGCACAAGGTGATGCTGGCGGCACTGGAACGTCTGGACCTGCCAAAAGCCCTGCGTCACGAGGTCCGCTTTGCGCCCGCCCGCGAGGGACACCGGATGGTCGGGTCGGGCATGTTCGTGATCAATGCGCCCTTCGGGCTTGCCGACGAGGCGGCGCGCCTTTCGGGCCTGTTCGCCCAGCTCTGAGAGGGGCGCCGTTTTCCGAGCCGGAAAACGGCCCGGAAAACGAAGTTTTCCGTTTCGGAATTCTTGCAGAATTCCGATCTATCAAGGCGTCAGGTCAGGTCCTTGTAGCTGATCTCGCGGGTATCGGCTCCGGGTCCTGCCTTCTCGCGCCGCACGATCAGGCGGTTAAGCGCGTTGACATAGGCCTTGGCGCTGGCCACCACCGTGTCGGTATTGGCGGACTCGCCGGTGGCAATCATCCCGTCCTCTTCCAGCCGAACGCTGACCGTGGCCTGGGCGTCGGTGCCTTCGGTCACCGCATGCACCTGGTAGAGCTGCAGATGTGCCTTGTTGGGATGCAGCTCGCGGATCGCCTTGAAACTGGCATCTACCGGCCCGTCGCCATGTGCGGTGGCGCTGACATCCTTGCCGTCAATCTCCATCTCGACCGTCGCCTCGGCCGGGCCACCGGTGCCGCAGATCACTTTCATCGACACCAACTGCAAATGGTCCTGTTCGGCATTCTCGCCCGAGCGCATCAGCGCGATCACATCGTCGTCGAACACTTCTTTCTTTCGGTCGGCCAGTTCCTTGAACCGCACGAAGATGTCTTTGAGCTGGTTATCACCGACCTCGTAGCCGAGGTGTTCGAGCTTGTCGCGCAACGCTGCGCGCCCCGAATGCTTGCCGAGCGGCAGCGAGGTCCCCGAGAGACCGATATCCTCGGGCCGCATGATCTCGAAGTTCTCGCGGTTCTTCAGCATCCCGTCCTGGTGGATGCCGCTTTCATGGGCAAAGGCGTTCTTGCCCACGATGGCCTTGTTGAACTGCACGTTGAACCCGGAGACGGTCGCCACCCGGCGCGAGATCGCCATGATCTTGGTGGTGTCGATCCCGGTGCGCCAGGGCATGATGTCGTGGCGGGTCTTCATCGCCATCACCACCTCTTCCAGCGCGGTATTGCCGGCGCGTTCGCCCAGACCGTTGATGGTGCATTCGATCTGGCGCGCGCCACCGGCGACGGCGGCGAGGCTATTGGCCGTCGCCATGCCAAGGTCGTTGTGGCAATGGGTGGCAAAGATCACATCGTCGGCACCCGGCACCGTTTCGATCAGCCGCCGGATCAGATCGGCGCTTTCGGCGGGGGCGGTATAGCCCACGGTATCGGGGATGTTGATGGTGGTGGCGCCGGCCTTGATCGCGATCTCGATCACCCGGCAGAGGTAATCCCACTCGGTCCGGGTTGCATCCATCGGCGACCATTGCACGTTGTCGCACAGGTTGCGGGCGTGGCTGACCGTTTCGTGGATCTTATCGGCCATCTCGTCCTGGGTCAGGTTCGGAATGGCGCGGTGCAGCGGCGAGGTACCGATGAAGGTGTGAATGCGATTCTTCTCGGCGTGTTTCACCGCCTCCCAGCAGCGGTCGATATCGGCGAAGTTGGCGCGTGCCAGCCCGCAGATGCGGCTGTTCTGCGCACGTTTGGCAATCTCGCTGACGGCCTTGAAATCGCCCTCGGAGGCGATGGGGAAGCCAGCCTCGATGATGTCCACCCCCATCTCGTCGAGCATCTCGGCGATCTCGAGCTTTTCGTTGTGGGTCATGGTGGCGCCCGGGCTCTGCTCGCCGTCGCGCAAGGTGGTGTCAAAGATCAAGACGCGGTCTTGGTCGGTCGCATGGGTCATGTCGGTAACTTTCGTATCTGTCCTAAGCCAAATGGCGCGCAAGACTCCTCCTCTGAGCGGGCGCGCCGAAAGGGCACGCTCAGAGGCGGATTAGGATCAGTAGGCCACGCAGAACGGCGCCAGGAATGGCGGTGCCGATCAGGGATATGTCTGCGCGGTTGATCATGGGTCAAGGTTATAACGGTGCACGCGGGAATGGGAAGGGCGAAAATGCAGGCCCCGAAGACCGGTCGATATTGAAGTCGGTGTGGTTTCCGCTAGCTGCGGAAACATGGAAAAAGCACTTGTTATCGGCGCGACCGGAGGGATCGGAGCCGCCATTGCGGCAGCACTTGATGCGCGCGGCGTTGCCGTAACCAGGGTGTCACGTTCCACAGATGGGCTGGACCTGACCGATGATCAGGGAACAGCACGGTTGTTGCGGGCGCTCGATCCTCCGTATGATCTGGTAGTAGTGGCGACAGGCGCGCTCGAGATCGACGGAGCCGCGCCTGAAAAGTCTCTGCGCGCGCTGTCGGCTCGGGCGATGGCCGACCAGTTTGCCCTGAACGCGATCGGCCCGGCCCTAGTGCTGCGCGAGGCGGCTCGTCTTTTGCCGAAAGACAAACGTGGCGTGTTCGCGATGCTTTCCGCGCGGGTCGGGTCGATCGGTGACAATCGTCTGGGCGGGTGGGTCAGCTATCGTGCCTCGAAGGCGGCGTTGAACCAGATCGTTCGAACTGCTGCCATCGAGCTGGCGCGCAGCCACAAGCAGGCGGTGTGTGTCGCCTTGCATCCCGGAACGGTGGCTACGGCATTCACCGAAAAATACCTTGTCCGCCACCCTGCGGTGTCGCCGGCCGAGGCGGCATCGAACCTGTTGCGCGTGATTGACGAATTAACCCTGGAACAGAGCGGCGGCTTTTATGATTGGGCTGGGAAAGAGGTTCCCTGGTGACCCGTCTTGTTCTGGTGCTAGGCGATCAATTGAGTAAGGGTCTATCGGCGCTTGCTGCTGCGGATCGTGAGCACGATATCGTTGTGATGTCCGAGGTCTCCTCCGAGACCGGATACGTTCCACATCACCCCAAGAAGATTGCGCTGGTACTTGCGGCAATGCGCAAGTTCGCGGTGCAGCTGCGCGCGGAAGGGTGGCACGTTGCCTATGCACGGCTTGACGACCCGGAGACGGGGGGCTCCATTCCCGCCGAACTGCTGCGCCGTGCCGATGAAACTGGCGCAACCGAGGTTTTAGCTACGACACCCGGCGAGTGGCGGTTGATCGGCCAGCTTCGCGAACTGCCGCTCAAGGTGACGCTTCTCCCCGACACGCGGTTCATCGCGTCCCGGCGCGATTTCGAGGACTGGGCAAATGGGCGCAGCCAGTTGCGCATGGAGTGGTTCTATCGCGACGTGCGCCGCAAGACCGGGTTGTTGATGGAGGGCAATCAGCCTGCTGGTGGCAGTTGGAACTATGATGCCGAAAACCGCAAGCGACCCCCGAGCGGCCACCAGTTTCCGGCCCCGATGCAATTCGCGCCTGATAGCGTCACTGCCGAGGTTCTCGACCTTGTTGCGGCCCGTTTTGATACCAGTTTCGGTACGCTGCGCCCGTTCTGGTTTGCCACCGACCGGGAACAGGCGTTGCAGGCGCTTGACCATTTCATCACCGAGGCGCTGCCTCTTTTTGGTGACTACCAGGATGCGATGCTGACGAGGGAACGGTTTCTGTATCATTCCGTCCTGTCGGTCTATCTCAATCTCGGTCTGCTGGACCCGCTGGAGGTCTGCCGTGCCGCCGAACAGGCCTGGCGCCAGGGCCATGCGCCCTTGAACGCCGTCGAGGGTTTCATTCGACAGATCATCGGTTGGCGCGAATTCGTAAGGGGCATCTATTTTCTCGAGGGAGCTGGATACACGGCATCCAATGCGCTGGGACACCAGCGAGATCTGCCAGCCTTCTACTGGGGCGGCGAGACGCGGATGACCTGTATTCGCGAGGCGGTGTCACAGACGCGGGACGAGGCCTATGCCCATCATATCCAGCGCTTGATGATCACCGGTAACTTCGCCCTTCTGGCGGGTGTTGATCCGCAGCAGGTCCACGAATGGTATCTGGCCGTTTACGCCGATGCTTTCGAGTGGGTCGAGGCCCCGAACACCATTGGCATGAGCCAGTTCGCCGATGGCGGGATCGTGGCGTCCAAACCCTATGTTTCGAGCGGTGCCTACATCAATCGGATGTCGGACCACTGCAAGACATGCGCCTATGACGTCAAGGCCAAGACCGGAGACCGAGCATGCCCTTTCAACCTGCTATACTGGAGCTTTCTGGACCGCCATCGGGACCGGTTCGCGGACAATCCTCGCATGGGTAACATGTACCGGACGTGGGAGCGGATGGATCCGGATCAGCGCCGGAAAATCCTGTCGGATGCCCACACCCTGCTGGCCCGGCTTGACGGCGGAGATATCGTCTAGCCGTCAGACGCGGCGGGGGCCGGATCGCCCTTGGTCAGCGCGCCATTGTCCCAGTTGCCCTTTTCTTCCTGGCCGCTGGCATATTTCATGGTGCCTTCGCCCTGACGCTTACCATTGCGGAAATGGCCTTCGTAGACATCGCCATTGGCATAGGTGGCGACGCCGATACCGCTGATCTTGCCCGCCTGCCACTGGCCCTTGTAGCGGAACCCGTCGGCCATTACGATCTCGCCGTCGCCCTCGCGCTGGCCGTTGACATATTGGCCGGTATAGACCGAACCGTCGGGATAAGTGGCCTTGCCCTGTCCGTGGCGGACCCCGTCCTGCCACTCGCCCTCATAGCGATAGCCGTCGGCATAGGTCATGATGCCCTGGCCGTGGTTCTTGGCATTCTTGAAGGTGCCCTTGTAGACGATGCCATTGGCATAGATCGCGGTCCCCGTGCCCTCGATCACGCCGGCGACCCACTCGCCCTCATAGCTTGACCCGTCGGGATAGGTGATCTTGCCCTGTCCATCGGCCAGATCGGCGCGGAAATTGCCCTCGTAGACAGAGCCATCGGGATAGGTGACGCGGCCCTGGCCTTCGATCTGGCCGGCAACCCAGGACCCGGCATAGCTGTAGCCGTCGGTGCCGGTGAAGATGCCCTGACCCTCGCGCCGGTCATCGGTGAAATCACCCTGATAGACATCGCCGTTTGCATAGGTGACCTTGCCCTTGCCTTCGCGCCGCCCGGCGATCAGGTCGCCCTCGTAGACATCTCCATTGGCCTGGGTCAGCGTGCCCTTGCCGTTGATCTGCCCATCGGCCCAGAAGCCCACATAGACGAGTCCGTCGGGCAGGGTCAGCGTGCCCTCGCCATGACGCTGCCCCGCGACGATGCCGCCCTCGTAGACGGCGCCGTCGGGATAGGTGATCTTGCCCAGCCCCTCTTTCTGGCCGTCGACCCAGTCGCCATCATAGACATATCCACCGGGGCTTTGCATCACGCCCTTGCCGTGATGCTTGGCATCGCGGAACCCGCCTTCGTATCGGACACCATTGGCATAGATCGCGACGCCTTGGCCGTTGATAACCCCGTCCGACCATTCGCCCTCATAGGTACCGCCGTCGGAAAAGGTGATCTTGCCCATGCCTTCGGGCTTGCCCTGGGCGAAATCGCCCTCGTAGACCGACCCGTTGGGAAAGCGCGCGACGCCGCGGCCGCGGATTTCTCCATCGACCCATTCGCCGCTGTATTCATAGCCGTTCGGCAGCCGATAGGTGCCGGTGCCATGTTGTAGGCCGCCCCGGAACGTGCCCTCGTAGACGCCGCCGATCTCGTCCTGCGTGGTCAGAACCTGGTCCTGCTGGGCATAGGCCGCTGGGGCCATGGCCAGCATGGCGGCAAATGCGATGCGTCTGCGGTTTCTGGTCATTGATGCCTCTGTCTGCCCTGTCGACCGTCTGAATGCGGCACCGCGAAATTAAGGCAGGTCCGGGCAAGGGGCAATGTCTTTTGCCGCATTTGGCTTTTCCTCGCGCGTCGATCTGATAAATCGGCAGATCAGGAGCAAGGGCAAGGGGGCATCATGGCCGACCGTTTCCGTATCACTCTGGCGCAGCTCAATCCCACCGTGGGCGACCTGGCTGGCAATGCCGCCAAGGCCCGCATGGCTTGGGAGCGGGGACGCGCGGCGGGGGCCGACCTGGTGGCGCTGCCCGAGATGTTCGTGACCGGGTACAACACGCAAGACCTGGTGTTGAAACCGGTGTTTCACGATGCCGCCATCGCCATGGTCGAGGCGCTCGCCGAGGAGTGCGCCGACGGGCCGGCGCTGGCCATTGGCGGCCCGTGGGTCGAGGACGGCAAGCTTTACAACGCCTACCTGATCCTGCGGGGTGGCAAGATCGTCAGCCGCTCGCTCAAAACCCACCTGCCCAACGAGACCGTTTTCGACGAGGTGCGCATTTTCGATGCCGGACCGCTGGGCGGACCCTATTCGGTGGGCAATACCCGCATCGGCAGCCCGATCTGCGAGGATGCCTGGCACGAAGATGTCGCCGAAACCCTGGCCGAGACCGGGGCCGAGTTTCTGCTGGTGCCTAACGGGTCGCCCTATTACCGCGACAAGTATGATACTCGGATCAACCAGATGGTGGCACGTGTGGTCGAGACCGGTCTGCCGCTTATTTATCTCAACATGGTGGGTGGTCAGGATGATCAGGTGTTCGACGGTGGCACCTTTGGCCTGAACCCGGGTGGCGCGCTGGCCTTTCGCATGCCTGTCTTTGACGAGGCGATCACCCATGTCGATCTGGAACGCGGAACCGAAGGCTGGCGCATCGCCAAGGGCGAGGTGGCGCTGCTGCCCGATGCCTGGGAGCAGGATTACCGCGTGATGGTCGAAAGCCTGCGCGATTACATGCGCAAGGCCGGCTTTGGAAAGGCGCTGCTGGGCCTGTCCGGCGGGGTGGATTCGGCGCTTGTGGCGGCAATCGCAGCCGACGCCTTGGGCGCAGAAAACGTGCGCTGTGTCATGCTGCCCTCGGAATATACAAGCGCCGAGTCGCTGGAGGACGCCGAGGCCGTGGCGCAGGCGCTGGGCGTTCGATATGACTATGTCCCGATCTCGGAAAGCCGGGCGGCGGTGACCAACACGCTGGCACCTCTCTTTGCGGGGACCGAACCGGGGCTGACCGAAGAGAACATCCAGTCCCGCCTGCGTGGCCTGTTGCTGATGGCGCTTTCCAACAAGTTTGGCGAAATGCTGCTGACCACCGGCAACAAGTCCGAGGTGGCGGTGGGATATGCCACCATCTATGGCGACATGGCGGGCGGTTATAATCCGATCAAGGATCTCTACAAGACACGGGTGTTCGAGACCTGCCGCTGGCGCAACTCCAACCACCGGTCCTGGATGATGGGACCTGCGGGCGAGGTGATCCGGCCTTCGGTCATCGACAAGCCACCCAGTGCCGAGTTGCGCGCGGATCAGAAGGACAGCGACAGCCTGCCGGATTATCCCGAACTGGACGCGATCCTGGATATTCTGGTCGATCAGGACGGCTCCATCGCCGATTGCGTCGCTGCCGGGTTCGACCGCGATGTCGCCCGCCGGGTCGAGCATCTGATCTATATCAGCGAGTACAAGCGCTATCAGGCGGCCCCCGGTGCCCGGCTGACCCCGCGCGCCTTCTGGCTGGACCGGCGATATCCCATCGTGAATCGCTGGCGCGACCCGAGTTGATGCGGCATCGGCAACAATCGTTGATGGCAGTAGAGACTGTCTCGGGGTCAAATCCGATTTGAGGCGAATTTGACCTAAATATGACATTTTGAGGGCGCGGACCCGGTGAAGATGGCAAAATCGCCATTGTCACCGCCTTTGCCCTCAAACCTGGTGCAAATCGGGGTGATGGATACTCGTATCTGGGATGTGTGCCATGTTGAATCCTCTGAACGCGCCCCCGCAAGGGGTGGAAATGCTGAAATCGCCACCGCGTGAGATCGACGAAGCCGTCATCGACAAGGTCGTCGAGGCGGTGATGCGCGAAGAGGCGCCTGCGCCGAGGCCCAAGCCGCGCAAGACCCTGCCCGAGATCGCACCCGCCGTGCCGGAAGCCCCTCAAGAGACGCAAAGCAGAGCGCGCTATCAGCCGAAATGGCGCCACTCTGCCGCCATCCTGGCGCTTGCGATCTTGATCGGCTGGCCCGGGTTGCTTCCGCTGTTGCTGGGCCTTGCCATTGTCTTGCCGATCATTGCCTATCTGACTGTGGGCCACGACCGCATGTCTGAGATGGTCGCGGCGGCTTTCGGCCGGTTCCGGCGGTTTGATCCGGTCCGGGCCGAGATCCTGCGCGATTGGGCGATGCGGCGCGTCGCTGGGATAGAACGGATGTTGTCCTGGCTGCCCGAGCGGTGGACCTCGGGGCTGTACCTGCCCGACTTCCGGGATGCACCGGTGGTGCATGACAAGATGCGGTTGGATCCGTTCTCGCGGTTCCAGGCCGAACAGGCCGAAACATCTGACGCTAGGTAATGGCAGTTCTGCCACAGCCCGCAAGGATGTGATCCGGCGCGTCGATTTAGCCCCTTTCGTCCGGGCAGGGCGGGCTACATCACTGACACTGATTGTGTCCTATGAATGAGCCCGAATGCCCGGACCCCGCCCGACCGATTTCTATTCCGACCTTGCCCTGCCGAAGCAGGTCGAGGTCGTTGTGGTTGGTGGTGGCATCATCGGTGTCTCGGCAGCGCTGGAATTGGCGGAACGAGGGGTCTCGGTCCTGTTGTGCGAAAAGGGTCAGATCGGGGCTGAACAAAGCTCACGCAACTGGGGTTGGGTGCGGCTGGGCATGCGCGACCCGCGCGAGATCCCACTTATGCAGGCGGCGCTGGAGATCTGGGACGGGTTGGATGCGCGTCTGGAACGCAACACCGGTTTTGTGCGCTCTGGCATCCTGTTTGCCTCTTCGGGGCGGCGCAGCACCGGGAATCTGGAGCGCTGGGCGCGCCATGTGGATGGGCTGGACACGCGGGCCCGGATGATTGAGGGGGCGGAGCTTGCCACCCAACTACCCGGTCACCGCAAGCCGCCGGGCGCGGCACTGTTCATGCCGCAGGACGGCCGGGCCGAGCCGCAATGGGCCGCCCCCGCGATTGCAGAGGGCGCCCGTGACCGGGGTGCACAAATCCTGACCGCCTGTGCTGTGCGCTCGGTCGACGTCGAGGCGGGCCGGGTGACCGGGGTCTATACCGAACGGGGCCGGGTGGCCTGTTCCAGAGTGATTTTGGCGGGTGGGGCCTGGTCGCGCCTCTTTGCTGGCAATGCAGGTGTATCGCTGCCGCAACTCAAGGTGCTGAACACCGTGTTACGCAGTTCGCCCATGGCCGAGGGTCCCAATGCCGCCTATTGGTCGGACGGGTTCGCCATGCGCCGCCGTGCCGATGGTGGCTTTACCATTGCTGCGGGCACGCAGAACACGGTTGATCTTGTGCCCGACAGCCTGCGGCTGGCACATCGGTTCCTGCCCGCTTTCCGGCAGGAATGGCGTTCGCTGCGCTTTCGGCTGTCGCGCCGCTGGCTGGAAGAGGCGCAGATGGCGCGCCAGTGGCAGCCGGGCGATGTGACCCCGTTCGAGCTGACCCGGATACTCGACCCGGAGCCATCGCAGAAACACCTGCGCCGTGCATGGTCCGCCGCCCGCCGCGCCTTTCCGATGCTCGACGGGGCCGAGATCATGCAAAGCTGGGCCGGGATGATCGACGTGACCCCGGATGCGATCCCGGTGATCTCGGGTGTCCCGGATCTGCCGGGACTGTTCATAGCAACGGGGTTTTCCGGGCACGGGTTCGGGATCGGGCCGGGCGCCGGGCGATTGATCGCCGATCTGGCGACAAGCGAACCCCCGGTGGTGGACCCATGGGAGTTTCGCCTGTCGCGGTTCAGCGATGGCAGCCGGGTGGCGCCCGATCCGGGGTACTGAGCCCGGAGCCTTAGCCCATCAACTGATAGCTGACGGGCACGAAGCGGAAACCGTCACCGCGCGCTTCCACGTAACCTGCCGCGGGGAAAGGCATGTGATAGCCGATCATCGGCACCCGGTCGGCGGCCAGCATGCCCAGGATCTGACGGCGCGAGGCGGTTGCCTTGGCCTTGTCCATGTCGAACCGTACTTCCCATTCAGGATGCGCGAAGGACCAGACATAATGGTTCGCCAGATCGGCGGTCAGCATCAGCTGCTGCCCGTCGCTCTCCAGCATGTAACCCATATGGCCCGGCGTGTGCCCCGAGGCATCGACCGCCGTTACTCCGGCGGCGACCGAGGCGCCCGGCTCGACAAAGGTCATTTTCTCCGCCAGCGGCGTTACATGCGACTTGACGAGGTCACCGACCCGGTTACCGGCCTCGGCCTTGGACCAGAAATCGTATTCGGCGGCGCCGGTGACATAACGGGCATTGGCAAAGGTGGGGGCGCCATCGGTCATCATGCCGCCGATATGGTCGGGATGCATATGGGTGATTACCACCACATCGATGGCTTCGGGCGCAACGCCAGCTGCTTCTAGCGCGCGGGTGATGCCGCCCTGGCCCAGACCGGTGTCGAATAGCACCAGTTCGGCCCCGGTATCGACCAGCGTAGGGGTAAAGAAGAATTGTGCCGTCTCGGCAGGGATGAAGTTCTCGGCCGAGACACGGGCGAAATCCTCGTCCGATGCGCCACCGCCAAAGATGTCCTTGGCCCCGTCTCGCGGCAGGCTGCCGTCAAGAAGGGTGGTCACCCCCAGGCTGCCCAGCTTGAACGAGCGGGCGATGGGAGCCGCCGCCTTTCCGCCATGGGCACCGGCCAGGACGGGCGCCGCGACAGCGGCAAGCGGTAGGGATGCGGCACCGGTCAAGGCGGCGCGGCGCGAAAGCTTCAGGTTCATGATCAGACCTCCCCAGTTATGTGTGAAACACCCAAAAGGATAGGGCAGGTCGAGGCACCGGCAACCTCGGTATTAATGCATAAATCTGTGCGGATTTCAGGTGGCGCCGGGTGATCAGGTCTATACCCGCAAGCGGATTGGCGATGGTGTTGGTTTGAAGAAGGTGGCAGGGCGCCGAACTGGACAATTGCCGGGCCTTGTGACAAGGGGATCGGCAACAGGAGATGTCCATGACCACCACCCGTTTCGCCCCTTCGCCCACAGGTTACATCCATGTGGGCAACCTGCGCACCGCGCTGATGAATTTTTTGATCGCCCGCAAGGCGGGTGGCACCTTCATCCTGCGCATCGATGACACCGACCCAGAGCGGTCTAAAGAGGAATATGTCGACGCGATCAAGCAGGACCTCGACTGGCTGGGCCTGCATTGGGACCGGGTAGAGCGTCAGTCCGAGCGGCTGGGCCGCTATGCCGAGGCTGCCGACAAGCTGCGCGACATGGGTCGGTTCTACGAGGCGTTCGAGACCCCGACCGAACTGGACCTGAAGCGCAAGAAGCAGCTCAACATGGGCAAGCCACCGGTCTATGACCGGGCGGCGCTGTCGCTGTCGGAGGGTGAGAAAGACGCCCTGCGGGCCGAGCGTGGCAACGGCGTGTGGCGGTTCAAGCTGGACCAGGAGCGGATCGAGTGGACTGACGGCATCCTAGGGGATATCTCGATCGACGCGGCCAGTGTCAGCGACCCGGTCCTGATCCGGGGCGACGGTCAGGTTCTCTATACGCTGGCGTCGGTGGTCGATGATACCGATATGGGCGTCACCGATGTGGTGCGCGGCTCGGACCATGTGACCAACACCGCGACCCAGATCCAGATCATGGCGGCGCTCGGGTTCGAACACCCCCGCTTTGCGCATCATTCGCTGCTGACCGGCCCGCAGGGCGAGGCGTTGTCGAAGCGCCTGGGCACGCTGGCCCTGCGCGATTTGCGCGAGCAAGGGGTGCAGCCGATGGCGCTGCTCAGCCTGATGGCGCGGCTCGGCTCGTCCGATCCGGTCGAGCTGCGCAGCGACATGGCCGAGCTGATCGAGGGGTTCGACGTGACCCGCTTTGGCGCGGCGCCGACCAAGTTCGATGTGCAGGACCTGTTCCCGCTGACAGGGCGCTATTTGCAGGCGCTGCCGCTGGAGGCGGTGGCGGAGGATGTGGCCGCAGCAGGCGTGCCCGAGGACCTGGCTGCGCCCTTCTGGCTGATGGCGCGCGAGAACATCACCACGCTGAACGATCTGGCGGAGTGGTGGGCGCTGTGCAGGGATGGGGCAGAGCCGCTGATCGCCGACGAAGATCGCGCCTTTGTGGCCGAGGCCATGGCGCTGTTGCCCGAAGGGCCGCTTGACGGTGACAGCTGGAGCACCTGGACCCAGGCAGTGAAAGAGGTCACCGGCCGCAAGGGCAAGGGGCTGTTCATGCCGCTGCGAAAGGCGGTGACCGGCATGGAGCGCGGGCCGGAAATGGCCACCCTGCTGCCGCTGATGCAGGTGATCCGCGCGCGCGGCTGAGCGGGAGCGCAAGATTTTTCGACGAAAAATCTTGACGCCTCCGGCGGGAGTATTTGCGGCGAAATGAAGGGCTGCGCGTTCAGGTCACCGCGACGATGCGCGCGCCGATTTCGATGAGGGACCG
This sequence comes from Ruegeria sp. YKSD163, assembly GCF_059612905.1. Lineage (NCBI taxonomy): Bacteria > Pseudomonadati > Pseudomonadota > Alphaproteobacteria > Rhodobacterales > Roseobacteraceae > Ruegeria > Ruegeria sp. YKSD163. The sequence goes on from NZ_JBXWRM010000004.1 coordinate 185,355, forward strand.
GTCCACCAGATCGGTCTCTTCTGCCTTGAGTTGCTGGTGGCGCGGGTAGCGCGGCTGGGAGCGGTCGTCGAGAATGGGTGCTTCCCAGCCGCTGGTGGTGTCAAAGAAATCACGCACGCCCTCGCGGCCGAAGGCATGCAGATAGCCCTGTACCACCACGTCGATATAGCTGAGGAGGATGGGGTGCCGGGTGCTCGGCACGCTCTGTTTTTCCGGTGCCACCGCATAGACCGCGATCTCGGCGGGCTGCTTCAGGTCGTGGCGCACCTGGTCGGTGACCGCGACGCGGTCATAGGCCCATTCGCGCGCATCGAGTGCTTGCCAGTCGTCATTGGGCACATGGGCGATCATGCCGTCGATGCTGCAATCCGCATCCGGAAGTGCCGTCAGAAAGGCCACTTGTCTGAGGTCTGTATGACGCCAGACGCGCCGCCAGCCATGCAGGCGGGCCGGGCGCGGATCGGGGAAGTCGTGGGTTGCCAGGTTCACCAGGCTGCCGTAGCCAAAGAAATAGGGGTCTGCCATAGGTGCCTCGCCGCCGATCCGGTGCAATTGATGTATGTCAAACAGGTTTTTCCCGGGTTGTGCAATAAGGCTTGCAGATGAAATCCCACGGGGGAGGACCCGATCATGCGCATTACCAAGCGCACCAATATTGCGGTTCGGCTGCTGATGTACTGCGCCGCGCATCCGGACCGGCTGGTGACCAAGTCCGAGATTGCCGAAGTCTGCAACATTTCCGAGAACCATCTGGCCCAGGTAATCAACCAGCTCAGCCAGTTGGGGTTCCTGACCACGCAGCGGGGCCGCAATGGCGGCATGTGTCTGGGCATGGCCGCGGATGCGATCCGCATCGGTGAGGTGTTCAGACATGTCGAGGGCAATCTGCCGATGGTCGAGTGTTTCGCCGATGCCGATAACAGCTGTCCCTTGACCGATGCTTGCCGCCTTCGGTTGGCACTGAGGGATGCGGCGCAGGCGTTTTATGCTTCGCTGGACGAGATCACGCTGGATGCGCTGGTTTGTGACAACACCGACCTGCTCAAGATCCTCAATCCGGTGGTCTGCGCGCGGTAGAGTGTGTCCCAGGTGGGCTGATTCATTCTCGGGCACGCAGGACGCGCGCCGGGCGGGTGGCGAGCGGGGACAGAGAGAACACAAGGCTTGCAGCAAGTACCGCTGATACGCCCCCCAGCACGATGGCCAGTGCCGAAGGCCAGATCACCGAGAATGATGTCTCGAAGACAAAGCGGCTGATCGCCCAGCCGCCCAGGATGCCTGCGGCCAGCGCGATGGTTCCGGCAGCGGCGCCGAGAAAGGCGCTGCGCAGTGCAAGGCTCAGCAGGATACGGCGGCGCGACGCGCCCAGGGTGCGCAGTACCGCCGCCTCGTAGATGCGTGCGCCCTGACCTGCGGCGGCGGCGCCGATCAGTACCAGAAACCCGGTCAGCAAAGAGACGCCTGCGCCATAGGATGTGGCGCTGGCCAACCCGGCCAGCAGGCCGGAGGCGCGGTCGATGGCGTCGCGCACCCGGATCGCGGTGATGTTGGGATAGCTGCTGGCCAGATCGCGTAGAATGGCGGCCTCGGCGGCCTCGTCGGCATAGACCGTGGCGATATGGCTATGGGGGGCGCCGGACAGGGCAGCAGGGTTCATCGCCATGATGAACCCCATGCCCGCGGTCGAGAAATCGACCTCGCGAAACGAGGAGATGCGGGCGGTGATATCGCGGCCCAGGATGTTGACGGTCAGGGTATCGCCCAGTTGCAGGCCCATCTCGGCCGCCTCTTCGGCGGCAAAGCTGATCAGGGGCGGACCTGCGTAATCCTCGGGCCACCATTCGCCCTCGGTCAGCCGGGTGGTGTCGGGCAGTTCGGCGGAATAGGTCACCCCCCGATCGCCACGCAGCACCCAATGGTTTCCGGCGACCTCGCGCGCGGGCAGATCGTTGATACGCGTGATGATTCCGCGCAGCATCGGCGCGCTTTCAATGCGGCTGACGCCAGGGTCGTTTCGCAGCCGGGCGGTAAAGCCGGGCATCTGGTCACGCTGGATATCGACAAAGAAATACGAGGGCGCCACATCGGGCAGGTTGCCGGAAATCGCATTGCGCAGGGTGCCGTCGATCTGGCCCACGGCGGCCAGCACCGACAGGCCCAGGCCCAGCGACAGCATCACAGGCGCGGCCCCCTGCCGTGGCGAAGAGATCGAGGCCAGCGCCCAGCGAAGCGCCGGGCGACCGCGCGCGAGCGGGGCAGCGGCACGGCTGAGCGCCCGCACCGCGCCGGCGGCGAGGGCGAGCAAGAGGAGCGCCCCGGCGATGCCGCCCAATGTCCAGAGTGTCAGTGCCAGCGCCCCGCTGAACCACGCGGCCAGCCCGCAGAGCAGGACCAGTCCGGCGCCCGTGGCCAGCACATAGCGAAGTCGCGGCAGCAGCGGGGCACGGGACAGGGCATCGCGGAGCAGGGTCGCGGCGCGCACCTCCTCGGTCCGGGCCAGAGGCCAAAGGGTAAAGACCAGCGCCGTCAGCAGGCCATAGATCGCGGCTTCGGCCAGCGGCTCCGGGTAGATCGCAAAGACAGCCGGCACCGGTAGTTGTGCCTCGATCAGCGGCGCCAGCAGCAGGGGCGCGAACCCGCCGAGCGCGAGCCCCAGCAGGATGCCAAGGCCCGACAGCGCGCCGATTTGCAGGAAATAGGTCTGGAACACGGTGCGCCGGTCGGCGCCCAGCGTGCGCAGCGTGGCAATGGTGGCGGTCTTGTCAGCCAGATAGGCGCGCACCGCAGCCGAGACTCCGATGCCGCCCACAGCCAGGCCAGATAGTCCGACAAGGATCAGGAACGCGCCCAGCCGCCGGGTGAAATCGGCGATACCGGGGGCGCCGTTGCGCGCATCTGTCCAGCGCAGGCCACTGTCGGCGAAGCGCGCGCGGGCCTCTTGCGAGATGCTGGCCAGATCGCTCTCGGGGGGCAGGTCGAGCCGGTATTTGGTGTCAAAGAGGGTGCCCGGCGCCAACAGGCCGGATTGCGCCAGATCCTCGGTCCGCACCAGGGTGCGGGGTCCGAGGGCAAAGCCGTCTGCGACACCGTCCGGCACCCGCATCAGCCGTGCCATCAGGACAAAATCCTGCGTGCCCAGCCGAAAGCGATCACCGGGTTGCAACCCCAGCCGGTCGGACAGAACCGGTTCCATTACCCCACCGGGCAGGCCATCGGCGCCCTCCAGCGCCCGATCAAGCGGCAGGTCTGGGTCCAGCGTGACGCTGCCGAGCAGGGGGTAGGCACTGTCCACCGCCTTGACCTGGGTCAGGGCGCGCTCATCGCCCACGACGGCCATCGAGCGGAAATCCACCAGTTCCGAAACCCGGCTGGCGCGGGCCTGCATCCAGTCTCGCTCGTCGGGGGTGGCAAAGCGATAGGTGAAACTCATCTGCGCATCACCGCCGAGAAGGGCAGCACCCTCGCGGGTCAGCCCGGCCTCGATTGCGCTGCGGACCGAGCCGACGGCGGCAATGGCGGCGACGCCCAGCGCCAGACAGGCCAGAAAGATGCGGAACCCCCGCAGCCCGCCGCGCAACTCGCGCCGGGCGAGGCGGGCGGCCAGTCGCAGGCTCATTGCGCGGCCTCGCGGCTCTCGGTGTCCTCGATACGGCCATCGCGCAGGCGGACCACCCGGTCGCAGCGGCTGGCCAAGCGGGCGCTGTGGGTGACCAATACCAGCGTTGCGCCATACTGGTCGCGCAGGCCGAACAAAAGGTCCATGATCGCGGCGCCATTGGCCTCGTCCAGATTGCCGGTCGGCTCGTCGGCCAGCAGGATTGCAGGGCGCGGGGCCGCGGCACGGGCCAGTGCGACGCGCTGTTGCTCGCCGCCCGAGAGTTGCGCCGGATAATGCCCGGCGCGGTGGGACAGACCCACCGCCGCAAGCTCGGCCGCCGCGCGGTCGAACGCGTCTCGGTGGCCAGCCAGTTCCAGCGGCGTCGCCACGTTTTCCAGCGCGGTCATGGTGGGGATCAGGTGAAAGCTTTGGAACACCACGCCCATCCGGTCGCGTCTGAAGCGGGCCAATGCGTCCTCGTCCATCGCGCCCAGATCTTGGCCCAGCACCTGTACCAGGCCACCGGTGGCGCGTTCGAGCCCGCCCATCAGCATCAACAGCGAGGATTTGCCCGACCCCGATGGCCCGACCAGCCCCAACGTCTGCCCGGCGGGCACGCTGAGCGAGATACCGCGCAGGATATCGACCCGCCCGGCATTGCCTTCGAGCGACAAACGGGCATCTTCTAGGAGAATGGCAGGGTCGGTCATGATGGGCCTTTGCTTGGGTATTCTAGGGCATATGGAGCGTCGAGGGATATGCGCAAGGCTTTGATCGGGCTTCTGTTGACGGGGTGGGGCGCGGCTGCAACGGCCGAACCGGTGGTGATCGCCGCGCTGGGCGACAGCCTGACCCAGGGCTATGGCCTCGTGCAGGATCAGGGCTTCGTACCCCAGTTGCAACGCTGGCTGGTGGCTGAGGGGGCCGAGGTCACGCTGATCAATGCAGGCGTATCGGGCGATACCACGGCGGGCGGCGCGGCGCGTGTGGCCTGGACCCTGACGCCCGAGGTGGATGCGATGATCGTGGCGCTGGGCGGCAATGACCTGCTGCGTGGCATCGCGCCCGAGGTGGCGCGCGGCAATCTGGCAACAATCCTGACCGAGGCGCAACAGGCCGGGGTCGAGGTGCTGCTGATCGGCATGCAGGCACCGGGCAATTACGGCGCCGAGTACAAGGCGGCGTTCGATGCCATCTATCCCGAGTTGGCGGCCCAGTACGGTGCGCTCTTTGCGCCGAGCTTCTTTGCCGGGCTCGCGGCTGAGGGCGACCCCTCGGCGGTGTCAGGCTTTATGCAGGGCGACGGTATCCACCCCAATGCCGAAGGTGTGGCGCGAATCGTCGCGGCGCTGGGTCCGCATGTGCTGGACCTTATCCGGTCGGCGGAGGAATGAGATGCCGGGACGCTTCTTTCTGACCCGGCAGCTGGCGTAACGCGCCGAGTCCTCACCGGATAGGAGTGCTATTGACACTCGCAGATGTGCAGATCTGGCTGATTGGCGATGAAACGCAGCTTCAAGCGCTGATGCGCCTCTGGCCCAAGGGCCGGTTGCGGATCGAGAAGGCGACGGATGTGGATTGGTCCGCCCCTTAGAAAGGGCCGGGTCCGGCAAGGCGGACCCGACGCGCAAAAGCTCAGAGCAGCTTCAGGTCGACCGCGGATTCGCGGCCGTCGCGTCCGGGCTTCAACTCGTAGCTGACTTTCTGGTTGTCGGCGAGGCCGGTCAGCCCCGAACGTTCAACGGCGGAAATGTGCACGAACACATCCTTGCCGCCTTCTTCGGGGGCGATAAAGCCGAAGCCTTTGGTGGTGTTGAACCATTTGACGGTGCCGGTGGCCATCGTCATATCTCCTGTCTGTTCTTTCAATTCCCTGCCCGCGATATGCGGCAGATCGGCTCGGTCAATGCGAAATCGAGGACTGAGCCGGAAAAGGAGCAGTATGGTCGATAGCGTAACGTTGCGCCCCCAGAAATGGGTCGCGCTTACGCGTTTGGCAAGAAGAATCTCGCATTACCGCCGGTCTGGCGCTGAAATCCGAGCGTCAGAGCACCGTCACGAGCGTGCCGAGAGGCACCCGGTTGTACAGGTCGATCACGTGCTCGTTGAGCATGCGGATACAGCCGTTCGATGCAGCCTGTCCAATGGTTTCGGGCTGAGTGGTGCCATGAATGCGGAAATAGGTGTCGACACCGTTCTGGAACAGGTAGAGCGCCCTTGCCCCCAGCGGGTTCCCCGGGCCGCCGGGCTGAACATAGGAGTTGTCCACGAATTTGGCATAGGTTCGCGGGTCGCGCTCGATCATCTCTTGCGTCGGGCGCCACGTGGGCCATTCCTTTTTGACGTCGATGGTGGCGTTGCCGGTAAACTCCAGCCCGGCCTTGCCGACGCCACATCCGTAACGGATCGCCTGACGTTCCTCGGTCACGTAGTAGAGGTAGAAAGAACGCGGGAGGATCAGCAAATGTCCGGGTTCGAACGCTTTCTTGATCCGCACGAATTGTGGTGTTGGGTCGAACTCTGCACTGGCGTTGGCCTGCACCGCCCATGGCAGCGTACCGGCCGCAACCGAAGCGGCGATGAATGTCCGGCGCGTGATCATGTCTGGCCTCGCATCTTGAAACGGTAATATCAGGTATTTTCCGGTGCCTGTTCCGCTTGGTCAATGCGTTTGGCGGCTATAGCGGAAAAGTGATGCCAGAGTTGCGGCGGCAAAGGCACAAGTGGCGATCCAACCGAAATACCAAGCCTGGCCGGCAAGTGTATCTTCGGCAAAGGAGGCGGCAAAGCGGGACTTTCCCAAATGAGCGGTCAGAAAGGCAGCGAGAGTCAGCAGGGCGAATCCGCCCTGCCTTGGCAGGCGCGGGATCCCGAGCGCCCCGGCAAGGATCGCCAGACCGATACCCAGCGGCAGACCGATCCAGATCACCTTTTGCGCCCACCATGGGTGCGCACCCAGTCTGAGCGTCAGCCCGGCGATCTGCGCAATCAGCGCGAATACAAGCAAGACCGCGCCCGGCAAGAGGACTGTGTTGAGACGTCGCATAGAGCCAACATGCCCATTTGTGTGATGGCATGAAAGGCGGTGCACCGGAACGTGATGATGATTGCGGAGTCGCCCGCGAATTGCTTTACGCTGTCTCCAGCCGCAGTGCAGCAAAGAGGATATCGCGCCATGACCGACCCGCAACCCAATGGTGAACTCACCCTGCGCACACTTGCGATGCCGCGCGATGTGAACGTGAACGGCGACATCTTTGGTGGCTGGGTGCTGAGCCAGATGGACATCGCCGCTGGCCTGACCGCTGGCGCCCGCGCAGGGGGGCGGGTGACCACGGTTGCGGTGGATGCGATGAAGTTCATCCGGCCCGTGGGCGTCGGTGACGTGTTGTGCATTTACTGCCAGGTGGTGCGTGTCGGACGCAGTTCGATGGCGATCGAGATCGAGGCCTGGGCGTTGCGCGACCGGCAGGGACTGCGCGAGAAGGTGACCGAAGCGGTGTTCACTTTCGTTGCGATCGACGAGCAGGGCAGACCCCGCCCGGTGGACGGCACCGCCGCAGGCTGATTGCCGCCGAACGGCGGAACAGGGCGGACGAAGCCCTCTTTTCAGTTTGCAAAAGCTGCATATCATATCGCTTCGGGCGCCCGACTCAGAGTGACGGGCCAGCGTGGACCCGACGGGCATCCGGCGCCCGGATCGTGGAGATCATCATGCAGATTCTGGTGGGTATTGCCGGGCTTTCGCTGGCAGTGCTGATCTATGCCTGGGCTTATGGTCGGGCGCATGACCCGGCCGCACCGGCCTGGGCACGGGGACAGTTGTTCGCCTCGGTGGCGTCGTTATTCGCGACGTCATTGGCGCCGATAGGCGCCGGCTATCTGACGGCTGGCATCTTGTGGCCCGATGGTTTGAGCCTTGTCTGGGGGCTGCCGGTCGCGATCGTTGCGGTACCGTTGGTCTGGATCGTGTCCCGCCGCCTGCTGCGGCGCGGGCGCGACATGGCTCATTCCCCGCTGGCTTTTGCGCGCGGTATGGCATGAGGACGACCCTTGCAGGGTGATCTGCTGCAACCTATGTCACTTTCTGAATGTGATGCTTTCGGAGAGCCGAGATGGGTGACAAGACACTGACATGTCTGGCTTGTGGCCAGCTCAACCGCGTACCCGAGGCCCGGCTGACCGCTGGCGCCAAATGTGGAAAATGTGGCGACGGGCTGGTCACGGGGCAGGCGCGGGATGTTGATCCCGCGATCCTCGAAAAGGCGAAGAAGAACGACGACCTGCCGCTGGTGGTCGATTTCTGGGCGCCATGGTGTGGCCCTTGCCGAATGATGGGCCCGGAATACGCCAAGGCGGCCGGGGCACTGGCGGGGCAGGCGCGGCTGGTCAAGCTCGACACTCAGAAACACCAGTCCACCGGAGGCCGATACGGCATTCGCGGCATTCCGACCATGGTCGCCTTTGAACGTGGCAAGGAAAAGAAACGCCAGTCAGGCGCGATGCAGTCCGGGCAGATCGTCGGTTGGGTGCGCGGCTAGAAACATTCTTATACTTGAATGTGATTTCTGGCGAGGTTATATGTACCTCAAGGCCGGGCGCGTCGCCCGGCGATTGACAGGAGTTGGATGAATGACCCTCGATCGTGCCGTGATGATGTTTGCTGGCTTCATGGTGTTGCTCAGCGTCTTGCTGACCGCGCTGGTCTCGCCCTTGTGGATGTGGTTCACCGTGTTCATCGGCGTGAATCTGATCCAGTCCTCGGTCACCGGTTTCTGTCCGGCGGCCATGGTTCTGAAGAAGCTGGGGTTCAAGACCGGGACCGCGTTCTGAGCAAGGCCTCGTTTAACCGTTGACGGTTCTGCCGCTGGCCATCGGTTCTGCGGCAGGACTCTGCGCTTCGCGCAACAAGAAGAACACGACTACGGAAACCGTGATGGCGGATCCGGTCACCGGATAGAGTAGCAGGGCGGCCCAGAGTGGCAGGTTCCAAAACAGAAAGCCCAGGATACTGCAGGCAAGACCGGCAAAGGTCCCCAGAAATACTCCGATCCAAGCCATGCGTTTTCTCTCCCACACATCCTTAGGCAGCGCATTTCACGCGCCTCGATGCTGAGACAGTCTAGGGAAGAATGTGTTCAAAATATGTTAACCCCGGGGTGACAGAGTTCGCACATGTCGATCTATGTCAGGCCCAGGGTGCCCGGTGCCACGATTTTCTTTACCTTGACGCTGGCCAACAAGGGGAGCGGATTGCTCACCGACCAAATCGATCTGCTGCGTTCGGCGGTTTGGAAAACGCGAAGGGAGCGCCCGTTCCACATCGACGCCTGGGTGGTGTTGCCGGATCACCTGCATGCTGTCTGGATGCTGCCGCGCGGAGATACGGATTTTTCGACCCGCTGGGGCGCGATCAAGGCACGGCGCTCCCGGGCGGTGCGGTCACAGGGGATCGGTGCGGTGGGTTGAAAACCCACCCTACACGTGCCTTCTCGCCGTGGCGGGGATCGGGGAGGTGGGCAGTATCGCCCACCCTATGTTTCTCAGCCATTCGCTGTTTAAACAGAGAAGGGCGGTGCAAGCACCGCCCAACGGTTCATAGGAAGAACCTGATCACCGTCAGTACGAGGGCAATGGTTCCGATTACGTCCCCATAGCTGACCCGTCCCTTCAATTTGGTCAAGAACCGCTTCATGGCTTTAGCCTTTTGGCGATGCTCGGCCGGCCGAGCGATTTCACTCGCTCAGTACTTCTATCCCGCCCCTTAGATGGCGGCTCGGACCCTCTTGATGATCACTCAGAGCGTCCTGTCGAAGGTGTTGCGAACTCTTACTCGGGTACGGTTGGGCAATTCAATGCCCGCAGGTAACGTTTAGAAGATCGCTAATCCTCCTTAGCCAATTCCGGCTAAGAATTGACATAGCACCGCTAAGCACTTCCTAAGAGGGCACCCTAACTGGGCGCCACTACTCGGGCTCTCAGAAGATAATGCTGTTGTTACTCAGTTCAAAGCAGAATCTGCGTGTCTGATATGTGCTTGTTGGGCTTCGGTCGTTTGACGATCTTGGTATGTCTCACCGCACGAACTTCTTGTGCTTCAGCCGCTTGGGTTCCAGGGCGTCCGGGCCCAGGCGGCGCTTCTTGTCCTCTTCGTAATCCTCGAAGTTGCCTTCGAACCATTCCACATGGGCGTCGCCTTCGAACGCCAGGATATGGGTGCAGATACGGTCGAGGAAGAAGCGGTCGTGGGAAATGACCACGGCACAGCCGGCGAAATCGACCAGCGCGTCTTCGAGCGCGCGCAGGGTTTCCACATCCAGGTCGTTAGTCGGTTCGTCGAGCAGGATGACGTTTCCGCCCTCTTTCAAGAGCCGCGCCATGTGCACGCGGTTGCGTTCGCCGCCCGACAAGAGCGAGACTTTTTTCTGCTGGTCGCCGCCCTTGAAGTTGAAGGACGAGCAATAGGCGCGGCTGTTCACCTGCGCATCGCCCAGCTGGATGATCTCGGCGCCGCCGGTGATCGCCTCCCAGACGGTATCGCCGTCCTTTAGGTCATCGCGCGACTGGTCGACATAGGAGAGCTTGACCGTGTCGCCGATCTCGATGGTGCCGGCGTCGGGGGTTTCCTGCCCGGTGATCATCTTGAACAGCGTCGACTTACCGGCGCCGTTGGGGCCGATGACGCCGACGATGCCGCCGGGGGGCAGCGAGAAGTCGAGCCCCTCGATCAGCTGCTTGTCACCCATATGCTTCGACAGGCCGTTGACCTCGATCACCTTCGATCCCAAGCGCGGGCCGTTGGGGATGACGATTTGGGCGCGACCGACCTTTTCCCGCTCGGACTGGCTGGCCATCTCGTTATAGGCCTGGATACGGGCCTTGGACTTGGCCTGACGCGCCTTTTGGCCCTGCCGCATCCATTCCAGTTCGCGTTCCAGCGTTTTTTGCTTGGCCTTGTCCTCGCGCGCTTCCTGTTCCAGGCGCTTGGCCTTCTGCTCCAGCCAGGCGGAATAGTTGCCCTCGTAGGGGATGCCGCGGCCTCGGTCCAGTTCGAGGATCCAGCCGGTGATGTCATCCAGGAAGTAGCGGTCGTGGGTGACGATCAGGATCGTGCCCTTGTAATCGATCAGGTGCTGTTGAAGCCAGGCGATGGTTTCGGCGTCCAGGTGGTTGGTCGGTTCGTCGAGCAGCAGCATGTCGGGCGCTTCGAGCAGGAGCTTGCACAGCGCCACCCTGCGGCGTTCCCCGCCCGAGAGGGTTTCGACATTGGCATCGTCAGGCGGGCAGCGCAGCGCCTCCATCGAGACGTCGATCTGGCTGTCGAGATCCCACAGGTTCTCGGCGTCGATCTGGTCTTGCAGGCTGGCCATTTCATCGGCGGTCTCGTCGCTGTAATTCATCGCCAACTCGTTGTAGCGGTCGAGGATGTCCTTCTTGGCCTTGACCCCCAGCATGACGTTCTCGCGCACGGTCAGGTTCGGGTCGAGATGCGGTTCTTGCGGGAGGTATCCGACCTTTGCGCCCTCGGCGGCCCAGGCCTCGCCGGTGAAATCCTTGTCGAGGCCGGCCATGATCTTCATCAGGGTGGATTTACCGGCGCCGTTGACGCCGACCACACCGATCTTGACCCCGGGCAGGAAGCTCAGGTGAATGTTCTCGAAGCATTTCTTGCCACCGGGGTAGGTCTTGGAAACACCCTGCATGTGGTAGACATATTGATAGGCGGCCATGTCGTGTCCTCTGGGTCGGGGAAAGTCGGGTTGGCCGGTGTGATAGCGAATGGCGCGGGTGGGGGCAATCACTGGCGTGACCGAAGATGACGCAGCTGTGCATTGTATCCGACCTGGGCCCCGTGCAGCATAAAGCGCGCGGTTTCGGGGAAAGCGATGATAGGTTTGACGAAGTTGAAAGATGGCTGGGCGCAGCCGGGGCGGGTCGGCTGGATCGGGCTCAGGCCCGAGCGGCGCGCGGCGCTGGTCGCGGTTGACGAGGGTCTGGTCGGGCTTGACGGTCTGGCGGGCGATCACGGGCGGCCCGGCAAGCGGGCGGTGACGCTGGTGCAGGGCGAACATCTGGGTGCCATCGGCGCCTATCTGGGGCGCGGGGCAGTGTCGCCCTTGGATCTGCGGCGCAACATCGTGGTCGAGGGGATCAACCTGGCGGCACTCAAGGATCGTGCGGTGCAGGTAGGCGGTGCGGTTCTGCGCCTGACGGTGATCTGTGCGCCCTGTTCGCGGATGGAAGAGACATTCGGCACCGGCGGCTATTCGGCGGTGCGCGGGCATGGCGGCTGGTGTGCCGAAGTGCTGGAGCCGGGGTTGATCAAGTTGGGCGATCCGGTGCGGCCCGCCGATTGACAAGGCGCTGCGCAGGCGCCAAGCAAGACGTTCATGAGGCAGGGTTTTCCATATGCGCGGCCCGGACAGGTGATCGGGCTGTTCGGCGGATCGTTTGATCCGCCGCATGCGGGGCATGTACATGTGACGCGCGAGGCGCTGAAGATGTTCGGGTTGGATCGGATCTGGTGGCTGGTGACCCCGGGCAACCCGCTCAAGACACAAGGGCCGGCGCCGCTGGACCGGCGTATGGAAGCGGCCCGAGTGATGATGCAGCATCCCCGCGTGGATGTCACCGATATCGAGACCCATCTGGGCACGCGGGCGACGGCAGACACGATTGCGGCGCTCAGGCGGATTTATCCGCGGGTGCGGTTTGTCTGGTTGATGGGCGCTGATAACCTGGCGCAACTGCACCGTTGGCAGGACTGGCGTCAGATCATGGAATCGGTGCCGGTCGGTGTGCTGGCGCGGCCGGGGGATCGGATCTCGGCCCGGATGTCACCGGCGGCGCGGGCCTATGCTCCCTATCGCATCGACGGGCAGGCGCGGCACCTGCTGGGTCGGTCGCAGGCTCCGGCCTGGTGTTTCGTGAATGTGCCGATGGTCGATGTCAGCTCGACCCGGATCCGGGCAGCGGGGGGCTGGTCAGCGGCGCAGCAGGGCCGAGGCGAGACCAGCGCCCAGGACCAGTGACAGCCCGGCCCATGTCCACAGATCGGGCAGATCGCCGAACACTGCCCAGCCCAAACCGGTCGCGGCAAGAAGCTGGAAATAGACCAGCGGCGCAAGCCGGGTTGCCGGTGCATGGGCATAGGCCACAAGCAAGAGCAGGTTGCCCAGCATCGAGCCCAGTGCGCTGGCCAGTGTTAACCCCGCCACCTGCGGTGTGAAGGCGGGCAGGGCGGCGAGGCCAAAGGGCATCAGCACCAGTCCGGCAATCGCCAATTGCGTGAGGCTGAGCGCGAGTGGCGAGCCCAGCGGGCTGAGCCAGCGCGACGCGGTCAGGAAACCGCCATAGAAACACCCCGCCAGCAGCGCCAGCAACAGACCGGGCGAGCCGCCAAACCCCGGGCGGACAACCAGCAGCACGCCCCCGAACCCAAGCAGCATCAGCGCGCTGCGCAGTATGGTGACAGGCTCTCGCAACAGCAGGGCCGAGAGGGCATAGCTGAGGATCGGTCCGACAAAGAAGGCGGCAAAGACATTGGCCAGAGGCTCGGTCCTCAGGGCGGATTGTATCGACAGGATGCCACCGGCAAGCAGCATCGCCCGAAACCAGATGCGCCAATTGGCGAGCAGACGCCATGCGGAGGTCGGCACGAAAGGCACCAGAAGCAACAACCCCAGCGTAAAGCGGGACCAGGCCACATAGATTGGCGCCGCCCCATAAGTCCCGGTCAGCAACTTGCCAGCCAGGTCCCCCGCGGGGATCAGCGACATGGCGATGAACATGATTCCGATGGCGCGGCCCATGCCCGCGCCGTAACATGATGAAAGCGGGGGCGAAATGCGAAACCACCGCTTGTGCGGCGCGGGTCACTGGGTTTTTATTGCGGCATGGTTGAAGTGATTTCCAGACGTGTATTCCTGGCGGGGCTTGGCGCGGCGCTGAGCCATTCCGCGGCCTATGCCGAAGCCCCCGCATTGTCGCTGCGCCCACCGCTCAGACCCAAGGACGCGCAGGCGCTTGCCGGTCCCGAAGCGGTGTTGTCGGGTTCGGGTCTGTCCGGGCGCGTCGCCTTTGCCGTTGCCGATGCGGAGACGGGGCTGGAGTTGGAAACGGTCGAGCCGGGACTGGCCCTGCCGCCGGCAAGTGTCGCCAAGGCGCTGACCGCGCTCTATGCCCTGGAGACACTCGGACCCTCTCACCGGTTCCGGACGCGGGTTCTGGCTGATGGGCCGGTCGAGAACGGGGTTCTCAAGGGCGATCTGATCCTCGCGGGCGGGGGCGATCCAACACTCGATACCGATGCGCTCGCCGCGCTGGCACGAGCACTGAAGGAGAGCGGATTGCGCGAGGTGCGCGGTGCTTTCAAGGTCTATGACGGCGCCCTGCCCGAGGTTTACAGCATCGATCCGGAACAGCCCGAGCATGTGGGTTATAGCCCCTCGGTGTCAGGCATCGCGCTGAATTTCAACCGCGTGCATTTCGAGTGGAAGCGGGCTGGCAAGGGCTGGAACGTCAGCATGGACGCCCGCAGCAGCAAGATCAGACCCGTGGTTGCGATGGCCGAGATGAAAGTGGTGAACCGGGCGCTGCCGATCTATACCTATGAGCAGCGCCAGCGGATCGACAGCTGGACGGTGGCGAGCCAGGCGCTGGGCCAGGACGGTTCGCGGTGGCTGCCGGTGCGCAAGCCGGCGCTCTATGCCGGGGACGTTTTCCAGACGCTGGCGCGGTCGAACGGTATTGTCCTGGGGCGGGTCGAGGTCGTCAGGTCATTGCCCGCGAGCGCACGAATGCTGGTTCATCACGACAGTGCGCCGCTGGAAGAAATTCTGCGAGACATGCTGAAATACTCCACCAATCTCACCGCCGAGATGGTTGGGTTGGCGGCAACCGTTGCACGGGGCAAGCGCCCGGCCACGTTGCGTGCCTCGGCTGAGGAGATGACGGTCTGGGCGGCAGAGCGCTATGGCCTGCGCGGCTCGCGTCTGGTCGATCATTCTGGGCTGGGCGATGCGTCGCGGATGACGGCACGGGATCTGGTTGCGGTTCTGGTGCAGGCGGGCAAGACTGGGCGGTTGCCGCACTTGTTGAAGGATATCCCGATGCGCGATCCAAAGGGTCGCGTGTTGAAGGGGCATCCGATCAAGGTGGCGGCCAAGACCGGGACGCTGAATTTCGTCTCGGGGCTGGGCGGGTTCATGACCGGAGCGGATGGTACGGTGCTGGCCTTTGCGATCCTGACCGCGGATACCGACCGGCGCGCTGCAATTCCGCCAGAAGACCGCGAGCGCCCGGAGGGCGCGCGCGGCTGGAATGCGCGGTCGAAGAAGCTTCAGCAAGCGCTGATCGAGCGTTGGGGCGCGATCTACGGCAGTTGAGGTGCTGGGCCGTTCGTCAAGCTCTTGCGGGCTTTCCTCGCGATTAGGTCTCAGACCACGTGACGGGCGCGGGCGCCGCGTTCGATGGCGGCGGCATGTAGCCGGTCGATATTGAGCTCGTAGCGGATTTCTTCGAGCAGCCGCAGTTCGGTTTCAGCGAGGGTGCCGTCGGCGGCAGCGACGTCGCAGGCCAGCGCATAGGCGGTTTCAAACAGACGTTCCGGCAGGTTGTCACGGACCAGACCAAAGAGAGCGTCCAGACCATCCTCTTGTTCGAACAGATCGAACACCACCTGGCTGACCTGTTTCATTCGGTCAATGTCGTAGTCGGCAAAAACCGGCAGCATGTTCACCGCCGACTGGATTTTGACCAGTTCGGCGGTGCGGATGTTTTCGTCCGAGGCGGAAATCGCCATCATGATCGCGACCAGGCAATCCTGTGGGGTCATCGGGTGAGTCGGTTGCTCGGTCATGATTTGTCCTGCCAGAGAGTTTCGCTGGCGGCAGGATAGGGGCGGCGCGCGGGGGGTTCAACACCCCGCACACCTCATGTCTTTGCGGCTATCAGGCGCTGGCGGTAAAGCGATACTCGATCGCCTCGAAGCTGGCCGAGGCAAAGCCATAGGCAAAGCGCAGACCTTCGGGGCCGGCAACTGTGCCATGCTCGGCGTCGCCGGGGATATAGAGTGCAACGCCCGCGCGGATTTCATGCGGCACGCCGTCGATGGTGACGGTGCCCGAGCCCTCGAGACCAAGGTAAAACTCTGGTGGCGTGTGGCGATGCGGGCGCAATTGGTGCCCCGGGCCGAATTCGGCAATGCCCAGTACCATGTCGCGCGGCGCGGTGGGCGTGCCATTGATCAGGGTCCGCCAGCGCACTTCGCCAAAGGTGGGGTCGGTACCGCCCGACAGCGGGACATGATCGGCATGAATGGCATGCGGCGGATGCGGCAGGTTGCCGGGCTGGTGCAGCGGAGTGGCTGCGGTCAGATCGGCGGCGAAACTGTCGAGCATGTCGGTCATGATGGGCTCCTTCCCTTTGCGCCCTGATAGTCGTGCTTGCCGGTCACGCGCAATCGCGTAAAACTGCATCATATTATACGCTGAGGTTATGATATGGATCGCTTGCCAAGCTTCTCGGGACTGACGGCTTTTTACGCGGCTGCACGACGCGGAACACTAACGGCCGCGGCGGCGGAATTGAACGTCTCACAGCCCGCCGTTTCACGCCGGATTGCCATGTTGGAGGCAGATTTGGGAAGTCCGCTGTTCGATCGTAGCCACAAACCGGTGCGAATGACCCAGGCGGGCAGGGATCTGCTGCGGGCGCTGCAAGGCGGGTTTGGCCAGATCGAGGCCACGGTGGCACAAATCAGACAGTCGGCACAGGGCAAGGTGGTGACGGTAACCGCGCCGTCAGGCTTTGTCGCGTTCTGGCTGATCCCGCAACTGGGAGATCTGGAGGCCGCCTTTGAGGACGTTACGATTAGAATTATAAGCCAGGAGTATGGCGAGGCCGCCCGGCCAGGAGACATCGCAATCCGGTTCGGGCTGGCCGAGGGCGGCGGAGAGACGCGACTCCTGGGCGAGGGCGTGTTTCCGGCCGCCAGTCCACTCTATCTGGATCGGCGCGAGATGAATGGCGACAGCTACGATTTCACCCGCATGACGCTGTTGACCATGGAATCGGCGCGCAGTCAGTGGCATGACTGGCCAAGCTGGTTTCGCGCGGTCGGGGTGCCGATGCCGCACAAGGCCCGGGTTCTGGATTTCAGTTCTTACGCGATGCTCGTCAATGCGGCGTTGGCGGGGCAGGGGGTTTGCCTGTGCTGGGACGGGGTGCTGGATCGGTTCCTAGAGGCCGGTGCGCTGGTCCGGCTGGAGGGTCCCGAGGCGGTATCCGCGCGCGGGTATTTCATCGCTGCGCGAGAGGGTTTGGCCGCCGCGCCGCATGTTCTTGGTATCCTCGATTGGATCATCGAAAAAAGTCACAAATAGCGCGGTTTGGAGCCAGCATTTATTGACTCATGCTGCACTGGCACAATAGGACAGCCGGGCCGGGCGCATGGGGCGCCCTTCCTTCCCCGATGGAGATTGACATGTCCGACTCGCGTGAACTCGCACTTGCGTCCAAGGCCTGGCCCTTTGAAGAAGCGCGGCGGGTGCTCAAACGCTATGAGAAGGCGCCGCCGGAGAAGGGGTATGTGCTGTTCGAGACCGGCTATGGTCCCTCGGGCCTGCCGCATATCGGCACGTTCGGCGAGGTGGCGCGCACCACGATGATCCGCCGCGCGTTTCAGGAGATCAGCGATATTCCGACCCGGCTGATCTGTTTCTCGGACGATCTGGACGGGATGCGCAAGGTGCCGGGCAACGTGCCGAACCAGGAGATGTTGCGCGAGCATCTGCAAAAGCCGCTGACCTCGGTGCCCGATCCGTTTGGCGAATACGAAAGCTTTGGCCATCACAACAATGCGATGCTGCGGCGGTTCTTGGATACCTTTGGCTTCGAGTACGAGTTCTATTCGGCGACCGAGTTCTACAAGTCGGGCCAGTTCGACGAGATCCTGCTGCGCGCCGCGGAACGCTATGACGACATCATGAAGATCATGCTGAAGTCGCTGCGCGAGGAACGGCAGCAGACCTATTCGATTTTCCTGCCGATCCACCCGGAGACGGGGCGGGTTCTGTACGTGCCAATGAAAGAGGTGAACGCCAAGGACGGCACCATCACCTTTGACGACGAGGACGGGCGCGAATGGACGCTGCCAGTGACAGGCGGCAACGTGAAGCTGCAATGGAAGCCCGATTTCGGCGCGCGCTGGGCGGCGCTGGGTGTCGATTTCGAGATGTACGGCAAGGATCACTCGACCAATACGCCGATTTATGACGGCATCTGCCGGGTGCTGGGCGTGCCTGCGCCCGAGCATTTCACCTATGAGCTGTTTCTGGACGAGAACGGGCAGAAGATTTCCAAATCGAGCGGCAACGGGGTAAGCATCGACGAATGGCTGACCTATGCCAGCTCGGAAAGCCTTGCCTATTTCATGTACCAGAAGCCGAAGACCGCCAAGCGGATGTATTTCGACGTGATCCCCAAGGCGGTGGACGAGTATCACCAGCAATTGCGCGCCTATCCGACTCAGGAACTGGCGGCGCAGCTGAACAACCCGGTCTGGCATATCCATGGTGGCGATGTTCCTGCCTCTACCCTGATCGTACCATTTGGAATGCTGTTGAACCTGGCCAGCGTGTCGGGGGCCGAGGACAAGGAGACGCTGTGGGGCTTTATCCGTCGCTATTCGCCCGAGGCCAGCGCCGAGAGCCATCCCGATCTGGATCAGGCGGCCGGGTTCGCGGTGCGTTACTTCAACGACTTCGTCAAGCCGACGCGGGTCTACCGGGCGCCGACCGAGGCCGAGCGCGAGGCGCTGGTGGAGCTGCGCGCGCAATTGGCAGCCTATGACGGGCCGGTCGAGGACGAGGCGCTGCAATCCATCGTCTATGCGGTGGGCCGCGATCGGTTCGACCCGCTGCGCGCCTGGTTCGGGGCGCTTTACGAGGTGCTTCTGGGCGCGTCGCAGGGGCCGCGGTTTGGCGGGTTCATCGCGCTTTATGGCATCCCCGAGACCATCGCGCTGATCGACAAGGCGCTGGCGGGCGAGCTGGCCTAAAGACCGCTCATTGCGGAGTTCTTGCCGGGTTGGCGGCGCCGCCTGCTGGCGGGCGCTGCCAACTATGCTAATCTGTGCAGGCCAGAGGCATGGAGGATGGCATGGCGATACCGGATGAAGACCAGTTTCAGGGCCGGATGCATGGAGAGCGGCCCGAGCCGAAAGAGCCGGACAGCCTGTGGTGGCGATTGCTGCACATGATCCTGATTGCGATCATGATCAACCTGGCGCAGACCATTCTGGCGGTTGTGACGGTGGTGCAATTCATCATCATGGCCGTCAGCAAAAGCCAGCCAAACGAGCGGCTGGCGGATTTTGGCACAGACCTGGGCATTTGGATCGCCAAGGCGGCGCGGTTTCAGACTGCGGCGAGCAACGTGAAGCCTTGGCCTTGGAGTGATCTGGACTGATCCGGGGGGCTTTGCGCCGCGTATAACTCCTCAGGGAACGAGGAGACACATTATGCGTCAATTTCTGTTCATGCTTGTTTGTTGTGCCGGTCTGGCGGGACCGGTTCAGGCCCAGAGCGACGAGATCGAGACCGTGATCGGCAGCCAGTTCGAGGCCTTTCTGGCAGACGATCTTGTCACTGCATTTACCTATGCCAGCCCGACGATTCGCGACATCTTCAGAACGCCCGAGAATTTTGGTGCTATGGTCCGCAACGGCTATCCTATGGTCTGGCGACCGGCCAAAATTCGTTATCTGGACTTGCAGCAGCGCGAAGGCGCGCTTTGGAAACTGGTGCAGGTGACCGATGCACAGGGGCGGGCGCACTTGCTTGCCTACCAGATGGTTAATCTGGAAAGTGGCTGGAAGATCAACGCGGTGCAGCTTCTGGAAATGCCGCGCCCCTCGGTCTGAGGCAACATCACCGTCACGATGCCATGAGCCGGGATTAATCCCTTTGTCCTACCCATTTGGCGCGTTCGGGTGCGGCCCGGACCCGTCACATCAAAGCGCCCGAGCAGCTTGCCTGCGGCGCGATTGGGAAAGGGATTTGGATGAACAAGGCAATCACCGACGGCATCAACTTTATGCCCCCCGCCTTTCAACAGGGGTTGAACGCGTGGTCGAGTGGCGACGGCACACCGGGATCGGATACCTACGACGGTGCGCCCAATGCAGCTTTTGTTCCCGCGGATGCCGATTTCGGCGGCTGCCTGGAACTGCAAAAGACAGCTTCGGTCCAGAAGTTGCGATATATGGGGCAAACACTGTTGCAGCCCGGCTGCTACCTTCAGATCAAGGTGCGGATCAAGGCGATCAGCGGCAATCTGCCCAGCGTCCGGGTGGCCGGATGGGCCGGCGGCGCGGGCGGCGCTCATGTCGGCGGGGTGACGGAGCAGGGGCCGTCGACGACGCTGACGACCTATGGCGACGTGGTCGAGGTGACGGGGATCGTCGGCTCGGGCAATCGTGGCGGCGTTGACATGGTCTGGGGCGCCTCGGCGCTGTATGGCCATTTCGGCCTTGACCTCGAAGGGTCGAACGGGGGCATCGTCCGGATCGACGATATCGAGATCACGGACATCACCGGCGCATTTCTGCGCGATATGCTGAGCCAGGTCGACGTGCGCGACTATGGTGCGGTGGGCGATGGCGTCACAGACGATTCGGCTGCGTTCGAGGCCGCCGATTCCGCGGCCGGAGGCCGCCGAGTGTTCGTGCCCGCCGGCACGTATTTCCTTGGCCAGACGGTCAGCCTGACGTCGGAGATCGAATTCGAGGGCACAGTCACCATGCCCGTCGACAAGATGCTGCTGCTGACCAAGAGCTTCGATCTTCCCACCTATATCGAAGCCTTTGGGGACGAGGAAACCGCGTTTCGAAAGGCGTTTCAGGCGCTGCTGAACGGTTCGGACCACGAATCGCTGGACATGGGCGGGCGCAACGTGTCGGTTACCGCGCCAATCGACATGCAGGCGGCGGTTCCGAACCGGACCAGTTTTTCCACCCGCCGGGTCATCCGCAATGGTCAGCTGGTCGCTGTCTCTGGTCCCGCATGGGATACGGATACTTATACGTCGCAGGCAACCTATGATCCCAATGACGCACGCAAGCTGAGCAACGTCACGAATGTCGCAAACATCCCGGTGGGGTCTCTGGTTACCGGCGCGGGTGTCGGGCGCGAAATCTATGTGCGCTCAAAGAACGTGGGCGCGGGCGAGATCACGTTGAACGCCCCACTCTACGACGCGGCGGGCACCCAAGTGTTCACCTTTCACAGCTTCAAGTACATGCTGGATTTCAGCGGCTTCAGCTCGCTGTCGAAGTTCAACATGCAGAACATCGAGTTCCAGTGTAACACCCATTGCAGCGGAATTCGGTTGGCACCGTTCGGCTCGACCTTTGCGCTGTATGACTGTTTTGTCAGCCGGCCCAAGGATCGTGGCATCACCTCGATCGGCGGCGGCTGTCAGGGCATGTTGATCGACGGATGCCAGTTCCTGTCGGCGGAGGAGGCGCTCAACGTGCCAGACCGCAGCAGTATCGGGTTCAACACCAATGCCAATGACGTGAAGCTGCGCCATTGCCGAGCAACTCGGTTCCGGCACTTTGGCGTCATGGCCGGGCAGAACCACATGATCCTGGGCAATCATTTCTTCCAGGGTGATGCTGTTGCCAATGGTCCGCGCACGGCAGGGATCGTGCTGATCGGGACCTATTCCAGCGCCACCTTCGCCGAGAATTATGTCGATAATTGCAGTCTGGAATGGACCAACGAACAGGATCCAAACCCGGATTTTACCGGGGGGTTCTCGTTCAGTGCGATGAGCATCACCGACAACATCTTTTTGTCGGGCGAGGTGGCGCCATGGTTCAGCTATATCGTGATCAAGCCACATGGGGTGGGTCATTTCATCAACGGCATGACGGTGACCGGCAACAAGTTCCGGTCGATCAACGGCTATATCGATCGGGCGGAGCGGGTCGATACCAGCTTCTCGGGGCTCAATTTCGACCGCACGCGGGACCTGATCTATCAGGGGAACACCTATCACGGTGTCAGCACGCGCAGTGCCAACCCGTTGCGGCTCGAGGTGGATCAGACCAGCGCATCGGACAACTGGCTGATCAACACCGATGCGACTTTGCCTTTCGGTGCCGAAACGCGCGGTGTCGATGCGGTAGTACCGCAGGGGCCACTGCGGGACTCGGGCGGGGCGGTGGCCTATCTGGCCCCTTATGCACAGGTGCAGCAGGGGACCAATCAGGATCAGCTTCGTCTGCGCTGGAGCGAATCCGTCTCAGGGACCGTTTTCGTAACGGTCCGGGCCGACAAGTAATCCAATCGGGCGGGGAGCATTGGGGCCGCGGTTGCGGCCCCTTTTCCAGTCAGAACTCGCGCCAGAGGCTGAACTTGATGTTGAGGCTTCCGGTCAGGTCGGATTTGCGTTCAAGGCCCAGGACCCACGTCTTTCCCTTGCCGCCCTCGATCAAAAGCGAGGGCGTCACGGTCCAGAACAGCGGATGGCCCGGCACATAGGCGGTTTCGACCTGCAACATCGGGTCGATACGCCGCGCGGTAGACAGGCCTGCGGTCAGGTCGAGCTTGTAGATGTCGGTTTCGGTGCCGCTCCGTCTTTCCCAAGCTGTGTCAAGCGCAAGCCAGCCATTGCCCCAGCGTGTCTCAAGCCCCTTGCCATAGGAGAGTGTGAGCTTGCTCATCGGCGCCCAGTCGCCTAGCCAGTGATGCGCTCCAAAGCCCAGTTCAGCGGCGAACCGGCCCTTGGAGCCCATGTCCCGGATCGGATAGCGCGCAAAGACCAGGGCATGTCCGGTCACGCCGGGCTGTTCATTGATATCGATGCCCATGGTCAGGCGCTTGGCCAAGCCCCATTCGGCATAGACCGCGGTTTTGTAGTCGGTGAGACCCTGAAACCGGAATAGCGTTGCCGAGACCGAGGTGAACCCGTGCCCCTTTTCGCGCAGCCATGCGCCCGCTGCCGCCGGGCTGGCGGCAACAATGCAGATCCAAACGGCAATCAGCAAGCGGCCCATTCCGCACCCTCCGATGCCAGCCTTGCCGGGATTGGTTAACGATTGGTTAGGGCGGATGTGCCGCAGGAGAGTCAGGCTTTTGCCGTTGTGTACACAGGGTGCGGTGTTATGCTGCGATGCAGCATAAGGAGTCGCCGCATGGGACATGTCATCACGGTCGCACAGCAAAAAGGTGGGTCGGGCAAGACCACGCTGGCGGTGAACCTGGCCGTTGCCTTTGCCCGCGCGGGCAGGCGGGTTGCGTTGATGGATACCGATCCGCAAGGGTCAGCCGGGCGCTGGTTCATGGCGCGGCTCGAAGCGGGAGGCGATCCAGGGCTGGAATTCTCGACCGCTTCGGCCTGGGGCGTCAGCTATGAGGTGCGCAAGCTGGCCAAAGACCATGACATCGTCATCATCGACACGCCACCCAAGGCCGATAGCGACCTGCGTCCGGCGTTGCGCCAGGCGGATCTGGTGCTGATCCCGGTCGCGACCTCGCATCTTGACCTTTGGGCGGTGGAAATGGTGCTCTACCTGGCCGAGCGCGAGGACAAGCCGGCGCTGATGGTGATGACCCGCAATCGCCCCGGTACGCGACTGGCGCAGGATGTGGCGACCAAGGCGCAAGAGCTGAAGGCCGAACTGGCGAAATCGGCACTGGCAAACCGTGTAACCTATGCCGAAACACTGGGGCATGGTCGCGCCGCGCTGGAGGCGCCCAAGGGTCCGGCTCATGGCGAAGTAACTGGTTTAATGCGGGAAATCGAGGCCGCTCTGGGGTTATGAGAACCCAAGACCTGTGCTAGGCTGGCCCTGCATTCGCAGGAGAAACCCCATGCCCAAGATCGTCAAAGCTGCCCCTGTTCAGACCGTTATCACCACCTTTGAGATGACGCCCGGTACCTGTCAGGACCTGCTAGAGGCGCTGACCGAGGCCTATGCCGATTTCATCTCGAAACAGCCCGGGTTCGTCGCGGCCGGCCTGCATGTGAACGATGCGCAGACCCGTATCGCCAACTATTCGCAATGGCAGCGGCGCGAGGATTTTCTGGCCATGCTGCGCACGCCCGAAATGCGCGAGCGCAATCGTCGCATCAACGAGATGTGCAAAAGCTTCGAGCCGGTGATGTACGAGGTGGCCGAGACCTTCGACAGCGACTGAAAGCTGTCCTGATCTGGATCAAGGTTCGTTCGGGCTAGCCGGGGCATTCTGTCGCTATTCCCAAACGGAGGCGCGACACATGTATCACAACATCCTTGTTCCGATCTCGTTCGATGCCGAACGCGACGTATCCGGTCCGCTGAAACTGGCCAAACTTCTGGCCACACCTGAAGCGCGGGTCACCCTGCTGCATGTGGTCGAACATATTCCGGCCTATGCGATCTCGTACATGCCGACCGATTACCTGGCCGAGGCGCGCAAGGCGCTGAAAAAGGAGCTCGATGCGCTGGCCGCCCAGCTTCCCAACGCCACCGGTGTTCTGGTCGAGGGGCATTCGGGGCGCTCGATCCTGGATTGGGCCGAGGCGAACAATCCCGACCTGATCATCATCTCTTCGCACCGCCCCGGCATGCAGGATCTGCTGTTGGGGTCCACCGCGACCCAGGTTGTGCGCCACGCGCAATGCGCGGTACATGTTGTGCGTTGATCAGGCGGTCGATGCGTCGAATTACTCTTGTTTAGCGAGAATCATTGGGTGATACATTCACCCAATGATTGTCTCTCTCGCAGTTCTCGCCGGTTCGCTGCTTTTGCTGGGCTGGTCCTTGCTGACCTTTGGTCCGATCCTGACGCCGCTCATGCTGGCGGCGGCGCTGGGCGTTGTCATCGGCTTGGTTCTGGTGCTGCGTCAGAGGCTGCGCAGAGCGCCGGTCTGGATCGTCATCGACGGGTCGAACGTGCTTTATTGGCGGGACGAAACCCCCAGCCTGCACACGGTGCGCCAATGTGTCGAAGGGTTGGTACGCAATGGCTGGACCCCGCTTTTGTGGTTTGATGCCAATGTGGGGTACCTCGTCGGATCGCAATATATGGGGCCGCACGAATTGTCGCGGGCGCTGCGCTATCCGGCGTCTTATATCAATGTGGCGCCCAAGGGTACGCCTGCGGACCCGCTGCTGATCGAACAGGCCGAAGAACTGGGTGCACGGATCGTGACCAACGATCGGTTTCGCGATTGGGTCGAGACCTATCCGCAGGTCGCCGACCCTGACCTGTTTCTGCGTGGCAGCGCCACGGGACAGGGCGTGTCGCTGCGTTTCGCCGAGGAGCCTGCGCGCAAGCGGGCCTAGGCCGCGAGATCCTTGGCGCTCAGCTGCACCGCTCTGCCGAAACCCGCGTTCAGCAGGCCATCGGTGACGATGAAGCGGACAAAGCGGAAATCACCGAAATCGGCATAAAGCCCCGCTTTGGGTCTCAGGGCCAGATAGCGGGCCCGCAAGGTATCGTGCTCGGATGTGCCGCGTAAGACCTGTCGCGCGGTGCAATGCAGGGTCAGACGCGGATGGGTCAGCGGTTCACCCTTGAGGCCCGGCTCTCCGATCAGCAGGGCACAGGCCGGGGTCGCCTCCAAAGCGGCGGTATGGGCGGCAAGGGATGAGATCAGCGAGACGGGCATGCCTTGCGGATCGGTGGCCAGCGCAATGCGGCTGACCGAGGGGGTCAGGTCGCCCGATTGCAGCACCGCCAGCGCGGCGTGCCGCGCGGCGTCGATCAGGGCGCGGGCCTGGGCGCGGGCCGCAGTATCGGCGGACAGATAGGGGTCGGTCATGATGGGCTCTGGCGCAGATAGGCAAAGCGATAGGCCAGCGCTACGCCGCCCGCCCCGCCCAGGATATTGCCCAGTGTGACCCAGAGCAGGTTCGACAGCGCCGCGCCGGACGTCACCTCGGCCCCTGCCAGCATGCCTTGCGGGATCAGGTACATATTGGCCACCGAGTGTTCCAATCCCAGCAGCACGAACCCCGAGATAGGCCAGAGAATGGCTAAGATCTTGCCCGCCGCCGTGCGCGCGGCAAAGGTCAGCCAGACCGCGAGGCAGACCAGCGCATTGCACAGAACCCCGCGCATGAAGGCCGCGCCGGGGTCCAGCGCCGCTTTGCCGCGCGCGATGGCCTGCGCGGTCTCGCCCATCGGCCCGTCCAGCAGGCCCGTCAGGCCAAAAGCCAGCGCCAGCCCGACCGCGCCCAGTAGATTGCCCAGATAGACCAGGCCCCAGTTACGCAACAATGCGGCCAGCGTGATCCGCCGGTCCACCGCAGCCATGACCATCAGCGCGTTACCGGTGAACAGCTCGGCGCCGCCAACGATGACCAGGATCAGCCCCAGAGAGAACACCACCCCGCCCAGAAACCGCGCCGGGCCAAAGCCCGAATCCGCTCCGGTCATCACCATCGTATAGGCCGCGCCGCCAAAGCCGATGAAGGCCCCCGCCAGCACCGCCAGCGTCAGCGTCTGCGCGGCGCTTAGCCCGGCCTTGGCCACACCTGCGGTTTCCACCAGTCGGGCAATTTCGGCGGGCTTATAGGCATCTAGCCCGGTGGGGTTCGTATCGCTCATATGCGTAGCCTAGCCATGGTTCCTCTGTCTGTACATTGATGCCGATCAAGGCGCGGTTCAGTCCGCGCCCAAGGTCAATGTCACCCTGTCGCCGGCAAACCAGGTGCGACCGTACTCCACAGGCTGCCCGTCGGGATCGACATTGATCCCGGTAGAAAACATCAGCGGCGCCCCCTCGTTCAAACGCAGGTGCAGCGCCTGGGTGGCGGTGGCGGGCCGGGCGGTGAGCCGGGTCCGGGCCCGGGTGAAATCCGCCACCCCCATGCGTTGCAGGGCGGCGGTAACGGATCGGGTCTCGGTCAGCGCCTCGGGCAGGCCGGGAAAGCGGGCGGCGGGAAACACGCTCTGGAACACGGCGATGGGCTGGCCGTCGGCCAGCGACAGCCCGTCATAGACATGCACCTGCGCGCCGGGCGACAGGCCCAGCGCCTCGGCCTCGGCCGCGTCTGCGGCGCGGGTCAGCAGGGTCAGGATGCGCTTGCCCGGAATGCGGCCCCCGGCGGCGATGTTCTTGTGAAACCGCACCCGCTTGCCGATGGCGTAATCGGTGGGCCGGGCGGCGACAAAGACACCGGCGCCGCGCCGCGCATGCACCAGCCCCTGATCGGCCAGATCCGCCAGCGCCCGGCGCACCGTATGGCGGTTGACACCATGGGTCGCGGCCAGCTGCGCCTCGGTCGGCAGCTGGTCGCCTTCGCCATATCGCCCCTCGGCGATGTCTTCGGTCAGGCTCAACGCGATGGTCTTCCAGACGGGGCTGCGGCTCATGTCATCAAAACTTCATCGTTGGGTGGATTGCGAGTCGCGGACTGGTCCGCTAATATTTGTCTAGTTGTATAGTGAATGTAGACAACCGGGCCAAGAGGCTTTTATGGCAGATCAAGAGAAAGAGACGGCGGCGCGACAGGGTTGGATGGGCCTCTTGGCCCGTGCGCCCGAGGCGGCGCTGATGGCGCTCTGGGACCGGGTCGAGGAGCGCCCCGCCTATGACTGGCTGCGCGCGCCCGAGACCGGAGGCGTGATGGTGCGGGGCCGCGCCGGTGGCACCGGCGCCCCCTTCAACCTCGGTGAAATGACGGTCACCCGCTGCGCGCTGGCTCTGGGCGATGGTACGGTGGGGCACGCCTATGTGCAGGGCCGCTCGCGGGCCAAGGCCGAGGCGGCGGCGCTGATCGACGCGCTGATGCAGACCGAGGCCGCCGAACGTATCCGCGCACACGTGCTGGAGCCGCTGGCCGCCCAGATGGCCGAACGCGCCGAAACCCGCGCCGCCCGCGCCGCCGCCACCAAGGTCGAGTTCTTCACGCTGGTCAGGGGAGAGGATTGATGGACGGATCGAGCCTTTATGCCGGTGGCTTCCGCGATGCGCCTGTCGATGCGGCGCATGCCTTTCGTGCCGCGATGACCGCCATGGCGCGGCCCGGTGACATCCGCAGGATCGCGGGTGCCGCGCCGCCCGCGCCGCTTTCGGTTGCGGCGGGCACATTGTTGCTGACGCTCTGCGACCCGGAAACGCGGGTGCACCTGGGTGGGGCGGCGGACAATGACGCGGTGCGCCAGTGGCTGAGCTTTCACACCGGCGCGCCACTGGTCGATGCGGCAGAGGCCGATTTTGCGCTGGGCAGCTGGGCCGACCTGATGCCGCTGTCGCAATACCGGATCGGCTCGCCGGAATATCCCGACCGCTCGACCACGTTGATCGTCGAATGCGACCGGCTGGAGAACACCGGAGCCGTGCTCAGCGGGCCGGGTATCCGCGACACGGCGCGCCTGTCGCTGCCGGATGCGGGCGCGTTGCAGGGCAACGCGATGCTTTACCCGCTGGGCTGCGATTTCTTCTTCACCTGCGGCGACCGGGTTGCGGCCCTGCCGCGCAGTACCACCATCGGCGCGGAGGGCTAGGCCATGTATGTTGCCGTCAAAGGGGGTGAGCGCGCCATCGAGAACGCCCATGCCTGGCTGGCCGAGGAGCGGCGGGGCGATCCTGCGGTCGCCGAACTCTCCCTCGCCCAGATCCGCGAACAATTGAGCCTTGCGGTCAACCGGGTGATGGCCGAGGGCTCGCTTTACGATCCCGATCTGGCCGCGCTGGCGATCAAGCAGGCGCGTGGCGATCTGATCGAGGCGATCTTTCTGATCCGCGCCTATCGCACCACCCTGCCGCGCTTTGGTGCAAGCCGGGCGGTGGATACCGGCGCGATGGCCTGCGACCGGCGGATCTCGGCCACGTTCAAGGACGCGCCGGGCGGGCAGGTTCTGGGGCCGACCTTCGACTATACCCATCGCCTCTTGGATTTCAAACTGGCCGCCGAGGGCGCGGTGCCGCCCGCGCCAAGCGCGCCCCCGCGCCGCGAACCCACGCCGCATATCACCGAGTTTCTGGGGCAGGAGGGGCTGATCCAGCCCGAACCCGAGAGCGAGGCCGCGCCGCGCGACCTGACCCGCGAACCGCTGGAATTTCCCGCCGATCGCGCCCTGCGCCTGCAATCGCTGGCGCGCGGCGACGAGGGGTTTGTGCTCGGCATGGCCTATTCCACCCAGCGCGGTTACGCGCGCAACCACGCCTTTGTTGGCGAGCTGCGCATCGGGCGGGTGGCGGTCGAGATGGAGATCCCCGAACTGGGCTTTGCCATCGAGATCGGCGAGATCGAGCTGACCGAATGCGAGACGGTGAACCAGTTCAAGGGATCCAAGACCGAGCCGCCGCAGTTTACCCGGGGCTATGGGCTGGTGTTCGGTCAGTCCGAGCGCAAGGCGATCTCCATGGCGCTGGTCGACCGCGCCCTGCGCTGGCAGGAACTGGGCGAGGACAATCTTGGCGCCCCTGCGCAGGACGAGGAATTTGTGCTGAGCCATTGCGACAACATCCAGGCGACCGGGTTCCTGGAGCATATCAAGCTGCCCCATTACGTCGATTTCCAGTCAGAACTGGAACTGGTCCGCAAACTGCGCCGCGAGGCGGAAGAGCGCATCGTGCATAGGGAGGCGGCGGAATGATCTCAATCGCCTCCACTGTCTCCGCCGCCAAAGGAATCCCCGCCGAAATCGGACGAATGCCAACCTCCGCCCGGGGCGTCGGGATGGGTATGCGAGCGGTGTTCGCGGCCGTCAGGCCCGGTCCAGATCCAAACGCCGCTGTCGTCTTGGCGAAGGGTGTCGCGCCGCCGTCTCCTCCATGCCGCATCTATCCAGCAGATCAGAATCGTAACAAGCAACAATATCGCTGCGAAAACAATGACCTCCAAAGCGTCTCCTTTCAGAAGGCGGGTTCCTGAATGTCTGACTACAACTTCGCCTATCTCGACGAACAGACCAAGCGGATGATTCGCCGCGCCATCCTCAAGGGGCTGGCTGTACCGGGATATCAGGTGCCCTTTGCTAGCCGTGAGATGCCGATGCCCTATGGGTGGGGCACCGGGGGCGTGCAGGTCTCGGCCGCGACACTGACGCCCGAGGACCGGTTGAAGGTGATCGACCAGGGCGCTGACGACACCACCAACGCGGTGTCGATCCGCAAGTTCTTTGAACGCACGGCTGGAGTGGCCACGACTGAAGCGACGCAGGAAGCGACGGTAATCCAGACCCGCCACCGCATCCCCGAGGCTGAGCTGACCGAGGACCAGATCCTTGTCTATCAGGTGCCGATCCCCGAACCGCTGCGCTTTCTGGAGCCGCGCGAGACCGAGACCCGCAAGATGCACAGCCTTCAGGAATACGGGCTGATGCACGTGAAGCTTTACGAAGATATCAGCCAGCATGGCGCGATCTCGACCGCCTATGCCTATCCGGTGCGGGTGGCCGAGCGCTATGTGATGGACCCCTCGCCAATCCCGAAATTCGACAATCCCAAGATGGAGATGGCGGCGATCCAGCTCTTTGGCGCCGGGCGCGAGCAGCGCATCTATGCGGTGCCGCCCTATACCCGCGTGGTCAGCCTCGATTTCGAGGACTACCCGTTCGAGGCGACAAAGGCCGAGCACGCTTGCGACTTGTGCGGTTCAGAAGACAGCTATCTGGACGAGGTGATCATGGACGATGCGGGCGGGCGGATGTTCGTGTGTTCGGACACCGATTACTGCCGCACGCGCTGCGAGGAGGTGGCATGAGCGGTGCGGTCGGAGCAGGGGAAAAAATTTCGACGAAATTTTTTGGACAGGATTTCGGAGAAATCCTGGGCGCGGGAGGTGAGCGATGAGCCCTTTGTTGCAGGTCGCGGGGATCGAGAAGCGCTATGGCGCGCGGATCGGTTGCGCGGATGTGAGTTTCGATCTCTATCCCGGCGAGGTGATGGGGATCGTGGGTGAGAGCGGGTCCGGAAAGTCGACCTTGCTGAACTGTCTTGCGGGGCATCTGGCGCCCGACGCGGGGCAGGTGATCTTTGATACCCGGCACATGGGGCCGGTGGATACGGTCACCATGTCGGAACCCGAGCGGCGGATGTTGTCGCGCACCGACTGGGCCTTTGTTCATCAGCATGCCCGCGACGGGCTGCGCATGTCTGTCTCGGCGGGCGGCAATATCGGTGAACGGCTGATGGCGGTGGGCGACCGGCACTATGGCCGTATCCGCGCGGCCGCGCTCGACTGGCTGGACCGCGTCGAGATCGACGGCGCACGGATCGACGACCGGCCTTCGGCCTTTTCCGGCGGCATGCAGCAGCGTTTGCAGATCGCGCGCAACCTGGTGACCGGGCCGCGGCTGGTGTTCATGGACGAACCTACGGGGGGGCTCGACGTGAGCGTGCAGGCGCGGCTTCTCGACCTCTTGCGCGGGCTGGTGCGGCGGATGGGGCTGAGCGCCATCATCGTCACCCATGACCTGGCGGTGGTGCGGCTGTTGGCCGACCGGCTGATGGTGATGAAGGACGGGCGCGTGGTCGAGAGCGGTCTGACCGATCAGGTGCTGGACGATCCGCAGCATGGCTATACGCAACTGCTGGTGTCGAGCGTGTTGCAGGTCTGAGGGGGCGCTGCCCCCGCGCCTGCGGCGCTCCCCCGGAGTATTTGGGGCGAAATGAAAGGGATTTGGGATGATCGACATCCGTGATGTGAGCAAGAGTTTCACCCTGCACAATCAGGGCGGCGCGGTGATCCGGGTGATGGAGGGCGCTTCGCTTCATGTGGCGCCCGGCGAATGCGTTGCGCTGACCGGAGCGTCGGGGGCGGGCAAGTCCACCCTGATGCGGGTGATCTATGGCAATTACCTGGCGGCCTCGGGCTTTGTCCTCGTGGGCGGGCTGGATGTGGCGCGGGCCGAGCCGCGCGAGATCCTGGGATTGAGGCGCGAAGTGCTGGGTTATGTCAGCCAGTTCCTGCGGGTGGTGCCAAGGGTGCCGACGGTCGAGGTGGTGGCCGAACCGCTTCTGGCGCTGGGCGTGGAGCCCGACACGGCGCGGGCGCGGGCCGAGGCGCTGCTCAGGCGGCTCAACATTCCCGAACGGCTCTGGTCGCTGAGCCCCACCACCTTTTCCGGCGGCGAGCAGCAGAGGGTGAACATCGCGCGCGGCTTTACCCATGCCTATCCGGCGCTGTTGCTGGACGAGCCGACCGCAAGCCTCGATGCCGAAAACTGCGCCGTGGTGCTCGAATTGATCGAGGAGGCCAAGGCGCGGGGCGCGGCCATCGTCGGCATCTTTCATGATGTCGAGGCGCGGGCGCGGGTTTGCGACCGGGTGGTCGATGTCTCGGGCTTTACTCCGGGGGTGGCGGCATGAATCCTGTGCCGGTGATCGCGGTTGTCGGCCCGTCGGGCGTGGGCAAGGACAGCGTCATGGCTGCGCTTGCCGCGCGTGACCCGGGATTGCGCCTGATCCGGCGGGTGATCACCCGGCCGGAAGAGGCGGGTGGCGAGCCGTTTACCGGCGTCTCACCGCAGGAATTCGAGGCGATGCGTGCGGCGGGCGGTTTTGCCCTTTTCTGGCAGGCGCATGGGCTGAGCTATGGCATCCCAATGCCCACGGATACGGAACGCGCGGGCGCAAAAGCGCTGCTGGTCAACCTGTCGCGCGGCGTGCTCTTGCGCGGGCAGGAGGTGTTCCAACCCTTTGCCGTGCTGTCCCTAACGGCCCGGCCCGAGGTGCTGGCGGCGCGGCTGGCTGCGCGCGGGCGCGAGGATGCGGCCGATCAGGCGCGGCGGCTGGGGCGTGCCGACATGGCCCTGCCCGAGGGGCTGCGCCGGGTCATCATGATCGACAATTCAGGCCCGCTCGAGCACACGGTCGAGGCGGTTCTGGCCCATCTTCAGCGGGAAAGCGCGTAGCGATGGATCAGGTGAAACCGGCCATCGCTGGCCTCTCCCACCAGGGCCAGATCGGTGAGCGTGAAAGGCGCGGGCAGCAAGGGGCCGAGCCGGTCCTGCAACAGCGCCTGCACCCGCGCCAGCGCGTCCTCGTCCAGCCGTCCGGTCAGGGTGATGTGAAAACGGAACTGGTCGAGCACGTAAGGATAACCCCAGCTGGTCAGATGCGCGTCCTGCGCCGGGCTGAGCCGGGCGGCGCGGCGGCGCTCCAGCTCCTGCGGCGTGGTGGGCGCGCGAAAGCGGTCCAACTCGGTGACACAGGCCGCCGCCAGCGCGTTCAGCGCGCTCAGCTCCCCCACCGGGCGCAGCGCCAGGAACCGGCCGAGCCGGGCGATCTCCAGCCCCTCCAGCACCACCGCCGGGCGGCGGGCGGCCAGCGCGGCGCAGGCCCGGTGCAGCGCATCGGCATCCTGCCCCTCAGCCAGGCGAAAGGGCGGTTTCATCGTGGCATGCAGCCCGTATTTGCGTGGCGTCGCGGTCAAAGCGGCCACATCCAGACCGGTACCCTCGGGGTGCGCCAGTTCCTGCCCGGTTTCGACATCCCAACCCAGCCATGCGGCACCGAACCACGTCCAGGCCTCGGACGCAGCTGGCAGGAAATAGATCGCGTATCGCAGGAATGTCACATTGGCCTCCTATGTCGTGGCCTTCACCCATGCCCCAACCAGATGAAGTTCAGATGACAGATGAAATGATCCTTGCCAATGCCACGCTGGTTCTGCCCAGCGAGACCGTGACCGGCAGTCTGCGGGTGGTGAATGGAACCATCATCGAGATCGACCAGGGCGCGCGCGTGCCCGCAGGCGCCATTGATTGCGGCGGCGATATGCTGGCGCCGGGGCTGGTGGAATTGCATACCGACAATCTGGAGCGCCATATCCAGCCGCGCCCCAAGGTCGACTGGCCACATGCCGCCGCCATTCTGGCGCATGACGCGGAACTGGCAGGTACCGGCATCACCACGGTGTTCGATGCGATGCGGGTGGGCTCGATCCCCTCGGGCGCTGGGCGTTACCTGAAATACGCGCGCAGCCTGTCGCGCGAGCTGTGGCAACTGCGCGAGGCGGAGGCGCTGAAGATCAGCCATTTCCTGCATCTGCGGGCAGAGATCTGCTCGGAAACCCTGGCCGAGGAGTTGGACGAGTTCACGCCTGAAGACCGGGTCGGTCTCGTCTCGCTGATGGATCACACGCCGGGCCAGCGGCAGTTCCGCGACATGGCCAAGCTCGAAGCCTATATGAAGGGCAAGAACGCGATGGACGACGACACGTTCCTGCAACATGTCAGCCATCTGAAAATTCTGCGCGACCGCAATGGCGACCGGCACGAGGCCGAGACGGTCAAGGCCGCCGGGCGACTGGGTTCTGTGTTGGCAAGCCATGACGACACCACACCCGAACAGGTGGCGGTCTCGGCCGGTCACGGCATCCGGCTGGCCGAGTTTCCCACCACGATCGAGGCGGCCGAGGCCTGCCATGCACATGGGATAAAGGTGATCATGGGGGCGCCTAACCTGATCCGGGGGGGATCGCATTCCGGCAATGTGGCCGCGTCGGATCTGGCCGAACGCGGCCTGCTCGACATTCTCAGTTCTGACTATGTGCCATCGGCCCTGTTGCTGTCGGCGCTGCGTCTGGGAGAGTGCTGGGGCGACATGGCGCGCGGCCTGGCCACGGTGACGCGGGCACCGGCGCGTGCAGTCGGCTTGAATGATAGGGGCGAGATCGCGCCGGGGCTACGCGCCGATCTGATCCGGTTCCGCATGCGCGAAGGGGTGCCAGCGTTGCAATCGGTCTGGTCGCAGGGGCGCCGGGTAGCCTGAGCGTTCAGGGTCGGACAAATTTCGCCTGTCCGGGCGCGTGCTGCACAGGAACCTGAGCCTCCATGCTGGCCGCGGCCAGCGTGGTGCCGCAGGCGACACCGTCCAGATCCGCGTCGTTACGCAGGTGATAGCCAGGTTCGCCGCGCCGGGCCTCTGGCAGGCCCGCGAGGGCCGCGAATTCGCATCCGGCCAGCGCAGCGATATGGCGCAAGGCCAGTTCGGGCGGATAGGGGCTGGTACGAATGTAGACGCCAAGGGCCGTCGATCCCGCGATCACCGGCAGGCTGGCCAGCAACAACAGGATTCGCAGGGGCGACAGCGCCTTTGCACGGGTCCGTTCTGCCCGGCGCTGGCACCGGGTCTGCTTTTTCGAGACCTCGGGATAGAGCGCCTCTCGGATGGCTTGCAACTCGGTCATGGGTGGATCGTGACACCTGAATATGGCGGCGGCATGGCACGCGACGGCCGGGATCGGGGAGTTTCTATAAGTATCTGAAAATAATGAGATTAATAAACACTTCTCCCGTACTTGTGCCCTGCCTTGCGCCACCACATCTACCACCTGGTTTCAACCCATGCTCAAAGGAGCACCCCCATGCGCAGCCTTATCCTTGCTGCAACCCTGCTATCCGCCGCGATCCCTGTTCTGGCTGACGAGGTGACCGGTACCATCCTCGCCTTCGACCGGGTCGATGGCCTTATCGTTCTTGAGGACAAGACCATCTGGTCGCTGGAATTCGTTGACGAGATTCCAGAGGATCTGGCCGCTGGGGACGAAGTCCATATCGTTTTCGAAAGCGCGGGCGAGGACGGAATCACCAAAATCAACGCCATTCATCGCAAGTGAGAAACCTGTCCCGAAGCGGCCTTGCGCGCTTCGGGATACACATCCGCGCCAAAGAATGATGGCGATCCCACGAGGACTCGAACCCCGAACCTGCTGATTAGAAGTCAGCTGCTCTATCCAGTTGAGCTATGGGACCGCTTGGCGCCTGTTATGCCACGCAAACATGGGGGGTCAAGCGGCCCCGCGCAGATCGAGGGTCATGAAGGTGGACCAGGGATCCTCGGCATACCCTTCGAAGGGGCCGCATTCGGCGAAACCATAGGTTTCGTAAAGCCGCCGGGCCGGCAGGAAATCATCGGTCGATCCGGTCTCCAGATAGATGCCGGAGGCGCCTTGGTTGCGGGCATGGTCGAGCAGGAATTCGAGCATTGCGCGTCCCGCGCCCGTGCCGCGTGCCTCGGTCAGGGTGTGCATGGATTTCAGCTCCAGCGCGCCGTCCGACAGCGTTTTGAGCGCGCCCATACCAATCGCGGTGCCCGTCTGACGCAGCAGGAAAAACGCCACATCGGGGCTGTCCAGGCCACTGCCATCCAGCACATGACAGCTTTCCTCGGGCGATTGAGACGCCATCAACGCCACATGACGGGCGATCAGCGCCGCCGCCTCGGGCGCGGTTGGGCTGGCCTGCTCTATGGTGAATTCGGACAAAGTGCCCTCAGTGGGTCCAGGGGCCGCGCCGGTCGGTGGCGAAATTCTCGCCATAGCCGCGTGCGCGCAGGTTGGGCTTGCGCTTGTGCGGCTCAGTGACAGTAACTTCAATCCCATGAGACTTTGCGTAATCCAGCGCCTCTTCCTTGGTGTCGAACCGAAGCCGGACCTGGGACTGGGTGTCGCTGGAAGAGGTCCAACCCATCAGCGGATCGACCTCGCGTGCCGAACCGGGGGCGTATTCCAGAACCCATTTGCGGGTCTTGGCCATGCCCGAGGTCATGGCATTCCGGGCGGGCTGGTAGATCCGTGCGCGCATCATGTACTCCGTCGTCTTCGGCTGGTTCCTATATGCGCGCATCGACGGGCTCGGGCAAGGCCGATTTCCGCGACCGCTCGTCGCCTGATGCTGGGCGCCAACGCCTTGCACCGCGCCGAGAATGGCAGCTCGGACCCGACCCTCCTTCGGATAGATTTGCGCGAACCGTTTTTACGACAGCCAGCTAGACCGGCCCGATGATCTGCCTTACCAATCAAGCATGGACAATGAACGGGTATCCCGACGCCTTTCTGCCATTCTGGCCGCTGATATCGTCGGATATTCGCGGCTGATGGCCGAGGACGAATCCGCGACCCTGAACGCGCTGAACCGGCACCGGCGCGAGGTGTTCGACCCCTGCGTGTCCCGCCACAACGGCCGCATCGTCAAGTTGATGGGCGACGGTGCGCTTGTTGAATTCCTGAGCGTGTCCAATGCCGTGCAATGCGCCACCGAGATCCAGCGAACCATGGCCGACATGGACGACGCCGGGGGAATCTCCCTCAGGATCGGCGTCAACCTGGGCGACGTCATCCTTCAGGATGACGACATCTTTGGCGATGGCGTGAACGTTGCCAGTCGGCTGGAGCAGTTGGCACAGCCGGGCGGGGTTTGCGTCTCTTCGGTGGTGCAGGAAAGCGTTGGCGGTCGTCTTGGGATCACCTTTCAGGACGGCGGGCAGGTCTCGGTCAAGAACATCGACCGCGCCTTGCGCGTCTATCATTGGCATCCGCAGGATGCCCCGCCCCCGCCAAGGGGAACGGTAAAATCTGAAAAACCGCGCGAACCTGGCTATGCCATCGCGGTTCTGCCGCTGGACAACATGTCGGGCGACCCCGAGCAGGAGTATTTCTCGGACGGGATCAGCGAGGATATCATCACAGACCTGTCCAAGGTGTCGGGCCTGACGGTGATCGCCCGCAACTCCAGCTTTGCCTACAAGGGCAGGTCCATCGACCTGCGCATCGTCGGGCGCGAGCTGGGTGTCACCCATGTGCTGGAAGGCAGCGTCAGGCGCGCGGGCCAGCGCGTCCGCATCACAGCCCAGCTGATCGACACCAAAGACGGCAGCCATGTCTGGGCCGACCGCTACGACCGGGACCTGACCGATATTTTCGCAGTGCAGGACGAAGTGACGCTGGAAATCGTCAAGGCGCTGAAGGTTTCGCTATCCTCTCGCGAACGCGCGAATATCGCCGATGTCGGCACATCGAATATCGAGGCGCATGAAGACTACATGCGCATGCGCGGCTTCCTGTTCTTCCCCGGCATGAATGCCGAAGGCTGGCGCAAGGCCGTGGCCTATGGCGAGCGCGCGATTGCCCGCGATCCCGGCTATGCTGATGCCTACGGCATGCTGGCCCTCATGCACCTGCTGGACTACCACAACCGCTGGTCCGGCACGCCCTCGGAAGAGGCGATGCAAAAAGCGGACAGCCTCGTGCGGCGCAGCTTGGAGCTTGGCCCAGACAATATCTGGTCCAACAACGCCTATGCCGCCATCGCGCGCTGGCAAGGCAAACTGGACGAAGCGGTTCAGGCGTTGGACAGGGCGATGACCAAAAGCTCGGATTATGCGTTGGGCTGGTTCACAAGGGGTGAGATCGAGATTGCCCAGGGCAGGCTTGACGATGCGATCGAGCATCTCGAACGCGCGATCCGGCTGGATCCGTCGTTTCGGCACCAGTTCATGCAATTCCTTGCCATGGCCCATTTTCTCAAGGGCAGCTTCGAGACTGCGGCGCTGTTTCTGAAGGAACGGGTGTTCTTGGTAAAGGACACCGATATCGGGCGAGCCTGGCTGGCCTCGGCCCTTGGTCACCTGGGCGAGGGGAAAGAGGCCCGCCGCATCTGGCTGGAGATGCTGGAGATCAACCCGTCATTCGATATTCGGACCCGGCTGGCCCGGCTGACCCTGACCGACCCCGCCCACGAGCGGTTGGTTCTGCAAGGCCTGGAACTGGCGGGCCTTTCCGGGGACACTTGATCGCGCGGGGATCGGCCCGGCAAAGAAAAAAGCCCCCGCGTGGGGGCTTCCTCAGAAATTCGCGAAAACCACCGGCGCATGTGTCCGGTGGTT
Source organism: Ruegeria sp. YKSD163 (assembly GCF_059612905.1). Taxonomy (NCBI): domain Bacteria; kingdom Pseudomonadati; phylum Pseudomonadota; class Alphaproteobacteria; order Rhodobacterales; family Roseobacteraceae; genus Ruegeria; species Ruegeria sp. YKSD163. The sequence continues at coordinate 223,573 of NZ_JBXWRM010000004.1, forward strand.
GAACTGGCTCAGGCCAGTTGCAGGTTGGTCGCGCTCTGGCGGCCGTCGCGGCCTTCTTCCAGGTCGAAGGTCACGGCTTGACCGTCATCCAGCGAACGAATGCCGGCGCGTTCAAGTGCGGTGATGTGCACGAACACGTCCTTGGAACCGCCCTCGGGCGCGATGAAGCCAAAGCCTTTAGTTGAGTTGAACCATTTCACAGTGCCATTGGCCATTGTGATGTCTCCATTATGTTTCGTTGCCCGCAGAATGCGACAACCCGGCCTGTCAGTTCGAAATCGAGGACTGTGGCCAAATTGGAGAACAGTAGGTCGAGATAGAAATACGTAGCACGTCTCACATGGTCCCTTGTGGCGCACAAATCAAGGGAATTCGCTTGAAGGCGCAAAAGAATCTCAGGGCGCTGCTGGTCCCCGGCGTTTTGTGGGGTGGAAAGCGGCCTCAGGTCTCCAGCCCATCCAATTGTCCCTGTGGGCTACGGACCGCGCTCGCCAGTGCCTCCGCCAGATGCTGATGTGACGCCGGCAGAACCGGGCAGCGAGAACAGATATTGGGTTGGGGCGCGAGGCTCGCCGCTCGCTGCAGCGCGTCCCTGGCTGCGTCCTCGTCGCCCGCGGCCCGCAGCGCTTGGCCGCGCAAGATATGCATCGCCCGGTCCTTGGGTCGGGTGTCGGCCGCCAGCCGTGCATCTTCTGCGGCCAGATCGTAGCGTCCGCCGCAGTAATAGGCTGCGGCCCGCAGGAAGCGCCGATAGGGGATCATCGGATTGTGAACCTGCCGTTGCAGCAACAGTCCGTACTTTTCTGCGGCCTTGTCGAAATCGCCTTCGGCCATCAGGATATGCGCCTCCAGTTCGTGGTTCTCCGAATAGGCCGGGTTCAGGTCGAGACTGCGTTGCAGATCGGCCCGGGCGCCTGCCACGTCAGACAGGCAATTGATCCGATAGAGGCCCCGGGTCCAGAACACATAGTCGCTCCCCGGGTTCTGTTCGATCGCGGTATCCAGGTCGTCGGCCAGCTGCGCCAGCAGTTCCGGGGGCAAGGTCCTGTAGCGCGCGGCATGGGTCATGATCTCGGCCTCGGCGCGCATCGCCAGGGACACGCCGTCGCGCGGGTTCATCCGGATCGCGCGTTTCATCAGCCGCAGACCGTCGATCCAGTCCTCGTAGGTCAGCCGGTAATAGGCATTGGCCGCCCGCGCCCTCAGCTCCGAGACGCTCAGCTCCTCTTCTGGGATATGGGCCAGGCGGTCACCATCAAAAGCGTTGGTCTGGATGCGCAGGTCGGCCTCGGCGCGCTCCAGCACAACGTCGCAGAAATCGAAGATGTCCGCCGTGTCCCGGTCATAGCTTTCGGACCAGACCGGTCGGCCTTCGGAGCGCAGGACCAGTGAAAGGCTCAGACGCCCGCGACCGCCCGCAACCCGTAGCCGGCTTCGCAGGTCGTAAGTGGCGTTTTCCACTGGCCTGTTGGCGGCGTCCAGAACCACGACACCCTGCCGCCGCGACATGCGGATCACCAACTGGTCGTGCAAATCGCCCGCCAGTGCTGCGGTTTCGGCATCCAGCGGGGCGTGTTCGATGGCGGCGACCGCGATCGAGGTGATCTGGTCCGGATCGGCCTTGCGCTGGTGCTTTGGCCGCCATTGGTACAGCCGAACCGGCTGGGCGATGTTCTTCAGCCGGAACGTTCCCGCATCCTTCAACCCGCTTGCGAGCGGGCCTGACAATTGCCGGAACAGATCCTCGGACACCATCAACCCGCCGGGGGGTGCCTCTGCCTCGATCCGCTGGGCGATATTGAGCCCCGATCCATAGAAATCCTCGCCGTCCGACACGATCTCGCCAATATGCGCACCGATACGAAGCTTCAGTTCGGTTTCGGTCTGAAGCTTTGCCTGAAGGCTCATGGCGCAGTCCACGCAGGCCGATACACTGGTGAAGGAAATGATCCACCCATCGCCAAGGCGTTTCAGAACGCGGCCCGCATGAGTTTCGACTGCGGGTTCCAGCAGCTCCAACCGAAGGCTGCGAACCGCCTCGATGGTCTGGTCCTGATCTGTTTCCATCATCGCGGAGTAGCCGACAATGTCGGCAAACATCAGGATGGCAAGCTGGCTGTGCATCGGCGCTCCCTGTTGCGTCGTTCAAGTCTATGGGATCGTGGCCTGCTGTAAAGCTTTCCCGTCCATGGACCGCGCCAAAGCGCCCAGATGCGAGTTCCGCGCTTGTAGAAACGCCAGCAACCGGGCTGGATAACCCTCGGGCGGGGCATCGCGCACCGACGGGCGCGCCGCCACCGCCGCGCGCCAGCGCGCCATGCCGGTGTGATCGGGCATCAGTCCAAACGCGCCCACCGTCTCGAACGTGTCGAGATAGCGGAACACCGTGCCCCAGACTCCGTCGATCATGTGAAACCGTTCGCCCGCGAAAAACGAACCTTGCACTTCGGGCGCCACCCGCGCCAGCCGGTCGCGCAGGGCCTGCCTACGGCTCTCGAAGGTCGCGGCATCGGGGGCGTTATAAAACCCCGCGATCTCGGCCAGCGTGGCCGAGCCATATTCGATCCATGCCCGGTGCCGCGCCTTTTCCAACGCGTCGTCAGGGTGCAGTGAACCGGGGGTGATCTCGTCCAGGTATTCGGCGATCACCTGGCTTTCGAACAGCACCCTGCCGTCGGTTTCCAGCACCGGCACCCGGCCCAGCGGCGACAGGGAGCGGAACCAGTCGGGCTTGTCCGACAGGTCGATATAGCTGCGGTTATGGGCAATGTCCTTTTCGCTCAGCACGATCACCGCGCGCTGCACATAGGGGCACAGGTGATGGCTGATCAGATGCAGGTCGGTCATGGGATCCTCATGTTAATGCAGGTGCATCTACCTGATCTGGGTATTCCTGCTTGAAAGTCAATGCACATGCATTTACTTTCTCCGCATGAGCAAACCCACTCCCGATCCCTTTGCCGTCTGGCTGCCGCTGGCCCGCGCCCACAAGGCGGTGCTCACCCATGTAGAGGCGGCGCTGAAATCGGCGGGCCTGCCGGGGCTCGACCGTTACGACATCCTGTGGGAGCTGGAACAGGCCGGGCCCGATGGCCTGCGCCCCTTCGAATTGCAGGGCCGGCTGCTGCTGCCGCAATATGGCGTGTCGCGGCTGGTCGACCGGCTGGCCCGCGCCGGGCACCTGACCCGCAGCGCTTGTGACGGGGACGGGCGCGGGCAGGTTCTGGTCCTGACGCCCGAAGGCGCGCGGGTGCGCACCGCCATGTGGGCCGTCTATTCCGCCGCCATGCACCAGGCCATCGGCGATCACCTCGCCCCGGGCGAGGCGCGCCGCTTGGCGGAACTGCTGAGCAAGCTCACCCACCCCGACGACGCGCCCACCGCGCACCAAGACACTGGACAGGCGGGCCAATCCGCGCCCTAATCCGAATTGGCGCAAGGGGGCGCCGGAGCGGGGAGCCGTCCACATGGCAAGACAGATCGTGGCCATACTCTCGCTTGACGTAGTGGGTTTCACTGCCCGTATGGCCGCGAACCCAGACACCACGATGGCCGAACTCAATCAGATCTTCGAGCAGGTCATCCGCCCAAGTGTGAAGATCGGCAATGGCCGCATCTTCAAGCTGATGGGCGATGGCGCGCTGGTGCGTTTCGGTACCGCGACCGAGGCGATTGCTACTGCGCACGCAATTCAAAAGGCGATGCTGGGCAAGCCGGTGCAACTGCGCGCCGGTGTGCATGTGGGCGACGTCACCATCAATGGCGAGGACGTATTCGGCGACGCGGTCAACATCGCGTCGCGGCTTCAGACCGCCGCCCCGCCCGGTGGCTGCCTCGTCAGCCGCGTGACACGCCAGATCGCGGGCGGCACCGTCGGCATTCCTCTGAAATCCGAAGGCGCGATGAGCCTCAAAGGTCTCTACGCCCCGCTCGAGGTCCTCTCGCTCGACCTGTCGGGTGCGGATGACCAAGCTGAACGCGCCCGACAGTCGGCGCGGCAGGTGATCCGCTTTACCACCTCGCAGGACGGCACCCGCATCGCCTGGACCGAAACCGGCAAGGGCCGGACGGTGGTCAAGGCGCCCAACTGGGTGCAGCATCTGGAATACGACTGGACGCAGAACCCGATGGATGGATGGCTACCACACCTGAGCAGCCACTATCGGTTGATCCGCTGCGACGGGCGCAACAACGGCTTGTCGGACCGGGGCGTTCAGGATGTGTCGTTCGACCGCTTTGTCGACGATCTGAAAGCGATGTTCGACGCAGCGGGCCTGGAACGGGCGCCTGTATTTGGCGTATCGCTGGGGGCGGCGGTAGCCGCGGCCTTTGCCGCCCGACATCCCGACCGGGTGTCCGGGCTGGTGCTGATGAGCGGTTTCGTCAAGGGGTTGGGCAAACGCAACCGGCCGCAGGATCTGGCGCTGGGGCATGCGATGATGGACCTGTCCCGGGACAGCTGGGACGACGGGTATCCCTCGGGCAGGCACCTCTTTGCCCAGGCCTTTTTTCCCGAGTCCAGCCCACAGGATCAGGACAGGTACGCCCGTTTCATCAAGATGGCGATGACTCACGAAGATTACCTGCGTGTGGGCACTTCCGTCGATGTGGTCGATATCGAGCCGCTTTTGCCCGACATTCGCTGCCCCGCGCTGGTGCTGCATTCCGACCGTGAGCGGCTGCATTTCAGGGATCAGGGCCAGCGTCTGGCCGCCGGTATCCGCAACGCGCGCTTTGTCAGCCTCGACACCGCCAACAACACCATGCCCGATTACGACCCCGAATGGCCCAAGGCGCTGCGCGAGATCGAGGATTTTCTCTCTACCATTTCCGACGAGACCGCGCCCGGCTGATGCCAGTTTCCGGCATCAGCCCGCTGCACCCCCTTGAACCGGAACAAAAACAGACCAAGATCGGGGGCGAAAGGAATCCCCCCGATGCCCTATGCCCATTCCGACAAGTCCGAGGCGCTGATGCATGCCCCCGCGCCCGAGGTAAAGGCGCGCCCCAAGCTCGAAGGCGGCCGCCGCTTTGTCATGCAGACCGAGTTCCAGCCGGCGGGCGACCAGCCCACCGCCATCGCGGAACTGTCCCAGGGCGTCAACGAGGGCGAGCGCAACCAGGTTCTCTTGGGCGCCACCGGTACGGGCAAGACCTTCACCATGGCCAAGGTGATCGAAGAGACCCAGCGCCCCGCCATCATCCTTGCCCCCAACAAGACGCTGGCGGCGCAATTATACGGCGAATTCAAGGGCTTCTTTCCCGATAACGCGGTCGAATATTTCGTCAGCTATTACGACTATTACCAGCCCGAAGCCTATGTGGCGCGTTCTGACACCTACATAGAAAAGGAAAGCCAGATCAATGAACAGATCGACCGCATGCGCCACTCGGCCACGCGGGCGCTGCTCGAACGCGACGATGTGATCATCGTCGCCTCGGTCTCGTGCATCTACGGTATCGGCTCCGTCGAGACCTATGGCGCCATGACCCAGGACCTCAAGGTTGGCGGCGAATACGACCAGCGCCACATCATCGCCGATCTCGTCTCCCAGCAATACCGCCGCAACGATCAGGCGTTCCAGCGTGGCAGCTTCCGCGTGCGCGGCGACAGTCTGGAAATCTGGCCCGCCCACCTCGAAGACCGCGCCTGGAAGCTCTCCTTCTTCGGCGAGGAACTGGAGGCGATCACCGAGTTCGACCCGCTCACAGGCCAGAAAACCGACACGTTCGACCAGATCCGCGTCTACGCCAACTCGCACTACGTCACGCCGAAACCGACGATGCAGCAGGCCATCATCGGCATCAAGAAAGAGCTGCGCCAGCGGCTCGACCAGCTGGTGGGTGAGGGCAAGCTGCTGGAGGCGCAACGCCTCGAACAACGCACCAATTTCGATCTGGAAATGCTCGAGGCCACCGGCGTCTGCAACGGGATCGAGAACTATTCCCGCTACCTGACCGGGCGCGCACCGGGTGAACCGCCACCGACGCTGTTCGAATTCATCCCCGACCATGCCATTGTTTTCGCGGACGAATCCCACGTCTCGGTCCCCCAGATCGGCGGCATGTACCGGGGCGACTACCGGCGCAAGTTCACGCTCGCCGAACACGGCTTCCGCCTGCCCAGCTGCATGGACAACCGACCGCTCAAGTTCGAGGAATGGGATGCCATGCGCCCGCAATCGGTCTTTGTCTCGGCCACGCCCGCGTCCTGGGAGATGGAGCAATCGGGCGGCGTCTTCACCGAACAGGTGATCCGCCCCACCGGCCTTTTGGACCCGCAGGTCGAAATCCGCCCCGTCAGCATGCAGGTCGACGACCTGCTGGACGAGGTGCGCAAGGTGGCCGCCAACGGCTATCGTACCCTTGTCACCACGCTCACCAAACGCATGGCCGAGGACCTGACCGAATACCTGCACGAACAGGGCATCCGCGTCCGCTACATGCATTCCGACATCGACACGATCGAACGGATCGAGATCCTGCGCGACCTGCGCCTGGGCGCCTTTGACGTGCTGGTCGGCATCAACCTCTTGCGCGAGGGGCTGGATATCCCCGAATGCGGCCTCGTCGCCATTCTCGACGCCGACAAGGAAGGGTTCCTGCGCTCGGAAACCTCGCTGATCCAGACCATCGGCCGCGCCGCCCGCAACGCCGATGGCCGCGTCATCATGTATGCCGACCGCATCACCGGCAGCATGGAGCGCGCGCTGGCCGAAACCGACCGCCGCCGCGCCAAGCAGATCGCCTACAATCAGGAACACGGCATCACCCCCGCCACGGTGAAAAAGAATGTCGAGGACGTGCTGGCCGGCCTCTACAAGGGCGACACCGACATGAACCGGGTGACGGCGAAGATCGATAAGCCACTGCACGGCGGCAATCTCGAGGCGGTGCTGGACGGACTACGCGCCGACATGCGCAAGGCCGCCGAGAACCTGGAATTCGAAGAGGCCGCGCGTCTACGGGATGAGATCAAGCGGCTGGAAGCAGTAGACCTCGCCATCGCCGACGACCCCATGGCCCGGCAATGGGCGGTCGAGAAAGCCTCGGAAGAGGCGGTGAAGTCCAAGGGACGGAGTACGGCCGGACGGCCGGGGCAGCGGGGTGGGAATGTGAAGAGGCGGGGGCGGTAGAAGCAAATGGGCGAGGAAGAGCTCTTTCGGAGTCGTTTGTCCTTCTTGACCCAATTCGTTTCTGACGTCGAACGTCAGCTTGGCGTGCTTGAGGCATTCGAAGAAGTTGTAGGTGAGACACACGATGAGACTTTAAAGGCCATTCTTCTTACCGTAATTCCTGCTATCAAAGATCGGCTGATTTTGTGTGCTGCTCAGTTGCTTGACGAGAAATCTGGCACGAATCTTCGTAAGCTTCTCTCGCACTACAGGGAGCAAAAAGAGAGAATTCGTCACTTGGGTGACCCTATAGCAGATACGCGGTTAGACTATCTAATCAGTGCTGATTCACTGGCACATCAAAAGGTTCGCGTTTTGCGGGACAAGGCTCTCGCCCATCTGGACCGAAAGTTTACTGATGATCCAGAGGCATTTCTCCTTTCGGTTGGGCTTTCTTTTGAAAAAGAGATTTTTGATGTCGTGAACCACGCACAGGCGGTGTTGGCCGAGCTATCATTGGCTGTCGATAAAACTGCGAGGGTTTCAGTCGGGAAACTGTTTTGGGCTTCGACTGTTGAACATTTCAGGCGGGCCGGAAAACTCCGTTAGCCATCAGAACAAGCGTGGGGAAGGTAGCTCTGCTTGCCATCCCGTTGATTATTCCGAACCAAATCTCCACGTAGGGTGGGCAGTCCTGCCCATCCTACGTTACTCGCCAAACCCGCCTTCGGTCGGGGCACCTAACCATTGCGCATCGGCACAATCGGGCGGTGTTGCCTTCGGAGCGAGCGGGCCGGGGCAGGGCGGTCTGTCCTGCCCCGGTCAATCGCAGGGGGCAGGATCAGTTCCGCGATGGGTAGATGCCGATCAGGGCGATGCAGTATTTCATGCCAAGTGACGGCTGGTGGTTTTCCTGCGGCAGACCCTGACCGGCGCTCAGAACTGTCGTGGTGACACCGGTGGTCGCGGCTCCGTTTGCCATGACCTCGTCGGGTTGCGCCGTGTTGTAGGTCGCGGCGGGGGTCGTGCCCAGAACCGCGTTGCCGGGCTCCTGTATATTGGCATCGTCACTGCTCACATGGATCGAGGTCGATGCATTGCTGGTGGCCAGGTGGGTGTGCGGCGCCATCGTCGCGATGGTTTGGGTGGTGGTGGGTTGGCCAAGTCGTTCACCCTGTGTGATGGGCTGCAAGCCGGGGCCGGTGCCGACACCGATGGCGACGCGCCCGCGCAGATCGGGCAGAGCGAATGTGGTGCGTCCGTCACCGCCGTACATAGTGCCCAGCAACGAGAACAGCGTAGTGTTGGACGAGATGGGCAGCAGTGCCCCGTTTGCCTCGGCCCAGCCGCGCGGGCAGAAATTGAAACCGGCAAGCATCAGCTCACCGACAAACGGCTCGGCCCCGGCGCGCGCCTGCGATGCGGGAGCGATCAGGCCCAAAGAAAGGGCCGCAGCGGCCGCGAATGTGGTAAATGCAGTCTTCGACATCTCAATCCTCCAGAAATTTTGGCGCGCTCACAGGGGCACGCGCCACCACTTTGAGGGAGAATCCGTCATCGCGATGCAACCTAGATCACATAGAACGCAGTTATTTTCCAAAAATGTATGATCTTGGGTGTCAAGATGAGATTAAGCGCAGACAAAAAAGGGTGTCGGTTCACAACACGCAAGGCTTGCTTTCGCGTGAACTCGGCGAACGGGGTGACCGCGCAGCGCCCGCCGACCCGGTACGGCTTTGTCCTGTTCCGCTATGGACAATGGGGATCGTCCTTGCTAAGTGCCACCAATCTTGCGCCCTGGGATTCGTCCCGGGGCTCGTGATTTTTGCAGCCGGGGACCTTCGGGGCCCTATACCACGGGCACCTACGGGGGCCTCAATACATAGGCGGGGCAACCCGCCGTTGCTAAACGGAAGACAGAAAGCATGGCACTCAAGTCGTATAAGCCGACGACGCCGGGCCAGCGCGGGCTGGTGCTGATCGACCGTTCGGAGCTTTGGAAAGGACGTCCGGTCAAGTCTCTCACCGAGGGTTTGACCAAGTCGGGCGGCCGGAACAACACCGGACGGATCACCTCGCGTCGCCGCGGTGGTGGGGCGAAACGCCTCTACCGGATCGTTGACTTCAAACGGAACAAATTCGATGTGGCAGCCACCGTCGAGCGGATCGAGTACGACCCGAACCGGACCGCATTCATCGCACTGATCAAATACGAAGACGGCGAGCAGGCCTATATCCTGGCCGCACAGCGTCTGGCGGTCGGTGACAAGGTCGTGGCATCCGCCAAGGCCGACATCAAGCCCGGTAACGCGATGCCCTTCTCGGGCATGCCGATCGGTACCATCGTGCACAACATCGAGATGAAGCCCGGCAAGGGCGGTCAGATCGCACGTGCAGCCGGCACCTACGCCCAGTTCGTGGGCCGCGATGGTGGCTACGCTCAGATCCGCCTGAGCTCGGGTGAACTGCGCATGGTGCGTCAGGAATGCATGGCCACCGTCGGTGCCGTGTCGAACCCCGACAACAGCAACCAGAACTACGGCAAGGCCGGCCGTATGCGCCACAAGGGCATCCGTCCGTCGGTCCGCGGTGTTGCAATGAACCCGATCGACCACCCCCATGGTGGTGGTGAGGGCCGCACCTCGGGTGGCCGTACGCCGGTGACCCCGTGGGGCAAGGACACCAAGGGTACCCGTACCCGCAACAAGAACAAAGCGTCGCAAAAGCTGATCATTCGCTCGCGTCACGCCAAGAAGAAAGGGCGTTAAGCAATGTCTCGCTCTGTTTGGAAAGGTCCTTTCGTCGATGCTTATGTCCTTAAAAAGGCAGCAGCAGCGCGCGAGTCGGGCCGCAACGAAGTCATCAAGATCTGGTCGCGCCGGTCCACCATCCTGCCCCAGTTCGTGGGTCTGACCTTTGGTGTGTACAATGGCCAGAAGCACATCCCCGTCAACGTCTCCGAAGACATGATCGGTCAGAAGTTCGGTGAATACTCGCCGACCCGGACCTATTACGGTCACGCGGCTGACAAAAAAGCGAAGCGGAAGTAAGTCATGGGCAAGGAAAAGAACCCCCGCCGCGTGGCCGAAAACGAAGCAATGGCGAAAACCCGCATGCTTCGCACCAGCCCGCAGAAACTGAACCTGGTTGCAGCGATGATCCGCGGCAAGAAAGTTGGACAGGCCCTGACCGACCTGACTTTCTCGAACAAGCGGATCGCGCAGGACGTGAAGAAATGCCTTCAGTCCGCCATCGCCAATGCCGAAAACAACCACAACCTGGACGTGGACGAGCTGATCGTTGCCGAAGCATGGGTTGGCAAGAACCTGGTCATGAAACGCGGCCGCCCGCGGGCCCGTGGCCGGTTCGGCAAGATCATGAAGCCGTTCTCGGAGCTCACCATCAAGGTGCGTCAAGTTGAGGAGCAAGCCTAATGGGACATAAAGTCAATCCGATCGGCATGCGTCTTCAGGTCAACCGCACCTGGGACAGCCGCTGGTACGCAGATACCAAGGACTATGGCAATCTGCTGCTTGAAGACCTCGCAATCCGCGAGTTCATCAAGGAAGAGTGCAAGCAGGCCGGTGTCGCCCGTGTGATCATCGAGCGTCCGCACAAGAAGTGCCGCGTGACGATCCACACCGCGCGTCCGGGCGTGATTATCGGCAAGAAAGGCGCCGATATCGAGACCCTGCGCAAGAAGCTGGCGAACATGACCGACAGCGAGCTGCACCTGAACATCGTCGAAGTGCGCAAGCCCGAGATGGATGCTCAGCTGGTCGCCGAGTCGATCGCACAGCAGCTGGAACGCCGCGTGTCCTTCCGCCGTGCGATGAAGCGCGCGGTGCAAAACTCGATGCGGATGGGTGCCCTGGGCATCCGTGTGAACGTCGCCGGCCGTCTGGGCGGTGCCGAGATCGCACGGACCGAGTGGTATCGCGAGGGCCGCGTGCCCCTGCACACCCTGCGCGCCGACATCGATTATGCTCTGGCCGAGGCCTCGACCCCTTACGGGATCATCGGGATCAAGGTCTGGATCTTCAAAGGCGAGATCCTCGAGCATGATCCGCAGGCGCGTGACCGCAAGGCACAGGAACTCCAGGACGGTCCGGCCCCGCGTGGCGCCGGTGGCCGCCGCTAAGGAGGATTAGAGATGCTGCAACCAAAGCGCACTAAATTCCGCAAGATGTTCAAGGGCCGTATCCACGGTCTGGCAAAAGGCGGAAGCGACCTGAACTTCGGCACCTATGGTCTGAAGGCTCTGGAGCCCGAGCGGGTTACCGCCCGCCAGATCGAAGCCGCACGTCGTGCCATGACGCGTCACATGAAACGTCAGGGCCGCGTCTGGATCCGGATCTTCCCGGATACGCCGGTGACCTCGAAGCCGACCGAAGTCCGTATGGGTAAAGGTAAGGGTTCGGTGGATTACTGGGCCTGCAAGGTCAAGCCCGGTCGCGTGATGTTCGAGATCGATGGCGTCAATGACGACATCGCCCGCGAGGCCCTGCGCCTGGCCGCGATGAAGCTGCCGATCAAGACCCGCGTCGTGGTCCGCGAAGACTGGTAATCCCGGTCCTTCGACAAGACATTGAAACCCCCGCCGGGACACCGGCGGGGGTTTTCCTTTTTTGGTATCCATCGTAGAATTTGTGCATTCCGTGTCCGGAGGTAACCCTTGGCGCAGCCCCGCAAGACCGTTTTTCAACGTGAAATCATTACTGCGGATGCATTCGGTGAACCTTGCCATCCCGTGACCCGGGTGGCTGTCATGGTCGCGTTTCGCAATCCGCTGGCGGGTCGGTTCTTTCGTGACCTCTCGCCCCTGTTCGAGATCGGTCGCGAATTGGGCGAAGCTCTGGCACGGCAAGCCATCGCCGAATTGGGCAATCCCCCGATTTCCTACGGCAAGGCCGCGATTGTCGGAGCAAATGGCGACATGGAACAGGGCGGGGCGGTTGTGCATCCCAAACTGGGTGCGCCGATGCGCGTGGCAGCGGGTGGCGGGGCGGCGGTGATCCCTTCCAATGTAAAACTGGGCGGACCGGGCACAACGATTGACCTGCCGCTGGGTCACAAGGACAACCCCTGGTCCTTTGATCATTTCGACACGATGACCCTGGTCATGGCGGATGCACCGGGCCCGGACGAGATTGTCATGTGCCTGGCCTATGCTGACGGCGGACGCCCGATCCCCCGCTGCGGCAAGGGTCCGGTCCAGACCTGAACAGGCAAAGGGTGGAAAGTGGTGCGCCAAACCATAAGGAGACCCGCCGATTTCCCGACGGGCGCTTTTTTGTTCAGTGCTGTGCATTCTACCAGTTGCCGGACTGGCGAAGCCTCGTCTGCTCAATCTGGTCAACTCCGCCAGTATCTCGTGCAATCGACATGACATCATCGCGTGTCAGCCCGATGTCGCGCAATCCGCGGTCCGATAGCAGGGACAAAGTGGCCATCGCCTGCCAGCGGAGCAATAGCCCTTGGGCGATCAAACGGAACCGATTTATGGAAAGGGCATTGTGAAGTCGGGTCTGCTCGGTTGCGGCATGTGCGAGGGAGATCATCTGTCGTAGTCCTTGTTCGGGGTTCATCTGACGACAGGGTGCCACCTCAATCATGGTGCGGGGCAGTGTAGGAAGTGAACCAGAACCGGTACAGCTTCTGTACTGGAGCGAAATCCCGGGCCCGGATAGACTGTCACATACCCTACAGACCAGAAGATGGAGGTACGAGATGACGACCAAACCGTTTGGTCTCTTTTGCCCGACTTCCAAGGCTTGCGAAGTCCTCAATCCCCGTTGGACCATTCAGATCCTCGGAGAGCTCTCCACCGGTTCGACCCGTTTCAACGATATCAAGCGCGGCCTACCGGGAATCTCGCCGACTCTGCTGGCCAAACGCCTGAAAGAGATGCAACTGAATGGACTTGTCGAACGGATCGATGACCCAGCCAGCGGGGTCATAGACTATATCCGTACCGAGAAGGCCGTCGAACTGGACCCGATCCTTGAAGGTCTCGCGCGATGGGCGCAGCGCAATGTAACTGTCGATGTGGCGCTCGAAGACCGTGATGCGGATGTCCTGATGTGGACCCTTCGAAACCGGATCGTGGTCGATGCGCTGCCGCCGGGCCGGACAGTTGTCCGTTTCAACTTTTCGGACGCAACCTCGCCTGCGTCGACCTATTGGCTGGTCGTTCGTCCGGGTGTTCCGGTGGAACTTTGTGCTGCGGACCCCGGCTTTGACGTGGATTTGTTCATCGAGACGGGTGTGTCCGTGATGACCGGCATCTATCTTGGCCGGATGTCTTACGGTCGCGAGATCGACAGCGGGAGGTTTTTCATGTCAGGAGACAAACGACTGGAAAAGACGATCGGGAGATGGCTCAGACTAAGCATGTACGCCGGGGTCGAGGGTCTGGCTCGGGCCGTTTGACATCGAATATTGCTGTCGCGGCGACTGGCTCTCGCGCGTGTTCCCGGGTTGGTCTATGACTCCGCCATGTCCCAGATCGAATCCCTCTTTGTTACCCGTCTCTATCGCGCCCGCCTGTCCGAACATGGTCCTGCCATCGACCCGGACGAGATGGAGGCCTCCTGCTATTCCATCGCCGAGGATGACGAGGCCGGACAGGAATGGTGCGAGGAAAACGGTTATCCCGGCTATACCTCTTACGCCTCGCTTACCGATCTGCCCTGGCGGTTCCCGATCTTCGCCGATCTGGTCACATCGCTCGACGCTCATGTCGCGGGTTTTGCGGCCGATCTGGAGTTCGATCTGGACGGGCGCAAATTGGTGCTCGAGGATCTCTGGATCAACATCCTGCCGCAGGGCGGCATGCATTCCAGCCATCTGCATCCGCATTCGGTGATCTCGGGCACCACCTATGTCGCCATGCCCGACGGCGCCAGCGCGCTTAAGCTGGAAGACCCCCGCTCGGGCCGGATGATGGCGGCGCCGACGCGCACCAAGACCGCCCGGCGCGAATTGCAGCCCTTCATCTATATGAAACCCGATGTGGGCGACGTCCTGCTGTGGGAAAGCTGGCTGCGACACGAAGTGCCGATGAACATGTCCGAAGAGGAACGCATCTCGGTCAGCTTCAACTATCGCTGGGAATAATCCCGGCGCCGACAGCACCGGATTTGACCGAAGTCATGGGGATCACGCGCGCGTTGCTCTAGGCTGGGGGCGCTGCGTTGGCGTGACGCGCCAGCGGCGGCGCTTGTCCCTGGTCGCGAGTGTGCCATGCCGCGTATCCCTGTTCCCCTGTTGGCCGCCCTTCTTGCCCTGTTTCTGACAGCGCCCGCGCTTGCCCAATCGGCCGACCCACATCGCTTGTACGAGGAACGCTGCGCCGGTTGCCATCTGCCGCATGCTGGCGATTTCGTCTGGCAGGATCTGGCGCTGACGCAAGAGGGGTTGACGGGGCAACGGTCGGGGCGCTCCGTCGCGGCTATGCTGGAGGCCGGACATGGCCGCCTGACCCCGCACGAGGCTGCGATCCTGCTTGACCATTTCGACACCATCCGTACCTCGGGGCAGCTGTTCCGGCAGAAATGCCGGGCCTGCCATGTCTCGGCCCGCGATCTGGCGCGCCACAGTCTGATTCTGCGCGAGGGGGTGCTGACCGGCCGCTACACGGATCGGGATATCGCAGCGTTCCTGGTGGGGCACGGCCGGCTGACCCCGAAACAGGTCGCCCAGATGCTTGAGGTGTTGAAACGCGCGACTGCCAACCCCTAGGCCCTCGCGCCGTGCTTGAATGCAACCGAGGGGACCGCTATCGCTGAAAGGGGGTCGGAGAAATACCGGCGGGACTAGCGGATATCGCGCATGGATCTGGGGTTCATCATCGAAGGCTGGGCGGGGCATCTGTCCTATCTGCTGCTCGTGCTGTCGATGCTGATGCGCCACATGTTGTGGCTGCGGCTGTTCGTGATCGCCTCGGCGCTGGCGGGCATCGCGTTCGATCATTTCTGGCTGCAAAACCCGGTCGGCGTATTCTGGCAGAGCCTGCTGGTGCTAGTGAATGTGGCGGAGCTGACCCTGCTCTGGCGCAACGACCGGCGCGCGCGGTTCACGGCTGAGGAGGACCGGTTTCGCGAAACCCTGCTGAGCGGCCTCTCGCCGGGGCGTACCCGCCGGTTGCTGGATATGGGGCGGTGGGAAACGCTGCCATCCGAAACGGTGCTGACGCATGAAGGGCAGCCACCCGAGTTCCTGACCTATGTGGCGTCCGGCGTGGTTCGGATTGAACGACAGGGTCGGCTGCTGCGGCTGGTGGGCGAGGGCCATTTCATCGGCGAGATGTCCCTGATGGGAGATGGTCTGGCAGTGGCGACGGCGGTGATGCAGAACGAGGGATGGGTCTGGCGGATCGAGCGGCCCAAGCTCGACCGCCTGCGCGAGAGCAACCCGGCGGCCATGGCGGCCGTCGAGGCGGGTGTTGCCCGCGACATGCGCGCCAAGCTGGCCTATCAGAACGCCGGTGCCGAAACCGCTGTTCGACCGGCTGGCGGGACGGCCGACTGACAGCAGGTCGCCGGTGTGGAGCGCGGGCGAACTTTCCCTTGCCCTCCCATGGCAACTCTCCTATAGAGCGGCATCTTGCGTTCCCCCGCGCCAGCGGGGGATTCGCTTGTTTGTCATTCATCCACCAGGTCAAGGGTGACCCGGCCACGGGGCCCTCTGGTGTTTTGAGCAAAGGAAAAGGCGATGAACGCCCAGGAACTGCGTAACAAGACCCCGGATCAGCTCCGGGAAGATCTGGTCAACCTGAAAAAGGAGGCGTTCAACCTGCGCTTCCAGCAGGCCACCGGTCAGCTCGAAAGCACGGCCCGCATCCGTACCGTCCGCCGCGACGTTGCCCGTGTGCAGACCGTGTTGAACGAAAAAGCCGCTGAAGCTGCGAACTGAGGAGCCTGAGAGATGCCCAAACGTATTCTGCAAGGCACCGTGACCAGCGACGCCAACGCACAGACCGTGACCGTCCTGGTGGAGCGTCGCTTCACCCACCCGGTTCTGAAGAAGACCATCCGTAAGTCCAAGAAATACCGGGCTCACGATGAAAAGAACGCTTTCAAGGTCGGCGATACTGTCCGCATCATCGAATGCGCGCCGAAATCGAAAACGAAACGCTGGGAAGTTCTGGAAGCCTAAGAGTCTGATTGCTCAGACTCCTGGCGACTAGGCCTCTTGGCACAGTCGAAACCCTGGGGATACCGCCACGCATCGGCGCCCCAAAGGTCGGGAGAAACCACATGATCCAGATGCAAACCAATCTGGATGTTGCTGACAACTCCGGCGCTCGCCGGGTTCAGTGCATCAAGGTTCTGGGTGGTTCCAAGCGTAAATACGCCTCCGTCGGCGACATCATTGTCGTCTCGGTGAAGGAAGCCATCCCGCGCGGCCGCGTGAAGAAAGGTGACGTCCGCAAGGCCGTCGTCGTGCGCACCGCCAAAGAAGTCCGTCGCGAAGACGGCACCGCGATCCGTTTCGATCGCAACGCCGCCGTCATCCTGAACAACAACAACGAGCCGGTCGGTACCCGTATCTTTGGCCCGGTTGTTCGTGAACTGCGCGCGAAGAACTTCATGAAAATCATCTCGCTGGCTCCGGAGGTGCTGTAATCATGGCCGCAAAACTCCGCAAAGGCGACAAGGTCGTCGTGCTGGCCGGCAAGGACAAGGGCAAAGAGGGGACCATCTCCTCGGTTGACCCGAAAGCCGGCAAAGCTGTTGTCGACGGCGTTAACATCGCCATCCGTCACACCCGCCAGACCCAGACCTCGCAAGGTGGCCGCCTGCCCAAGGCACTGCCGATCGACCTCAGCAACCTGGCGCTGCTGGACAAGAACGGCAAGGCAACCCGCGTCGGCTTCCGCATGGAAGGTGACAAGAAGGTCCGTTTTGCCAAGACCACGGGGGACGTGATCGATGCTTGATGCTGCAAACTATACCCCGCGTCTGAAAGCACAGTACGCAGAAACCATCCGGGCCGCTCTGAAAGAAGAGTTCGGCTACAAGAACGACATGATGATCCCCAAGCTGGACAAGATCGTTCTGAACATCGGCTGCGGCGCCGAGGCGGTGAAAGACAGCAAGAAGGCCAAATCGGCTCAGGAAGATCTGAGCAAGATTGCCGGCCAGAAAGCCATCACCACCACGGCCAAGAAGTCGATCGCCGGTTTCCGCGTTCGCGAAGACATGCCGATGGGTGCCAAGGTAACCCTGCGCGGCGAGCGTATGTATGAATTCCTTGATCGTCTGATCACCATCGCGATGCCCCGCATCCGCGACTTCCGTGGTGTGAAGCCGTCGTTCGATGGCCGTGGCAACTTTGCCATGGGTATCAAGGAGCACATCGTGTTCCCGGAAATCGACTTCGACAAGGTCGACGAAGTCTGGGGCATGGACATCATCATCGCCACCACTGCGAAAACCGACGCCGAAGCCAAGAGCCTGTTGAAGCATTTCAACATGCCCTTCAACGCCTAAGCGCGCGAGGATTAGACATGGCTAAGAAAAGCATGATCGAACGCGAGAAGAAGCGCGAGCGCCTGGTGGCACAATATGCCGCAAAGCGCGCCGAGCTGAAAGAAATCGCAAACGACGAGAGCCGCCCGATGGAAGAGCGCTTCAAGGCGCGTCTGCAACTGGCGAAACTGCCGCGCAACAGCTCGGCAACCCGTCTTCACAACCGCTGCCAGCTTACCGGCCGTCCGCATGCTTACTATCGTAAGCTCAAGGTCAGCCGGATCATGCTGCGCGAGCTGGGGTCTGCTGGTCAGATCCCCGGCATGGTGAAATCGAGCTGGTAAGGAGAGAGTGATATGAACGATCCTATCGGCGATATGCTCACCCGTATCCGCAACGCTCAGCTGCGCGGCAAGACCACGGTCAGCACCCCCGGCTCGAAACTGCGCGCCTGGGTTCTGGATGTACTGGCGGACGAAGGCTATATCCGCGGCTACGAGAAGTCGACGGATGCCAATGGCCACCCGACGCTGAACATCGAGCTGAAATACTACGAAGGCGAACCCGTCATTCGCGAACTGAAGCGGGTGTCGAAACCCGGTCGTCGCGTTTACATGGGCGTCAAGGACATCCCCTCGGTCCGTCAGGGCCTGGGCGTGTCGATTGTCAGCACTCCGAAAGGTGTGATGTCGGACGCGAACGCTCGCTCCAACAATGTTGGCGGCGAAGTGCTCTGCACCGTCTTCTAAGGAGGTCTGCAAATGTCTCGTATTGGTAAGAAACCGGTCGAGCTGCCCAGTGGCGTTTCCGCCTCTGTGTCGGGCCAGACCATCGAAGTGAAGGGCCCCAAGGGTGCCCGTACCTTCACCGCCACCGACGACGTGACCATCACCGTCGACGGCAATGTGGTGAGCGTCACCCCCCGTGGCATGTCCAAGCGGGCACGCCAGCAGTGGGGCATGTCGCGTACCATGGTGGCCAACCTCGTCGCCGGCGTGACCGAAGGCTTCAAGAAAGAGCTGGAGATCACCGGTGTGGGTTACCGCGCCAACGCACAGGGCAACACGCTCAAGCTGAACCTCGGCTACAGCCACGATGTCGACTTCGCCGTTCCGGCGGGCGTCACCGTGAGCACGCCGAAGCAGACCGAGATCGTTGTCGAAGGCATCGACCAGCAACAGGTTGGTGAAGTGGCTGCGAAAATCCGCGAGTGGCGCTCGCCCGAGCCCTACAAAGGCAAGGGTATCCGCTACAAGGGCGAGTTCATCTTCCGCAAAGACGGCAAGAAGAAGTAAGGACGCGAACAATGGCAAACAGCAAACGTACCCTGTTTCTGAAACGCCGCCTGCGCGTTCGGAACAAGCTTCGCAAGGTCAACGCCGGGCGCCTGCGCCTCAGCGTGCACCGCTCGAACAAGAACATCAGCGCCCAGCTGATCGACGACGTTCGTGGCGTGACCCTGGCGGCAGCCTCGACCATGGAAAAGGACCTTGGCGTTGTTGGCAAGAACAACGTCGAAGCGGCCAAGAAGGTGGGTGCGGCAATCGCCGAGCGCGCCAAGAAGGCTGGCATCGAAGAGGCCTATTTCGATCGTGGCGGCTTCCTGTTCCACGGCAAGGTGAAGGCCCTGGCCGACGCCGCGCGTGAAGGCGGTCTGAAGATCTAAGACCTGAGGGGGGCGCCTGCCGCCCCCCCGATGATCCGGGGCCGCGCCCGCGTGGCCACCATGGATCGGAGACAACGGCGCCCAGGCGCCAACAGAGAAAGAGGAATGCCGCATGGCAGAACGTGAAAACCGCCGGGGCAACCGTCGCGACCGCGAGGAAGCAGCCCCCGAATTCGCCGACCGTCTGGTCGCGATCAACCGCGTGTCGAAAACCGTCAAGGGCGGTAAGCGCTTCGGCTTCGCCGCTCTGGTGGTCGTGGGCGATCAGAAAGGCCGCGTCGGCTTTGGCAAGGGCAAGGCAAAAGAAGTGCCCGAGGCCATCCGCAAGGCAACCGAGCAGGCCAAGCGCCAGATGATCCGCGTGCAGCTGCGCGAAGGCCGCACCCTGCATCACGACATCGAAGGCCGCCACGG
The DNA here is from genome assembly GCF_059612905.1 of Ruegeria sp. YKSD163. Classification (NCBI taxonomy): domain Bacteria; kingdom Pseudomonadati; phylum Pseudomonadota; class Alphaproteobacteria; order Rhodobacterales; family Roseobacteraceae; genus Ruegeria; species Ruegeria sp. YKSD163. The sequence goes on from NZ_JBXWRM010000004.1 coordinate 243,243, forward strand.
CGCCGGTAAGGTCGTCATGCGCGCCGCGCCCGAAGGTACCGGTATCATCGCCGGTGGTCCGATGCGCGCCGTGTTCGAAATGCTGGGTGTCAAGGACGTCGTGTCTAAGTCGCTGGGCAGCGCGAACCCCTACAACATGATCCGCGCCACCATCGACGGCCTCAAAAAAGAGCAGAGCCCGCGTTCGGTCGCACAGCGTCGTGGCAAGAAGGTCGCCGACATCCTGCCCAAGCGGGACGAAGCACCGGCTGCTGAAGCCGCTGAAGCCTAAGGAGACGCACCCATGGCAAAAACCATCGTCGTCAAGCAGATCGGCTCGCCGATCCGCCGCCCCGCCGACCAGCGCGCAACCCTGGTTGGTCTGGGTCTGAACAAGATGCACAAGACCCGCGAGCTGGAGGATACCCCCTCGGTCCGCGGCATGATCCGCAAGATCCCGCATCTGGTCGAGATCGTCGAAGAGCGCGGCTAAGCCCCTCTCGACAGACAGTTGAAACGCCCCCGGTTCGCTGGGGGCGTTTTTTTGCGTCGTGCGGATCAATTTCGCGTGTTTGGACAAGGCACGGGATGCGGTGCCGCCGACGTCCGCCTAACCTGCCTGACATGGCCCGTATTGACTATTTCTATTCCGCCCATTCCGCCTATGCCTATCTCGGCGCACAGGAGCTGTACCGCATCTGCGCCGCCCACCCGGACACGGAGCTGGTGCATCGCCCCATTCTTCTCAGCCCGGTGGTCGAAGCGGCGGGCGGCCTGTCCTTCGCCGCGCGCAGCCAGGCGCATGTAGACTATTTCTTTGGTCGCGAGATCGAACGCTGGGCCGAATGGCGCGGCGTTCCGGTAATTGATCATCGCCCGACCTATCACGACAATCTGCTGGACCTGCCCAACGGTCTGATCATCGCCGGGCAGAGGGACGGATTGGATGTAAACGCGCTGTCCTTTGCGATTCTACAGGCGCATTGGCGCGACGATGCGGATATCGCCGATCCCCGACTGCTGAGCGAGCTGCTCGCGCGGCTGGGACTGCCGGTCGAGCCGTTGATGGCGGCGGCCCGATCCGCCCCGGCAATCGACGAGCAGGCCGTCAATACGCAAGAGGCGATCGACCGCGCGCTGTTCGGCTCTCCGACTTATGTGGTCGATGGAGATCCGTTCTATGGCCAGGACAGGCTGGAACTGGTGGCCCGCGCCCTGACGCTGCCGTTTCGGCCGGGCAATTGGCACAATCCGCCGGTCGGATGAGCCAAGCCATGCCGCCGCTGCATGGCGGCTAGACCAAAGCACCTCTTGCTGATGCTGCGGTGCAGCACTATCTGCCAGCCATGTTCGGAATGCCCGAAAAACAGGCAGTGGGGAAGGGCCCTGCTGCATCCGTATGAGGTAAGAGAAAATGGCATATGCAACCGTGACCGCCGACCGCGCCCCCTCTGTGGTGGCCCGCGTCCTGTCCGCCCTGAAATCGACCCGCGCCACCTGGGCCCGGAACGCCGCCTACAAGCGTACGTTCAACGAGCTGGACCGCCTGTCGAACCGGGAACTGGCAGATATCGGCATCCGCCGTTGCGATATCGAGGATATCGCCCGCTTTCACGTCTATGGCGCCTGATCGGCCCATCTGACGGACTGCTGCACCGCCCTCGGAAATCCGGGGGCGTTCTGCATTTTGAGGCACCTCTTGCGTGACGCGAGCACAGCGTCTATACGCCCCCGGTGGCCGCAGGGCCGCGAGAATCAACAAGCAAGAAATGCCGAGGTTGGCCCGTCACGCTTCGTGGGTCACATCCGGCGAAGGAGAAGCGACATGAAACTGCATGAACTCAGCGACAATCCGGGCGCAGCCAAGAAACGGATGCGCATCGGCCGTGGCCCCGGCTCGGGCAAGGGCAAGATGGGTGGCCGTGGTATCAAGGGTCAGAAATCCCGTTCGGGTGTGGCCATCAATGGCTATGAAGGCGGCCAGATGCCGCTTTATCAACGTCTGCCCAAGCGTGGCTTCAACAAGCCCAACCGCAAGGCATTCGCGGTGGTCAACCTGGGCCTGATCCAGAAATTCGTCGAAGCCGGCAAGCTGGACGGCGCCGCCGCCATCACCGAGGACGCGCTGGTCGCATCCGGCCTGGTGCGCCGCAAGCTGGACGGCATTCGCGTGCTGGCCAAGGGCGATTTCAACGCCAAGCTGAACATCGAAGTCACAGGCGCGTCGAAATCGGCTGTCGAGGCTGTCGAAAAAGCGGGCGGCTCGCTGAAGGTCACAAACGCTGCTGCGGCAGAGTAACGGCTTGTGAGCGGGCGCCGACCCGCTTACATAGACACCCAAGTTTTCCAAAACGCCGCCCGAGCCGGAAAACGGTTCCGGGCGGCGTTTGCATCAGAGAGACCGATACAACATGGTATCAGCAGCAGAACAAATGGCGGCCAACACCAGCTGGTCCGCCCTGGGCAAGGCCACGGACCTGCGCAATCGGATCCTGTTCACGCTGGGGCTTCTCATCGTCTATCGTCTGGGCACGTTCATCCCCGTGCCGGGCATCGACGGTGTTGCGCTGCGCGAGTTCATGGAACAGGCAGGGCAGGGCATCGGCGGCATGGTGTCGATGTTCACCGGTGGCGCGCTGGGGCGGATGGGCATCTTTGCCTTGGGCATCATGCCATATATCTCGGCCTCGATCATCGTTCAGCTGCTGACGGCCATGGTCCCCTCGCTTGAGCAACTCAAGAAGGAGGGCGAACAGGGCCGCAAGAAGATCAACCAGTATACCCGTCTGGGCACCGTGGCGCTGGCTACCGTGCAGGCCTATGGCCTTGCGGTCTCGCTGGAATCGGGTGACCTGGCCACCGAACCGGGCATGTATTTCCGCTTTGCCACCATGATCACCCTTGTGGGTGGCACCATGTTCCTGATGTGGCTGGGCGAACAGATCACCGCGCGTGGCATCGGCAACGGCGTCTCGTTGATCATCTTTGTCGGCATCATCGCCGAGGTCCCCGCCGCGCTGGCGCAGTTCTTTGCCAGCGGTCGTTCGGGCGCCATCAGCCCCGCCGTGATCATCGCCATCATCCTGATGGTGATCGCGGTCATCACGTTCGTCGTGTTCATGGAACGCGCACTGCGCAAGATCCACATCCAGTATCCCCGCCGTCAGGTGGGCATGAAGGTCTATGACGGCGGCTCCAGCCACCTGCCGGTCAAGGTCAACCCCGCGGGCGTGATCCCGGCGATCTTCGCAAGCTCGCTGCTGCTGTTGCCGGTCACCATCTCGACCTTTTCCTCGGGCGCGGCCAACGGGCCGGTGATGTCCTGGCTTCTGGCCAACTTCGGCCCTGGACAGCCGCTCTATCTGCTGTTCTTCGTGTCGATGATCGTGTTCTTTGCCTATTTCTATACCTTCAACGTCTCGTTCAAACCCGATGACGTGGCGCAGAACCTGAAGAACCAGAACGGCTTTGTCCCCGGTATCCGTCCGGGCAAGAAGACTGCCGAATATCTGGAATACGTGGTCAACCGCGTGCTGGTGCTGGGTTCGGCCTATCTGGCCGCCGTCTGCCTGCTGCCCGAGATCATGCGCGGCCAGTTCAACGTGCCGTTCTATTTCGGTGGCACCTCGGTGCTCATCATCGTTTCGGTGACCATGGACACCATTCAACAGGTCCAAAGCCACCTGCTGGCACACCAATACGAAGGTCTGATCGAAAAATCGCAGCTTCGCGGCAAGAATCGCAAGCGCACGAACAGGAAGGGACCGGCGCGTCGATGAATATCATTCTGTTGGGACCCCCGGGTGCGGGCAAAGGCACCCAGGCGCGGCATCTGGTCGAAACACGTGGCATGATCCAGCTGTCGACCGGTGACATGCTGCGCGAGGCGCGGACGTCTGGCACCGAAATGGGTCAGAAGGTCGCTGCCATCATGGATGCGGGCAAGCTGGTCACCGACGAGATCGTCATCGGCCTGATCGAGGAACAGCTGACCACCAAGAAGGGGGCCGGTTTCATCTTCGACGGCTTCCCCCGCACCCTGGCCCAGGCCGACGCGCTGGCCGCGTTGCTGGCCAAGCACGGCCAGTCGCTGCATACCGTGATCGAGATGCGCGTCGATGATGAGGCGCTGGTCAGCCGAATCACCGCCCGCTCGACCTGCGGCGGCTGTGGTGAGGTCTATAACGACATCACCAAGCCGATCCCGGCTGACGGCAAGTGCTCCAACTGCGGCAGCACTGAGTTCAAGCGCCGCGCCGACGACAACGAGGACAGTCTGCGCACCCGGCTGATGGAGTATTACAAGAAAACGTCACCTTTGATCGGCTATTACTATGCCAAGGGCGATTTGCGTCCGGTGAACGGACTGGCCGATATCAAGGAAGTGACCGCCTCGATCGAGGCGATCCTGGGCTGACATTGGTTAGGGGCTTGACGGCCCCTTCAAAAGCCCATATCGACCACCATCCCCTCGGGGAATCAACCGCGCGGACGGGATTCGTTCCATTTGCGCACGACCACCTCATATAATGCTGGATCTACTGGCGACACTGCCATGGTCAAGCGTTGTGAAAAAAGGTTCTGGCGCTACGGAACCGCAACGAAAAGGAAAGTGACACGTGGCACGTATTGCCGGCGTTAACATCCCGACTGCCAAACGGGTACCCATCGCCCTCACCTATATCACCGGTATCGGCAACACTTCGGCGAAAGCCATTTGCGAAGCTGTTGGCATCGACGCGACCCGTCGTGTGAACGAGCTGAGCGATGCCGAGATCCTGGCCATCCGCGAGCATATCGACGCCAACTACAGCGTCGAAGGCGACCTGCGCCGTGAAGTTCAGATGAACATCAAGCGCCTGATGGACTTGGGCTGCTATCGCGGTCTGCGTCACCGCCGCAACCTGCCGGTTCGCGGTCAGCGGACCCACACCAACGCTCGCACCCGCAAAGGCCCCGCAAAGGCCATTGCCGGCAAGAAGAAATAAGGGGGCGTTGAGATATGGCACGCGATAAGACCCGCACCACGAAGAAAAAAGAACGCAAGAACATCGCATCGGGCGTGGCCCATGTGAACTCGACGTTCAACAACACCAAGATCCTGATCTCGGATGTGCAAGGCAACGCCATCTCGTGGTCGTCGGCTGGTACCATGGGCTTCAAGGGATCGCGGAAATCGACCCCCTACGCCGCTCAGCTGGCTGCCGAAGATGCCGGCCGCAAGGCGCAGGATCATGGCGTGAAGACGCTGGAAGTCGAAGTTCAGGGCCCCGGTTCGGGCCGTGAATCGGCTCTGCGCGCTCTGGCTGCCGTGGGCTTCAACATCACGTCGATCCGCGACGTGACCCCGATCGCTCACAACGGCTGCCGCCCGCCGAAGCGCCGCCGCGTCTAAGCGACCCAGAATTTACGCTGGGGCCGTGTCTGGTACACGGCCCCAGCACGCCGTTTGAAACCTCGGGCGTTTGCACCTTGCTGGACATGGGGTGCGAACAGGAATGGAGGGACTACATGATCCACAAGAACTGGGCAGAACTGATCAAGCCGACCCAGCTTGAGGTCAAGCCGGGCAATGATCCGGCACGCCAGGCGACCGTGATCGCCGAACCGCTGGAACGCGGTTTTGGTCTGACCCTGGGCAACGCGCTGCGCCGCATCCTGATGAGCTCGCTGCAAGGTGCGGCCATCACCAGCGTGCAGATCGACAACGTCCTGCACGAGTTTTCGAGCGTCGCCGGTGTCCGCGAAGACGTCACCGACATCATCCTCAACCTCAAGCAGGTCTCGCTGCGCATGGATGTCGAAGGGCCCAAACGCCTGTCGATCAATGCCAAGGGCCCGGCTGTCGTCACCGCCGGTGACATCAGCGAAAGCGCCGGTATCGAGATCCTGAACCGCGACCACGTGATCTGTCACCTGGACGATGGTGCCGACCTGTTCATGGAACTGACCGTGAATACCGGCAAGGGCTATGTCTCGGCCGACAAGAACCGCCCCGAAGACGCGCCCATCGGCCTGATTCCGATCGACGCGATCTATTCGCCGGTCAAGAAGGTCGCCTATGACGTGCAGCCCACCCGCGAGGGCCAGGTGCTGGACTATGACAAGCTGACCATGAAGATCGAAACCGACGGTTCGATCTCGCCGGACGATGCCGTGGCCTATGCCGCGCGTATCCTTCAGGACCAGCTGTCGATCTTCGTCAACTTCGACGAGCCGGAATCGGCTGGCCGCCAGGACGACGATGACGGTCTTGAGTTCAACCCGCTTCTGCTCAAGAAAGTGGACGAGCTGGAACTGTCGGTGCGTTCGGCAAACTGCCTCAAGAACGACAACATCGTCTATATCGGCGACCTGATCCAGAAGACCGAGGCCGAGATGCTGCGCACCCCGAACTTCGGCCGCAAGTCGCTGAACGAGATCAAGGAAGTGCTGTCGGGCATGGGCCTGCACCTGGGCATGGACGTCGAGGACTGGCCGCCGGACAACATCGAAGATCTGGCCAAGAAGTTCGAAGACGCTTTCTGAGAAGAAGGGGCGGGCGAACAGCCCGCCCTGCAAATTGCCCGGACCTGCCGGGGAACATCAGGGCAAATGCCCCAAGGAGAGCCGGTGACACGCATCGCCGGTCGGACAAAGCAAAACGCAAGTTAGGAGATAGAAAATGCGTCACGCACGTGGTTACCGCCGCCTCAACCGCACTCACGAACACCGCAAGGCCTTGTTTTCGAACATGGCCGGCTCGCTGATCGAGCACGAACAGATCAAGACCACCCTGCCCAAGGCCAAGGAACTGCGTCCGATCGTCGAAAAACTGATCACGCTGGGCAAGCGCGGTGACCTGCATGCGCGCCGTCAGGCCGCGGCGCAGCTGAAAGAGGACAAGGACGTCGCCAAGCTGTTCGACGTTCTGGCAGAGCGTTACAAGGATCGTCAGGGCGGTTATGTCCGCATCCTGAAGGCCGGCTTCCGTTATGGCGACATGGCGCCGATGGCGATCATCGAATTCGTCGATCGTGACGTGGATGCCAAAGGTGCCGCAGACAAGGCCCGTCTGGTCGAAGAAGAGGCAGCCGCCGAAGAATAAGCATTTCGGGACATGTCCCGATTGCGCCCCGCCCGGGTTTCCGGGCGGGGTTTTTCGTTGTCGGGGGTGTTGCCCCGGTGGGGCCGGCCTTCTACCCTGCCGCCATCATGCGCACATCTTCACCTGCGGGATATTCGGGTCGTCCTCTGGTGGCCAAACTGGGGTTTAAACCGGGCTGGCGCGTGCGCGCCATCAACGTGCCACCCCACTACGCCGACCTGATGGCCGAGGCGGTGGATATCGTTTTTGACCCCGAGGCAACGAGTGCCGATGCGGCGCATCTTTTCCTGCACGGCCTGGAACCGCTGGCCGAGGCCGTCGCGACCGAGATCGCCTATCTGCGTCCCGGCGGCATGTTGTGGCTGTCCTGGGTTAAGAAGTCCTCGCCCCAACATGCGAGCATCACCGAGGACCTGCTGCGCGCCGAGGTGCTGCCGCTGGGCTGGGTCGATGTAAAGGTCTGCGCCATTGATGCGGATTGGTCGGGTCTGAAATTCCTGCGCCGCCGGGGTTGAGCGCGCGACTTGCATTTGTGGCCCATGCCCCGCATATCGCAGGGGACTGCAAATGGAGGTCCCATGATCCGCGCCATCCTGCTTTGTCTGCCGCTTGTCCTGGCCGCGCCGGTTCAGGCGGAAACCCGGGTGCCGACCTCGCAGGCCGAGATCGGGTTGGGCTTTGCCCCGGTGGTCAAGAAAGCAGCCCCCGCCGTGGTCAACATCTATGCCCGCATCATCACCGCCGGGCGGCAAAGCCCGATCTTTGACGACCCCTTCTTTCGCGATTTCTTTCGCGGATTTGGGACACCGCAGCCGCGGGTTCAGAACTCGCTGGGATCGGGCGTGATCCTGTCGGATGACGGCTATGTCGTGTCCAATTACCACGTGGTCGGCATGGCTTCGGAGATCCGGGTGGTCACCACCGACCGGCGCGAGTTCACCGCGCAGGTGGTGCTGGGCGACGAGGAGAGCGATATCGCCATCCTGCGCCTTGATGCGGCGCGCGATCTGCCGTCCCTGGCGCTGCGTGACAGTGACCATGTCGAGGTGGGCGAGCTGGCGCTGGCCATCGGCAACCCGTTTGGCGTGGGGCAGACCGTCAGCAGCGGAATCGTCTCGGGGTTGGCGCGCTCGGGCGCGGCCACCGGCAACGGGCGCGGCTATTTCATCCAGACCGACGCACCGATCAATCCGGGCAATTCGGGCGGGGCGCTGATCGACGTGAATGGCGACCTGATCGGCATCAATACCTCGATCCTCAGCCGGTCGGGCGGCTCGAACGGGATCGGTTTTGCCATTCCAGCCAATCTGGTGGCCGAATTCCTGCGCCAGGCCCGGCAGGGCAACAGCAGCTTTGCCCAGCCCTGGGCCGGGATCGCGGGTCAGCCGATGACCGCCGATATCGCCGACTCGCTGGGGCTCGGCCTGCCCGAGGGGGTGGTGATCTCGGACCTGCATCCCGACAGCCCGCTGGCGCGGGCGGGCTTTGCAGTGGGCGATGTGGTGACCGAGGTCGATGGACAGGCGGTCAACTCTCCGGCCGAGATGAAGTTCCGCATGTCGGTCGCAGGGATCGGGGGCGAGGCGCGGATGACCCGGCTGCGACAGGGGCAGCGCGAGACCCTGAGTGTAGCCCTGATCGAGGCGCCCGATACCCCTCCCGCGCAGGAAACTACGCTGGGAGAGCGCACGATCCTACCCGGTCTGACCGTGGCCCGGCTGAACCCGGCTGTGATCGCGCGTCTGGGCCTGCCGCTGTCGGCGCGCGGGGTTGTTGTGCTCGATCCCGGCCCCTATGGCGCGCGGGCGGGTCTGCAACCGGGCGACGTGCTGGACGCGATCAATGGCGATCAGGTGGACAGCCCGCGCGACGTGGAACGGGCGCTGAGCGAGACCGGGCGCCGGGTACAGATCGACCTGCAACGGCGCGGCCAGCGGGTCTCGCTGCGGTTCCGGCTCTGAGCGATGGCGGATCTGTTCGATAGCGGCGCCAAGCCTTCGCCCGAGCGCGAGCCGCCCCGGCCGCTGGCCGACCGGCTGCGGCCGCAGAGCCTGGCCGAGGTGATCGGGCAACAGCAAGTGCTGGGGCCTGAGGCGCCCTTGGGTGTGATGCTGGCCTCGGGGTCGCTGTCCAGCCTGGTGTTCTGGGGGCCGCCCGGGGTGGGCAAGACCACCATCGCGCGCCTGCTGGCGAAGGAGACCCACCTGCATTTCGTGCAGATCAGCGCCATTTTTACCGGGGTGCCGGACCTGAAGAAAGTCTTCGAGGCCGCGCGTATCCGGCGCGGCAACGGGCAGGGCACGCTGTTGTTCGTCGACGAAATCCACCGGTTCAACAAGGCGCAGCAGGACGGGTTCCTGCCCCATATGGAGGATGGCACCATCCTGCTGGTAGGGGCCACGACCGAAAACCCTTCGTTCGAGCTGAACGCGGCGCTCTTGAGCCGCGCTCAGGTGTTGGTGCTGGAGAGGCTGAGCGCCCAGGATCTGGAGCATCTGACCGCACGGGCCGAGCGCGAGTTGGGCCGCGAATTGCCACTGACGCCCGAGGCGCGGCTGGCGCTTCAGGAAATGGCCGATGGCGATGGGCGCGCGCTGCTCAACCTGATCGAGCAGGTGGCGGCGTGGAAGGTCGCGGCCCCGCTCGAGCGTGAGGCACTGGCGGCGCGGCTGATGCGCCGGGCCACCAAATACGACAAGAGCGGGGACGAGCATTACAACCTGATCTCGGCGTTGCATAAATCGGTGCGCGGCTCGGACCCGGACGCGGCGCTCTACTGGCTGGCGCGGATGCTGGCCGGGGGCGAGGACCCGCGTTACCTGGCACGTCGGATCACCCGGATGGCGGTCGAGGATATCGGGCTGGCCGACCCACAGGCGCAGTCGATCTGCCTGCATGCCTGGGAAATCTATGAACGCCTTGGCAGCCCCGAGGGCGAGCTGGCGCTGGCGCAAGCGATTGTCTATCTGGCGCTGGCCCCGAAATCGAACGGGGCCTATGTGGGCTACAAGGCGGCGATGCGGCTGGCCAAGCAATCGGGCTCGGCACCGCCGCCCAAACATATCCTGAACGCGCCCACCGGGTTGATGAAGGATCAGGGCTATGGCGCGGGCTATGCCTATGACCATGACGCCGAGGACGGGTTTTCCGGCCAGAACTATTTTCCCGACGGGATGGAGCGCCCGCAGCTTTATCAACCTGTCGAACGCGGGTTCGAGCGCGAGTTGAAGAAGCGGCTGGATTATTTCGCCCGTCTGCGGGCGCAGCGCGAACAGGGATAGGGCGGGCAGTCCGCGGCCGCCCCACCCACCCGCCCGCGTCCGCGGACTGCCCTTGGTCCCTTGACTCTCGGGCGCGTGCGGGTGAGAGACGGCGATGTTTTCTTTCGATCTTCAACAAGGGGTGCGGCGGGCCGGAAACCGCCCCGCGCACGGGTTGCTGGCATGAGCGGCGTACAGATGATCACCGTGGGTGAGGGGGACGGCGACCAGCGGCTTGACCGCTGGTTTCGCCGGATGTTCCCGCATGTGGGGCAGGGGCGCATCGAGAAGATGTGCCGCAAGGGCGAGCTGCGCGTCGATGGCGCGCGGGCCAAACCCGCGACCCGGCTTGAGGTTGGTCAGCAGGTCCGTATCCCGCCGCTGCCCGCACCCGGCGAACGGCCAGAGCCGGTGAAATCGCGCGTCTCGGACGCCGATGCAAAGATGATCCGCGCCTGTGTCCTGCATCGCGACGACGATATCATCGTGCTGAACAAGCCTGCCGGGCTGGCGGTGCAGGGGGGCAGCGGCCAGACCCGCCATGTGGATGGCCTGTCCGAGGCGCTGCGCTTTGGCAATGACGAGAACCCGCGCCTGGTGCACCGGCTGGACAAGGACACCTCGGGTGTTCTGGTGCTGGCGCGCACTCGCGAGGCGGCGGCGCGTCTGACCGCCGCCTTCCGCCACCGCAACACGCGCAAGATCTATTGGGCGCTGGTGGCCGGGGTTCCGACGCCCTATCTGGGCGAGATCAAGACCGGGCTGGTCAAGGCCGGTGGGCATGGCGCCCGCGGCGAAGGCGAGAAGATGAACGTTGTGCATCTGAGCGAGATCGACGACACGCCCGGCGCCAAGCGGGCCCATACCTATTACGCCACGCTCTATCGGGTGGCGGGGCGCGCCTCGTGGGTGGCGATGGAGCCGGTCACCGGCCGCACCCACCAGCTGCGCGCACATATGGCCGGGATCGGGCATCCGATCATCGGTGACGGCAAATATGGCGGCTCGGGGCAAGAGAACCTAGGCGATGGATGGGGCGCGCAACTGGGCGGCATCATCAGCAAGAAACTGCATTTGCATGCGCGGCGGCTGAGCTTTGAGCACCCCTCGACCCGCAAGCAGGTCAGCTTTACCGCGCCATTGCCCGATCATATGCGCGAGAGCTGGGACACGTTTGGTTGGACCGAGGACCTGGCGGCGGAGGATCCGTTCGAGGAGCTGATGTGAGCCAGCCGCTGTACCTGATCCTCTTTGATGTGGACGGGACGCTGGTCGACAGTCAGGCGGCCATCGTCGGGTCGATGACTGCCGCATTCGCCGCATTCTCGCTGCCGGTGCCTGCGCGGGCGGATATCCTGTCGATCGTTGGCCTGTCCCTGCCGCAGGCGATGGCGCGGTTGGCACCGGGGCAGAGCGAGACCACACAGGCGCGGTTGGTCGAGGCCTACAAGCAATCCTATCACGCCACCCGGCTGGCGCTGGGTGAGGCGCATTCGCCGTTCTATCCCGGTGCACGCGAGATGCTGGAGCAGCTGCACGCGGTACCGCATTACTTGCTGGGCGTGGCGACGGGCAAATCCAAGCGCGGCCTCGATGCCTTGATCGAGGTACATGGGCTGGAGCGGTTCTTTGTTACCCGGCAGGTGGCCGATCACCACCCGTCGAAACCGCACCCCTCGATGATCGAGACGGCACTGGCAGAAACCGGTACCGCGCCGGGGCACGCGGCGATGATCGGCGATACCTCGTTCGATATGGAAATGGCGGCGGCAGCGGGCGTCGCCGGGATCGGCGTCAGCTGGGGTTATCATCCGCCCCGGGCCCTGTCCCGGGCGCGCTGCATCGTCGATACCTTCCCTCAATTGCCGCCGGCACTGACACAGATCTGGACTTGAACGACATGAGCGACTGGAAACCGAAACGCTTCTGGAAACAGGTTGCCGTGGCCGAAACGGCCGAAGGCTATGCGGTGGAACTGGATGGCCGCCCGGTGCGCACCCCGGCCAAGGCGCCGCTGCTGTTGCCGACCCGGGCGCTGGCACAGGCGGTTGCCGCGGAATGGGACGCGCAGGAGAGTGAGGTCGATCCGATCAGCATGCCCTTTACCCGCACCGCCAACGCGGCCATCGACAAGGTGCGCATCCAGCATGGCGAAGTGGCCGACATGCTGGCGGCCTATGGCGATTCGGATCTGTTGTGTTATCGGGCGGATAGCCCTGCCGAATTGACGGAACGACAGGCGCTTTCCTGGGATCCGGCGCTGGATTGGGCCGCGGAAACCCTGGGCGCGCGTTTGATGCCGATTCAGGGTGTCATGCACCAACCACAACCCTCGGGGGCGCTCGATGCACTGACACCACGGGTGCATGCACTGAACCCGTTTCAGCTGGCGGCCTTTCACGATCTGGTCAGCCTGTCCGGTTCGCTGGTGCTTGGCTTTGCCGCGGCGCTGAATTGGCGCGAAGCTGACGAAATCTGGCAGATTTCACGCCTCGACGAGACCTGGCAAGAGGAACAATGGGGCCCCGATGACGAAGCGCGCGCGCTGGCCGCGCTGAAACGCGTGGCCTTTCTTCATGCCAAGGCGGTCTACGATATCTCGACATGAGACTGATTCCGTCAGACTGACGAAAACCTCAACGGATATGGGGCGGAAAGCGACATAGAAGCCTTGACCTTTGTCGGATATTGCGCCCAAACTCCTGCCCATCGAAGGGTTAACCCCTTCGCGATCCGCTCCGGCGCCAACGTGTGCCGGTCGAACCGCCCCGGGACAGGGGTGGAAAATCAGGAAGAGGTAAAAATGAAGAAATCCGTATTTTTGGGCGCTCTCACGGTCGCCGGGATGGCCGCTGGCGTTGCTGCGGCGGGCACCATGGACGACGTCAAGGCGCGCGGCAAGCTGAACTGCGGTGTGACCACCGGTCTTGTTGGCTTTGCAGCACCGGATTCGAATGGGGAGTGGAAAGGTTTTGACGTGGCCCTGTGCCGTGCCGTTGCTGCGGCCGTGCTGGGCGACGGCAACGCGGTTGAATTCGTGCCGACCACCGGCAAGACCCGTTTCACCGCGCTGGCATCGGGCGAAGTCGACATGCTGGCCCGTAACACCACCTGGACCTTCTCGCGCGATGTGGACCTGAAGTTCGAATTCGTCGGCGTGAACTACTATGACGGTCAGGGCTTCATGGTTCCGAAATCGCTGGGCGTCAGCTCGGCAAAGGAACTTGATGGCGCCACCGTCTGCATCCAGACCGGCACCACCACCGAGCTGAACCTCGCGGATTTCTTCCGCGCCAACAACATCAGCTACGAGCCGGTTCCGATCGAAACCAACGCCGAAGCGCAGCAGCAGTATCTGGCCGGCGCCTGTGACGTGTACACCACCGACGCCTCGGGTCTGGCCGCAACCCGCGCCACCTTCGAGAATCCGGGCGACCACGTTCTGCTGCCCGAAATCATCTCGAAAGAGCCGCTCGGCCCGCTGGTTCGCCATGGCGACCACGAGTGGGGCGATGTGGTCCGCTGGACCCTGAATGCGCTGGTCTCGGCTGAAGAGATGGGCATCACCTCGGCCAATATCGACGAAATGTCGGCCGGCACCAACAACCCGGAAATCAACCGTATCCTGGGTACCGAAGGGACCCTGGGCGAGATGCTGGGTCTGGACGCCGAGTGGGCCAAGCGCGCCATCAAGGTGGGCGGCAACTATGGTGAAGTGTTCGCACAGAACATCGGTGAAAGCACCCCGATCGGTCTGGCACGCGGCCTGAACGCACAGTGGACCGACGGCGGCCTGCTGTACTCGCCGCCGTTCCGCTAACAAAACAGCGAAGGGGCGCAGGGCAACCTGCGCCCTTTTTGCATCCATGAATACAAAGTGCCTGGCTGGTGGGAGCGGGGGAGAAACCTCGCCGGAGAGAGACAAGCCAGGACCTCACGGGGATATACATAGGTCATGACGACTCTCACTGACCCGCCAAAGGAGCAGTTCCGGCTGTCCATGCTTCTTTATGACACGCGGTACCGGTCGGCCACCATCCAGGTCATTGCGATGATATGCTTCATGCTGATGGCAGCATGGCTCATAAGCAATACCGCGCAAAACCTGGCCACCTTGGGCAAGCCCATTGATTTCGGATTTTTCAGCGAACCGGCCAGCTATGACATCAACCAGCGGCTTCTGGATTATTCCTCGCGCGATACGCACCTGCGGGCGGCCTTCATCGGTCTGCTTAACACGCTCGTCGTGGCGGTGCTGGGTTGTATCACAGCCACGATACTTGGCGTGATCATCGGTGTGCTGCGCCTGTCCAACAACTGGATCGTCGCGCGGCTGATGACGATCTATGTCGAAGGGTTCCGCAACGTTCCGGTCCTGCTGTGGATCGTCTTCATCATGGCGATCTTGATCGAAACCCTGCCAGCGCCACGAGCGTTCCGGGGCGACGATGCCACTGCCAGCATGATGCTGAACGACAGCGTGGCCGTCACCAACCGTGGCGTCTATATCCCCGACGCTCTGTTTTCCAACAGTCTGGGCAATATCCACCTGTTCGGCGAAAGCAGCCTGCGGTTTGATATCAGTCTTGATCTGATGCTGATCCTGATCGTTCTGGGCGGCGGCCTGTGGGTGTCGAACTTCCTGCGCAAGCGGGCGAACCGCATCCAGGAACAGACCGGTGATCGGCCGGTGACCTGGTGGCAGCGTCTGGGCGTGGTGGTGATCCCGACCGGGCTGGTGCTGGTGCTGCTGGGCTTCCATTTTGGCTATCCCGAGCTCAAGGGCTTCAACTTCCAGGGCGGTACCCATCTGCGGAACTCGCTGATCGCGCTCTGGCTGGCGCTGTCACTTTATACCGCCGCCTTCATCGCCGAGATCGTGC
The DNA here is from genome assembly GCF_059612905.1 of Ruegeria sp. YKSD163. Taxonomy (NCBI): domain Bacteria; kingdom Pseudomonadati; phylum Pseudomonadota; class Alphaproteobacteria; order Rhodobacterales; family Roseobacteraceae; genus Ruegeria; species Ruegeria sp. YKSD163. The sequence goes on from NZ_JBXWRM010000004.1 coordinate 258,452, forward strand.
GCGCCGGTATCCTGGCTATCTCCAAGGGTCAGACCGAGGCCGCCTCGGCCCTGGGCCTGCGCTCGAACAAGATCATGTCGCTGGTGATCCTGCCGCAGGCGCTGCGGGTGATCATTCCGCCGCTGATCTCGAACTATCTCAACCTCACCAAGAACTCGTCGCTGGCGATCGCCGTGGGTTACATGGATATCACCGGCACGCTGGGCGGTATCACCATGAACCAGACCGGGCGCGAGCTGGAGACGATCCTGCTCTTGATGCTGGTGTACCTGACCATCTCGCTGTCCATTTCGGCGGTGATGAACTGGTACAATGAATCCGTCAAACTGAAGGAGCGTTGAGATGTCTGACATCGGATTTGTCCGCACCGAAATGCTCCCCGAGCGCGAACCGCCGGCCTCGACCGTCGGCGCGCTGGGCTGGGCACGCGCCAACCTGTTCTCGAACTGGTTCAACAGCATTCTGACACTGGCGTCACTCTACGCGATCTATGCGATCCTTGCGGCGATCTTGCCTTGGGTATTCTCGCCCACTTGGAACGGGACCTCGCTCAACAACTGCCGCGAGATCCTGACCGCCGCCGGTTCGGTTGGGGATCACGGCACCTCGGGTGCCTGCTGGGGCGTCATTCGCGAGCGCTGGATCCAGCTCTTGTTCGGGTTCTACCCGTCCGAGCTGTATTGGCGCCCGATCCTCGCCTTTGTCCTGCTGGCCGTGGCCCTGGCCCCGGTCCTGTTCGCGGACAAGGTGCCGTCGAAGATGCTGATCTTCTCGGGTCTCTATCCGTTCATCTTCCCCTGGCTTCTGTGGGGCGGCACCATCTGGGGGCCGGTCGCGGCGCTGGGTGGCTTTGTCATTGGCTGGGTGGTCTATTCGGCGCTCAGCAAGACGATGAGCAGCCTGATGGGCATTCTTCTTGGCGCTGCGGCGGCATTGGTCTGGTGGCTTGTTCTGTCCGGCTACTTTGTCGGCGCGCTGGATTCCATCCTGCCGATCGGCATCGAGGCGGTCGAAAGCCGCAAGTTCGGTGGCTTCATGCTGTCGATCACCATCGGCGTCGTCGCCATTGCCTGTTCGTTGCCGCTGGGCATCGTTCTGGCGCTGGGCCGTCAGTCGGACCTGATGATCGTCAAATACATCTGCGTGGGCTTTATCGAGTTCATTCGGGGTGTGCCGCTGATCACGCTGCTGTTCGTGGCCTCGACCCTGCTGAACATCTTCATGCCGCCCGGCACGAATTTCGACATCATCCTGCGGGTGCTGATCATGGTGACGCTGTTCGCCGCGGCCTATATGGCCGAGGTGATCCGCGGCGGTCTGGCCGCGCTGCCCAAGGGCCAGTATGAGGGGGCGGATTCGCTTGGCCTCAACTACTGGCAGGCGCAGCGCCTGATCATCATGCCACAGGCGCTCAAGATCTCGATCCCGGGTATCGTGTCGACCTTCATCGGGGTGTTCAAGGACACCACGCTGGTCTCGATCATCGGGCTTCTCGATCCGCTGGGTCTGTCGAACGCCATTCGTGCGGACGCCAACTGGAACGGCGTCGTCTGGGAACTCTACGGCTTCATCGCCCTGCTGTTCTTTGTCTTCTGCTTCGGCATGTCCCGCTATTCCATGTATCTGGAGCGTAAGCTCCACACTGGCCATCGTTAAGGAGGGCCCAATGTCTGAACTCGCAATCGATCGTGAAATCGACCGTTCGAAAATGCAGGTGAGCGACGAGGTCGCCATCGAAATCACCAACATGAACAAATGGTACGGGGCCTTCCACGTGCTGCGCGACATCAACCTGACCGTCAATCAGGGGGAACGGATCGTCATCGCCGGGCCTTCGGGTTCGGGCAAGTCGACCCTGATCCGCTGCCTGAACGCGCTGGAGGAACACCAGCAGGGCAAGATCGTGGTGGACGGCACCGAGTTGTCGAACGACCTCAAGAACATCGACAAGATCCGGTCCGAGGTTGGGATGGTGTTCCAGCACTTCAACCTGTTCCCGCATCTGACCATTCTGGAGAACTGCACGCTGGCCCCGATCTGGGTGCGCAAGACGCCCCGCAAAGAGGCCGAGGAAACCGCGATGCATTTCCTGGAAAAGGTCAAGATCCCCGAACAGGCCCTGAAGTATCCGGGTCAACTTTCGGGCGGCCAGCAGCAGCGCGTGGCGATTGCCCGCTCGCTGTGCATGCGGCCCCGGATCATGCTGTTCGACGAACCGACCTCGGCGCTGGACCCCGAGATGATCAAGGAAGTGCTCGACACCATGATCGAGCTGGCCGAGGAAGGCATGACCATGCTCTGCGTGACGCACGAGATGGGCTTTGCCCGCCAGGTCGCCAACCGCGTCATCTTCATGGATGCGGGCCAGATCGTGGAACAGAACGAGCCGGAAGAGTTCTTCAACAATCCGCAGAGCGAGCGGACCAAGCTGTTCCTGAGCCAGATCCTGGGTCACTGAACAGGGCCTGGAATGACACGGAAAGGGCGGGGATTTCCCCGCCCTTTTTCATTCCGTCAGCTCTCGTGGAACGATGAAATCCAGCACCTCGCCCTGGTGCCAGCCGATCTCCGCCCAATCGTCGGTGGCAAACTCGATCACCGTGGTTGCACCGGTCGGATAGTCGAAGAAGCGGGCATGGGCGGGTGCCTCATCGACGATCTGACCCGCAAACTCGGCGATACCGGGGTTGTGCCCCAGCAACAGCACCACCCGCCCGCTGGCCTGCCTGAGGTTGGCAAGGATATGCTCTGGTGGGGCCAGATAGAGCGCGCGGGTGAATTCAGGTTCACAGCCGCCCAGCCCCATCTCGGTCCAGGTCTCGCGGGTGCGGACGGCGTCCGAACTGATCACCTGATCCGGCAGATAGCCATGCTGGCGTAGCCAGGCCCCGATCGCCTGCGCCGACCGCCTGCCACGCTTGTTGAGGGTGCGGTCGTGGTCGCCAAGGCTGATATCGTCCCAGGCGGATTTGGCGTGGCGGGTCAGGATCAGAATGCGGGTCATCTGCGCAAAAAAGCCTTCATGTGCAATGCGGACTGCGCCGGATCACGCGCCGCGCCAGCGCTGAGCGGGCAGGCGAGTCGGGCGGCACAGCCTGCCCCCATACAAGCAGACCCAGCGGCGGTGTCCAGATATCCGCGGCAGGCATCGACATCATAGGCGTGATCTGCCGCAAGCGCACCAACCGGGCAGGCCCGGGTACAGGGCGCGGCGCAGCTGTCGCAGGGCGATGGGGCGTTGGCCACAGGCAGGTCGATCCGCTCTGGCAGCAGCAGCGCACCGCGCAGCGAGATCATCAGACCGACCTGGTCATGCACCATCATGCCAACCGGGCTGGTATGAAACCGGCCCGAGGCCAATGCCCAGGCGATGAAGGGCGGATAGGGCGGCCCGTCCGAGGGGTAGGCTGTCTTGGCACCCAGATCGACGGCCATCGCCCCGATCACCCGTTTTGACCAGCGGTCGACCGGGTCGCGCTGGCCATCGGCATATTCAGGCGCCGCGCTGAAGACGGACCAGAAGCCGGGGCCCGTGCCAAGCAGAACGACAGTGCCTGCCTGATCGACCGGGTTGAGCGCCCCCATCACAATCAGGGCCGAGGTGGCGGCCTCTGCCGTAATCCGCTCCAGCGTCATCGGCGGCGAAACGGCAGCAGCAGGCTCCAACCCAGCCGCGCGGGCCGGTCGTCCTGCCATGCCAGCCCGATGGTCATCTGGTCATGTCCCTTGGCGGGTTGTGCAACATAGGTTCCCATCATCCGGTCCCAGATCGACAAGGCAAAGCCGTAATTGCTGTCATGCTCCTCGCGCAGCACGGAATGGTGCACCCGGTGCATGTCGGGGGTCACCAGAACCTTGCGCAACACAGCGTCGAGCGCAAGCGGCAAGCGGAGGTTGGAGTGATTGAAGAGCGCGGTGCCGTTCAACAGGATCTCGAACAGGACCACCGCCAGCGCCGAAGGACCCAGCAGATATACAAGGCCGATCTTGAGCAGCATCGACAGCGCGATTTCAACCGGATGAAACCGGATCGCGGTAGAGACGTCGATATCGGTATCGGCGTGATGCACCCGGTGCAGCCGCCACAGCAGCGGTATCTTGTGGGTGATCAGGTGCTGGCCCCAGATGGCGAAGTCGAGGATCAGGACGGCCAGTAGCGCCTCGAGCCAGCTGGGCCAAGCCAGATGGTTGAACAGGCCCCAGCCCTGCGCGGTGGCGTCCAGCGCCGCGCCCACCGCCAGCAGCGGCAGGCCCACTGCCAAGGCGCGCAGGGTAACGGTGTTCAGCACCGATATCGTCAGGTTGGTCAGCCAGCGTCGCGGGCGCCGTGGGTGAACCACCCGGCGCGGGGCCAGCCGCTCGGCAATTGCGAACAGGACAAAAAGGCCAACAAACATCGCCAGCCGGATCAGGCTTTCGTTTTCCATTCATTCACAATTCGGCATGTAAATGAAATAGGCAAGCCCGCTGGTCTGACGATTGCGTTAGTCCCGTCGGATCAGCGACCCGGCCCCGTGCTCGGTATATAGCTCGAGCAGGACCGCATTCGGTGCGCGGCCATCCAGGATGACAACAGCGCGCACACCCTTTTCAAGCGCATCCAGCGCGGTTTCCGTCTTGGGGATCATTCCGCCCGCGATTGTGCCATCGGCCACCATCTCGCGGATTTGCGCTGCTTTCAGCTCCGTCAACACTTCGCCCGCACCGTTCTTGACACCGGATACATCGGTCAGCAGCAGCAGCCGGTCAGCCTTGAGGGCGCCTGCAATCGCACCGGCGGCGGTATCGCCGTTGATGTTGAACGTCTCGCCATTCCGGCCCGCGCCCAAGGGGGCGATCACCGGGATGATGTCATGGGCAAACAGGTTGCGCAGCAGGTCGGGATTCATCTCGGCCGGGGTGCCGACAAAGCCCAGATCGGGATCGGTCTGATCGCAGACCATCAGGTTGGCGTCCTTTCCGGACAGGCCCACCGCCTTGCCGCCCTGGCGGTTGATCGCCTGCACGATCCGCTTGTTGACCACGCCCGACAGCACCATTTCGACCACCTCGACCGTGGCAGCATCGGTGACCCTCTTGCCGTTCACGAAGTCGGACTGAATGCCCAGCTTGTCCAGCATGGCGTTTATCATCGGCCCGCCGCCATGCACCACGACCGGGTTCACACCCACCTGCCGCAACAGCACGACATCGCGCGCAAAGCTCTCCATGCCTTCGTCGCTGCCCATGGCGTGTCCGCCCAGCTTGATGACAACGATCGCATCATCATAGCGTTGAAGATACGGCAAGGCCGCGTTCAGCGTGGCAGCGGTGGCAATCCAGTCGCGATTCATGTCTCGTGTCTTCATGGCAAGGGTTCCTTTGGGGCCTTGTGTTAGGGGTTTTGCGCCCCTCTGCCAAGGGGCGTTGCCAAGATGCCGCGCTATGATAGGCTCCGCGAGAAATCAGTCACGAGGCCGGATCATGACGCGCAAGACCCTTGTTTTGACAGGTGCCAGTCGGGGAATCGGCCATGCCACGGTGCGCCGCTTCGTGGCCGAGGGCTGGCGGGTGATCACCTGCTCGCGCGAGCCGGTGCCGCCGGGATGTCCCTGGAGCAGTGGCGAGAACAACCATGTCCAGATCGACCTGAGCGACCCGCAGGCCACCATCGCCGGGGCCGAGACCATCCGGACCAAGCTGGACGGGCGGCTGGATGCATTGGTGAACAATGCCGGCATCTCGCCCAAGGGCCCCAATGGCGAGCGGTTGAGCACGCTCAGCACCGATCTGTCGGACTGGGGCCATGTGTTTCATGTCAATTTCTTTGCCCCGGTGGTGCTGGCCCGATCGCTCAAGGACGAGCTGGCGGCAGCCAGGGGGTCGGTGGTCAACGTGACGTCGATCGCGGGGTCACGGGTGCATCCGTTCGCCGGGGCGGCCTATGCCACGTCAAAGGCGGCGCTGGCGGCACTGACGCGTGAGATGGCGCATGATTTCGGGCCGCTCGGCGTACGGGTGAACGCGATTGCTCCGGGCGAGGTCGAAACCTCGATCCTCAGCCCCGGCACCGACAAGATCGTCGAGAAACTGCCGATGCAGCGGCTGGGCCAACCCAGCGAGGTGGCCGCCGCGATCTATTTCCTCTGCTCGCAGGAAAGCTCTTACATCTCGGGCACCGAGATCGAGGTGAACGGCGCGCAGCACGTTTGACCTCGCCGCCACCTACTCGAGATGCGCGATGATGGACCTGAGTGTCGCGATACCGTCACCTTTTTCAGACGAGGTGAGGACGATTTCAGGATAGGCGGCCGGGTGCTTGGCCAGCGCCGCGCGCACCTGCGCCAGCACCTTGTCGCGCTCGACGGCCTTGACCTTGTCGGCCTTGGTCAATACGCATTGAAAGGTCACGGCACTGGTGTCGAGCAGCTTCATGATCTCGTCATCGACCGCCTTGACCCCATGGCGGGCGTCGATCAGCACAAAGGCGCGGCGCAGGGTCTGGCGGCCGCTGAGATATTGCTTCAGCAGCTTCTGCCATTTCTCGACCACTTTCAGCGGCGCATTGGCATACCCGTACCCCGGCAGGTCGACCAGATAGAGCTCAGGTCCCTGAGTGAAGAAGTTGATTTCCTGTGTGCGGCCCGGCGTGTTCGAGGCGCGCGCCAGCCCCTTGGTGCCGGTCAGCGCGTTGATCAGGCTGGACTTGCCCACGTTTGATCGTCCGGCAAAGCAGACCTCGACCCGATCGGCGGGCGGCAGGCCGGACATCGCCACCACGCCCTTGACGAATTCGGACGGGCCGGCAAAGAGCTTGCGTCCGGTCTCGGCGGCGAATGCGTCGGGCTCTTCGGCAATGGGAAAGGGCAGGGCGGTCATAGCGGGCGCACCTCGTCACCAAGGCGGATGGTCCCGCCGCGGATCACCTCGGCCCGGACGCTGAAATCACGATGACCCCAATGGTCGAGCGCGGCCAGCGTGTCGGCATCGCGAATCCCGGTTTCAGGATTGGTAGTGGTCGCGGCGCAGCGGTCGGTGCGTTCGCGCACGGCAAACACCACCTCGCCGATCTGCACCTCGCGGTCGAGCCAGTCGAACTCCTCCCACAAAGGCAGGCCGTCGAACCAGATATTGCCGCGCCAGCGCAGTGGCGACAGAGGATGCCCAATCCGCTGTTCCACCGCCCGGTGCGAAGCCATATTGCACAGCGTCACCGAGGGGAAATCGCTATCGGTCATGCCGCGTCCGGGTACCCGGATGATTCGGGCCGATTGGGCCCGATCCTGTGGCATCAAGGGTTTCACCCATTCGAGGAAGCGGTCCGCCTCGGTCTCGGGGGCGAACTCCAGATCGGGGCGTTTGGGATGGCGAAGAGTCACGCGATCGCCGTTGAGCGCGGCAGTGATCGCCATCAGCTCGGGCACCTTGGACACACGGCTGAAATGACCGCAATGCACCCATTCGGACCCGTCCGCCTGGGACGTCTCATGCGCCACCGCCCAAACACGATCCCCGGGCATGGTCTGCCCGGGGTTGAGGGTGACGCTGTCCAGCGCCTCGCGGCCATGGCTCTTGATCGGATGCCGCCAGAGCCCGGTGACCGTGCCGGTCATTTCTTATCCGCCTTGGCCTTGCGGGCAAAGCCGGACTTGATGTTTCCGAATACGTCCGGTTTGTACCCGTGGCTGCGCATGATGATGTACTGCTGGGTAAAGGTGATCGTGTTGTTCGCGATCCAGTACACCACCAGGCCGCTGGCAAAACTGCCCAGCATGAACATGAATACCCAGGGCATCCAGGCAAAGATCATCGCCTGGGTCGGGTCGGTGGGCGCCGGATTAAGCTTCTGTTGCAGCCACATCGAGATGCCCAAAAGCAGCGGCAGGATACCGATGAGGATGGTCGCCGCCAGCGAGCCCGGCTCGGGCCCGGCCCAGGGCAGCCAGCCGAAGAAGTTCATGATCGAGGTTGGGTCCGGCATGCTGAGGTCGCGAAACGGGCCGAACCACGGAGCCTGGCGCAATTCGATGGTGACAAAGATCACCTTGTAGAGCGAGAAGAAGATCGGGATTTGCAGCAGGATCGGCAGACAGCCCGCGGCCGGGTTCACCTTTTCCTTCTTGTAAAGCTCCATCATGCCCTGTTGCATCTTCTGGCGGTCGTCGCCAGCCGCCTCTTTAAGGGCTTCCATCTGCGGCTGAAGCTCTTTCATCTTGGCCATCGAGACATAGGATTTCAGCGCCAGCGGGAAAACGATCGCCTTGATGATCAGCGTCAGACCGATGATCGACCAGCCCATGTTGCCGATCAGCCCGTTGAGCTGGTGCAGCAGCCAGAAGATCGGCTTGGTCAGGAAGAAGAACCAGCCCCAGTCGATACTGTCGAGGAACTTCTGCACGCCGTCTTTCTGATAGGCGCGGATGCTTTCCCATTCCTTGGCGCCGGCGAACAGGCGGGTGGTTACCTCGGCGCTTTCGCCTGGTGCGACGGTCATGGTCGGCAGGACGGTTTCGGCCTGATAGATCTTGCGCCGCGCATCATATTTGGCTGCCGATTTGAAGGCGCTGCCCGATCCGGGGATCAGGGTAGCCATCCAATAGTGATCGGTGAATCCGATCCAACCGTCGGATTTGTTCTGGAACACTTCGGCCTGCGCACCCTCATTCGGGTCGATGTCGAACTTGCGCACATCCTTGTAGTCGATTTCCGAAAGGGTGCCGTCATTCATGGCGACGACGCCCTCGTGCAGGATGAAGAAGTTCTTCAGACCCGGCAGGTCGGCATCTTCGCCAACACCGTGACGAGCCAGGATGCCATAAGGCGCGGCGCCAATCGGAGCGGTAGAGCTGTTCTCCACCGACTGGGTGACGGTGAACATATAGTCCTCGTCCACGGCAAGGATGCGGCGGAAGGTAACGCCGCTTCCATTGGACCAGCGCAGCGTCACCGGGCTGCCCACGCTCAGCGTTTCACCGGACTCCAGCGACCATTCGGTCAGCGGTCCGGGCACGTCGGCGGCGTTCAGGCCGGTGCCGGGGGCCCAGCCATAAAGCGCGTAGTAGGCCGAGGTCGACCCTGCCGGGGTCAACATCTCGACGATCTCGGCGTCCGCGTCTAGCGAGACGCGGTAATCCTTCAGCGAAAGCTCGTCGATCCGGCCACCGAGCAGTGACACACTGCCCTTCAGGCGCGGGGTGTCGATCTGAACCCGCGGGGCCTCTGCTTCGGTCGGGGCGTTGCTGTCGAGCACGGGGACCTCGCCCGAGCCGGTTTGGGTCGTGGCAGCAGAGGGGGCTTGCACGGCGGTGCCGTCGGTGGTTGCGATCTCGGTCGCGGGCGCCTCGGTCTGTTCCGGTGGCGGGAACAGGATGAACCAGACCAGGATCACCAGAAAGCTGAGCGCTGTTGCGAGGATGAGATTCTTGTTCTGATCGTCCATCGGGACAGCCACCTTGTGCAGTGAAAGACCACGCAGGGTTCAACAGAGTGATGGCACAAAGGTCAAGCGGAATCGGCCCTCGGGCGGAGTGGAAACGCTCCGGTGACCGTGGTTCGCGTGCGTTCAGCCAGTTTCGCGCCCGATCCTCGGGGCATCCTGCAGTTTCGCGTCGTGATGCGCGATCCAATCGAGGGTCTGGTCGAAAGGCATCGGTTTGCCGATCCCGAAGCCCTGAACATGGTCGCAACCCAGCTGCGCCAGCAGCGCATGTTCGCCGACGGTTTCCACCCCTTCGGCCAGGGTTTCCAGTTCGAGCCGCTCCGCCATCGTCAGGATTGCCGCGATCAAGCGCTGCTGTTCGGGGTCGCGGTCAGCCTTCATCACAAAGGACCGGTCGATCTTGATGCGCGAGATATCAAAGCGGCGGATCGACGCGATCGAGGCATGGCCCGTGCCGAAATCGTCCAGGTCGATGCGGCAGCCAAGCTTGCCCAGCCCTGCGATGTTGCGGGTGATGACGTCATCGGGCGTGTTCGAGAACACGGTTTCCAGGATTTCCACCGACAGCCGGTCCGGAGTCAGGTCAAACCGGTCAAGCTCCCACTGGACCCGTTCGACCAGGCCCGGATTGCGCAATTCGTCCGAGGCGAAGTTGACACCGACCCGGGGGACATCGACCCCTGCGCTGTCCCAGGCCTTGACCGCCGTCAGGGCGTGATAAAGCATCACCTGCCCCAGCCGTTCCATCAGGCCGGCCTCTTCGATCACCGGCAGGAAAACGTTTGGCGTCAGCAGGCCGCGCGCGGGGTGGTTCCAGCGCGCCAGCGCCTCGAACCCGGTGACCTTGCCGGTGTCGGTCGAGATCTGGGGCTGGTACCAAGGCTGAATCTGCCCGTTTTCGAGTGCTGCCTGAACCTCATCGCGCAACTGAGATGCACCGCCCGGCCTACGCTCCATATCCGGGGCATAGGCCCGGATTGAGGAGGGGCCGGCGCCCTGCGCCGCAGCCAGGGCCACATTCGCGGCATCGAGCCAGTCGCTGGCGCTATGTCCGGGGGCCCGGCGGTTCTGACAGAAGCCGATCGAGCAGGATACGTAGACTGCCACCCCATTGAGAGAGATCGGGTCCTCTACCGCGCTCTGCATCCGGCCCGCGAGTTGGATACACAGTTCCAGATCCAGTTGCGGCACCGGCGCCAGGCAGACGGCAAATCGTTTGTCACCCAAGCGCGCCACCACATCGTTGTTGCGTAGCGCGGCCAGAATGCGTTCGCCACTGCGTTGGGCGACAAGGTCGCCTGCTGTCTGTCCGTGATGGTCCACCAGTTCGGCATAATCGTCGAGTTCAATGAGAAAACAGGCCGATTTCCGGTCGGTCTCGGCCGCCATCGCGTGAATATGGGTCGCCGCGCTTTCGAACCCGTCCCGAAGCATCAGACCGGTCACGCTGTCACGCGGCACCTGATAGGTTGCGGGCCATTTGCCGAAGGCCCCGGCAAAAGCGAACATCAAAGGCAGGCCCAGAGACGCCAACAGCAGGGCAATCTCGCCCCCCAGCCAGAACGCCCCAAGAGTGATTGCGGGCAAGAAGGCCAAAATCGGCGGGCCTGTCAGCACCGGCACGATTGCATGTCGAATTCGGGTCAGGGACGGTTTTATCCGCATAGGGTCTACTGGCCTTTCGCAAGGCGCAACGCGCGCCTTGTTGGACCGTAGGAAACCAGTCTGAGTCAGACGTTAACGCAGCAGCGGAATTTCCCCAAAATTTTCGCCTTTTTCACGGGAACCCAATTCAAGCCCCTGAAAATCGAAGAGTTTCGGGTCCAGCAAATGCGACGGACGCGCATTCATCAACGCCCGGAACATCACCTGGCGCCGGCCGGGTCGATTCTTCTCCCAGCCGTCGAGGATCTGTTTGACCTGCTGACGTTGCAACCCGTCCTGGCTGCCGCAGAGGTCGCAGGGGATGATCGGATAGTTCATCGCTCGCGCGAATTTCTCGCAATCGGCCTCGGCCACATGGGCGAGCGGGCGAAAGACGAACAGGTCGCCCTCTTCGTTGACCAGCTTGGGCGGCATTGTCGCCAGACGGCCGCCGTGAAACAGGTTCATGAAGAAGGTTTCCAGGATATCGTCGCGGTGATGACCCAGCACCACCGCCGAACACCCCTCTTCGCGGGCGATCCGGTAGAGATTGCCGCGCCTGAGCCGCGAGCAGAGCGCGCAATAGGTGCGCCCCTGAGGCACCTTGTCGACAACAACTGAATAGGTGTCCTGATACTCGATCCGGTTGGGCACGCCCATCCGGTCGAGGAATTCGGGCAACACGGTCGAGGGAAAGCCGGGCTGGCCCTGATCCAGGTTGCAGGCCAGCAGGTCAACCGGCAGCAGGCCACGCCATTTAAGCTCGTAGAGAACCGCCAGAAGCGTATAGCTGTCCTTGCCGCCGGACAGACAGACCAACCATTTGGGCGTGCTGCCATCGGCGCGGCGCTCGACCATGCCATATTGCTCGATCGCCTCGCGCGTGTAGCGCACGATGCGTTTGCGCAGCTTCTTGAACTCGGTCGTCGCGGGGGCGCCGGCAAAAAGCGGATGGATGTCTTCGTTCTCGTCCAGCATGGGCGGGCCTTACAGTGTTTGCATCAGCCGGGCAAGCGCCGCGCTCAGCCCTGCGCGGCCCAGACATAGGCGACATAGGCCAGCAGCAACAGGATGCCCGCGCCGCGGCTGACGCCTGCACGCCACAAGAGCAGCACGCTGAAGACGACTGCAGCGGCCAGTGCGACCGGCAGGTCGAACAGGGCAAAGCGCGAGGCTACCGGAATCGGTGCGATGACGGCGGTGGCGCCCAGGATGCCGAGAATGTTGAAGATGTTAGAACCGATGATATTGCCCACCGCGATCTCGGACTGGCGGCGGAATGCTGCGATGACCGAGGTCGCAAGCTCGGGCAGCGAGGTGCCGACGGCGACGATGGTCAGGCCGATGAAGGCATCCGAAACCCCCAGTCCCTGTGCGACCGAGACCGCGCCATCGACCAGCAGCCGCGCGCCGATCATCAGGCCCAGCAGGCCCGCACCGATCAGCAGCGGAGTGACAAGGGGGCGTGAGGGCAGTTCCGGCAGGTCGGTTTCGGCGTTGTCGGCGCAAGAGCCGCCGGATTGACGGTAGGACCAGATCAGGTAGGCAACGAGAGACAGCAGCAGGAACAGGCCCACGACCCGGGTCATCTGGCCGCTCAGCAGAAGTGGCGCCAATACCACGGTTGCCACTAGCATCGCCGCCAGATCGCGCCACAGACCCGCAGATTTACAATTGATCGGCCAGACCAAGCTCGTGATGCCTCCGATCAGCAGGATGTTTGCGATATTCGATCCCATAATGTTGCCCAGGGCGATATCGGGCACGCCACGCAACGCGGCATCGACCGAGACCAGCAACTCCGGGGTCGAGGTGCCAAATCCGACGACGGTCAGACCAATCAAAAGTGGCGACAGACCAAGCCGGCGGGCCAGACCGACGCTTCCACGCACCAATGCCTCGCCGCCAAGAAACAAACCGATCAGCCCGGCGGCGATGTAGAGGTAATCCAATTTCAGATATCCCGGCTAGGTGGTGTCCGACTGCGACTGATACCTGTGCGCAGCATTGCTGCGCTGCAAGATGGGGCAGGAAATATACTGCCCCATGTCGGCGGAGCGGAGCCCAGCATCAATCAGCGGGCGGGTGGCTCGGTTTGCCGCTGTCGACCTTGGGGTCGGGGACCGGATCGTAGCCGTCGCTGCCCAGCGGGTGACAGCGTCCGATCCGTCGCGCGGCCAGCCAGCTGCCGCGAATGGCCCCGTGTTTCTCCAGTGCCTCCAGCGCATAGGCCGAGCAGGTCGGTTGATAGCGGCAGTTGAAACCGACCCAGGGCGAAAAGATCAACCGATAGGCGCGCACGGGCAGTGCCAGAATATGGGCAAGCGGGGTCATGGCGCCAATCTAGGGTGCAGGCCTGTCACTGCCAAGCATGTTGCGACGAAATGGAGTGGGTCAGGGTTTGGGCGCGTGCAGCTTGCGCAGCGCCCGGCGCAGATCGTCCAGCAGCCCCTCAAAGGGGCGCGTGGCGGTATCGTTGGGGCGACCGATCAGCACATAGTCCCAACCGGGGCGACCCATTTCCGGCAACACCAGCCGCGCGGCCTCGCGCAGGCGGCGTTTGGCGCGATTGCGGGCCACGGCGTTGCCGACCTTCTTGGAACAGGTGAACCCGACACGGATGCCCGGCGCCTCACCCTCGGCGCGTTTGCGGGCCTGGACCATCATCGAGCCCGCGCCCTGACGACGCGCACGCGCGGCCTTCAGGAAATCGCTGCGCTTGCGCAGGACAGTTATCCGGCTTGACGCGCAAACGGACACCGCCGGAGGCGTTTCCCCGTGGTTGGCGGTGCCATCCCTGGGGGCCTCCGGCGGTGTCATATCCGTCAGAACGGGTCGCAGCGCTTAGGCGCTGAGTTCCTTGCGGCCACGCGCGCGGCGTGCGTTCAGGATCTTGCGGCCGGCCTTGGTGGCCATGCGCGCGCGGAAGCCATGGCGGCGTTTGCGAACCAGGTTCGAAGGCTGATAGGTGCGTTTCATCGCTCCGTACTCCAATTTCTTGCGGTCGGGCGCGGCGCGGATTCGCCACCCGTGTGTCTGTCGAAGCCCGTCCTCTAATGCCAGAGGCCGGGCAAGTCAAACCCTCTGAGAGGGGTTTTGCGGGCTTTTGCAACAATTTCCCCCCGACCGCCAGAAGAAAGGTTTCAGTTTCCCGGCGCAGGCGGTGTTTTTCTCACGTTTTTATCCCTTTGCGTTCAACCGAGCGTGAATACCCTGTTGTTTGACGGCGCGGGTCTGCATCTTGGGGACAATATGAAGCCCGACCCTGAAACAAATCCGGAACCGATGCGCCAAACCGCCCAATCCGCGCCGCGCCGCATGCTGCGCCATTTGCCGTTGATCGCAATCGTTCTGGTCGCGGTGGTCGGGGCCGTCACCCTGCGCGACTATCTCAGTTTCGATACGCTGGCCGCGAATCGGCAGGCGCTGCTGGCCTATCGAGAGGCGCATTATGCCGCGATGGCGGCAATCTTCGTCTGCATCTATGTGCTGATCGTGGCCTTTTCCCTGCCCGGTGCGGCGGTGGCCTCTATGACAGGCGGATTTCTGTTCGGCCTGGCGGTCGGCACCGTGCTGAATGTGCTCGCGGCCACCATCGGGGCGGTTGTGATCTTTCTGGCCGCCCGCGCCGGGCTGGGGGCGATGTTGACCGCGCGGCTCGAGGCCTCTGAGGGCGCGGTCAAACGGCTCAAGGACGGGCTGCGGCGCAACGAGGTCGAGGTGCTGTTCCTGCTGCGGCTGGTACCAGCGGTACCGTTCTTCGCGGCCAACCTGATCCCGGCGCTGGTCGGGGTAAAGCTGCGCAACTATGTGCTGACCACGGCGCTGGGTATCGTGCCCGGTGCGATCGTTTTCACCTGGATCGGGGTGGGGTTGGGTGGCGTGTTCGATCGCGGCGAAACCCCTGACCTGTCGCTGTTCCGGGAACCTTTCGTGATCGGACCTATCCTGGGTCTTTGCCTGTTGGCGGCGCTGCCCATCGTCATCAAGGCCCTGCGCGGAAAGCGGGAGGAAATGTGATGGAGCGGATCAAGACCGACCTGCTGGTGATCGGCGCGGGGTCCGGCGGCTTGTCGGTGGCGGCGGGTGCCAGCCAGATGGGTGCGCGGGTGGTGCTGCTTGAAGGGCACGAAATGGGGGGGGATTGCCTGAACTATGGCTGCGTTCCCTCGAAGGCGCTGCTTGCCAGTGCCAAGGCAGCACATGCGAAAGCCAGTACCGCCCGGCTCGGCGTGACCGACCAGTTGGCGCAGGTGGATTTCGATGCGGTGAAGGATCACGTTCGGGACGTGATCGCACAGATCGCACCGGTCGACAGTCAGGACCGGTTCGAGGGGCTGGGCGTGCGGGTGATCCGCGAATACGGACATTTCGTTTCCAGGACCGAGGTGCAGGCCGGCGCGCACCTGATCGTGGCCCGGCGCATCGTTATCGCCACCGGCTCGACCCCCTTGATCCCGCCGATCCCTGGGTTGGACAGCGTACCCTATCTGACCAACGAAACCCTGTTTGCCCTGCGCGAGCGCCCCGATCATCTGCTGATCATCGGCGGCGGCCCCATCGGGCTGGAAATGGCGCAGGCGCATGTGCGGCTGGGTTGCAAGGTCACCGTGATCGAGGCCGACCGCGCCTTGGGCCGCGAGGATCCCGAGGCGACAAAGCTGGTGCTTGATCACCTGCGCGCCGAAGGCGTCGAGATCGCCGAGGACACCGCCGCTGCACAGATCCGCGGCCAGGCCGGCGCCATCGAAGTGGTCAGCGCCGAGGGGCGCATCTTTGCGGGCAGCCATCTGCTGGTGGCGGTCGGGCGCAAGGCCAGCACCGACCGGCTGAACCTTGAAGTCGCGGGGGTCGAGATCACGCGCACCGGCATCCGGGTCGATGCGTCGCTGCGTAGCAGCAACCGCCGCGTCTATGCGATCGGCGACGTGGCGGGTGGCCTGCAATTCACCCATGTGGCGGGGTATCAGGCCGGGGTGATCCTGCGCTCGGCCCTGTTTGGCCTGCCCTCCAAGGCGCGAACCGATCACATCCCACGCGCTACCTACACCGACCCTGAACTGGCCCAGATCGGCCTGACCGAGGCGGAGGCCCGCGACACGCACGGCGATAGGGTCGAGGTGGCCCGGTTCGACTACCTTCATAACGACCGCGCCATCGCGGAACGCCGCACCGAAGGATTCATCAAGGTGATGGTGGTTCGGGGGCGTCCGGTTGGTGTCACCATCGTCGGACATCAGGCCGGGGAACACGTGAACTTGTGGTCGCTGGTTCTGGCCAATAATCTGAAGATGAGTCAGGTTGCGGCGATGGTGTCTCCGTACCCAACAATTGGTGAGATCAACAAGCGCGCGGCGGGGGCCTATTTCTCGCCGCGCCTGTTCGAAAATCAGACAGTGAAACGGGTGGTCGGGCTGGTACAGCGCTGGCTTCCCTGACGGGAAAGGACATCATGCTGAACTCGCTTTCGGGCCGGTTTCTGATCCTGACGGTCGCCTTCGTGATGTTGGCCGAAGTGCTGATCTTTGTACCCTCGATCGCGCGGTTCCGTCAGGATTTCCTGCAAAACCGGCTGGAAAGGGCGCAGATTGCCTCGCTGGCGCTGCTGGCTGATGACATGTTGGCCACCGATCTTGAGGCCGAGTTGTTGGAAAACGCCGGGGTATACAACGTGGTACTGCGCCGCGACGAGGTACGGCAGCTTATGCTCAGCTCTCCGATCCCCGGACAGATCGGGCAGAGCTATGATTTGCGTCAGGCCTCGCCCTGGATCCTGATGCGCGATGCGCTGTTGCGGTTCTTCATGTCCGAGAACGAGGTCATCCGGGTGATCGGCGAACCGGTCAAGGAGGCCGGATTGCTGATCGAGGTTACGATGGACAGCCAACCGCTCAGGACGGCGATGATCGACTATGGCGCGCGGATCCTGCTGTTGTCGCTGGTAATCTCGGTCATCACCGCCTTCTTCCTGTTCCTTGCGGTTCGTGCGATCCTGGTGCGCCCGATCAGAAGCGTTGTCGACTACATGCAGCGCTATGCCCGCGCGCCAGAGGATGTGCGCGGCATCATCACCCCCAATTCCAGCGTGACCGAGCTGCGCGAGGCCGAGGAAGCCCTGCAAATGCTGCAACGCCAGATCACTCAGGCGCTACGCCAGCGTGAACGGTTGGCGCAACTGGGCGGTGCCGTGGCAAAGGTCAGCCATGATCTGCGCAACATCCTGACCTCGGCGCAGCTGTTCACCGATCGGATCGAGACCAGCGAGGACCCGCTGGTGCGCCGGATGGCGCCGAAGCTGGTCAACTCGATTACCCGCGCAGTGTCGCTGTGCGAAAGCACGCTGGCCTTTGGCCGGGCCGAGGAACCCTCGCCGATGCTGACCATGGTTCGCCTGCATGCGGTCGCCGAGGACGTGGTCGCCAGCGAGCGGCTTGCGCTGGGCGAGGGCGCGATCGATATTGTCAACGAAGTGCCCGAGACGCTGAGTGCGCGGGCCGATCCTGAACAGCTGTTCCGTGTGGTGATGAATCTGGTGCGCAATGCACGTCAGGCGCTGGAGGTCACCGGACAGCCCGGCCTAGTCGCTGTCTCGGGCCACGAGACCGAGACGGATTGGGTGATCGAGGTGCGCGACACCGGCCCCGGACTGCCACCCAAGGCGCGAGAGAATCTGTTCACCCCGTTCCAGGGTGGCGTGCGCAAGGGCGGCTCGGGCCTGGGCCTGGCAATTTCCGCCGAACTGGTGCGTGGCCATGGCGGTGCGCTGGTTCTGAAAGACAGCGGACCGGGCGGAACCGTCTTTGAAATAAGGCTCCCGAAAGGCGGCGAAACTTTTTGAGAGAATTTCGCAGAATCGGGTTGCGCCCCTCCGGCCTAAAGTCTAGATAGCCCCTCACCAAGCGGACCGATAGCTCAGTTGGATAGAGTACTTGACTACGAATCAAGGGGTCGGGGGTTCGAATCCTCCTCGGTCCGCCATTTGCCTCTGAAATCATTGGCAAATAGCGAAAGGCAAAGTTCCTACCCGCCAAAAATCCCGCCAACTGATTTGCGATTGGATGCTACCGCTTGCAACAGTTGATTGTAGCGGCCAAGAAACTTGGCTTCCCGAAGAAAAAATCCTAGCTCCGCTCGCCTTGCCGCCAAACCAACAGTTCAATCCCCGAGAGTTCATGCATTGAATTGGGCTGAAAGGGCCTCAGCCTGTTGAAGCACAGTGCGAACCGCTGTGTCCTGTAGATCAGGCCGGTACAAGGCATTGTTGCAGAACTCCCGCCTGAAGCGTGACTTCCCCTTTCCCCATTGATGTCATTCCACACGAACGATCTCGGCGGTGCCGAGTGCGTTGAAGCGGTTCATGAGAGCGATGCGGATGTGGATTTCGGCGGCTTGGCGGTCGGGGTCTCTGGCTGCGATGCGCTCGCCGAATGCCTTGAGGCAACGCATTTTCGCCTCGACCCGACTTCGAGCGTGGTATCCTGTCCAGCGCTTCCAGAAGGCCCGGCCGTAGTGCCGGGTGGCGCGCAAGGTTTCGTTACGAACCCGCGCAGCTGGGCAATCTTCCTTCCACGGCCGACCGTTCTTGCGGACCGGAATGATCGGGACAGCGTCACGCCCGATGATGGCGGTGTGGCAGCGGCGTGTGTCGTAAGCGCCGTCTGCGGTCACGGTTTTGATCTCTTCATCCTTCGGGATCTGGTCGAGCAGTTCTGGCAGCACCGGGCTGTCGCCGTCTCGGCTGGGGGTGAACTCGACGGCGCGTATGTCAGAGGTAGTAGTATCTATGGCCAGATGGACTTTGCGCCCTTGGCGGCGCCCCTGAACGCCATGCTTGCGGGCTTGCCACTCGCCATCGCCGAGGAACTTGATTCCGGTGCTGTCCACCAGCAGGTTCAGTGGCCCATCGGCACGGCGATACGGGATCTGGACGGCCAACGCTTTCTGTCGACGGCACAGCGTAGAGAAATCAGGAACGGGCCAGTCCAGCCCCGCCAGGTGCAAAAGGCTGGCAACCATCCCGGCGGTCTGCCGGAGGGGCAGCTTGAACAGAACCTTGATTGACAGGCAAAATTGGATGGCAGCATCGGAGAATACCGGTGGTCGACCCGGACGCCCAGCCTTGGGGGCATGCCATACCATGTCCTTGTCAAGCCAGATCAACAGAGATCCACGCCGCTTCAGCGCTTCGTTGTAAGACTTCCAGTTCGTCGTGCGGTAGCGGGCAGGTTCGGGCTTACTCATGCCCCGCGTCTTAACCTACCGGATTCATGCCGTGAATCCCCCTGCCAGCGAGTTCTGCAACAACGCCGATGCGGGGTCGAATGTGGACACGATCGAGCATTACTCGATTGCCAATGACTGGATCAGCTTGGATGAGCGCGTGTTCGGCGCGATTGGCTCGAGCTTGTCCTCCAGCGAGTTCCGTATTGGCTCGTCGGCACAAGACAGCAACGACTTCATCATCTACAACTCCGCGACTGGAGCGCTCTTCTATGACGCAGACGGGGCCGGAGGCGCCTCGCAAGTTCAGTTCGCCGTTCTAGATCCGGGGCTCGGTCTGACAGCCTCAGAGTTCGATATCGTGTGAGCAGAGTGAGGGCTTTCAGTCGCCAGAGTTTCTCGGAGAGAGCAGGGTGTTGTTGTAACGTGTGATCCGGTTCGCTTTCTGTTTGAAGTTTGGGCCTATGCCAACGATGTTACGCTGGACTTCTCGCGGCCCGGGAAACCCACGAACAACGGCTTCATCGAAGCATTCAACAGCAAGCTCAGGTCCGAGTGCCTGAACGCGCACTGGTTCATGAACCTTGCGGATGCACGGGAAAAGCTGGGGGATTGGCGTAGACACTACAACGAGGACAGACCCCACAGCGCGATCGGATACAACGTCCCGATCGACATGCATTATCCCGATGGCATCACCAGCCCGTCATCGTGACAGAGCCGGAAAAATCCAACTTCCGGCGGTCCAAAGTCGGGGAGCATCGCACCAACCTGCAGACTCTCGTTATGAATGAGGGACCAGCGGGGGGCAGGTCAATTGCCGGCGCCCCCCTTGAGATAGTCGATATTGCCGTATCCGAACAGGAAGTCGTCCCCATCGAGACCCGAAAGCTGGTTCCGGTCGGCAGAACCGGTCAGATGGTCGCCAAAGTTCGAACCGACCAGGTTCTCGATCTCGAAATACAGGTCACGCGCGGCCCAGCCCTGGGTTCCGTAGCCGGATTCTTCGCCGTTCACCACGGCACCGTTGCGCAGGTTCGCCGTCACCGCGCCGGGCGCGTTGAAATAGGTCACCGTGTCGACACCGTCGCCGCCATAGTACCGCTCACGCCCACCATCCGAGGACACGAACCAGTCGAAATCGCCCAGT